>JAYSQZ010000001.1:0-103837 GCA_043721315.1 Alphaproteobacteria bacterium
GTTTGACGCGCCAAGCGCTTGGCCGGGCGCATCCGCGCCCTTGGCCGCCGCCGCACCCGATGCGCTTGGCGCGTCAAACACGCCTGGGGCGGCTTGCTAGAGCTGCGTCCGATTTAACGCACGCAGTTCTAGAACCCCACGCTGATGGGGATGCCCGGCGAGATTTCGAATAAGGATCCAGAGCTTCGCGCATCCTATCAGGGTATTCGAAAAAGGCGTCTTCTTGAGTGTATTTGCAATGCAATAAATCATGCCAAAGCAACTAAAAGGAGTTGCATCAGTACTTAGAACACTCTCCGGCTTGTGCGATTAGGCTAGCCGCTCGACAATAAGTATGTAAGATAAAGATGGTTCCATAAATCCCATAACGAGAAATTCTCTAGCGTTATAATTAATATTGTTAGTAAATATATAAAATCTTAAATAAGATGTTTTGAATACATATATACTCACAATAATTTATATTGGAACTTTCTTCAATTGACGCTTTAATTCCCTCCAACAAAGGAGGCGCGTTATGTATGACCATGCCGATGAGGATTTAGATCCTGCGATACGTACGACAAACACGCACCAAAGTGCGCGGACGGCGGCAGCGATTGCGGCCTGTCTCGCCTCACTGGCCGATGAAGCGTCGGCGGTTGGGCTTGCGGGCCTCTCGGTCTTTATCGCAGCGGCGGCTGATCTCGCGCAGCAGGAAGCCGCCCAACGGGCCAGCACAGCGTTTCAGCCTTACGGTGGTCCTAGCTTGATTTGGTCCGCGCCGCCACCGGAGCACGGCTAATCTACAAGCGCATCTATCGCTTCAGTCAGCGCGAAGAAAATATGATAGGGCGTGCTGGCGGGCAGTGTGGGGGCGATTGGCGCTAATTCTGCCGATAAATGCTCGTGCCATCGCCCATCGGGCTGAAGGTAATAGGTGAAGAGAAAATCCAGTCGCGCGATAAGGGGGCTGAGTGTTTCCGGCGATTGCATAGCGGTATAGGCCGTAGCATAGGTTTTAATGGCCTCGGACTGTGGCCAAATCCGCTTAGTTGTTTGTAAGAGCGTGCCATCTCGCCCGATTTGATCGTAAACACCGCCGCGTGCCGTATCGGTGCCTTCTGTTTCGGCCCAACGGGTTAAGCCATCCGCCAGTGCCAGAAGGCTGGGATCTTCCAGCAACCGCGCGGCGTCCCGCAGCAACCACGCCCATTCAAAATGATGACCGGGTTCTAGTATCGCCCCTTCCGGGCCGGTAGCCGCGCCCGTTTCATCGAAAAACTCACCCAATACCCCCGCGTAGAGCCGCGTGCGGAAGAGGGTAACGAGGCCCTCTGCGCCGCTACGATAGGCGGTATCGCCGCTGACCTCCCAGAGCGCTAACAGCGCCTCGAACAGGTGCATATGGGGGTTTTGGACCAGCCCGCGTTTCTCAACGGCCCAATCGGCCCCAGCCTCGGCGGCGAGCCAGCCTTGCGGCAGGCGGAGCCTCGTGTTGAGCGTGTGCCAAACCGTCGCGGCGAGCGCCAGCGCCTCATCCCGCCGCCGGTTCAGCCGGGCGTAATGGGCGAGGGCGAATAGAATAAAGGCATGGGCGTAAAAATCCTTACGCCCGTCCAGCAAACTGCCGTCACGGCGCAGGCTGAACACAAAGCCGCCGTGCTGCCGATCTTGAAATTTATTGGTCAGCGTCGCGAAGGCATAATCGGCAAGCGCGGCGTGTTCGGGTTGCCCGAAACGATGCGCCGCCGCGCTCCAGAGATAAAGCTGACGCGCACACACCATCGAGCGGCGCTGGTCCGGCCCTGTCGGCGCGAGGGTCTGAGCGTCCAGCCGCTCGAAGAAGCCGTCCGCCTCTCGATCAATCCCATGCGCGGCCCAGAGCGGCAGATGCGCTTCCAGCAGCCAGCGGCGGCAGTGCGCGGCCCAAGCGGTGCGATCCAACACGCGCGGCACGGTTAATAATCCTCAGGCAGATGCTCGGCTTCCGCCAAATCGCTGAAACGGGTCGTGTTGCCATCGAAATGCACAACGACGCGGCCAATTGGGCCGTGGCGTTGCTTGGCGATGATTATTTCGGCGCGGTTATGGTAGCGCTCCATTTCCGCCTTCCAGGTATCATGCTCGGCAGTGCCTTCGGCTGGCTCTTTGCGGGCAAGGTAATATTCTTCGCGGTAAATAAACATCACCACATCGGCGTCTTGCTCAATCGAGCCGGATTCGCGCAGGTCCGACAGTTGCGGATGTTTATCTTCGCGGTTTTCCACTTGGCGGGACAACTGCGACAGCGCGATAACGGGCACGTTCAACTCTTTGGCGATGGCTTTGAGGCCGCGCGTGATCTCCGAGACTTCCTGCACGCGGTTATCGCTGCTCGACCGATCTGTGCCGCGCAGGAGTTGAAGGTAATCGACAACGATCAAATCCAGCCCCGATTGCCGCTTCAACCGCCGTGCCCGCGTGCGGACGGAGGTAATGGTGAGCGCGGGCGTATCGTCGATATAAAGGCTAAGGCGCTCAAGCTGCTGGCTGGCGATCACCAAGCGCTCGAAATCATCCGGCTGCAAATCGCCGCGCTGAATGCGGTGCGACTGGATTTGCGCCACGTCCGATAGCACGCGGGTGGCAAGCTGTTCCGACGACATTTCGAGACTGAAAAATGCCACCGAATGCTTACGCTGAGTCTCTGGATCTTTCACAACCCGTGCGGCGTTATAAGCGATATTGGTCGCGAGCGCGGTTTTACCCATCGAGGGGCGAGCGGCGAGGATCAAGAGATCGGAATTATGCAGCCCCCCCAGCAGCCGGTCGAGATCCCGCAACCCGCTGGGGACGCCCGCGAGCTTGCCATCGCGCCGATACGCGGCTTCCGCCATTCGCAGCGAAGCGGTAATCGCCTGATGAAACGGCTGAAACCCCGTCTCGATGTCGCCAACCGTGGCGAGGTTGAATAATTGCTGTTCAACCAACTCGATTTGGACATGAGCGCTTTGATCGGGCAGGGGATTGAAGGCGAGGTTCACGGCCTCCTCCCCAATCTCGATGAGCTGGCGGCGCACGAAAAGCTCGTGGACAACCCGGCCATAATCTTCGGCATTGATGACCGACACGAGCGAGCCTGCCAGCGTCATCAAATACTGAAACCCGCCAATCTCGGTTAAATCGCGGTTGGACTCGAAATATTGCTTCAGCGTGATTGGGTCGGCGATTTGGCCCCGGTCGATCAGCTTGCCCACGGCCTCGAAGATTTTGCCGTGGATGCGGTTGGCGAAATGCTCGGGCCTCAGAAACTCAATCACCCGCTCGAACGCGCGGTTGTTATGGAGGATGGCCCCCAGTAGCGCCATTTCCGCTTCGTCGTTATGCGGCGGCAGGCGCACGGGCAGCATCGGCGTGCCCCGGTCAGTCCCCGCCAGGATCAGCGCCGTTGACGGATCGGAAGGGGGAAATTCATCGGGAAGGGGGTAATCATCCATAACGGCAGTATAAACGGTATAGGCTCTAAACAAAACAAAAGCTGCCTGCGGAATGACCCCCAGGCAGCTTTCGCTTAAACAACAGTCTTAAAAAGATTTAGGCGTCTTCAGCTTCGCGCGCGGCGGCGCTAGCAGCCAGTTCGGCGGCGAGGGCCGCGTCGTCGGCAGCTTCATCGGCAGCGGCTTCGGCGCGCAGATTGCGACCGGCCAGCAGCGCATCGGCTTCGTCCTTAGTCTGGGCGACGGCGATGATGACGGCCACCGAGACTTCCGGGTGCAGGCTGACGCGGACAGTGTGAACACCCGTGGTCTTGATCGGCGTTTCGATCACAACCTGATTGCGGTTGATGGTGAAGCCTGCCGTTGCCGTGGCTTCAGACACGTCGCGACCATTGACCGACCCGTAGAGCTGACCGCTTTCACCGGCCTGCCGCACGAGGGCGAGCTTCAGCCCGGCCATTTTCGCAGCAGCGGCTTCGGCTTCGTCCTTGCGCTTCAGATTGTCGGCAAGGATTTGCGCCTTACGACCTTCAAAGGCTTCCAGGTTGGATTTGGTGGCGCGCAGCGCCTTCTTCTGCGGCAGCAGATAGTTCCGGGCATAGCCGGGGCGAACATTCACAACATCGCCGATTTGGCCGAGGTTTTCGACACGTTCGAGCAGAACGAGAGCAACCATGATAATTTCCTTACGGTTTCCAGTATCCGGCTTCGAGAGCAGCGGATAAATTTCAAACGAACCTACCTGGGCGGTAATAGCCTACGGGTCGGGTTTCGTTTGGAAACCGTACCGCAGGATCGCCGCGAGACCGACCACTGCAACCCTAATATCGTGCGCTACCGGCTTCGCCTACTTGAGCGCGTTTGCGCTCCTGGCGTTGCTCGACTGAGCGCCCATCGTAGGGCTTGCTTCCTGAACATCGGAAGCGCGGCGAAGGGAGCGGCGAGCCGCCCCCTTCGGAGGTAGAAAGACTTAGCCGATCAGGTAAGGCAACAGACCCAAAAAGCGCGAACGCTTAATGGCCTGGGCAAGTTCCCGTTGCTTCTTCACCGACACAGCGGTGATGCGCGACGGAACAATCTTACCGCGTTCCGACAAGAAACGCTGAAGCAACTTGATGTCCTTGTAATCAATCTTCGGCGCGTTAGGGCCAGAGAACGGGCAGGACTTCCGCCGACGGAAAAACGGGCGACGACCACCAGCTTGCATTGCTCTTACTCCCCAATCGCTTCTTCGGCCATACGCGGGCCGCGCTCTTCATCATCCCGGCGACGCGGGCCGCGATCAAAACGATCCCCCCCACGATCTCCACCGCGATCACCCCGGTCGCCGCGATCACCACGGTCCCCACGATCACCGCGCTCGCCCCGCTCAGAGCGTTCGCCCCGGTTGGACAGAACCGCAGACGGGCCTTCTTCCAGTTCCTTCACGCGGACGGTCTGGAAACGGATAACGTCTTCGTTGATCCGCATGTTGCGTTCCATTTCGAGCACAGCCGGAGCCGGAGCATCGAGATTGAACAGAACGTAATGGCCCTTACGGTTTTTACGGATTTTGAAGGACAGATTCCGCAGGCCCCAGTATTCGCGCTTAGCAACCGTACCGCCTTCAGCCGTTAGGATACCGGCGAAGGTGTCGCACAGGACTTCAACCTGGGTGGCAGAAATATCTTGGCGTGCGATAAACACGCTTTCGTACAAAGGCATTAATCAACTCTCCTTATGGCTGATTCGGCGCGGATTCCCCTGAAAAACAGTGTGTTACCACACCGCTTCAGGCCTCCCCGCGCCCAGCCGACAGATTGAAGGGCACCCCTAGAATAGTCGGCAAGGAGCTTGCCAGACCGAAAGTCCAGGCAAGGGAGCGCGCACAATAGCGAGTCTTTTTCGGGATGCAAGCAAAACACGCGCTTTTCGGCAAGCCTTGACAGGCGCGCGCGGAATATGACAAAGGCGCGATAACTTTGGTCCAACCCGCCCCAACCCACAAGGAGCCTCCACAGCATGAGCAGAGCTTTTCTGTTTCCCGGTCAAGGCAGCCAAACTGTCGGCATGGGTAAGGATTTGGCAGAGGCGTTTCCGGTTGCGCGCGCCGTGTTCGAGGAGGTCGATGCAGCCCTGTCGCAAAATCTCTCGCAGATTATCTGGGGTGGCCCCGAAGCCGACTTAACCCTAACCGAGAACGCTCAACCGGCGCTCATGGCGACTTCGCTTGCCGTAGTGCGCGTGATCGAAGCCGAAACGGGCAAGCGCCTGTCTGATTTAGGGATAGCTGTTGCAGGGCATTCGCTGGGGGAATATTCAGCCCTGGCCGCTGTTGGGGCGCTGAGTTTGTTCGATACGGCGCGGCTGCTGAAGCGCCGAGGCCAAGCGATGCAGGCGGCGGTTCCTGTTGGGGCAGGCGGCATGGCGGCCTTGCTTGGGGTCGAGCTTCCCCTCGCGCAAGCGATTGCCGATGAAGCCGCCGAGGGGGACGTATGCGATATTGCCAATGATAATGGCGGCGGGCAAATCGTTCTCTCCGGGAGTGCGGCGGCGATTGCCCGTGCCATTGCCCTCGCGCCGACCAAAGGTGTTAAGCGGGCGCTGCCGCTGCCGGTTTCGGCCCCCTTTCACTGCCGCTTAATGCAGCCCGCCGCTGATGTCATGGCAGCGGCCCTCGCCTCTGTTATATTGAATCGCCCAGGTTTGCCCGTCGTGATTAACGTCACCGCCCGCCCGGAGCAGGAGCCGGATCGGTTGCGCCAGAGCCTTGTTGCACAGGTAACGGGGCGCGTGCGCTGGCAGGAAAGCATTGCCTATCTGGCAGCCGACATGGGGATCACTCAGTTTGTCGAGCTTGGCGCAGGGAAGGTGCTCACCGGCCTCGCCAAGCGGATCGCCAAAGATGTTCCCGGTCTTGCCCTGACCAGCCCTGCCGATATTCACGCCTTTCTCGAATCACTTTAAGAAAGAAATATAAATGTTTGATTTATCAGAGAAAACTGCACTTATTACCGGCGCAAGCGGCGGTATTGGTCGTGCTATTGCCGCCGGTCTGCACGCCCGTGGTGCCACCGTTCTGCTGACCGGAACGCGCGAAGCGGTGCTGACGGAGGTTGCGGCCAGCTTGGGCGGGGAGCGTACTCACGTGATCCCTGCGGACCTGTCTCAGCCCGACGCCGCCGATGCGCTGATCAAGGCGGCGGAGGCTGTCGCAGGCGGGGTCGATATTCTGGTGAATAACGCCGGCCTCACCCGCGATCAGCTTTTGTTGCGCCTGAAGGATGCCGACTGGCAGATGGTGCTGGATGTGAACCTGACCGCCGCCATGCGCCTGTCGCGCGCGGTGCTGAAGGGGATGATGAAGAAGCGGTCGGGCCGCATCATTTCCATCACCTCGATTGTCGGCGCTACTGGCAATGCCGGGCAAACCAATTATGCGGCCTCGAAAGCCGGGCTGGTCGGCTTTTCTAAATCGCTGGCCCAGGAGGTTGGCAGTCGCAACATTACGGTGAACTGCATCGCGCCGGGTTTCATCGAAACCGCGATGACAGACGTTCTAACGGACGCGCAAAAGCAGCAGATGCTGGCCGGAATTCCGCTGGGCCGCATGGGCACGGGCGCCGAAATTGCCGCAGCCGTCGTCTATCTCGCCTCCTCTGAAGCCAGCTACGTGACGGGCGAAACCCTGCACGTAAACGGCGGGATGGCGATGCTTTAGGTTTATTCTGCCCTCGCCGGGCGGGCGCGTCCGCGCCCTTGGCCGCCGCCGCAATGGCGGCTTTAATATCTGCCTTGCCGCGTTAGAGATACTGTGATTCTCTAGCGTAGGGCGTTGAAGTGTGTTACAGGGGGGCGGCTTTCGGGGCGAAAAAACTCTCTGTTTATTCGCCTCCGAAGGGGCTTGTCGGGCCTGCCCAGACCAGCTACACGGAACGATCACTGGTTTACTGTCGAGGATAATTCGCAATGAGCACTGTTGCCGAACGCGTTAAGAAGATCGTCATTGAGCATCTAGGCGTGGACGAAGCCAAGGTTACGGACAATGCCAGCTTTATTGATGATCTGGGCGCGGACAGCCTGGACACGGTCGAACTGGTCATGGCCTTTGAAGAAGAATTCGGCGTGGAAATCCCCGACGATGCCGCCGAAAAAATTCTGACGGTGAAGGACGCTATCGACTTCATTGAAAAGAATAATGCCTAAGCCCATTCCGGTTTAACGGAGAGGCTTTTGAGTCCGCGCGGCGCATAAGCGGCACCGACGTGATAAGAGCCGGTTTCGGAGCCTTCCGAAAGCGGCTCTTGCCATAAGGGCCGTGTGCAGGCGGTGCCAGCTTGGTGCTGAAGCCTGCCGTGTTGGCCGTCCATAAGATTATTACGCCGCTCCAGGTCTTTGGCTGGTTGCATTTTTCCGTCGTCAGATGTCCAATCTAACGACAAACTGCGCCAAGTTTGACGGCAAAAGGCGAAAGTTGCACGTGAGCACTGAAAAACACATCACCGGGAAACAGATCACCCTCAAGCGCGTGGTCGTTACTGGGCTTGGGATGGTTACTCCGCTGGGAACCGGCGTTGAACATAATTGGTCGCGCCTGCTAGACGGTCAATCCGGCCTGAAGCGTGTCGATGACCACTTTAGGGTCGATGATATTCCGGCTAAGGTCGGCGGAGTGATTTTGCGCGGCAAAGATGGCCCCGGTCAGTTCGATATTGATACCGTGGTGTCGGTGAAAGACCGTCGCCGCATGGGCGATTTCGTCGTCTATGCTATGGCGGCGGCCCAGGAAGCGATTGCCGATGCGGGCTGGACGCCGGAAACCGATGCCGAGCGCGAGGCCACCGGCGTGATGATTGGCTCCGGTATCGGCGGTCTTATCGGCATTACCGATGGTGCGGTGCTGGTCGCTGAGCGCGGGGCCGAACGCCTTAGCCCGTTCTATATTCCGGCCAATCTCATCAATCTCGCTTCCGGCCACGTCTCGATGCGCTATGGCTTCAAAGGCCCGAACCACGCGGTCGTCACCGCGTGCTCGACGGGGGCGCACGCTATTGGCGATGCCGCGCGGCTGATTTCCCTAGGTGATGCCGATGTGATGGTTGCGGGCGGCACTGAAGCTGCGCTGTCGCGCATTGGCTTTGCTGGGTTTGCCGCCTCGCGCGCTATGTCCACCAATTTCAACGACGCGCCGACGAAAGCCTCACGCCCGTGGGATAAGGACCGTGACGGCTTTGTGATGGGTGAGGGCGCAGGCGTCGTTGTGCTTGAAAGCCTGGAACACGCCCAAGCGCGCGGCGCGAAGATTTATGCCGAAGTCTTAGGCTATGGCATGTCGGGCGACGCTTACCACATCACGGCCCCCGCGCCAGATGGCAATGGCGGCTACCGCGCAATGCAGTCGGCGCTGAAGTGGTCTGGCCTTAGCCTCGATCAAATTGATTACATCAATGCCCACGGCACATCGACGCCGTTAGGGGATGAGATTGAGTTGAACGCGGTGAAGCGCCTGTTCGGCGAGCACGCCTATACGCTCTCGATGTCGTCCACCAAGTCGGCCATCGGTCATCTTTTGGGGGCGGCAGGGGCGGTTGAAGCGATTTTCTCGATCCTCGCTCTACGCGATCAGATTGTTCCGCCAACGCTGAACCTCGATAATCCGTCTGAAGGCTGCGATATTGATCTAGTGCCCCATGTGGCGAAGAAGCGGCAGGTGCGCTACGCCCTATCCAACTCCTTTGGGTTCGGCGGCACCAACGCCTCGCTGGTGTTCGGCGGGGCGGTCTAGTTCAGTTTGCTCAGGCTTCTCTCATTACTGTTAGGGGCGCTCGTGTTTGCGGGCGCCCTTTTCGCTGTCGGGCTGCGCTGGGTCGAAACCGAAATAGATAGGCCGGGGCCGACGACGATTGCCAAGGTAATCTACATCCCGCGCGGTCTAGGGTCCGACGCCATCGGCCAGCAGTTGATGGATGAAGACCTCATCGAAAAGCCCTGGCTCCTTATGGCGGCGCAGCAGTTGCGGCGCGACCCTAGGGCCTTGCGCGCCGGGGAATATGAGATTGCGGCAGGCGCAAGCCTCGCCGCGATTTTAGAGCAGTTACGCGCCGGGCGCACCATCGTGCGCCGCCTTACGCTGCCGGAAGGGCTGACCAGTTCGCAAATCCTCGATCTCGTTCGCGCGGCAGACGGATTGGAAGGCGCGGCCCCGGCAACTTTGCCCGAAGGCAGCCTGCTACCCGAAACCTATCACTATCAAAAGGGCGACCGCCGCGCCGATCTGGTCAAGCGTTTGCAAACGGCGATGACGGCGGCACTCGCTGAGGCTTGGAATAACCGTACCCTCAGTATTCCGCTTCGCACCCCCGAAGAGCTTCTGGTGCTGGCTTCGATCGTCGAGAAAGAGACCGGCCTTGCGGCAGAGCGGGAGCGGGTGGCGGGCGTGTTTATCAACAGGTTACGGAAGAATATGCGGCTTCAGTCCGACCCAACGGTGCTCTATGGCGTGGTTGGTGGGGCCGGGGCGACGCGCAGCCTAACCCGTGCCGATCTCGATACCGATACGCCTTGGAACACTTATACTCGTGCCGGGCTTCCCGCCTCGCCGATCACCAATCCGGGCCGGGCCGCCCTGATGGCGGCGGCAAAACCACTGACGACCGACGATTTCTATTTCGTCGCCGATGGCACTGGCGGGCACGCCTTTGCCAAAACTCTCGACGAGCATAACCGTAATGTCGCTAAATGGCGGCAGATCGAAAGAGCGCGCGCGAGCAGACCGTAACCCGGACGAGGAGAGCTTCTCATGGCCCCAATAACCCCTTTCCACATCGCTTTCCCTGTTGATGATCTGGCTGCGGCGCGGCAGTTTTATGGGGAGTTTCTGGGGTGCCCCGAAGGCCGCTCCAGCGACGAATGGATTGATTTTGACCTATTCGGCCATCAAATCGTCGCCCATCTCGCGCCGAAGCAGGCCGACGATACGCACCATAATCCAGTCGATGGGCACGCGGTGCCCGTGCCGCATTTTGGCGTAGTGATGGAGTGGGAGCGGTTTCAAACCTTCGCGGATAGGCTGAAGGCGGCGCGGGTAAAATTCGTGATCGAGCCTTATATTCGCTTCCAAGGCCAAGTGGGCGAGCAGGCGACGATGTTTTTCCTCGATCCCGCTGGCAATGCGCTGGAGTTCAAAGCGTTTCGCGATATGGGGCAGCTTTTTGCAAAGTAGAGCAAATCCCGAGCAGGCAAAATGCCTGCGACGACGCATTTGCGTAAAAAACCAAAGAGCAAATCCCGAGCAGGCAAAATGCCTGCGACGACGCATTTGCGTAAAAAAGAATCGGCTCAGTCCCCGCGCGGGTTGCTTGCTGCGATCAGCGCGGCGGGATTGGGGATACGGTGGGATTCTTGCGCGAAGGTCTCGAATCCGGCGCGCTGGTAGAGGCTGAGGGCCTTCGGATGATCGAGGCTGCATGTATGCACCCACACCCGCTTCGGCCCGCGCGCCCAGGCTTTGCGAATAGCACAGTCCAGCAGATACGGCCCCAGCTTGAGGCCGATGAAGTCGGGCATAAGGCCGAAGTAAGCCAGCTCAACTTCACCCGCCTCCCGCCCATCTAACTCGAAGTAGCCCGCCGGAACCCCGCCAAGATAGGCGACGGTTACTTCCACGGCAGGATCGTTCAGAATGGCCCGGAGCTTCGCATCTTCCATCTGCCGCCGCTCGTACCACAGCCACGGATCGCCGACACTGCCGTAGAGAAAACGGTAGAAGCGTAGGTTTGGCTGCCGCGCCACCATCAGCACCAGAGGGTGTTGGAACACCGGCTGGGACAGGGCGGGCGTTTTCGGTACGGCCAGCATCTCTAAATGGGTGATGGAAACGTCGATTTCTGCCGGAGCGGGCGGGAGCGGGGCGGCGCTCATAGAGCTGCCGCTACCCCCGTGGCAATCGGCAGGCCGGGATAACTGCCCCATTCGCTCCAGGAACCATCGTAAACCGATACATCGGCACGGCCTAACTCATAAAGGCCAATCGCCAGCACGCAGGCGCTAACACCAGAGCCGCAGGAGGTTATGATGGGGCGCTTGAGGTCGATCCCGGCGGCAACGAGCCGCGCTTCAATTTGTGTTTTGGGGAGGATAAGGCCCGTGGCGGGATCGAGCAGACTGGCGAAGGGTACATTCTGCGCCCCCGGAATATGCCCCCCGGCGAGCTTGGCCCGAGGTTCGGGTTCGGTTCCGGCGAAACGCCCGGCCCCGCGCGCGTCGATGATCTGCACAGCGGGCGTATCGAGCGCGGTCAGCACCGCATCGCGGTCGCTCACCAACTCCGGGCGGAAGCGGGTGTTGAAGCGGCCCTGGCGCGGCGGGGTGGCTGGGCCGCTTTCGATGGCGCGGCCCTCGGCCAGCCACTGCTTGAGGCCACCATCGAGTACAAAGACCTTATCGTGCCCGAAGGTGCGGAACATCCACCAGGGGCGGGCGGCGCTCATCAGCCCGTAGCTATCGTAGCAAACGATAGTGCAATCATTGCCGATACCAAGATCGCTCATATCCTCCGCAAAACTATCCGGGTCCGGCAGCATATGGGGAAGGTCGCTTTCAACATCCTTGTAGGCATCAATATCGAAGAACTGCGCGCCTGGAATATGCCGCTCCAAAAACTCCGCTTCGGCGTTGCGCGGAACGCCGGGTAAGACGTAAGTGGCGTCGAGCACGCGCACATGGGGGGCGGAAAGCCGTTCCGCCAGCCAAGCCGTCGAGACGAAAGCCGTTCGCGTGCTCATTCCTGCTTCCTCCTGATAAATCGTTGGCTCTGATTAAACTCCAGTTTGTGCCGATCCTGTCCAGCGATTTTGAACCTTTTCTTGGTTTAGCAACAACCATTGTGCGGCAATCAGCATCATCGAGTTTTCAAAATCGCGTTTCTCCACGATCCCGTAGGCTGCGGCATGGGCTGACGAATATCTCTCATCATGGTAGAACCTTCGCGACATGATGTTTCCGCCGGAACCTTATCTGGCTGCCCTATCGTCAGGAGAACGGGCGATGCGCCGACTGGCCTTGCTGCGCCACGCAAAATCATCCTGGGAGGATCTCAGGCAAACCGACCACGCCCGCCCGCTGAACAGCAGGGGCCAACGCGATGCCGTGGCTCTGGCCGAAACCGTGCAATCCTTGAACCTGACGTTCGACCGCGTGCTGTGCTCGACCGCCACCCGCACGCGGGAAACCTGGGATGGGTTGGCGGGGGCGCTCCCAAAAGGCAGCCCAACGCCACGCTATCTGGAAGAACTCTACCTCGCGGAACCCGAAAAACTGCTCTCGGCGGTGCGGCGGGAAGGTGAGGCCGTCAAAACCCTGCTGGTCATCGGCCATAATGATGGGCTGCACGACTTCGCCCTAGGGTTGGTTGGGGACGCGACCGAACTTGTGCTGCGGGATCGCCTGTCCGAAAAATTCCCCACGGCGGCGCTGGCAGTGTTCGACTGCCCGATTGACGTTTGGTCGGCTCTCGCTTGGCAGCAGAACCGCCTGACTGCGCTGCGCTATCCGCGCGATACCGAAGGAGATGCTTAAGATTATGAGTCAGCTTTGGCTGGGTCTTAACCCCGATCATCTTGCCGCCCTATTGCAACGCCCGGCGTGGCGCACGCTTCAGAAACTGCCGCAGCCGGAGCGGTGGCGGGTGCTCGATACCGACGATCAGCGCCATCGCGAGACGCCGTTGATCGTTTCCCCCAAGAGCGCTAGCGGTATGGCGGGCCTTCAGCCGCAGTTCGACCTGACCCGCACGCGCTGGACCGATGGGGTGCTGACCCTGGAACAACATCTCTGGACCCTCCCCAAGGGGCCGACGCGGCAGGCGCTCTGGCTGCGGATGCCGGTTGGACCGGCGGGGACCGAACTGCGACAACGCCTCGCAATCCTTCACGCCGAAGCCCGGATAGCAACGCCAATTCCGGTGGCCACCGTCGATCCGGTGGAGCTGGGCTATCGGTTTCTGGGGGGGGAGGCGACGGCACGCCCCGCAAAACTCCGACTCACCCCGGATATGACCGCAGGCACGGTGCTGGCCGCGATCCTCGATACGGTAGCCGACGCGCTGGTGATCCATTTACCCACGGTCGTATGGAAGCAAGATACCGTAGCCGTCCATCAGGCGCGCGTGGCGCTGCGGCGGCTGCGCGCGGCCTTGCCGTTGTTCGGTCAGCAGGTAGGGGCAACAGCGCGGGCGGATACCCTACGCCAGACAGCGGGGGACATTGCTCGCCGCTTGGGGGCCGTGCGCGATCTCGACGTTTTTTGCAGCGAAACCCTCAGCCGGGCCGAAACCGAATTTCCGACCGAAGCGGGATGGGACATTCTGCGAACAGTCGCCCACAGCCGCCGCGTTCAAGAGGCGGACGTGTTGACGGAAACCGTTAGCGGTTGGGAAACGACCGAGTTTTTGCTCGATTTATTGCACTGGCGCGATGAAGCCCTAGCGCTGCTCCCCAGCGGCGCAGGCGCGGGCGACGTGGCGCGGGGCCTGTTGGCCGACCGTTGGCGCCGGGTCAGCCGCCAGGGCAATCGGCTGGATCGGATTGATATTGCCGGACTGCATGAGCTTAGGATTAAGATTAAGAAATTCCGTTATCTTGTTGATTTTACAAAATCACTTTTTGCACCAGAGATTACTTCTCAGTGGGAAACGCGCCTGTCGCCACTGCAAGACGCGCTCGGTACGCTGAACGATGGTGCCACGGCGCGCGGTCTTATCCGGGGGCTAATGCCGTCTTTAGATAAGCCGGGGGCGTTTGCGGCGGGGTTGCTCGTGGCCTGGGCCGATGGGCGCACGCTGCGCCATCGCAGCCGGGTGCAGCAGCTTTGGAATGATCTCGCCGATTTGCCCCCCTATTGGAAGGATTAGGCGCGTGTCCTTTTCAGCCTGGCTTGCCGATTTCATTACGTTGTTCGTGGTGATTGATCCGATTGGCGTACTGCCAATCTATCTGTCGGCGATTTCGGGCATGAACAGCGCCGACAGCCGCCGAGTGGGGCGTTTGTCCATCGCTATTTCTTTTGGCGTGTTAGTGCTCTTTCTGCTGATCGGGCAAGCGCTGCTGACGCAGTTGGGCATCGGTTTCCCAGCGTTTCGCATCGCAGGCGGCGTTATTCTATTTCTCGTCGCGCTGAAGATGATTTTTGATGGGCATGAGGACGTGCCGAACGAAGAGCGCAGCGCAGCAGTAAGCGAGGTTGCCGTTTTCCCCGTCGCCATGCCGGGGATCGCCGGGCCGGGGTCGATCCTGGCCGTCATGCTCATGGGCAGCGGCGGCACGGCGGGTTGGCTCGATGATCTGCGCGTTATTTTGGTTATCGCGGCGGTGTTGGCCATCACGCTGATCGTCATGCTGTTTGGCACGCTGCTGCGCCGCATATTGGGGCGAACGGGCATTCTCGTGGTGAGCCGAGTGATGGGCCTACTGTTAGCAGCGCTATCGGCCCAATCTATCCTTGATGGGCTGAAGCTGACTTTCGGCTGATGTATGAGTTTACCTAAAACTATGTGTGGCTCCCAGGGAGGGATTCGAACCCCCGGCAAGGCGGTTAACAGCCGCCTGCTCTACCGCTGAGCTACCTGGGATCAAACCAAGCACATAGCTATACTCTACGCAAGATTGGCTCCCAGGGAGGGATTCGAACCCCCGGCCAGGCGGTTAACAGCCGCCTGCTCTACCGCTGAGCTACCTGGGATAAGTCGCCATACATCAAGTCCGGCGTGTGTAGCAAACCCGCTAAGGTCTGCCAAGGCCGATTTTCATCGGTACCCTGCCGATCTTGCCCAATTTGACTGAACAGAAACGCGCACTGGAGGCCGAGAGCGGAATCGAACCGCTGTACGGGGATTTGCAGTCCCCTACATGACCACTCTGCCACCCGGCCTCTGGGCGCGCCTGCTCGATCTTAACCGATGCGGATGCGCGGTGTATCCCGAAGGAAAATCCAGGTCAAGTGTCTTTCCATCATTACCCTCTGGAAGAGGCGACAGGAAGCCCGAAAAACCGCGTGGCTTTGCGTTGCACACAGGAAGCCGCGCGCTTATAACCTAAGTGAGATTGCTGCCCCAAGGGCGGCGTGAATGAGGTGGATTTGAGGCTCATGGATTACGCAGCCGCGCGCGCGAATATGATCGAATGCCAAGTACGCACTAATAAGGTGATCGACCCGAGCGTGATCGCCGCAATGGCGAGTGTGCCGCGCGAAGCCTTTGTGCCCGAAGCGCTACGCCCCGTTGCCTATATCGACGAAGACCTCACGGTTGCGCCGGGTCGGTTTCTGCTGGAGCCGATGATCATTGCCCGTCTGCTGCAATTCGCCGAGATCAAAAAGACCGACCGGGCGTTGGATTTCGCGACGGGCACTGGCTATGGCGCGGCCCTGTTGGCCCAGCTTGCCGGGAGCGTGACGGCGCTTGATAGTCGCGCCAGCTTGCTTGATCTCGCGCGCCGGGCGTTGGTGACAGCGCCGATCCCGGTTAGCTTCGTCGAAGCGCCGCTGGATGGTGTGCTGGCCCAAGCCGAAGGGCTAACCGGCCAGAGCTTCGATGTGATTCTCGTGTCCGGTGCCTTGTCGAAAGTGCCGACGGCGCTGCTCGACCTGCTGGCGGAAGGCGGGCGTTTAGTAACAGTGTTGAAGCCGGACGTTGTCGGCGGCGGCGAGGCTCCGATGGGCAGCGCCACGCTGTTCGTTAAACGCGGCGGAATTGCCGCCGGGCGCACTTTGTTCGATTCGGCCACGCCGCTACTGCCCGAATTTGCGCCAAAACCGCAGTTCGTTTTTTGAGCTTTCGATGATGCCGCAAGATTTTCCACTCCAAATTGATGCCGCGACCCTATCGGCGTGGCGGGAGGCGGGAGAGCCGCTCACGGTGATCGACGTGCGCGAGGCATGGGAGTGGAATCAAGTTCACTTGCCCGCGTCGCGCCTTATCCCGCTGGGCAGTTTGCCAACGCAGGTTGACGGTTTGCCGCGCGTAGGAGCCTTGGTGCTTCTGTGTCATCATGGTGGGCGTTCTTTACATGCAACCCGTTTTCTGAGGGAAATAGGGTTTGATAACGCCGTTAACTTAAGCGGTGGTATTGACCGGTGGGCTTTGGAGATTGACCCGAGCCTGCCGCGCTACTAGATATGTAACCATAATTACAGTATGTGATGGCTGTCCGATAGAGCCTTTGGCGCGGTTGGCCCTGATGGGAGAGGTTGAGATGGTATTTTTTGCGCGTCATGGAGTCCTGGTGGGTGCGCTATCAGCAGCCCTACTGCTGGGGACGATGGGATCAATGCCGGTCGCGGCGCAGTCGCTGGATCAGGCGTGGACGCAATCTTACCAGACCAATCCTCAGCTTCTCTCGGGGCGGGCGCGGTTGCGCGCCACCGATGAGCGCTTGCCACAGGCTCAAGCCGGCTGGCGGCCCACAGTCTCAACATCCGCCTCCGTGGGCCGTTTGCGGACAGAGCAGGTTTCGAGCCGCACCAATAAGCAAAGCCTGACCCCGAAAAGCTACGGGGTTTCCGTTACGCAACCGCTGTATCGCGGTGGGCGCACGACCGCAGGGACCGAGCGGGCGAAGAACGAAATTCAAGCCGAACGCGCGCGCTTAACAGGCACCGAGCAGCAGATTTTTCTCGATACGGCCACCTTCTACGTCAACGTGATCCGCGATCAAGCCGTTGTCGAGCTGAATGCCAGTAACGAGTTGGTGCTGCAACAGCAGTTGCAGGCAGCGCAAGATCGGTTCCGCGTCGGGGAAGTCACGCGTACGGACGTGAGCCAAGCCGAAGCCCGCCTTGCCAGCGTTATCGCGGATCGACAGGCGGCTGAAGGCCAGTTGCGCTCGTCTAAAGCCAGCTTCACCCGTTCGACCGGGCTGGACGCCACGAATTTAGTCACGCCGATTGTGCCCGCGCAGTTGCTCCCGATTACCGTGAACGAGGCGCGCGAGTTGGCCCAGGCTAATAATCCGGCCATCACGGCCTCGCAGTATGATGAAGGCGTCGCGAAGCTGATCGTTGATGAAGTGCGCGGCGAGTTGCTGCCCACGGTTAGCCTCGTTGGTGATATCAGCCGCCGCCACGATCAGCAAATAGGTGTGGAACGAACCACGTCGGCTAGTTTGGCTGTGCAGGTTTCAGCCCCGCTCTATGAAGGTGGCAGCACATATTCCCGCGTGCGCTCCGCCAAGCAGACGGCAGGCCAGCGCAAGACTGATATCGACACGCAGCGCCGCTCGGCAGTGGAGCAAGCGACTCAGGCTTACGAGCAAATGAAATCGGCCCAGGCCCGTATCGAATCGCTCGCCGCTCAAATTCGCGCCAATGAAATTGCGCTCGAAGGCGTGCGCCAAGAAGCCGTCGTCGGGTCGCGCACAACGCTTGACGTGCTGAACGCTGAACAAGAGCTTTTGAATGCCCGCGTGTCGATGGTGCGCTCCAAGCGCGACGAGCAGGTGGCGGCTTATGCGCTCTTAAGTGCAACGGGCAGATTGACCGCGCGGCAGTTGGGCCTCTCGGTTCCGCTGTATGACGTGGAAGAAAACTACCGTATTGTCGATGGAAAGTGGCTTGGAACCGGTATTGCACAAGAATAAGCGCAAATTTCGATTCTTCCGATTGGCAAACGGTCAACGCTTTGACTAAAGTCATTGCCATAAGTGTTTGCGTAGAATGAGGAAGCGATGAGCGACCCGAAATCCCATCAAGAACCGTCGATGGAGGAAATCCTCGCCTCCATCCGCCGTATTATATCGGAAGATGGGGATGGTGCTCAGGCGGATGACGCGGAGGCTTCGGCCCCTGCGCCTGCGGCTGGAACCATGCGGGCCGATGTGTTCGATCTGACACAACGGGCCGACTCCGACGATGAAGACGATATGGAAATAGCCCGTAGCTTGGGTTTGGAGGCGGTGGAAGCCCCAAAGCCTTCCTTCAGCATGGATTTTGACGATCTTCCAAGCCCTTCGGCGAAAGAGGACGTTACTCCGGTTCGGAAGGCTGGCCCCACGTTCGATGCGGGTTCATTCGAGACAGGCAAAAAGGCAGCGAGCATGAGTTTTGACGACGATGCGCTGATGTCTCCGGACTCGGCCAGTGCAGCCAGCCGAGCCTTCGCAAAACTGCAAGAGCCGGACGAAGATGATTCACCTGCGGCAGCCGTGATGCGCGCCTCGGGCGGCTCCAACCCCACGCTTGATGAGTTGGTGCGAGAAGCCTTGAAGCCGGTTTTGCGGGAATGGCTGGACCGTAACCTGCCGCCGATGGTGGAAACCATGGTGCGTGAGGAAATCCAACGCCTCGCGTCGTCCGGTCGCCGCCGCTAAACTTATCCAATGGTCTAGGCTGCTAATGGCCGCGCGGGCGCAAGCTCTGCGGCCATTTTGCCGTTTTTATCTTGATTCTAAAAGGTTCCCCGATGCTCGAAAAAACCTATGCGCCCGCCGATTTGGAAAGCCGCCTATACCCGAAGTGGGAACAAAGCGGTGGGTTTACGGCGACCGGGACCGGGGGCAAGACCCCCTATACCATTATGATGCCGCCGCCGAATGTGACGGGCAGCCTTCATATCGGCCACGGGCTAACGATGACGCTGCAAGACGTGCTGATTCGCTACCACCGGGCGCGCGGGTTCGATGCCCTCTGGCAACCGGGCACCGATCACGCCGGGATCGCGACGCAAATGGTCGTAGAGCGCAAACTGGAGGGCGAGGGCAAGCGCCGTATCGAGATGGGCCGCGAGGCGTTCATCGACAAGATTTGGGAGTGGAAGGAGGAATCCGGCGGCACCATCGTGCGCCAGTTGCGCCGCCTCGGGGCCTCTGCCGATTGGCCGCGTGAACGCTTCACGATGGATGAGGGCATGTCGGCGGCAGTTCGCAAAGTCTTCGTCGATCTCTACAACCAGGGCCTGATCTACCGCGATAAGCGCTTGGTGAACTGGGATCCGAAGCTGCATACCGCCATTTCCGATCTGGAGGTCGAGCCGAAGGAAGTGAAGGGCAATCTTTGGCACCTGCGCTATCCCATCGAAGGCCAGCCGGATCGTTTCATTACGGTGGCCACCACGCGCCCCGAAACCATGTTCGGCGATACCGGTATTGCCGTTAATCCCGAAGATGACCGCTACGCAGATCTCGTTGGTAAGTTTGCGATTCTGCCGCTGGTGGGCCGCCGCATCCAGATTGTCGCTGATGCGTATTCCGACCCCGAAAAGGGCACGGGCGCGGTGAAACTCACCCCGGCCCATGATTTTAATGACTTCGAGGTTGGGCGGCGGCATGGCCTGGCCCTGGTCAATATCTTCGACCGCGATGCCCGCCTGAACGATCAAGTGCCGGGCGAGTATCGCGGCCTAGATCGGTTCGAGGCCCGCAAGAAACTCGTGCAAGCGCTTGAAGAACAAGAAATTCTGCTCAAGGTAGAACCCCATACCCATATGGTGCCGCACGGCGACCGTTCGGGCGTGGTGATCGAGCCGTGGCTAACCGATCAATGGTATTGCGACGCCCCAACCCTGGCGAAACCGGCGCTGGAAGCCGTGGAGGCGGGCCGCACCAAGTTCGTGCCGGAGCAGTGGACCAATACCTATTACCAGTGGATGCGGAACATTCAGCCCTGGTGCATCTCGCGGCAACTCTGGTGGGGCCACCAGATTCCGGCGTGGTACGGGCCGGATGGCAAGATTTTCGTCGCCGAAGCGGAAGCCGATGCACAGGCGCAGGCCGATCATCATTACGGTAGCGCAACAGTGCTTACCCGCGATAGCGATGTGCTGGATACCTGGTTCAGCTCGGCACTGTTTCCGTTCTCTACCCTGGGCTGGCCGGAGAAAACGCCTGATTTGGCGCGCTATTACCCCGGCGACGTGCTGGTGACGGGGTTCGACATTATCTTTTTCTGGGTCGCCCGGATGATGATGATGGGCCTGCATTTTATGGGCGATGTGCCGTTCCGCACAGTGTACGTCCATGCCCTAGTGCGCGACGACAAGGGCCAGAAAATGTCTAAATCGAAGGGAAATGTGATTGATCCTCTCGATTTGATTGATAAATACGGCTGCGATGCGCTGCGCTTTACCATGGCAGCAATGGCGGCACCGGGCCGGGACGTGAAGATTTCCACCCAGCGCGTTGAAGGCTATCGCAATTTCGCAACGAAGCTATGGAACGCCACCCGCTTTGCCGAGATGAACGGCTGCGCCCGCGTGGCCGATTTCGACCCGGCACAGGCGCAAGGCACGGTCAATCGCTGGATCATCGGCGAGCTTGCGGGCTTACGCGCCAAGCTGGAGGAGGCGCTGGCCGCCTACCGCTTCAACGATGCCGCCAATCTGCTTTATGCGACCGCGTGGGGCAGTTTCTGCGACTGGTATCTGGAAGTCACCAAGCCGATTCTGGCGGGGGACGATGCGGCGCTTGCGGCTGAAACCCGCGCCACGACCGCGTGGGCGCTGGAACAAATCGCCCGCCTGTTGCACCCGTTCATGCCGTTTATCACGGAAGCGCTGTGGGAGCATTTATCGGGCGGCACGGGCGAAAGCCTGCTGGTCGCGCCCTGGCCGGACTTGCCGGACAGCCTGATCAATCCGGCAGCCCACGCCGAAATGACCTGGGTCATCGGCTTGATCTCGCAAATCCGGGGGCTTCGGGCGGAAATGAACGTGCCGCCGGGCACTGAGCTTGCAGCGCTCTATTCCGATTTGTCGGGTGATGCGGCGCGCTGGGCCGAAACCCATAAAGCCGTCATCCAACGCCTCGCGCGCGTCTCTGGCCTGGGGGCGGGGGCCGCGACCGCGACCTCGGTGCAGATCGTCGAAGGCACTGCCACGCTGGCGCTCGATCTGGCCGGCGCGATCGACCCCACCGCCGAACGCACCCGCCTGACCAAAGAAAAGACCAAGGCCGAGCAGGAGTTGGGCAAAATCGAAAAGAAACTCGGCAATGCCGACTTCATCGCCAAAGCCGACCCGGCGGTGATCGAGGAAAATCGCGAGCGGCTGGCGGAGTTCCAGGGGCTGATTGCGCGGCTGGAAACGGCCCTATCGCGGCTGGCGGCGCTGTAGAAAAATCAGTAATCCTACGGTAGAGTAGTGTGAGTGAGGGAAAGATGAGCAACGAGCCTGAAAACCTTGTCTTGGTCTATCTGCGCCGTTTAGATCAGCGGATGGAGCGCATGGAAGAGACGCTAACCGATATACTCGGTCGGCTGAACGATCATGGGCGCTCGCTCGTAGCCCTTCGCCGAGATCAAGCTGCTGACGCTGAGACGACCGCGCATCTTGAAGCCCGCTTTGATAGGCTCAATGAGCGCGTCAATCGAATCGAGAAACGCCTTGATTTGAGTGAGACCTAAACCCTTGCGTATCGCCATCGGCGGTTTCCAGCACGAAACCAACAGCTTCGCGCCCAACCGCGCCACCTATGCAGATTTCGTTGCAGCGAAAGGCTGGCCGGGGCTGTGCCGAGGCGATGCGCTGTTCGATACGGTTATGGAACGAACTCTCCCCATCGCCGGGTTCATGCGCGAAGCGCTCAAACGCCGGGCCTCGCTCATTCCGTTGCTCTGGACCGTCGCCAGCCCGTCCGGCCCGGTTACGGCGGATGCGTTCGAGCGGATTTCGGCGCAGATCATCAATGATCTCATTACGCAAGGCCAGATCGACGCGGTGTTCCTCGATCTGCATGGCGCGATGGTCACGGAGAATTTCCCGGACGGCGAGGGCGAATTGCTGCGCCGGGTGCGGGCGGTGATCGGGCCGGATGCGCTGCTGGTTGGCTGCCTTGATTTGCACGCCAATGTGACGAGGCTGATGGTGGAGCAGGCGGATTTTCTCACGGCTTTCCGCACCTATCCCCACGTCGATATGCTAGAAACTGGCGCGCGCACGGCCAAGCGCTTGCTGGAAGCGCGCGGTTGGGGCGGCAAAGCCTTGCGCGCCTGCCCCTATCTTATTCCAGTAACGGCGCAATGCAGTTTTGCCGAACCCACGGCGGGTCTTTATCGGCTGCTAGAGCAAATCGAAGCCGAAACCGGCGCGGACCTCTCGTTTAGCCCTGGCTTTGCCCTGTCGGACTCACCCGAAACCGGTGCCACAATTCTGGCCTATGCCCCCACTCAAGCCGAAGCCGATGCAGCGGCGGACCTTTTGTTCGCAGCCCTGCTGGACGCCGAAAGCGCCTATGCCGAAGCCGGGCTATGGTCGATTGACGCGGCGCTGGATGAAACCGAACGCTTATTGGCGAAGGGCAATTTGCCCGGCCCCATCATCCTCGCCGACACGCAAGATAACCCCGGCGGCGGTGGTTCCGGCGATACCACGGACCTGCTGCGGGCGATTTTAGCGCGCGGCCTTGCGGGGGTAACGCTGGGGTTGCTGCACGATCCGAAGACCGCTGAAATCGCCCACGCGGCGGGCGAGGGCGCGGAAATCGACATTGCCCTCGGCGGCATCGGCACCCCCGGCGACGCACCGTTGCTCACGAAAGCCCGTGTGTTTCGGCTCGGCTCCGGCACTTTCCCCGGCACTGGGCCGATGTGGGAGGGCGGCACGATGTCCCTCGGCCCAATGGCGTTGCTGGATGTGCGCGGCGTGCACGTCGCCATCGGCTCCGCCCGTCAGCAGCCTTCCACCCAAGCCATCTTCACGCATCTCGGCGTCGATCCGAAAACCTGCCCGGTCCTGGTACTGAAAAGCTCGGTCCATTTTCGGGCCGACTTCCAGCCGATTGCTAGCGAAATCCTGGTCACGGTCGCCCCCGGCCTCGTCACTGCCGATCCCGCCGATTTGCCCTATCGCTGGCTGCGGGAGGGGGTGCGGTTGCGGCCTCGGAAGGCATAGAAAGGATCAGGGGCTTTGCCCCCGAACCCCCACCAAAGGGCTTGCCCTTTGGAAACTAATTTACGCGGCTTCCCGCAATCGGCACCAAACGGGGGTATGATCCGACGCACGTTCCCAGCCGCGCGGCTCCTTATCAATCTCGCAGGCTTCCAGCCGGTCGGCGAGAGCGGGCGAGAGCAGAAGGTGGTCGATCCGCAAGCCATTATCGCGCTGCCAAGCCCCGGCTTGGTAATCCCAGAAGCTGTAAGCGTTGGCAGCATTCGGGTGCAAGGCGTGGAAGGCTTCTGTGAGGCCGAGGTTGAGCAGGCGGCGGAAGGCGGCGCGGCTTTCCGGGCGTACTAGGGCATCGTCGCGCCAGCCGACGGGATCGTAGAGGTCAGCATCGGTTGGGCAGATGTTGTAGTCGCCGCCTAGCAGGAAAGGCCGGTCTTCGGCCATCAGCGTCGCCGCACGGTCTAACAGCCGGGCCATCCAGCCCAGCTTATAGGGGTATTTTTCGGTCTCGACCGGATTGCCGTTCGGAAGGTACAGCGCCGCCACGCGCAAACCTGCAATATCTGCCTCCAGATAGCGCGCCTGCGCGTCGGCCTCGTCGCCGGGAAGATGCCGCAGCACCACTGCAATCGGGTGCTTCGAGATAATGGCGACGCCGTTATAGGTCTTCTGCCCCACGGCCTCGACGTGATAGCCCAGCGCCTCGATCTCGGCGCGCGGCACATCATCGGTCTGGCACTTCAGCTCTTGCAGCAGCAGAATATTGGGGGCGGTATCAGCCTCCAGATAGCGCAGCAGGTGCGGGAGACGGACTTTGAGGGAATTGACGTTCCAGGTGGCGATTTTCATGGCCAGGATTATACCGGCGAAAACGAGTTCCCGCAGCCGCAACTTGCCGCCGCCTGCGGATTCTTGATCTGGAAAGCCGCTCCGGCAAGGTCTTCAACGAAATCAATCACCGCACCCTGCATCAGCCCCAGCGAGGTTTCGTCGATCACCACTTCCGCGCCGTCTTTGGCGATGATGCGGTCGTCGGCTTGCGTTGCGGCATCGAAGGTGAAGCCATACTGAAAGCCGGAGCAGCCACCGCCGGAAATACTAACGCGGAGGCGTGATCCCGGCGCTTCGGTCTTCAGAATCACAGCGATACGTTTAGCGGCACTATCCGATAACGCCACTTGGGCCAAGGTTTCCGTTTCAAACTGGGCCATCGCATCACACTCCTTAGGCTAACACTGTTCCTATGTAAGGAGCCTGGGGGCGAACGTCAATTTCTTCGGATGGGAAGAATGGCTGCTCTGCACCGTAAGAGCGTGTATTCTCTGCCAATGACCTGGAGGATCGAAACATTAGATGCGCGTGTAACTGCGGAAATCGCTGATCTTTCGGCAGATATGCGCGCAAAATTAGTGCGAATTTCCGCCCTTTTGGCCGAGTTTGGCCCGTCCCAGGTGCGGGAACCTTACGTCAAACCGCTGGGCCGAAAGCTCTGGGAAATGCGTCTGATTGGGAGAGACGGAATTGCGCGCGCCGTCTATATTGCTGCAATGGGCCAGCGCTTGGTAATCTTACATGTCTTTATCAAAAAGACGCAGAAGACTCCGAAAGCAGCGTTGGAAACAGCGCTTCGACGGGCAGAAGAGGCAGGCTTGCGATGACGGCGATCAAGGATTTGCATCAGCACTGGATGGCGGACGATCCGGCCTATCCAGCCGAATTTACGGCACAAGAGGCTGAATTTGCTCTTGCGCGCACTATGATTGCTGCCCGTGTTTCGGCAGGGCTAACGCAAGCGCAGTTGGCGGATCGCTTAGGGACTAATGTTGCGGCGGTTGCGCGTCTGGAGAGTGGTCAGCGCGTGCCGGGGATGCGGTTTCTAAACCGTATTGCAGCCGCTACGGGCACGCGCGTGGTTATTGAGCTTCAGTCAACTCCCGAAACTCTGCCGAAAGCCGTTTAATTCAGCCTCCTACCCGTATCGCGAACGCTCCTCCATTGAATCGCCATAGTTGGGCGGGTAGGGTGCGCCCCATGAGTTTTTCCGTCGCCCATCTCAACCTCCGTGCGCCCTTTGCCTGCGATCCGCAGCAGAGCCGGGGGCGGTTGTTTCCCGAGGAAGGGTCTGGCGAGCGGTCGGTGTTTCAGCGGGACCGCGACCGAATTGTGCATTCAACGGCGTTCCGGCGGCTTCAGTATAAAACGCAGGTGTTCGTTTTTCATGAGGGCGACCACTACCGCACGCGCCTAACCCATTCGCTTGAAGTGGCGCAAATCGCCCGTTCGATTGCGCGCGCCTTGGGGCTGGATGAGGATTTGGCGGAAGCCCTCGCGCTCGCGCACGACGTTGGCCATACCTGTTTTGGACACGCGGGGGAGGAGGCGCTCAATGAGGTGATGCAGCCCTTCAGTGGCTTCGACCATAACGACCAAACCTTCCGAGCGCTAACGCTGTTGGAGCGGCGCTATGTGGCGTTCAATGGCTTGAATCTGTCGTGGGAAACCCTTGAAGGCGTGGTGAAGCACAATGGCCCTCTTGCCAACCCGCCGCCGACGATTGCCGCCTTTCAGGCAACCTGGAGCTTGCGGCTGGAAACCTACGCTTCTGCCGAAGCACAAGTGGCGGCGCTGGCCGATGATATTGCCTACAATAACCATGATATCGACGATGGCTTGCGCGCGGGTTCCTTCACGCCGCAAGATTTACTGCCGCTACCCGTGGTTGGCCCCGTATTCGAGCAGTTGCTCCGCGAGCATCCAACCCTAGAGCCGATCCGCCTCACCCATGAGGGCGTGCGACGGCTCATCAATCTGATGGTCACGGACCTTCTGACCGAAACCCGCGCGCGAATCGCCCAGTTCCGCCCTGAGTCTGCCGATGCCGTGCGCGCGCTCGGTCAACCGCTCGTGGCTTTTAGCCCCCGGCTGCAAGCGGCGGATAAAGCGCTGCGTCCGTTTATGTTTGAGCGCATGTATCGGCACTATCGGGTCAATCGGATGATTGCGAAAGCGCGCCGGGTAGTTCAGGATATGTTCCATCACTTCATGGAAACTCCGCAAACCCTGCCACCCGAATGGCAGCGCCAGATTACCCACCCCGGCAGCCCAAACGCCGCCAGAACGATTGCCGATTACATCGCCGGGATGACCGACCGCTACGCGCTTGAAGAGCACAGCCGCCTCTTCGATTTGACCGCAAAGACTTGAGATATTAAGGATGTCATGACCCAGCCCACGCCGCATATTTTCAAACGCTTCCACATGGCCCTTAGCGATGTGTTAAGCGAACTCGCCGAAGAAGGCGCGCTGCCTGCCGGGCTTGATCCGGCGAAAGTCACCGTGGAGCCGCCGCGCGACGCGAGCCACGGCGATATTTCCACCAATGTCGGTATGGTTCTCTCGAAACCCGCCGGGATGAAACCGCGCGGGCTTGCCACGTTGGTGGGCGACCGGATGCGGACGCTCCCGGCCCTGGGCATCATTGATCTCTCGATTGATGGGCCGGGGTTTCTAAACTTCCGGCTTGCGCCCGGCATGTGGCAGGGGGAGCTTGCGACGGGGTTACGCGCGGGCCTTGCCTATGGCGATAGCCATGTTGGGCAGGGCGTTCGGGTGAACGTCGAGTACGTCTCCGCCAATCCCACTGGGCCGATGCACGTTGGCCATTGCCGGGGTGCGGTCGTTGGGGATGTGCTGGCCTCTCTGCTGGCGAAAGCCGGGTTCGACGTTGTGCGCGAGTATTACATCAACGATGCGGGCGCGCAGGTCGATGTTCTCGCCCGTTCCGCCTACCATCGTTATCGGGAAGCCCTGGGCGATACTATGGGCGCGGTGCCGGCGGGGCTGTATCCGGGCGATTACTTGGTGCCGGTGGGGCAGGAGCTTGCCCAACAATACGGCGATATTTGGCGCGAGGCCGATGAAGCGGTGTGGCTAGAGACGATCCGCCGTGACGCTATTGCGGCGATGCTCGTGTTGATTAAGGAAGATCTTGCCGCCCTTGGCGTTCGCCACGATCTTTTCTCGTCCGAGCGCGCGATGGTGGAGAGCGGTGCGGTCGAGGCGTCCTTGGCGGCACTGGAGGTGCGCGGGTTGATTTATGTGGGGACGTTGGAGCCGCCAAAAGGCAAAACGCCCGATGAATGGGAGCCACGCCCGCAAACCCTGTTCCGCGCCACCGAGTTCGGTGACGACGTAGATCGTCCACTCAAAAAATCGGACGGAAGCTGGACCTATTTTGCCAACGACATCGCCTATCACTATGATAAGGCTATCGGAAACCCTAATCGGGCTGGGGCAGATAGCCTCATCAATATCTTCGGCGCGGATCATGGCGGCTATGTGAAACGCATGGTGGCGGCGGTGAAGGCGCTCACCGATGGTAAGGTGTCGCTCGACATTAAGTTATGCCAGTTGGTTAATCTTCTGGATAAGGGCGATCCGGTCAAAATGTCCAAGCGGGCCGGGAACTTCGTTACCTTACGCGAAGTCGTGGATGAAGTTGGCGCGAATGTGGTGCGTTTTATTATGCTCACACGGAAAAATGATGTGTCTTTGGACTTCGATTTCGCGAAAGTGCAAGAGCAATCAAAAGATAATCCGGTGTTCTACGTCCAATATGCCCATGCCCGTGCAGCCTCTGTTATGCGGAATGCTGTCGATAGTTTGTCACACGATCAATTATCCTCCGTGCATTTAGCTAATTCTTCGTTAAACCGCTTGACCGATGAGACAGAGCTTGGTTTGATGCGGACGTTAGCAAGCTGGCCTAGGTTGGTTGAGGCGGCCGCCGAGGCGCACGAACCGCACCGCATCGCGTTCTATTTGGGCGAGGTCGCGGCGGGGTTTCATGCGCTCTGGAATAAAGGGCGGGACGAGGCAAGTCTGCGCTTTATTTTATCGGACGATCCCGACTTAACCGTTGCACGCCTCGCCCTCGTTCAGGGAGTGAAGAGTGTGATTGCCTCGGGCCTTGCTGTTTTAGGTGTCGAGCCGGTCGAGGAAATGCGGTGATGCAGCAAGATTTCGATCCCCGTGATTTAGAACCGGCGTTGCCGTCGGAAGAGCCGAAGGGGCGGCGTTGGTTACCGGCAACGATTGCGCTGGTCGCGTTGGGCGGCTTCAGCGGTATCGTTTGGTACGCCTACAGCCAAGGCGGCAATCCGTCGAATGGCGGCGCAGTTCCGCTGGTGCAGGCTGAAGCGGGGCCGCTGAAAGCACGCCCCACCGATCCCGGCGGGCTGGAAGTGCCCAATCAAGATAAGCTCATTCTCAACGGCCAAGTGGTCGATAGCACATCGGGCAAGGTGGAGCGGATGCTGCCGCCGCCAGAAGCGCCGATTGCCAAACCCAACCTTACGGTAGCGCCGCCAGCGCAGCTTGCGGCTGCCGTACCGCCTGTATTGAACGCGCTGCGCCCGCAGGGTCAAGCGCAACAAACCTACCCGAGTTTGGTGCCTGCCCCGCAGCAACAGGCCGCCGCCGTGCCGCGCGCGACAACGCCGCCGCCAGCGCAGGCTTCGCCCGTTCCGCAACCCGTCGTCTCCCGTCCGGGGGCCGCGCCGCAAGCGCCGGTAGGGCAGACGGCAGCGCCCGTTGTCGCCAAGCCGCCCGCAGTGCAAGCGCCGCCGCCGGCAACCCCGGTTGCTGCGGGCGCAACGCGCGGTGCTAAAGTGCAGTTGGGGGCCGTGAAGTCCGAAGCTGCCGCCTCGGCGGAATGGGTCAAGTTGAAAAAGACCCATCCCGAGCTTGCAAACCTGTCGATGAGCCTCGCAAAGGTCGAGATTCCGAATAAAGGCACCTATTACCGCATTCAAGCGGGGCCAGTGAGCGATGGCGCGTCGGTGTGCGGGGCTGTTAAGGCCCGTGGGCAGGATTGCCTTGTTGTTCGCTAAAGCTCGTTATGATGATTGATTTCGCTGGGCTGCTGCATAACGTCTCCGTCTGGCTGCTCCCGGCATTGCTGGCGATCACCTTGCACGAAGCGGCGCATGGTTACGTCGCTAATGCTTTGGGCGATCCAACGGCGCGGCTGGCGGGGCGGTTGAGCCTGAACCCAATCCGTCATATCGACCCGGTAGGAACCATTTTTCTGCCGGGATTGATGCTGCTGGTGGGGTCCAACTTCTTCTTCGGCTGGGCGAAAGCCGTGCCGGTCGATATGCGTTATCTGCGCTCCCCCCGGCGCGATATGGCGATTGTTGCCGCTGCCGGCCCTCTGATCAATCTGGTGATGGCGCTTATCGCCGCACTGCTGTTGCACGCGCTTCAGTATGTGCCCGATGTTGCTTCGGATTGGGCGAAGGAAAACTTGCTCAATGCGATTAAATTCAACGTGATCCTCGCCATCTTTAACCTCATGCCGATTCCGCCGCTGGATGGCGGGCGGGTTGCGGTTGGGGTGCTGCCGCTGTTTTTGGCGCGGCCTTTGGCGCGTCTTGAGAACACCGGCATGTTGATCGTAATGGGGGTTGCTTTCATTATTCCGATGGTCTCGGCGCAGGCGGGCTATCCGCTCAATCCGTTGGGATGGTTATTAAGTGGCCCGATCAACGCAACAATTGTCGCGATTCTAACGCTCGCGGGCTGGTAGTGACCGGGGACTCCGAAGCGTGGGATGCCCGCCCGGAGTTTACGCCGGAGTTTGCGGATAACGCTGTTCTTTTGCTCGATCTCGACGGCTACGAAGGCCCTATCGACGTGTTGCTGACGTTGGCACGCGACCAAAAGGTCGATCTCACCAAAATTCGTATCCTGCCGCTCGTCGATCAATACCTCGCCTTCATTCGCGGTATTTTGCATCGGCGCTTGGAAGTCGCCGCCGATTATTTGGTGATGGCGGCGTGGCTCGCCTATCTCAAATCGCGCCTGTTGCTGCCCGATCCACCAAGCGAAGAACCCGAGCCGAGCGCTGAAGATATGGCGGCCACGCTGGCGTTCCAACTGCTCCGGCTGGAAGCGATGCAGAAGGCTGGCGCGCGGCTAATGGCGGGCACAGTGCTGGGGCGGGATGTGTTCGCGCGCGGCCTGCCGGAGCGCTTCGAGACCGATGCGCGCATCACCTGGAACGTCACGCTGTACGAGTTGCTCACTGCCTATGCGGACCATAAGCGTCGCACGGATTATTCCCGCCTTCGTATTGCTGCGACCGAGCTTTATTCGATGGACGATGCCCTGCAACTGTTGTCGGAACGGCTGGGGCAGATGCCATTGTGGGAGGCGCTCAGTAGCTTCCTGCCGGCAGATATTCGGGATGGGCTGGTGTATCGCTCGGCGATCGCGGCCAATTTTCTGGCGGCGCTGGAACTGGCGAAATCCGGCAAGCTCCACCTGCGGCAAACCGAACGCTTCGGCCCCATCCTTGTGCGCTCCCCCGGCCCAGATGCGGCCTCGGATGTGGAAGAGAGTATCGACCCATGAAACTGGAACCCCGTACGCCCGAACCCCGCGCACCCGAAGCGCGCCCGTCTAACGCCTTAGCTTATGATCTGCGCGTGCTGGAAGCGCAACTTTTCGCAGCATCAATCCCCCTGACTGAAATTGATCTGATCGCCCGCCTACCACCGGGGGCGGATGTGAAGGCGCTGCTAACCGAGCTTTCCGCGCTCTATCAGGGGCGGGGGGTGGAGTTGGTGCAGCTTGCGGGCGGTTGGGCCTTTCGCACCGCGCCCGATCTTGCCACCGCTTTGCGGGTAACGCTGGAGGTGAGCCGTAAACTCTCCCGCGCCGCTGTGGAAGCGCTGGCGATCATCGCTTACCATCAGCCCGTCACGCGCGGGGAAATCGAAGAAATTCGCGGCGTGCAACTCTCGCGCGGCACGCTTGATATTCTGCTGGAATCCGGCTGGATCAAACCGAAAGGCCGCCGCCGCACCCCAGGCCGCCCCGTAACCTGGGTAACAACGCCCGGCTTTTTAGACCATTTCGGCCTCACCAGTCTCGATGATCTGCCGGGGGTTGAGGAGTTGAAGGCAGCGGGCCTGCTGGAGCGGCGCAGCGGCATTACACTGGCGATGCGGGAAGAGGAGGCGACGGAGATCGACGATCCGGTGGAAACGCTGCTCAGCGATGACGCCCTCGATCTTGCAGATGAGAGTTAGTCGCGTTAGGGTCTAATCTCCCCGACGGTAAGGAATTGCCGTTCAGCCTTTTGGTGAGATGCGTGACCGACGCCAGCCTTCCGCCTTCCTTAGCCTCTTCAGAGACCCGCTTGACCGGCGTTGGTTTGCGCTGGCCTGTGCGCGGGATCGGCGGCGGTTGGGCAGCTTTGGCTTTGGGCCTCGCGCTTGTGCTGGCCTTGCCGGTTCTAACGATTGTGGGGTCGTTTCTGTTCCCCGCTTGGGATGTGTGGGCGCATCTTTTGTCCACAGTGATGCCGGCTTATCTTTACAATACTGTGCTGCTTATGCTCGGCGTCGGCTTGGGTGTCGCCTTGATCGGTGTCGGCACGGCGTGGCTGGTCACGCTGTGCCAGTTTCCAGGGGCGCGCGCGTTCGAGGTTTTGTTGCTGCTGCCGTTAGCCTTTCCGGCCTATGTGGTCGCTTACGCCTATACAGGCTTTCTCGATAGCGCCGGGCCAGTGCAGAGCCTGCTGCGCGATCTGACCGGCTGGGGATTCGGGAGCTATTGGTTTCCGTCAATTCGCTCCTTAGGGGGGGCTATCTGTGTGATGGTGCTGGTGCTCTACCCGTATGTCTATCTGTTGGCTCGCGCGGCATTTTTGGAGCAATCGGTGTGCGTGCTGGAAGCCGGGCGCGCCTTGGGGCAAACACCGTTCGGCTGCTTTCGCCGCTTGGCCGTTCCACTGGCGCGGCCCGCGATTGCTGGGGGCGTTGCGCTGGCGCTGATGGAAACGCTGAACGACTTCGGCACCGTCCAATATTTCGCGGTCGATACACTCACGGCAGGCATTTACCGCACTTGGCTCGGTATGAACGAACCAGCGGCGGCGACGCAGTTGGCGGGCGTGCTGTTGCTGTTCGTCATTGGGTTGATGGCACTGGAGCGGCACGGGCGAGTGGGCAGTACGCGCCACACGAGTGTGCGCTACCGCCATTTACCACGCTTTCCGCTGACGGGCGGTAAGGCGGCACTCGCCATGATCGCCTGCCTGCTGCCGTGCCTATTGGGGTTCTTCGTGCCGCTGCTGATGCTGCTGTCTTGGGCGATTGAAACCGCGCCTGCAATGGTCAATACCGCTTTCTGGCTGGCGGCGGAACATTCGCTGCTACTCGCCGCGAGTGCGGCAGGGATAGCGGTGACGTTGGCGCTGACGCTGGCCTATGCCGTGCGCCTGCATCCCGCGCCCTTGGTGCGCTGGGCCACGCGCTCCGCCAGTCTCGGCTACGCCGTACCGGGTCTCGTGATTGCCGTTGGCGTGATTATTCCGCTGGCAGCGTTCGATACGGCCCTCGATAAGGCAAGCCGCTCGGCGTTCGGTGTTTCGACCGGGTTGCTGATGTCGGGTACGCTGGTGGCCTTGTTGTTTGCCTATGTCGTCCGCTTTTTGGCGATTGCCCTGAACGCGACCGAAGCCGCCTTGGGGAAAGTCACCCCGCAGATGGATTTTGCCGCGCGCAGCTTGGGGCGCACGGCGGGGCAAACCTTGTGGAGTATCCATCTGCCGATTATTCGCCCGAGCCTGCTGGCCGCCTGTTTGCTGGTCTTCGTCGATGTTATGAAAGAGCTTCCGGCCACGCTCATTCTGCGTCCGTTCAACTTCGATACGCTGGCGGTGCTGGTGTATGCGATGGCGGGCGATGAGCGCTTGGCAGATGCCGCCCCGGCCTCGCTGGCGATTATGCTCGTCGGCCTTCTGCCGGTTCTGTTGTTGGCGAGCGCATTGGCGCGTAGCCGCCCCGGCTCCCCCCCAGGGTCTCGGCCCGCGAACCTTAGCCCCTGACAATCTTAGCCCCTAACAATCTTAGCCCCTAACAATCTTAGGATGAACGATGCTGAGTATTGAAGCCCTGAGCCATGCCTACGGGGCGCTGACAGCGTTAAAAGAGATCAATTTAGAGGTCGCCGCCGGGGAAGTTGTTTGTCTGCTCGGCCCTTCTGGTTGCGGGAAATCGACATTGCTGCGGCTCGCGGCGGGGCTTGAGCCAGTGCAGCAGGGGCGGGTTCGGTTGGCGGGCGAGATCGTTGGGCAGCCGCGCTTCACGGTGCCGCCAGAGCGACGACGGGTTGGCATGGTATTTCAAGATTTCGCCCTGTTCCCACATCTTACCGTTACCCAAAACATCGCCTTCGGGTTGGCGGACCTGCCGAAAGCCGACCAGCAGAGTATTGCGCGGCTGTGGGTTGAGCGGATCGGTCTTGCTGATCTTGCTGGGGCATTTCCGCATACTCTGTCGGGCGGGCAGCAGCAGCGCGTTGCCCTCGCCCGCGCCCTTGCGCCCTCGCCGCGCTTGGTGTTGATGGATGAGCCGTTTTCGGGCCTCGACGTGACCTTGCGCGACCGGTTGCGCGATACCACGCTGGCCCTCCTAACCGAAGCGCGGGTGGCGACCCTATTGGTTACGCACGATCCCGATGAAGCGATGCGAATGGCCGACCGGATCGTGTTGATGCAGGCAGGGCGGATCGAGCAGGCAGGGCAACCGTTGGATCTTTACGATCACCCGGTATCGGCCTTTGCAGCGGCGTTTTTCGGCTCGGTCACGGTATTGACTGCGCGCGCCGAGAATGGGCAGATCGTGACCGATCTTGGGCGGTTCGATGCGCCGGTGCAAAGCGGGCCGGTCACAATGATCGTTCGTCAAGAAGCTCTCCACCGGGCGCTAGAGGGCGGGGTGATGGCGACGGTTGCCGCCGCGCGCAGTTTGGGCCGGGAGCATCTGCTGTCGCTCATGCTCGGTGCAACCGCTGTCACCGCTCGCTGGGTTGAGGGGCGTTTGCCCAAGGTTGGCGAGCGCATCCCGGTAACGCTCGACCGCCACCGGGTTCATCTGTTTCCCCTGGAAGGCTAGGGGCTGGCTGGCGGCGTTCTGCGGCGGGTGATTGCGCCCGCTGAACCCATCTGCCATAGTCCGCCGCGCTGTGGGCGAAAGGTTTGTGCGGAATGTTCGATATTGCCTGGTCTGAACTCCTGCTGATTGGCGCGGTTGCCCTTATTTTCATCGGTCCCAAGGAACTGCCTGGGATGTTGGTGAATATTGGGCGATGGGTGCGCCGGGCACGAAGCATAGCTTCGGAATTTCAGAGTAGCCTCGATCAGGCCGTTCGCGAAGCCGAGGTAGATCAGCTTAAGCAAAAAATGAATGCGGCGGTGATGGAAGCAGAACAGCACATGCCCTCTATAGATTTACCGAGCTTTAGTATGCAGTTTGATCCGCCTGCTACCCCTCCGCCGTCTGAACCTGTGGCTGCCATCGAGAGCATTCCACCGTCGCCTGAGGGTGCTTTGCCGGACGCTGAACCGGAACCTCGCCCAACACCGGAGAACGCTTCGCGTGTCTGATCCCATGCTGACCACAGAGGCGGCCACCGGCCCCGAGACTGATCGGCAAATGCCGCTTATCGACCATCTCATCGAGTTGCGACGGCGGTTGCTGTATTCGTTTGTTGGTTTCGTGATCTGCTTCGTGATTGCCTTCTGGAAATCCGATGTGGTGTTCAACTTCCTGGCCGATCCGCTGGCTCAAGCCTTGGGCGAGGGGCGGCGGATGATTTACACCGACCTTACCGAAGCGTTTTTTACCCGCGTTAAGCTGGCGAGTTGGACAGCGGCGTTCTTAGCCTTCCCCGTGATCGCCACGCAGGTATGGCTGTTCATCGCCCCCGGCCTCTACAAGAAAGAACGTAACGCTTTTTGGCCGTTTTTGGTTGCAACGCCCGTTCTGTTCTTCATGGGCGCGGCGCTGCTATATTATTTGATCATTCCAATGGCGTGGAGTTTCTTCCTCAGTTTCCAACAATTGGCCCCGGATAGTGGTATTGGTATGCCCATCCAGTTTGAAGGGAAGGTTAACGAATATCTTTCATTGATTATGTCGTTGATTTTCGCGTTCGGTATTGCGTTTGAACTGCCGGTTCTGCTGACCCTGCTGGCGAAGGTGGGAATTGTGAGTTCGGCGGGGCTGGCGGCGAAGCGGCGCTACGCGGTCGTCGTCGCCTTTATTGTTGCCGCCGTGGTGACGCCGCCTGATATCATCAGCCAAATTGGTTTAGCGATCCCGTTGATTCTTCTCTATGAAATTTCGATCTGGTCGGCGAAGCTGATCGAACGGCAACGGGCCAAAGCCGAAGCCAAGCGCGATGCCGATTTGGGGATCAATGACGATGACCCTCAAGGCTAACGGGAGTTAGGCGGTTTTGGTAAACACTCTAGCGTTTTACGGTTGATGGTCGATGCATGATCTCAATATGATCCGGTCTGCCCCTGATGCTTTCGATGCGGCGTTAGCGCGGCGCGGTGTGCCGCCCCGGAGCCAGGAAATCCTGGAGTTGGACGCCCATAGGCGTGCGTTTATTCTCGAAACCGAGCAAGCTCAGGCACGGCGCAACGAAGCTTCTAAGGAAATCGGTCAACGCAAGCGCACGGGCGAGAACACCGACGATCTGATGGCTGAAGTTGCCCGGCTGAAGGAAATTCTGCCGGAGCTTGAGGGGCGCACTAAAGCGGCGGAAGGCTCGCTGGATGCGGTGCTGGATAGCCTGCCGAATATTCCCGCGCCGGATGTTCCCGAAGGGCCGGACGAAAGCGGTAATGTCGAGCGTCACCGCATCGGCACGCCCCCCGCGTTCACCTATCCGGCACGGGAACATTTCGATCTAGGCGAAGCCTTGGGTATGATGGATTTCGAGGCGGCGGCGCGGCTCTCCGGTAGTCGCTTCGTCGTTCTCCGCAGCCAGATAGCGCGGCTAGAGCGGGCTTTGGCCAATTTTATGCTCGATTTGCATACGACTGAATTCGGTTTTACCGAAATGAGCGTGCCTTATCTGGTGCGGGATGCAGCGGTTTATGGGACCGGGCAGTTACCGAAGTTCGAGGAAGATTTGTTCCGCACCACGCGCGGCGACTGGCTTATCCCCACCTCTGAAGTGCCGCTGACCAACCTCGTCGCCGATCAGATAGTGTCGGAAGAAGAGTTGCCGCTGCGTTTTACGGCGCATACGCCGTGCTTCCGGTCGGAAGCCGGGTCGGCGGGGCGCGATACGCGCGGCATGATCCGCCTGCATCAGTTTTCCAAGGTTGAAATGGTGGCGATTGCCACGCCGGACCAGTCGGAAGCCGAGCACGAGCGGATGCTGACCGCCGCCGAAACCGTGTTGAAGCGCCTCGATCTGCCGTTCCGTACGATCACCCTCTGCACGGGCGATATGGGGTTTGCCGCGCGCAAGACCTATGACATCGAAGTCTGGTTGCCGGGGCAGAACGCCTACCGCGAAATCTCCTCCATTTCCAACTGCGGCGACTTCCAAGCCCGGCGGATGAAGGCGCGTTGCCGCAAGGTTGGCGACAAGCAAATTCGCTATCTGCACACGCTGAACGGTTCGGGTCTTGCCGTAGGCCGCGCGCTGGTGGCCGTGCTGGAGAATCACCAGCAGGCCGATGGCTCAATCGCCCTACCGCCCGTTCTGCACGCCTACATGGGCGGGCTTACCAAGATCGACGGGAGGGTGGCATGACCCTCGGTCTCTACGATCCGATTGCGCTTGAAGCCGGACGTATTCTGCTGTCCAACGACGATGGCGTGATGGCTCCGGGCCTCAAAGCCCTGCACCGCATTGCTAAAGCCTTGGCGAAGGACGTATGGGTCTGCGCGCCGGAAACGGAGCAAAGCGGGGCAGGGCATAGCCTTACGCTGCGCCGCCCGTTGCGGATTCGCCAGGTCGGGCCGAAGCGCTTTGCCGTCGATGGCACGCCAACGGACTCGGTCCTGCTGGGCATTCGGCAGGTCATGCAAAAGCACCGCCCAAGCCTGATGCTGTCGGGCGTTAATCGCGGCAGCAATATCGCAGAAGATATGACCTATTCCGGCACGATTGCCGCTGCGATGGAAGCAACGCTGCTGGGGATTCCGGCGATTGCCCTGTCGTTACACGTAAGCTCCGGCATGTCCCCACACTGGGAGACAGCGGAAGCGCACGGGCCAGACCTTATTCGCCGCCTGATTACGGCACGCTGGCCGAAAAACGTGATGCTGAACGTCAACTTCCCAGATTGCGCGGCGGAAGATGTTAAGGGCATCGTCGTCACCCGTCAGGGCAGCCGCAAGATGGGTGAACAACTGGGCCAACGCACGGATATGCGCGGCGAGCATTACTATTGGATCGGCCCGATGGGGGCTGCGGAAGCGCCGCCGATGGACACAGATGTCGCGGCAGTCTTCGGGCAATATATTTCCGTGACCCCGCTTAACCTTGATCTCACCGACGAGCCGACCAGTGCCGCCTTGCGCGACGTGCTGGGCGCACCGCTGGAGACGTTGGTTCCGGCATGACCGTTTCCGATCCCCGCCATGATCGACTGCTAACGGTTCTGACCGAAGCCGGGATTCAGGACGAACGGGTATTGGCGGCTATTTTGCGGGTGCCGCGCGATTTTTTCGTGCCGCCGACGTTTCGGGAACATGCCTTCGAGAATACGGCGCTGCCCATCGGCCAGGGCCAGACGATCAGTCAGCCCCAGGTTGTCGGCATCATGACTGAAGTGCTGCGCCTGACGGATCGGCATAAGGTTTTGGAAATTGGCACGGGTTCCGGCTATCAAACCGCGATCTTAGCGCTCCTCTGCCGCCGGGTTTATACCATTGAGCGGCATAAATCTTTGCTTAAAGAGGCTGAAGAGCGGCTAGCGCAGCTTCGCATCACCAATGTCACGGCAAAGCACGGCGATGGCGGCATCGGCTGGGCCGAGCAAGCGCCGTTCGACCGTATCATTGTAACGGCGGCGGCAGAACAGGAAGTGCCCCGCCCGTTGCTCGATCAACTGGCCGTGGGCGGGATGATGGTGGTACCCGTGGCGCGCAGCCCTATAGATCAGCGACTCTTACTCGTCACCCGCACGGAAACCGAGGTAGAGATTCAAGATTTGGGCGGCGTACGTTTTGTGCCGTTGATTAGCGATATGTTGGAGCCTAGCCCCCCGCAAAGCGTGGCCGAAGCCCTGTCGCGCCTTACCGCGCCGCGCCGGAGTTAAGAAGATGCGGGTTTCACGCTTCCTCGTCGGTCTTGGCGTTATCGCCGCCGCTCTTACCGGCTGCGGCGATAAGGGCTTTGATAAGCCGGGATGGGCGGGCGGAGCGCGTCCGGCAGCGCTCGGGCGGCAAGGCATCCAGAGCAGCGGCATTCGCGCCAGTTATGTCGTGCAGCGCGGCGATACGGTCTATGCGTTGGCGCGGGAATTCAAGGTTCCGGTGAAAACCTTGATTGATGTGAACGACATCCAACCGCCGTATCAACTTCTGATCGGCCAGCGGCTATCGGTGCCGACCGAGCAGGTGCACACGGTCGCCTCGGGCGATACGCTCTATTCGATCTCGCGCCGCTATGCGGTCGATACCACGGCCTTGGTGCGTGCCAACGATCTGCGCGAACCTTACAGCTTACGCGTGGGTCAATTGCTGGTGCTACCAGGTACAGTCGCCGAAGCCAATTCGGAACCCGCGCCGCCGGTGCCTGCGCCGAAGCCGGTCACGGTGGTCAGCCGCTCGGGCGAGGTGAAGGTTGCGGCCCTGCCGCCACCGCCGAAAGCCATTATCGCCCCTCCTGTGCCTGTTACGGCACCGGCACCCACACCTGTCGTCTCACCGCCGACACTGCCGCCGGTTGTGCCGCCTATAGGTGTGGCAAAAACCGAGCCGCCCAAAGTTGAACCCCCTAAGCCGGTGGAGCCGCCGAAGACCGAACCGCTGAAGCCAGTAACGCCGCCCGTGGCAAAGGTCGAGCCACCGAAACCAGCGCCGCCCGTCAAGGCCGAAGCCGAGGAGGTGGAGGTAGGGGAACCCGCAACGCCGCTGCCCGCGCCAGAAGCCGCAGTTAAAAAACCGAGCCGGGATGAAGTCGTCGCATCCTTACCCACCCCGCCGCCGCGCGGGGGGCGGAGCTTTCAGTGGCCCGCGACCGGGCGGATTATCGCTACCTTCGGCCCGCAGGAGCGCGGGCTTCACAACGACGGTATCAATATCGCAGCCCCTAAAGGCACGCCAGTGCGCGCGGCGGAAAACGGCGTTGTCGCCTATGCTGGCGATGAAATTCGCGGTTTCGGCAATCTGCTGCTGATCCGCCATGCCGATGGGTTTATGACTGCTTACGCCCATAACGAGGTGTTGCTGGTCAATCGCGGCGATACTATTCGGCGCGGTCAGGTGATTGCGCGCGTTGGGCAAAGTGGCAATGTTTCGACACCGCAGTTGCATTTTGAAATTCGTAAAGGCACCCAAGCCGTTGATCCTGAACAATATCTTGGGCGTCCCACCGCAAACTTGCCGACGCGCCTGACCGCTACCGAAGGCTAACACCGCCCGCGTGCTACTTTAGCGCCTGCATTGCCTTTCGTGGCGGTGGCGTTATAGTCCGCCGCCAGCAATTCTGATCCCCGCGCATGACACGGGGAAATTCTTATCCGATGGAGTGACTATGTTTATTTCCCCCGCTTTCGCTCAAGACGCTGCCGCTGCCTCTTCGGGCGGTATCAACAACATGCTTATACAGTTCGGTCCGCTGATTCTGATCTTCATCGTTTTCTACTTCCTGCTCATTCGTCCGCAGCAGAAGAAGGCGAAGACTCACCGGGAAATGCTGGGTAACGTGCGCCGGGGCGACCGGATTGTTACCACGGGCGGCATTATCGGCACCGTGACCAAAGCGGAAGGCGATGCCGAGCTTCAAATTGAAATCGCTGAAGGCGTGCGTATCCGCATTCTGCGCGGGGCCGTGAGCGACGTTCTCGCCAAAACCGATCCCGTAAAGTTCGAGGTTAAAGAAGAGACCAAAGCCTAACCCAAGGCTTTTCAAAGGGGAGGGCTGTTCCTCTCCCCAATACTTTTGAGCGTTTAGAGCGCTTTCCGTTCGCATCAGCTTACGAAAAACGCTCTAAACTTTTGTTCTATTAAGCAGATGCGTCGTCGCGGGTGATCCTACCCGCTCGGGATTTGCTCTAAGGGATACGTCCCATGTATTTTGCCCGCTGGAAAGCGTGGACGATTTGGATTGTTACGATCCTGTCGCTTCTCATTGCCGCTCCTAATCTCGTTTCCAAAGCGACGCTGGAAAGCTTGCCGAGCTATATCCCCGCGCGTCAGGTGAGCCTTGGGCTTGATCTGCAAGGCGGCTCGCATCTGCTGTTGCAGGTCGATCTTGCGACGGTCGAGCGCGACCGTATGGCGAATTTGGTCGATACCATTCGGGGCGATTTGCGGCGGGAGACGATCAACTTCAGCGGCATTGCCCAAGATGGCGCACAGATCACCTTGAAGCTGAACGATGGGGTGGACCGCGACGTCGCGCGCCGCGCGATTGAAACGGCAGAGCCTGATTTAAACGTGGCGATTGCAGCCGATGGGTTGGTAACGCTCACCTTGAAGCCGTCGGCGATTATCGCCAAACGCAATGCCGCCCTTCAGCAATCCATCGAAATCATCCGCCGCCGTGTCGATGAAACCGGCACGAAAGAGCCGCGTATTCAGCAGCAGGGGACGGATCGAATTCTCGTGCAGCTTCCTGGCGTGCGCGAGCCTGATCGCATTAAAGCGCTGATCGGTACGACGGCAAAGCTGGCGTTTCGGATGGTTAATACCGATGCGAACCCCCTAGCCCGCGCCCCCGTTGGCTCGGAAGTTCTGCCGTCGGAGCGCGGGGAGCAGGCTCCCGCCTATGTGGTAAACAAGCGCGTGATGGTTAGCGGCGAGAACCTTGTCGATGCTCAACCGAGCTTCCAGGACGGCCAACCTGTTGTTAGCTTCCGCTTCGATTCGGTCGGCTCGCGCCGCTTTGGCGATGCGACGACGGAGAATGTCGGCAAGCCGTTCGCTATCGTGCTGGACAATAAGGTGATTTCCGCCCCGGTGATCCGGGAGCCGATTACCGGCGGGCGCGGGATTATTTCGGGCAACTTCACCACGCAATCAGCCAGTGACCTATCGGTGCTGTTGCGCGCCGGCGCACTGCCTGCGCCCCTGAAGATCATTGAAGAGCGCACCGTAGGGCCGGATTTGGGGGCGGATGCTATTCGCGCCGGGCTTTATTCGGTCTTAGGTGGCCTTGTGATGATTATGATTTACATGATCGTCTCTTACGGCACTTTCGGCGCTTTTGCCGTTATCGCGTTGATCCTGAACTTGATTATGACGATTGCGGCCCTGTCGCTTTTGCAAGCCACGCTAACGCTGCCTGGGATTGCCGGGATGCTGATTGCCGTAGGGTTAGCGGTCGATGCGAATATTCTCATCAACGAGCGTATTCGCGAAGAAACTAAGCTCGGGCGTAGCGCCATCGCCTCAATTGATTCGGGCTTCAAGCGCGCGTTCGCGACGATCGTCGATGCGAACTTGACGACGATGATCAAGATGGTGCTGCTGTACGCGCTTGGTTCCGGGCCAATCAAGGGCTTTGCCGTAACCACGTCCTTAGGGATTCTCACCTCCATGTTCACCGCGACTGTTATGGTGCGGTACATGATTGGTTTGTGGTACGCGCGCAATCGCCCGTCGAAACTGCCGCTGTAAGGCCGGGAGAAGTCTCATGTATTACGTTCGTCTCGTTCCCGACGGAACCCGCATTCAGTTCATGAAGGGCCGCATTGCCGGTTTGGCGGTGTCGGCTATTCTCTCCATCCTGTCGGTCGTGCTGTATTTTGCGCCGGGCGTGAATTTGGGTGTGGACTTCCGGGGGGGCATCGTCATGGAAGCCCGCCTGACCCAGCCGGCCGATTTCGGCGCGATCCGCAATAGCCTAACCTCGCTCGATCTTGGGCACATCGGTTTGCAGGAAATCGGCACGCCCACGGATGTCTCTATCGCGATAGAACGTCAGCCGGGCGACGATGAGGCGCAGCAGAAGGCGGTGAATGCGGTTCGCCAGCGCCTTATTGCCGATTACCCAGGGGTTAGCTTCCAGCGCGTTGAAGCGGTGGGGGCAGCCGTGAGCGGGGAGTTGTTCGCTAATGGGATGATCGCCCTCGGCCTGTCACTGGTCGCCATGCTCGCTTATATCTGGTTCCGGTTCGAGTGGCAGTTTGGGGTTGGTGCCGTCGTAACCCTTATTCTCGACGTGACCAAAACCGTGGGTTTCTACGTGCTGTTCAATCTGGAGTTCAACCTCTCCAGTATTGCCGCCATTCTTGCCATCATGGGCTATTCCATCAACGATAAGGTGGTGGTTTATGATCGAGTGCGCGAGAATTTGCGGAAATACAAAGCCATGCCGCTGCGCGAATTGATTGATTTGTCGATCAATGAAACCCTGAACCGCACGATCGGCACGTCAGCGGCCAGCTTTCTGTCGGCGATGCCGCTGATCATTTTCGGCGGGGAAGCCTTGCGGGAGTTCTCCTTGGTAATGCTGTTCGGCATTTTCATCGCCACGTCTTCCTCGATCTTCATCGCGGCCCCGATTTTGCTGTTCTTGGGCGAAAACCGCCTGCGGCGGGGCACCGCCCCAGTAGAGCCGAGTAAAACTGCCGAGACTCCGGCGCGCTAACGATGGTTGATATTACCCCGCTTCTTCCGGGCAATCGGCAGGTTATCGAGCGTTATGGCGAGAGCGGCTTTCGCATTTCGGGCGTGGCCTGGGCCTCTTCGGTCCTAGTCCGTCCGGCCCAAACCTTTGCTTGGGATGTAAGCCGTCTGGAAGACATCACAGAAGATAGCCTTGCGCCGCTTTTCGATGGAAGCGTGGAAGTACTGCTGATTGGGTGCGGCGCGCGCATCGCCATGGTCCCACCGAAATTGCGCGCTGCCGTTCGGGCACGCGGGCCAGTCATCGACGCGATGGATACAGGGGCGGCTTGCCGTACCTATAATGTGCTGCTGGCCGAAGATCGGCGCGTTGCGGCAGCGTTGATTAGGCTTTAGGCGAGTTTGGCGATCAAAAGGCTCATGCCGCCGCCTAGGAGCGCTAAGCGTGGTTCGCCATAACCGGTCTGCTTCAGCCATGCGCGATAGTCTGCCAAGCGATAGGCCGCGCCCGCTTCGTAATAGTTGAGAAAGAGCAGATCGGCCCCCAAAGCCAGGGCAGGACCGGCCTCATCATCGGTTAGGCAATAGCCGATGATGGCGAGTTGCCCTTGGGGGGCGAGGGCAGTGCGGGCCGTCCGCAGGGCTGCTAAAATCTGCTCAGGCCCAAAAAGCTGCAAGAAGCAACGCATCACTGCGAGATCGAAACCGCCGGGCAGGGGGCCAGCAATCGCATCGCCCGCAATCACCGTCACGTCTGCGCCGCCCGGCTGCTCATCAAGCAGCACCCGCGTGTGGGGGGCCACGTCTGGGAGTTCGACGATGCTGGCGGCAATCTGCGGGTGCGCTTGCCGGATGGTTGTGGTTAACGCGCCGGAGCCGCCAGCAATATCGAGCAGGCGATGCACGTGTGAAAAATCTACATGCTTCAGCAGCGCCCTTCCCCCGGCAACCGCCTGTGGTGCCAACCCGCGCAGAATGGCGAGCGTGCGGGCGGGGTCGCCATCGCTGAAACTCAGCAACGCGGCGGGGGCGTGGCTGCGGATCGAGGCGGAGGTTTCGAGGCAGGCGCGCCAGCCCTCGGCATAGGCCGACGCCGCTGCGCCGCGATAGGCGGGTTCCCCCTTCACCAAGGTTTTCGCGGCCTCGGGCGAAAGAGCAAAACGCCCCCCACCTTCAAGCGTGAGCAGCCCATAGCCAGCCAAGGTACGGCAGAGGCGGTGCAGACGCCCTGCATCGACCCCGCCGAGGGAAGCGGCCAAATCTTCTGCCGTTAACGGGCCATCGGCAAGCGGCGAGAAAACATCCAACTCCATCCCGGCCAACAGTGCGAACGCGCCATAGGCGTTTGTTACGAGGTTTTCGACGAGGCGCGTTTCTGTCATCTCTCAAATCCTCTCCAGGGTAGGTTAACCCTCCGCTGTGCAGGGAGCTTTGACAAGAGGGCGCTTGTCGGAAAGCTTCAGGAAGGGTAGCTTAAGTTCTGCCTAATCCGTAGTCATCAATAGAAGGAATGCCCAAAATATGGGCTTGATGATTGGTTCTATAGCACTCGACGCGCCGGTTCTGTTGGCCCCCATGTCGGGAATCAGTGATTTACCGTTCCGGCGCTTGGTAAAGCGCTTCGGGGCAGGGTTAGTCGTGTCCGAAATGATTGCATCGGAGTCCCTGGCGCGCGGCCATAAAACCACGCTGGCGATGGCGAAAACTGAAAGCGACGAGCAACCGGCTGCCGTGCAACTGGCGGGGTGCGATCCCGCGATCATGGCGGAAGCCGCGCGGGTGAACGAGGCCAATGGGGCGGCCATTATCGACATCAACATGGGTTGCCCGGTGAAGAAGGTCGTGAACGGGCAGGCAGGCTCCGCCCTGATGCGCGATGAAGCCAAAGCGCTGGCGATCATTGAGGCCGTGGTGAAGGCCGTTTCGATCCCGGTAACGCTCAAGATGCGCCTGGGTTGGGATTGGGACGCGCTCAATGCCCCGTCACTGGCGCGAAAAGCGGAGGCAGCGGGCATTCAGATGATCACCGTTCACGGGCGCACGCGGATGCAGTTCTACACGGGGTCCGCCGATTGGAGCCGCGTGCGCGATACGGTTGCGGCAGTATCGGTGCCGGTGATCGTCAATGGCGATATTCTGTCGCTCACTGATGTGCGGGCGGCACTGGATCAATCGGGCGCGGCGGGGGTGATGATCGGGCGCGGCTGCTGTGGGCGACCGTGGTTTGCTGGCCAAGTCGCAGCTTACCTTGCGCGCGGTGAGATCCTGCCAGATCCGCATTTGAGCCAGAAAGCCGCGCTTCTCCAAGAGCATTTCACGGCCCTCCTGGCCCATTACGGCACGGAGCAAGGGCTTCGCATCGCCCGGAAGCATCTGGCCTGGTATGGGGAGGCGCTGCTAGCGACCGATGATCCGGCGCTGGCAGCTTTTCGCGCTATCGTCAACCATTCAGCCGAGCCGGAGCCGGTGATTGCGGCGATTAACGCGCTCATCGGGGCCGCAGCTGGGCAAAAGAGGGCGGCATGACCAGCGCCCCCCCAACCGCGCGGCAAGTAGCTGACAAACCCCTAAAGCCGATTGAAGAGCATATTCTTATCAATGCCTTGCCCTATGTTGTTGTTGTTTTAGACGAGAATAATCGCATCCGCCTACTCAATATCACCGCCGAACAGTTTCTCGGCGTGTCGTCCGCCCAAGCGCTCGGCGGGGTGTTGACCGATTATCTGGCGGGGGACAGCCCCCTGTTGGCCCTGATAGCGCTGTGCCGGGGTAAGGGGCGCAGTGTGGCGGAACATGGGGTTCTGCTGGAAGGCCCGCGCTTGCCTGCCCGCCGCGTTACGGTTGATGTAACGCCCGTCATCGAGCGGCCCGGCACACTGCTGATTGCGGTGCGCCAGCAAACCATCGCCTCCAAAATAGATCAGCAAATGTCCAGCCGAGGCGCAGCACGCTCGGTCACGGCGATGGCGGCGATGCTGGCCCATGAGGTGAAAAACCCCCTGAGCGGCATTCGCGGCGCGGCGCAACTGCTGGAAACGGCGGCCTCCCCCGACGACCAGATGCTCACCCGCTTGATTGTCGATGAAGTGGACCGGATCAAGGCTCTGGTGAACCGGATGGAGGTTTTCTCCGACAGTCGGGCGTTGCAGCGCGAACCCGTGAACATTCATCAAGTTTTGGATCACGTCCGCAAGTTGGCGCAATCCGGCTTTGCCCGCGATCATCGGTTTATCGAACTCTACGATCCGTCCTTGCCGCCCGTTTACGGCAACCGCGACATGCTGGTGCAGGTATTTTTGAATCTCATCAAAAATGCCGCCGAAGCAACGCCCACTCTCGGCGGGGAGATTACCCTGAAAACCGCCTATCAACACGGCGTGCGCTTAGAGGTGCCTGGCGCGAAAACGCGAGTGCATCTGCCCTTAGTCGTGACCGTGCAGGATAATGGCGAGGGAATTCCCGACGATCTTCAGCCGCATCTCTTCGATGCCTTCGTCACGACGAAGACAAATGGTTCCGGCCTGGGACTTGCATTGGTCGCCAAGATCATCGGCGATCATGGCGGCGTCGTGGAGGTGGATAGCCAACCGAGACGCACGACCTTTCGGGTTTATCTGCCGATGGTGCCGAACCGCTAACGCGGCTGCGTGAGGGATTTATAGGGGGGCGACGTATGACAGGCAGCACCATTCTGGTCGCAGACGATGATCGCGCTATTCGGACGGTGCTAACCCAGGCCCTCACTCGGCTGGGGTACGAGGTCCGTACCACGGCGATGGCATCGACCCTGTGGTCGTGGGTGGAGGCGGGCGACGGCGATTTGGTTATCACCGACGTGATTATGCCCGACGCCAATGGGCTGGATCTGGTGCCGCGCATCCGCAAACTGCGACCGAACCTGCGGGTTATCGTTATGAGCGCGCAGAATACGCTGATGACGGCAGTGAAAGCCGCCGAGGTGGGTGCGTTCGACTATTTACCGAAACCTTTCGATCTGAACGAGTTTATGCGGATTGTGCAGCGGGCGCTCACGGTTCAGGGCGAAGCCTCGTCCATCCCCAGTGATTTGGTGGAGGGGGAAGAGCAACTGCCGCTGATTGGCCGATCGCCCGCGATGCAGGAAATCTACCGCGTGCTCGCCCGCCTGATGGGCACCGATCTTACCGTGATGATTACGGGCGAAAGCGGCACGGGGAAGGAACTGGTCGCCCGCGCACTGCACGATTACGGTAAACGCCGGGGTGGGCCGTTCGTGGCCGTGAATATGGCGGCAATCCCGCGCGAGTTGATCGAGTCTGACCTGTTTGGGCACGAAAAGGGCGCCTTCACCGGCGCACACAGTCGCTCAGTCGGGCGGTTCGAGCAGGCCCAGGGCGGCACGCTGTTTCTCGATGAAATCGGCGATATGCCGCTCGAAGCGCAAACGCGGCTGCTGCGCGTGCTGCAAGAGGGTGAATATACCACCATTGGGGGGCGCACGGCGATTAAGGCCGACGTGCGGATTGTCGCCGCCACGCACCGGGATTTGCGCCAACTTATTCGGCTAGGGCAGTTCCGGGAGGATTTGTTCTATCGGCTGAATGTTGTGCCCATTCGTCTGCCGCCGTTGCGGGAGCGCAACGAGGATGTTCCAGCCTTAGCCCGCCATTTCCTTAAAATCGCGACGAACGAAGGGCTGCCGCAGAAATCCCTCAGCCAAGGCGCTTTAGATCGGCTGCGCGCCCACCGTTGGCCGGGAAATGTGCGCGAACTTGAGAATATGATGCGCCGTTTTGCCGCCCTCTATAGCCAAGAGGTGATCGGGGTTGACGTGATCGAGCAGGAACTAGCCGATAGTGCGCCAGAACAGGCCCCCGACCGCGCGCCGGAAAGCGATAATCTTAGCGGCGCGGTGGAACGCCACCTGAAAGACTATTTTGCGGCTCATAAGGATCAGCTTCCCGCCGCAGGGTTGTATGATCGGATATTGCGGGAGGTTGAGCGGCCCTTGCTGCTGCTCACCTTGGCCGCAACCCGAGGCAATCAGATTAAGGCGGCGGAACTGCTGGGACTAAACCGTAATACGCTTCGCAAAAAAATTCGGGAATTGGACATTCAGGTAATGCGCGGGATAAGATAAGCCTTGAGACCGAGGGGGCAGGCCGCCCCGTTCGGAATTGCTTGAGGAGCACCTGTGACGGATCTGGAACGGGGGGATGCCCCTTCCGCACGCTTTGATGGCCCCGCGCAGGCGCAGATAGCGACGGCTGCCGCTGCCAAGCCGGGAGCATTAGGAACGTGGCTGCAACGCCGCGCCGACGCGCGCGGGATTGGCCGTAAGCTGATTCTGCTGCTGACGTTCTTGATGGCAGTTTCCGGCATCGCAACTTACGCTGCCATTACCGGGGCGGGGCCGTTCGTGTCGGTTGGGCGCGGCTGGGCGACGTGGCTGCTGGTCATTGATCTTGTGCTGCTGATGGCGCTCGCAGCGATAGTCGTGCGGCGCTTGGTGGAACTTTGGACCGAACGACGGCGCGGGCTGGCGGGTTCGCGGCTCCACGTTCGGCTGGTGATGTTATTCGGCGCGGTAACGATTGCCCCGACAATTCTGGTGGCCGTATTTTCGGTTATTTTTCTCAATCTCTCGGTCGATGGTTGGTTTTCCGAGCGGGTCCGCAGCGCGCTCGACGGCTCGAAGGCGATTGCTGCCGCGTATCTGCAAGAGCATAACCTTGCGATCAAAGGCGATATTTTGTCGATGGCGGTCGATCTCGACCGCGAATCGCCGCGTATGTTTTCGGATCCGGCGTGGTTTCGTGATTTGGTAGCGACGCAAGCCGCTCTGCGAAACCTTTCGGAAGCGCTGGTGTTGGGCCGCGATGGCCAAGTTATCGCCCGTGCGGGGCTAACCTTCCGACTGGAGTTCGAGCCAATTCCCGCCTGGGCGCTCGATCAAGCCCGGCGCGGGGAAGCCGCTGTGATGACGAATACCGACGACGACCGCGTGCGCGCCCTAATCCGGCTTGAAGGCGTCGATGGGTTTCTCTACGTGGGCCGCCCGGTCGATTCGCGCGTCATTTCCTACGTTCAGGAAACGGCCAGCGCAGTCGATGCCTATGAAGCCCTGGAAGGCGAACGTTCGCAAATCCAAGCGACTTTCGGGTTGGTTTATCTTGCTTTGGCGCTATTGCTGTTGCTTCTCGCCGCTTCTATCGGGCTTGCGGTTGCAACCAATCTGGTGAAGCCTATTTCCATTATTATTGCGGCGGCAGAGCGTATTCGCGCGGGCGATTTTTCGGCGCGCGTGCCCGATTTACCGGCGGATGACGAGTTAGGGTCGCTCGCCCGCGCCTTCAACCGGATGAGCCGGGAAGTCGATCAACAGCGCCACGCTTTGCTCGCCACCAATAGCCAACTCGACGAGCGCCGCCGCTTTATCGAAGCCGTGCTGGCAGGCGTTTCGGCAGGGGTGTTGGGGCTTGACGCAGACGGCTATCTCACAATGGGCAATCGCTCGGCGGGTGTGCTCTTGAGGCTCGATCTTGCGCCGCTCACGGGGCAGCCGTTGGCGGCGATTATCCCGGAAATGCTCCCCCTGTTCGAGATGGCGCGAAGCCGGGCTGATAGCAAAGCCGACGGTCACGTGAAAATCAATCGGGAAGGCCGCGCTCAAACGCTGCTGGTTCGGGTTACGGAAGAGGTTTTGGCGGGCGGGCAGACCCAAGGCTATGTCGTGACCTTCGATGATATTACCGAGCTTCTCGCGGCCCAGCGCACCGCCGCGTGGGCTGATGTGGCCCGGCGGATTGCCCATGAAATCAAAAACCCGCTCACGCCGATTCAGCTTTCGGCTGAACGGTTAAAGCGTAAATATCTCAAAGAGATAACCAGCGATCCTGAGACATTTATCCTCTGTACCGATACCATCGTTCGCCAAGTGGGGGATATTGGCCGCATGGTCGATGAATTCTCCGCCTTCGCCCGGATGCCGCAGCCCGTGATGAAACCTGAAAACCTGCCCCAGGTGTTGCGTGAGGTGATGATGCTTCAGCGCTCCGCCCGGCCCGATATTCACTTCGATCTGGCTTTGCCTGAAACGGTTGGCCCCGTACACTGCGACGGGCGGCAAATTCGCCAAGCCGTGATGAACCTTGTTCAGAACGCCATTGATGCGATTGATGGGCGGGAGCCGGCGGAGGCAGGGGGTATTCAACTGCCGTCCGGTTATATAAGTGTTGCCTTGCGGCAAGATGCGCTGGTAACAAAACTCTCCGTCGTCGATAATGGTAAAGGCTTACCAGTCGAACAGCGGGAACGGTTGACCGAGCCTTATGTGACGACGCGCAGCAAGGGAACAGGGTTAGGGCTTGCCATTGTTGCCAAGATTATGGAAGACCATGGGGGAGAGATTCGTTTGACGGATGCTCCCACTCTGGCCGACGCCCCCCCGGTGCCCGGCGCACGGGGGGCAGAGGTTGCCCTTATCTTGCCACGAAAAGGCGAAACTCTCCTAACTGCCGACGATGAGACGCGCGGCGGGGGCGTGGAAGGAACGTATGGCGCATGAAATTTTAGTTGTCGATGATGAGGCGGATATCCGCACTCTGGTCGCCGACATCCTGAAAGACGAGGGGTTTAGCGTGCGGGTCGCAGGATCGAGCGATCAGGCGCTTGAAGCCGTTCGTGCGCGCCAACCCCATCTGGTGCTGCTGGATATTTGGCTGCAAGGCAGCGCGTTGGACGGTTTGCAAATTCTCGAGAAAATTCAATCCGATCATCCCGGCTTACCCGTTGTGATGATGAGCGGGCACGGCACGATTGAAACGGCGGTGGGCGCTATCAAGCAAGGTGCCTATGATTTCGTCGAAAAGCCGTTCAAGTCCGATCATCTGTTGCATGTGATAGGCCGGGCAATCGAAGCTGCGAAGCTGCGACGGGAAGTGGCCGATCTTAAGTCGCGCACGACAGTGGAATATGATCTTACTGGCGCGTCGCAGGTGATCGTGACCGTGCGGCAGGCCATCGAAAAGGTTGCGCCAACCAATAGCCGTGTGCTCATCACCGGGGCAGCAGGCACCGGCAAGGAAGTGGTTGCGCGGGCACTTCACGCACAATCGCGTCGGTCGTCGGGGCCGTTTGTCGGCGTTAACTGCGCCATTATGCACCCCGACCGGATCGAACAAGAACTCTTCGGTACCGACGATAACGACGGCCCGCGCCGAGTGGGGTTGTTCGAGCAAGCCCATGGCGGCACGCTGTTACTCGATGAAGTGGCCGATATGCCCCTGGCAACCCAGGGCAAAATCGTTCGCGCCTTGCAGGAGCAAACTTTCGAGCGCGTCGGGGGCCGGTCCAAGGTAGAGGTGGACGTGCGCGTTATTGCGTCCAGCAACCGCGATCTTGCCACCGAAATGGCCGAAGGGCGCTTCCGGGAAGATCTTTACTATCGCCTGAATGTGGTGCCTATCCGCATTCCCAGCTTGAAGGAGCGGACGGAGGATATTCCCGATCTGGTGCGCTATTTCGTGCGCCGTGCGACCGAGATCAACGGTTTGCCGCCGCGCGATATTGGCGAAGATGCGTTGGCCTCGCTGCAAGCCTACGACTGGCCCGGCAATATCCGCGAACTCCGTAATACGGTTGAACGCTTGCTCATCATGGCCCCTGGCGATGCCCGTGCGCCCATCAGAGCCGATATGTTGCCGCCAGAAATCAGCGCGAAGGCCCCGGCGGTGCTGGCCTGGGATAAGGGTGGCGAGATCATGTCGTTGCCGCTGCGCGATGCCCGCGAAGTGTTTGAGCGCGACTATCTGCTGGCCCAAGTTAATCGCTTCGGCGGCAATATCAGCCGCACGGCCTCCTTCGTTGGTATGGAGCGTTCTGCACTGCACCGTAAGCTGAAGTCGCTCGGGGTAAACGGTACGGATCGCAAACTGTGACGGCGCTGATATGCCGCACCCCCTAGTCGGGCGCGTAAGATTGTCCTACATATAGGGTTCGTGTGTGTGACGATATTGGTGCGCTAGTGCTGATAACGTCTTGGTCTGGTTGGCAATAACCCAAAATCAAAAAGGAATGCCGCAATGAGTTCCGAAAAATCCCAAAACGTCCAAGACGTTTTTCTGAACTATATTCGTAAGCAAAAAATCCCCGTAACGGTCTTCCTCGTGAATGGCGTAAAGCTCCAGGGTATTGTGACGTGGTTTGATAATTTCTCTGTTTTGTTGCGACGCGATGCCCATTCGCAGCTTGTATATAAACATGCGATTTCTACCATCATGCCCGCAGCCCCGGTTCAATTGTTTGATGGAGTGAAGGAAGCGGGTGACGTCTGATCCTTTGAGCGCGACGGATAATCCCGCCGCCGATCCCTATTTGCCGGAGGCGGCGATTTCCTCTGAAATCACCGCCCTTGGCGAACATTCTGCAACGCGCGCCTTTGTGGTGCATCCCGATTTAGGCCGCAAGGAAGGCCCCGATAGCCGCTCCATCGAGGGGCGCGTAAACGAGGCTATTGGCCTCGCCGAAGCCATTGGCCTCGACGTTCAGCGTGCCGAAGCCGTACGCTTAAAAATTCTAAAACCTGCCACTCTGTTCGGCACTGGCGTTCTCGAACGCTTAAAGCAGGGCATTGAGGCGGTTCAGGCTGCCGTTGTGATCGTCGATGGCCATTTGTCGCCCGTGCAGCAGCGCAATCTGGAGCGCGAATGGCAGGTAAAGGTTATCGACCGTACGGGGCTTATTCTCGAAATCTTTGGCGCGCGTGCCCGCACGCACGAAGGGCGGCTTCAGGTTGAGCTGGCGGCCCTCACGTATCAGCGCTCCCGGCTCGTGCGGTCGTGGACCCATCTGGAGCGCCAACGCGGCGGTTTCGGCTTCCTCGGCGGACCTGGGGAAAGCCAACTTGAAATCGACAGGCGCTTGATTGGCGACCGTATCGCCAAGCTCAAGCGCGAGCTTGAGGAGGTGAAACGTACGCGCGAACTGCATCGCGGCGCGCGCAAGAAAGTGCCTCAACCGGTTATTGCTCTCGTCGGCTACACCAATGCCGGAAAATCGACGCTGTTCAATCGGCTAACCAATGCCGAAGTGCTGGCGGAAGATATGCTGTTCGCAACCCTCGACCCGACGATGCGCGGCCTCACGCTGCCATCCGGGCGGCGGGTGATTCTGTCGGATACCGTCGGGTTCATCTCGGCGTTGCCGACGCAATTGGTGGCGGCCTTCCGGGCCACGCTGGAAGAGGTGCTGGAAGCCGATATTATCTTGCACGTCCGCGACGCCTCCCACCCCGACAGTCTGGCGCAAAAGGCCGACGTGGAAACCGTGCTACGCTCCCTTGGGCTTGAAAAGCAAGTCGATGCCGGGCTGCTGGAAGTTCTCAATAAGATTGATCGCTTGGATGGGGAAGGGCTTGCCGAGCAAACCCGCCGCGTGACCGGAACGGCGCTACCGCTATCGGCCCTCACGGGCGAGGGGATAGATGCGCTGCTAGCCTATCTCGACGAAGCCCTGCGCGACCGCCAACAGGTGATCGCCGTCACGATCAATCCGGCAGACGGGCGGCATTTGGCTTGGCTTTACGCCCACGGCGAAGTGCTGTCGCGCGAGGATGACGAGACCGGGCAAGCGCACCTTACGGTAGGGCTTGATCCGATGGCGTTGTCGCGCTACCAGCGGCAGTTCCCGCAATCGGTGATCGGCCTATGAGCACCGCTGCCGCGCTTCTCGGCCCTGTTGCCAATTTGCTGCGGGAAACCGCAGCACGGGAGTTGGTGCCGCGTTTTCGCAATCTCGCGGCAGACGAGATTCGCGAAAAAGCCCCAAACGATCTCGTTACCGCCGCCGATCTTGCGATGGAAGCCGCCCTTACCCCCGCCTTGGAAGCGCTGTTGCCCGGCTCAACCACTGTGGGGGAGGAGGCGGTTGCCGCCGATCCCAGCGTGCGCGACCGGCTACACGGCGACGAGTGGGTTTGGGTGATTGATCCGCTCGATGGCACCGCCAATTTTGCGCGCGGGCACGCGGCGTTCGGCTCGATCCTCGCCCTCGTTCATCGCGGCGAAACCTATGCCGGGTGGATTCACGATCCGCTGACGGGCGTTATGGCGGTTGCCGCCAAAGGGCAGGGGACGCAGGTGAATGGTGCGCTCGTGCGCCTGCCCGAACCACCCAACGATCTTGCCGACCAACACGCGGCCCTCTCGGTGCGCTTTTTTCCCGGTGAGGAGCGCAAGCGGCTGGCCACGCTTGCCAAGCGTTTCGCCTCGCAATCCCCCTGCTATTCCGCCGCGCAAGATTATCTGCGGTTGCTCCAGGGCGACTCCCACTTAGCACTGTTCTACCGCACGTTGCCGTGGGACCATGCTGCGGGCGTTCTGCTGATTGAAGAGGCGGGCGGTTATGCCGCAAGCCCCCTCAGCGGCAAGGCTTATTCCCCGGCAGGCACCGATCCGGGCCTGCTGATCGCGGTGCGGGAAGCGCAGTGGCAGGCGGCGCGGGGGATGTTGTTTGGGGATTTTGTTGGATGAGATTTGGGGGCATGAGTTTGGCACACTGGAAAGCTCTATTTCTTATTGCCGTACTCATTCCCGCAACGAGTGCGGCCAAGGGTGATCGCCACATTAAATGCGAACAGCCCAAAGATAAGATTATGGAACGTGTCTGCACTGTTCCTGAGATTATGGCTCTGGTTGACGAATATCAAATTGCCTGGGAGCGGAATGTTCGTGGCCTTTCGGGAGAAATTCTTATCAGTATCCAAGAAGATGGCCGAACGGCCTACGCTCATCTAAGCCAATATTGTTGGTACAATCTTATTCCAAGACCTTCTGAGGGCGCGATGGACTCTTGTATTATCAAATATCTGCGTCTTAAAATTGGAGTCCTTACTACAAAAATATTGACCCCATTGCCGGATAACTATGGTTTCATCGTAGCGCGTGAGTTCGGCTGGGCGATGCCGTTGACGGACGAGGGTCAAAACCGGATTATACCGCCAGGAATCAAGTCTCAGGGTATCGTTTTCTATCCTGAACTGACCAATCCCCGTTTTGCTGGGTGGCTAAACATACCCCATGATATTGATGCGCTGATCGATACAAGCCGCAGTTTAGAGGTGGATTTCGATATTCTCGATATTAAGCCCGAAAGCCTTTCGTTTCGGTATCTCTCCCGCCAGAAAACGCTGGCGGGAGAGATTCGGAGTTGGGAGACCCTTAAAACGCTTGATCTGATTGGGGTGAGCAAATGACCCGGTTCGTGCTTGGCCTCTGTCTGACTCTTACCGGACTGGCGGCAATCTCCAGTGTGACCCAGGCGCAAACTGGCCCCAGCTTCGCCTGCACTAAAGCCACTACCGAAGTCGAGAAAACTATCTGCGCGTCGCCCAGTCTGTCTGAAGCAGATGTGGCGCTGGCTGCCGCCTACCGCGATGCTCTCGCCCGCGCGCCAGAAGCCGCGAAGCTGCTGCTGCGTGCCGATCAGCGTGGTTGGATCGCCCATATCGGAAAAATCTGTCAAGCGCGGTGGGCACCGAAGGACGACGGGAGCGCGTATGTCAAAGGCTGCATCGGTAATGCCCAGACCCAGCAAACGGAGTTCTATCGGAACGACGCGCTAACGACGCTGCCCGATCCTTACGGTGTTTTGCTGGCCCGCCAGAGCTACAGCAGCGCCCCGGTGGCCGAAGCCGATCAGATGGATCATCTGAAGCGTATTCGTGTAGAAGAGCGCCGTTTTCCGCAGTTTCTAGCCCCTACCTTAAAGTCTTTGAGTGCAACAGCTTCAAAGTCCGCCGAGGACGATGCTTTCGAAACTCAGCATACGTTTAAGGTCAGCCTTTACCGGAAGCAACTCTTGGTGCTTGAATCCTCGATTTATGTTTATCACGGCGGCGCACACGGGCTTTACGGCTCCGATTTTACCGCGATTGATCTCGCACGTTCCCGTAAATTAACAGAAGCAGATATTTTTCGGCCCAGTATGGCTTGGCGCGCGCTCCTCGCCCGTGAGGCTGATAAGTCCTTGCGCGTTATCGCCAAACAGGAAGATTGGGACTACGAGCCGCTTGCCGCTGCCGATATTCTAACGGCTGTCGGCGAGCCGGGGCGCTGGGTGCCGAAAGAAAACTTCGGTATCTATTTCGGCTTATATGAGGTTGGTCCCTATGCTGTCGGCCCTCAACTCGCGCAGATACCCTATTCGGTTCTGCGCGAGTATTTCACCCCAGAGTTCAAAGCCCTAATCGGCCTCGACTAGCCCTGACGCTTTACCGCCAGCGGGCCGGGGGCTTGGCAGGTGGGCATCATTTGAATGCTGTTGATGTTCACATGCGCGGGCAGGGCTGTGACCCAAAAGATCGCTTCGGCGATATCTTCCGCTAGTAGCGGCTGGGTGCCTGCGTACATGGCAGCCGCCTTGGCGTCGTCGCCTTTGAAGCGGATGTTCGAGAACTCCGTACCACCACACAGGCCCGGCTGAATATCGCTGACGCGCACATTGGTGCCAACCAGATCGGCGCGCAGGTTAAGGGCGAACTGATGCACGAAGGCTTTTGTCGCCCCATACACGTGCCCGCCTGGATAGGGGTATTTTGCCGCAGTCGAGCCGAGCATAACGATATGGCCGCGCCCCCGCGCCAGCATACCAGGTAGCAGCAGGCGCGTTGCAAACATCATACCCTTCACGTTGGTATCGACCATCACTTCCCAATCATCGAGATCGGCTTCCGGTGCCGGACCAAGCCCGAGGGCGAGACCCGCGTTATTCACCAAAACATCGACCTCGGCAAAAGGGGCGGGGAGGCTTGCGAAGGCGGCTTCCGTCGCTTTACGGTCGCGCGCATCCAGTACCAGCGGCAGGAGTTTGTCGGCCCCAAACTCCGCCTGAAGCTCCTGAAGCCGGTCTTCCCGGCGTCCGGTGGCGATAACCTTATGCCCTTCGGTGATAAAACGGCGGGCGATGGCCGTGCCGAACCCGGCGGTAGCCCCGGTTACGAGAACGGTTTTGGTGAAAGAAACGGACATCCAGGCACTCCAAGCTCAATAAAGCGGATCGGTGAGGCGGCAGTTTACGCACCTAGCAATATTGAGCAACCCCAAGCCCGAAGGACCAGTCGGGCAGGTCATTTTCAGACAATGAGACCAGCACGTCTTCCGCCCGTAACCCGAGCGCGACCAGATTGGCCGCGATGACGGCATAGAGCGCTTTTTTTAACTCCACTGTGCGGCCTTGGCGTAGATAGATTTGCACAATCAGCGCGTTCGGACTGCGCGCAATCCCGAGGTAGGTTGCGTCGATTATTAGGTGTGCGGGATCGTGCAGTGTGATTACCTGAAATCTATCGTCGGCAGGGATACCAATAGCCGACACGAGGGCATTGTGAACCGCATCGGCAATCGGGCGGGCCTGGTCGGCCAGGGTTTTCGGCAGATCGAGACGAACGAGGGGCATCGGTTTTCTCCGAGTGAGGGAAGGTCTGTCTTGCCGTTATAGCCCCTCGCATCAATGCCCAGCGTTAATAGTTGATTTATCTACAGGCTGGCGAGCAGTTTCTCTGCGACGGCTCCCGACGATTGCGGGTTCTGCCCCGTAATCAGTTTGCCATCTTGCACCGCGTGCGATGACCAATTGGGTGCAGGACTGTGAGTTGCGCCAAGGTCTTTCAGCCGGGTCTCTAGCAGGAAAGGAACCTTATCAGTTCCGCCTGCGGCGGCTTCCTCCGAGTTGGTGAAGGCGGCAAGGGTACGCCCGGCGACAAACGGTGTACCATCAGCCCGGTAGAAGCCGCCGAACACGGCAGGGGCGTGGCAAACGCTGGCGATAATGCGGCCCGAATCCTCAAAACGCTGCAACAGGCGGTGCAAGCCCGTATTGAAGGGCATATCGAACATTGTACCGTGGCCGCCGGGCATATATATCGCATCGAACTCATCAACATTAAGTATATTAAAGGCCGGAGTCGTGGCCAGCGTTGCCGTCGCATCGGCCCAAAGGGTCGCTTGATCGGCGCTCGGTTGGCTTTTGGGATCGACGGGAACCACGCCGCCCGATACGGACGCGACCGTAACGCGATGCCCGGCCCCCGTGATAACGCGGTAAGGAACGGCGTGCTCCTCCAGCCAAATGCCGGTTTTCTCGCCGTTCAGCAAGCGATCATAACTCGTTAAAACAAAAAGGATATTTTTCATGGGACAGTTCCTTAAGGGGTGGAGCCACACCATGCCCCGCAACACATCATACTACAATTTTATTTCTATGATTTTAGATATACGCTAAACTATATATCTGATGCGCTATGATCTAAACCTGCTCCGAACTTTCGTCGCCCTCGTGGAAGAGCGCAGCGTTACCCAGGCCGCCGAACGTTTAGGCGTCACGCAACCCGCGCTTAGTAATACGCTCACGCGGTTGCGGGCTTTGTTTCGTGATCCGCTGTTCGTGCGGGCGCGCTATGGCATTCAGCCGACCCAGAAAGCCGTGGATTTAGCACCAGAAATTGCAGCGGCTTTGGCCGAGTTGGACCGGATCGTTCTGGGCCAGCAAGTGTTCGACCCGTCCCACGCCCGCGATCACCTCACCATCGCGGCGAATGGCTATGTGGAATATGTGCTGCTGCCGCATCTTGTGGCCGAACTCGGCCAGCGCGCGCCCGGTATGCGCCTGCGAATTATTCCGTTCGGGGCGGATTTAGCGGAAACGGGCGTCGTCTCTGGCACCACGGCGCTCGTGCTCGGGCGCGTCACCGATCCGCCGGATACGCTGGTGGTGCAGTTGCTCATGACCGATGGGCTAGCCTGCATTGTTCGCGCCGACCACCCGCGCGTCGCCGATCATCTAACTCAGGAACAGTATGAGAGCCTCAAGCACGTCAATTTATTGCCGCCGGGCCGGTTACGCGCCGGGCTGTTTCAAGCGTTGGAGCGGGCAGGGTTAACGCGCGAGGTGGTGGTGTCGGTCACGCATTTTCTGGCAATTCCCGATCTGATCGCCGTTACCGATTATTGCAGCACGTTGCCCCAGCAAATTTGCCGACGCCTTGCCGACGATAAGCGCTTGAAAATTCTGCCATCGCCGGTCGATCTCGGGCGCTTCCCAGTCCAAATGGCGTGGCACACGCGCTACCGCCAAGACCCGGTTCACCGTTGGCTCCGGGAGCTATTGGTAGAGATCGCCAATCGCGTCAGCGCAGCGCCTGGAACTGGGCCTGGAACTGGTAATTTAACAGGTTCACTCTAAGTGGGATTTTATCAATTCATCACATAATATGCATTATGCGACATTTGGGTTAGGCGCGGATGCGTGCAATGCCTTGCTGCCATCCCGGTGGTTTTCTATACTCTAAAACTGCGTTTAACCGCTCGGTTGTGCGCCTGAGGAGATAATCGCGTGATCCTGTTGTTTCGCCACGGGCAAACCCTGTGGAACCAGAGTTTCCGAATGCAAGGCGCGGGCGATTCGGCGCTGACGGATCTTGGAAAAGCACAGGCGCGCGCGATGGGCGTGGCGGCACGGGCGTTTCTGGCTAGCCGCTATCCCGCCCCCGGCCCGCTCCCGCTTCAGATTAGCCCGTTGGGGCGAACCCGGCAAACGGCGGCGCTGATTGCCGAAGAACTCATGCGCGGCCCCGGCGGTTACGCCCTTAGCCACCGGATCGAACCCCGCCTTAAGGAAATGACCGCAGGGGCTTGGGAAGGCCAGGATTGGCGGCAAGTCCGCGCTAACCTGCCGCCCGACCAGCATCATCTTGACGTTATTGATATTTTTCGCGCCGCGCCCGGCGGCGAAGGCGATGCGGCAGCGATTATGCGGCTCGACCGCTGGTTGGACGATCATGCCGAAGTTACGGTGCCGCATCTTGTAATATCGCACGGGATTTCCGGTATTATCTTGCGCGGTCTTTATCTGGGTCTTGATGAAGAGGCAATGTTCACTCAAGACCGCCCGCAGGACGCTTTTTATGTGCTCAGCAAGGGCCAGGCCCTTCGCGTTCCTGTTGCCTTGGAGGGTAGTGCCGCATGACGCTGCCCCCGCCCGATCATGCCGACCCGATGCAGCGCCTGCTGGCCATCATGGCCCGGCTGCGCGACCCTGAAACCGGTTGCCCGTGGGATTTAGAGCAGTCGCACGCAACCATCGTTCCCTACACCATCGAGGAAGCCTATGAGGTGGCCGATGCCGTCGCCGAGGGCGACCCGCAGGCGCTGAAGGAGGAGTTGGGCGACCTGCTGTTGCAGGTGGTGTTCCAGGCCCAGATTTCCCAAGATGCAGGCGGCTTTACCTTCGCCGATGTGGCGGACGCTATCGCTACCAAAATGATCCGCCGCCACCCGCACGTCTTCACCGCCCCCGATGGCCGCGATTCCGATGGGCAGGTAGCGGCCTGGGAAGTGATTAAAGCCGAAGAGCGCGCGGCGAAAGCTACAGAAGAGCCGAGCAGCGTGCTCGATGGCGTCGCCCGCGCCCTGCCCGCCCTGCTCCGCGCGCTAAAACTGCAAAAACGCGCCGCCCGCGTCGGCTTCGACTGGACCGACCCGACCGATGTGTTCGACAAACTGCGCGAGGAGTTGGGCGAGTTCGAGCGCGAGTTTGTGGCCCCCACCCGCGACACGGCCCGCCTGGAAGATGAGCTAGGCGACATCCTGTTCTGCGCCGTCAACCTCGCCCGCCACCTAAACATCGACCCAGAAGCCGCCCTACGCTCAACCAACGCTAAGTTCGACCGGCGGTTCCGCTTTATCGAAACGGCGCTGACGGCGGACGGGAAATCGGTGGAGGCGGCGAGTTTGGCGGAGATGGAGGCACTGTGGCAGGCGGCGAAGCGAGAAAAAGCGCTTTAAGCAGCTTGGAGAAGTAGGCATGGTTTATCGAACCTCACGCCGCGCCGTTTTAGGCGGAATAGGAGCCAGCTTGATGGTATCGCCCACACACCTCGCTGCTGCCTCTTCAGATACCTGGCTATCCGCTGCACCAGAAGCCCTAGGTTTCAGCGCAGACTTGGCCGATAAGCTGGATGCTGGCGTCCGGTCGGGATTGCTGAACGGTCTTCACAGTGTTCTGGTGGCGCGCAACGGTCGCCTGATTCTGGAGCGCTATTATGCGGGAACAGATGAGAGTTGGGGCAAGCACCTTGGCCGCGTCACCTTCTCACCCGACACGCTGCATGATCTGCGCTCGGTGACGAAGAGCATCGTTGCGCTCCTCTACGGCATTGCCTTGGAGCGTGGCTTAGTACCGCCCCCCGAAGCACCGCTGCTGGCCGAGTTTCCGCAATATCCCGATCTGGCGGCGGACCCGAAGCGCGCGCGGTTGCAAATCAACCATGCTCTGTCGATGACGCTCGGCTTAGAATGGGATGAAACGCGGCCCTATTCCGATCCCGCGAACAGTGAAATTGCGATGGAGAATGCGACGGATCGGTTTCGGTTCATTCTGGAGCGCTCAATCGTCAGCGAGCCTGGCCAGCGTTGGACCTATTCAGGCGGGGCCGTCGCCTTAATCGGCGCTATCATCCAGGAAGGCACGAAAATGGGGCTGCTGGCGTTTGCCCGCGAGGCCCTTTTTGGCCCCTTGGGAATTACCGAGGCCGAGTGGGTGCAGGGGCGCGACGGCATGGCCTCGGCGGCGTCGGGCTTGCGGCTGAAACCGCGCGATTTGCTTCGTATTGGTCAACTCGTTCTAGCGCGCGGGCGTTGGCAAGATCAGCAACTTATCCCCGAGGCGTGGGTTGATAGTCTCAGCCAATCACTCGTCTCGACCGGCGACGGCCTTCAATACGCGCGGCTGTGGTGGCACGGCTCCGCCCTCACCCCTGCCTTGAAGGGCGAGCGCCCGTGGCTGGCCGGATTGGGCAACGGCGGCCAGCGCCTTTGGATCCTGCCCGATGCCGGGTTGGTTACGGTAATCCATTGCGGTAATTATAATAAACCGGATCAATGGGTTACGCCGTTGCGCATTTGGCGGGAGATCGTGCTAGCAAACTTGCAGCGCCTATAACAGGGTATGGTTTCCTAAACCCCCACCACCATCCCGTCAAACCCCGGCTCCACCCCCTCCGGCAGGCTCGCCCGCAGCGTCGCATAATCCATGTCTTCGTTCATATGGGTGAGAATAGCGCGTTTCGGCTTAACCGCCGCGATCCACTCCAGCGTGCGCGATAGGTGGCTGTGAGTGGTGTGGGGTGTTGGGCGGAAGGCATCGACGATCCACAGGTCCAACCCCTCGTACTGGGCCAGCACGTCCGGCGGCATTTGCACCACATCGGTTGAATAGGCCACGCGCCCGAAGCGGTAGCCGTAGGTGCGGAGGAAGCCGTGGTCTTGCTCGACGGCAGTAATCGCCACGCCTGCGGCGGTAAACGGGCCGGGGTCGATGGGGCGGCCCTCCAGGCAGGGTTTGAAGTAGAAGCTCACGCCCTTCGGTAGTGGCTCTAGCGCGTAGCCGAAGGCGCGGTGGGCGTGCGCGATAGTTTCCGGCGGCCCGTAAGCGGGAATGGCAGCGTTCATGAAGCGGTTAATCATCCGCACGTCATCTATGCCGTTCATATGGTCGGCGTGGGCGTGGGTCCACAGCAGGGCATCGAGACGGCGGGATCCTGTCATCAGCAGTTGCTCGCGCAGGTCGGGGGAGGTATCGACCAAAATCGTCGCCGCCTCCCCGCTTCCTTCCGGGTCAGAAGCCTCGATTTCGACCAGAATCGAAGCTCTCCGGCGGCGGTTTTTCGGCTCGTTGGGGTCGCAACTGCCCCATATCCCGCCAACCAGCGGCACCCCCCCGGACGCACCACTGCCGAGGATGGTGATTTTCACGCGGCCTGCTCCAGCAGTGCCGCGCGCGGAACCTTGCTGAACAGCCGAAAGAAATTATCCGTGGTCGCCTCTGCCAGCGCATCGAACGAAACATTCTTGATGCCCGCCACGCATTCGGCGGTTTTGCGGGTAAAGGCAGGCTCGTTGCGTTTGCCGCGATGGGGGATGGGCGCAAGGTAGGGCGCATCGGTTTCCACCAACAGCCGATCCATCGGCACGGCCTCTGCTATCGTTGCGCGAATATCGGCGGCGCTTTTGAAGGTGACGATGCCGGAGATAGAGATGTAGAACCCCATGCCAAGGCAGGCTTCCGCCAGCCGCCGCGTGCCAGTGAAGCAGTGGATCACTCCCGTAAACGGCCCCTGAGCGAGTTCACTTTCCAGCAGGCTGATCGTATCGGCATCGGCATCGCGGGTGTGAATAATCATCGGCAGGCCCGTGCGGCGGGCGGCGTCGCAATGGGCGCGAAAGCTCTTTTGCTGAAGCTCGTGCGGGCTGTGATCGTAGAAATAATCAAGCCCGGTTTCGCCAATTGCCACCACTTTCGGGTGATGGGTTTCGGCAATCAAGGTTTCCGCCGCATAGCCCCAATCATTCTCGGCCTCATGCGGATGCACGCCAACCGAGCAATAGATATTAGGGAAGCGTTCCGCCACGCCGCGCACCTTGGGGAAAGCGTGCAGCTTGGTGCCGATAGTCAGCATCAACCCCACGCCCGCCGCCCCAGCCCGGCTAACGACGCCATCGAGATCCTCAGCAAAGTCGGGGAAATCCAGGTGACAATGACTATCGACAAGCAGAGTCACGATGCCGCCCCTTCTTCTTCCGCTTCCGCCACCCAACGCGGGAACACGCCCTGCGGGGCGGGCAACGCCGTGCCGGGCACGAGGCGGGTTGTATAGTGGGCGAAACTGCGCGCGCCCTGAGCCACGGCGACTTGATCCAGCAGCTTCCCGCCGGATGCGGGCATAATCGGCTGAACGATAAGGCCCAACTGCCGGATCACCTCGGCCAGCACATACAGCACGGTTTCCATACGCGCAAAATCGGTTTTCCGCAGGGTCCAGGGCGCTTGCTGATCGACATAGCGGTTGGCGGCGACCACCACATCCCAAATCGCCTCAAGCCCCCGGTGGAAGGCTTGTTCCAGAAAACTCGCGCGCACGCTGTCGTGCAAGGCGGCTGCCGCGTTGAGCATCTCGTGATCGGCTTCGGTGAAGTCGCCCGGTGTTGGCACGGTGCCGCCGCAGTTCTTGGCGATCATCGACAGAACGCGCTGGGCTAAGTTGCCAAGATCATTGGCTAAATCGGTATTGATGCGCTTAACTATCTGGGCATGGCTGAAGTCGCCATCATTGCCGAAGGAGATTTCCCGCAACAGAAAGTAGCGCACCGGATCAAGCCCGTAGGTGTCGATCAACACCAACGGGTCGATAACATTGCCCAAAGATTTAGAAATCTTCTGGCCCTCGTTCGTCCACCAGCCGTGGGCGAACACTCGCCCCGGAACCGGCAGATCGGCGGCCATCAAAAAGGCGGGCCAGAAAACGGCGTGGAAGCGCAAAATATCCTTACCAACCATATGCAGTGCGGGCGGCCAGAAATCCTTATATAAGGCTCCGTTTTCATCGGGATAACCGAGGGCGCTCAGGTAATTCGTCAAGGCATCGAACCACACATACATGATGTGCTTGTCATCACCCGGCACGGGAACACCCCAGGAAAAGCTGGTGCGCGAGACCGATAAATCCTGTAACCCGCTTTTAACGAAGCTCAACACCTCGTTGCGGCGCGAGCGCGGCGCGATGAAATCCGGGTTAGTCTCGTAGAACGCGAGCAGCTTGTCGCCCCAGTTGGACAGTCGGAAGAAGTAGCTCGGCTCCGTCACCCACTCCACTTCGGCCCCGGTCGGGGCTTTCTTGCCCGTGGGGGTTTCGACGAGTTCGGATTCGGCGTAATAGGCTTCGTCGCGAATAGCGTACCAGCCTTCATAAGCACCCAAGTAGATTTCGCCTTTCTCCATCAAACGCTTCCACAGCGCTTGGCAGGCGGCGTAATGGCGCGGCTCGGTCGTGCGGATAAAATCATCGTTGGTGAAATGCATCCGGGCGGCAAGGTCGCGGAAATTCTGCGAGACCTTATCGGTAAACGCCTTCGGCTCCATCCCCGCTGCTGCCGCCGATTTCTCAACCTTTTGGCCGTGCTCGTCCGTACCGGTCAGGAAATGCACCTGCGTGCCGTCCAGCCGCAAAAAGCGCGCCAACACGTCGCAGGCAAGCGTCGTGTAGGCATGACCGATATGGGGTTTATCGTTCACATAATAGATCGGCGTGGTGAGGTAGTAGCGGGCTACGGCGGACTGCGGCGCGGTCATCGAAATTCCTTCAGAATTATAGTCGCTGGGTCAGAGGCAAAAGGGCCGAGAGAACCGCCTGTTTGCGGTCGAGATTAAGCCCATCCGTCTGCCGAAAAAGCTGAGTGTTTTTTTCCCACACCTCGATCAAGCGATCAAGGCTTCCTGCCGCGCGCAACACCGCTTCTGCGGCTTCAGCCTCGCCCGGTAAATCGTTGGGAACGCGCCCATTCCGGGCTGAATGACGGATAACGCGCATCAGCCACGCATCGAACTGCGTAATAAAGCTGCGATACTGGGCATCGGCAGCGGCCTTACCGAGCTTTTCAGCGAAGCCATGAACGGCGGCGGGATCACAGTTGGGCGCCTGCCGCAACAGGGCCAATAAATCCGTCAGAACGCTGCGCGTGTCGGGGTCGGCAAGCGCGAGGGCGCGGCCTGGGGCGCCGTCCGACAGAGTAAGGGCGATAGGATCGAGCGGCTCGCCCTCTAGAACGGCTTCTGCCGCTATGCGAACCTCCTCCGGTAGCAGCGGCGCGAACCGCAACAGGCGGCAGCGCGAGCGGATTGTGGGCAGCAGGCGGCCCGGCGTATGGCTCACCAGTAGCAGCAGTGCGCGTTTCGGCGGCTCTTCCAGAACCTTTAGCAAGGCATTGGCGGCATTGATATTCATCTCGTCGGCGCTATCAATCAGCACAATGCGCCAGCCGCCTTGCGATGCGGTGAGGCGCAGAAACTGGCTAATCTCGCGGACTTGATCGACGCTAATCGCGGCCTTCATCTTATCGCGCTTTTCGTCCATCTCCCGCTCGATCACCAACAGGTCGGGGTGCGAGCCGACAGCGATTTGACGGACGGCGGGATGATTCTCATGAACCGCGAGACTGGTGATGGGCGCACTATCGCCGAACAGGCTGGGGCCTGCCGCAGCGCCCCCGCCCGTGAGCAGAAACCGGGCCATGCGGTAAGCAAAAGTGGCTTTTCCAACCCCCGGCGGTCCCGTTAGCAGCCAAGCTTGCGGCACACGGTTGCCGGAAAGCGCATCGCTTACCAGCCGTTCATTCGCCCCATGCCCGATAAGGGTAAGGGTTTCGCGCGCGGGCCGCATCAGGCGAGATCGGGGAAGCGGGCGCGCACGGTGGCACACACGCGGGCGCTAACCTCGTCGGGTGATCCTGCTGCCTCAATCCGCTGAAACCGTTCGGGTTCGGCGGCGGCAAGATCGGTAAAGCCTCGAGCAACCCGGCGGTGAAAATCGAGATCAAGCCCCTCGAAACGCGCCTCCTGGTCTTTCCGAATAGCGGCGCGGCGCAAACCCTCCTCCAGCGGCAAATCGAGCCACAGCGTTAGGCTGGGCAGAAGTCCGTCGGTTGCGATTTGCTGAAGCGTCCGCAAGAGAGGCAGCGGCAAGCCGCGCCCATAGCCCTGATAGGCCAGGGTTGAATCGATAAAACGATCACAGAGCACCCACGCGCCCCTATTCAAGGCCGGAAGAATGGTCTTACACACATGATCCCGGCGCGCGGCGGAAACCAGCAGCGCTTCCGTTTCGCCATCCCAACGATCTGAGGAACCCGTCACGAGAAGCGCGCGTATCTCTTCCGCCCCTGCCGAGCCGCCGGGTTCGCGCGTAACAACAACCCCCTGCCCTTGCCCGCGCAACCAGTTGGCTAAGCGGGCAATCTGGGTTGATTTGCCGCCGCCCTCGCCGCCTTCAAAGCTGATGAAGCGCTTGGTCATCGCCTATTGCGCCGACCCCAGAACATAATGGCGCATTGCGGCCCCAACGCGGCCAAACAGGCCAAGTTCCGGCACATCGGCAGCGGCGACCAGCGGAATTTCAATCGAATCGGCACCGGGAGCCGAAATCACCAGCTTACCAAGCGGCTGCCCTTTAAGCACGGGGGCTTGCGCTGGCCCATCGAATTTGGCAACGGCCACCATATCTTTCCGTAACCGGCGTGGCAGCGTAACATAGGCGGCGTCCTTTACGGTTACGCTCACGCTGGGGTGCGTGCCGAGCCAAACGGGCACATCGGTTAGCGGCTCGCCGGGTTTGCCGACGAGGTACGAATCGAACTCGCGGAAGCCCCACTCCATCAAGCGTTCGGTTTCCTGGGCGCGGTCTTTCATAGATTTCAGACCATTGACCACCAGCACCAGCCGCCGCCCCTCCCGCGCGGCCGAGGCCGTGAGGCCAAAGCCCGCGATTTCCGTATGACCCGTCTTTAAGCCATCCGCCCCCGGCATCGAGTAGAGCAGCGGGTTGCGGTTGCCCTGCTTGATATTGTTGAAGGTAAACTCGCGCTGGGCGTACATTGGGTAATATTCTGGAAAATTCCGAATGGTCGAAAGCGCCAGCACGGCAAGATCATGGGCCGTGGTCCAATGATCGGGGTCGGGCCAGCCAGATGAATTACGGAAATTACTGTCGGTCATACCAATCGTTTTGGCATGTCGGTTCATTTCATCGGCAAAGGCTTCCTCGGTCCCCGAAATACCCTCGGCGAGCGCAACGCAGGCATCATTCCCCGAGGCAATGACCGCGCCATGCAGCAAATCTTCCACCGTCACGCGCGAGCCAACGTCGATGAACATTTTCGAGCCGCCGGTACGCCAGGCTTTTTCCGAAACCGTTAATTCGTCGGTCATTTTCAAGTCGCCCTTTTTGAGCTTCTCGAAAACAATATGCGTCGTCATCATCTTCGTCATCGACGAGGGGAACATACGCTGATCGGCGTTCTTATCCATCAAGATAGTGCCGGTATTGGCATCGAGCAGCAGCGCGTGGCTGCCGGTCGTCTCGATAATCGGCCAGCCTTTAGCGTTGACCGTCGGCGCGGGCGGCGGCGGCGGGGTTTGCGTGGAAGGCTTGGTTTGCGCGGATTTTGCTGCTGGCGCTGGCTTTGCCGCCGGTGGCTTGCCGCTTTGCTGGGCCTGTTGAGCGGCAAGTGGCTGCACCACAAGGGCCATCGCGACCACCATCGCGCCGAAAACACTTCCAGAGAGACGCTGCCGCACCCCTAAAATCTCGCGCATCGCTCTTACTCCTTCTCTTATTCCACCACGAGGCGGGCATCGGGATACCCGCCGCGATTGATGACATCATCTAAAGTGCGGTCGCCGTCATCAACGCTGGCGAGCGGGCCTATCCGCACACGCTGGAGGCGTTGACCGTTGGCAGCGGTGATCGGCTGGATCACCACGCGGCCATAGCCGTTGAGCCGTTGGCTTAGAACCCGCGCGCCCTCCTCGCTCGACAGCGCGGCTACTTGAATAAACAATTGTGTCCGTTTCGGGGTCGTCGTCGGGCCAATGCCTGTTGGATCGGGCGGTTGGGCGATCACCTGTTGCGTGCCCGTTACGGGCGCGGAGCCTGCGGGCGGGATACCAGCAGAGCCACCCGGAACACTATTAGACTTAACACCGCTCGGCGCCTCCAACCGTTCCACCGCAACCGTGCTGCGCGGGGCCGCCGTTGCCTTCGGATCAGTCGGCGGCGGCGCAACACGGGCGATCACGGTGCCGCTGCCCTTGCTGGCGGCATCGGAGGCGACGCGGCCTTGGCTCCGCAACGCATCGGCCATCTGGCGCGACTCCTGAGTGAGCACCTGCACCCGCACCCGCGCCGTTCCGGCCTGATCGAACCCGAGCAACTGCGCGCCGCGCCGGGAAATATCAATAATCCGGCCCCGCGCATACGGGCCGCGATCATTGATTCGGAGCACGACCGTGCGGCCATTATCGAGATTGGTCACGCGCACGAAGCTCGGCATGGGTAGCGTGCGGTGGGCCGCCGTCATGTCGTTCTGATCGTAATCTTCACCATTGGCCGTCAGTTTGGCGTGAAACCCCGGCCCGTACCAGGAGGCAACGCCGCTTTCATCGTAGGTGAAATCTTCGGACGGATAATAGGTAACGCCGTTGATTTGATAGGGCGCGCCCACCTTGTAAACGGCCTTTTGCGGCACCTGCGCCGTAATATCTCCGCCCGGTGCCGGTTGCGTTGCCCCGGTTGCAGGGCTGCGCGACCCGCCCCCGCAGGCGACAAGCCCTGCCGCCGCAAGCCCGAGAATACCCAGCCTTAGCGCAAGGCGAAGGGGCGAGAAATTTGCGTCTGTCATCATAATCCGCTCAACCATCCCCAATCCGATCCGCCAGCAACCCCACCGCCGTAGCGAAATAGGTTGATCTGTTCCAATCCATCAACGTCCGAAAATTGTCATAGACCAAATAAGACGGCCCCTCCGGCCCATCGGGCTGAACCAGCGAGGCTTCAATTCCTATCGGCCCTTGCAGCTTTTGCCCGTCGAGGCGGGTTAGCCCCAGCGCGGTCCACTCTGCCAAGGGTTTGCGAATTTTCACGCCGATGAGATCGCCCGGCACGATACGCGAAGCCCGCACCTCCCGCCCCCAGCGCACATCTTGCCGCCAACCAACCGTGGCGAGATAATTGGCGATAGAGGCAAAGACATCGCGCGGATTGGTCCAAATATCGCGCTTGCCGTCGCCGTCGCCATCTTTGGCATATTTAAGGTAGCTCGACGGCATGAACTGCGATTGCCCCATCGCCCCGGCCCAGGAGCCGCGCAGTTGCGCCAGCGTTGCCTCGCCCCGGTCGAGAATCTGCAAAGCCGCCAGCAACTCGCCCGCAAAAAACGCCTGCCGCCGCCCGTCATAGGCCAGGGTTGCCAGCGAAGGGATGACGGCAAACCCGCCCTGCCCGCGCCCAAAATCGCTTTCTATCGCCCAGAGCGCTAGAATGAAGGAGACCGGAACACCGCTTTCCGCCGAAACCGCCTTCAGCGCGGCCCGGTGCAGCACCGCGCGCTCTTTTGCGGCTTTAACCCGCGCATCGCTCACCACGCCCTTGCGGTAGGTTTCAAAGCGAATCGTTTTTTCCGGCTGGCGCTGATCGAGTTCCAGCACGCGCGGGATGGGGGCGAGGCCCGTGAGCGCCCGGTCGAGTGTAGGCTCGGAGACGCCTTTTTCCGCCGCGCTCTGCCGAAAACCTGCCAGCCATACCGCGAAGCTGGCTTTCTCCTGAGCTGCAACCGGGTGTGCCAGCAGCAGCGCGGACACGAGGGCCGCCCCAAGGCTGATCTGAAGTCCCGTCGCTCGCATCACTGCGCCCCATTCTCATTTACGCTACCGCTCTTCTCGCACAGGTGCGCGTATGACGCAATCAAGTACGGGCACGTCCCACTCATTACGGGGCCGGAAAGAGGCTTTCTGTCCGCCCGAGTGTCCAGTAATACGCAAGGCCGATCCATTCCCGGCTGGCCCAATAGAAATCATGCAAACCCGCGAGCAGATCGAAGGTAATACGGCTTTCCGGCCACGACCCATAATCAACCGGATACGGCACTACGGGCCAGCTTTGGTGGCGAAAAATGCCCACGGCGCGCGGCATATGGTAGGCGCTCGTCACCAGCAGCCAAGTTTCGCCGGGTTGCGGCTTAACCAGCGCGGCACTGAACCGGGCGTTCTCATCGGTATTGCGGGACGCGCGCTCGAAGATCACGCGGGCAGGATCGAACCCAACCATCGGCAGAAAACGGTCGCGGACCAAATCGGCCTCCCGCACAGCATCTTCCCCATCAATATTGGCCGAGCCGCCCGTCATCACCAGCTTGGCATTCGGATAACGCCGCCCCAGATCGACCAACGCCAACAACCGCTCGCCGGCATCGGAAACCACCAGCGTATTGAACGCCGCCGAACGGTTGGTATCCACCGCCCCGCCCAGCACGATAATGCCATCGACCTTGGCGAGTTTTCTGAGATCGGGCTGCGGAAAGCGATTTTCCAACACCCCCAGCAAGGCACTCGGCAGCGGCGTGAGCGTGAGCGTGCCGCATAGCAACACCAGCACCGTGAGCAACACCGCCGACAGCCGCCGCCACCCCACCAACGCCGCCCCAGCCGTCAGCACGACCAGCAAACCGAGCATATTCGCCGGGTTGGCGATGATCCACAGGAGCTTCGAGACAAAAAAAGCCATACCATCCGCCCAACGCAACCGAAAGAGCCGTGAGCATAGAGACCTTTGGCGGGAGCGTCACCTGTGGCGGGTGGGGGGCGCGAGAACGGGGTAAGCTCGGAGGAGACGCTGAAAGTGACGGATCAGCGGCTGTACTGGGCGACGGGCGCATAGCGTGTGAGGGGTGGGAGGTCAGTGAGATTTTCGGGGATATTATTCGCCCCGGCTGGAGCGACAGCCTCTCCACCACCGAAGGAACTCCCTTGAGGGTGGCCTTCCTGGCATCCGACGGGGCGAGTCAAATCACCGGGTAGAATATCCGGGTGGATGGGGGATTGATGCAGGGAGTTTAGAGGGGGAGTGTCGCCTCATGACGTTCTATTTTAGTTCTGCGCAATCATTCTTCTCCGTTGTTGGTCAGCTTCGTTCTGTAGCGTCGAGTAATTTTTCTGTAGAATTGATGGAGCTCGATATGTTTTGCAACGTAAACTGCTGATTTTATACAGACTGTTATAGGAAATAAGCAGAACCCTGATATTTGGAACTCTGGCTATCAAGCATCCAACCTCCGCCTGATAATGTACTTCCTCTGGCGTAAGCATTTCACCTTCGCGAAAGAGCCAAAATTGCATGGGCATGTCTTCGCCAATTTGAAATCGACGTCTTGGGTGTTCTGCGAGGGTAGGAATGAGCATATCAAAACAGTGACCGATATTCTCGCGCCCCTCATGTCCATAGTCTCTTAGAAGGCTGTCAAACTGCAGCCAGCCGTCTGGGCGGAATTCGTCCAGTGCCCTGAGCAAGCTATTAAGTATCGCGGGAAACGGTTGTGACGGCGGCGGTGCCGTTTGCCAATCTTCAACTTCGAAGTGCCGATCCACCTTGTCACTGAAACCGTCCCAGGTGACTTGGTTGGCTTCCTTGAGTTGCTCGCGGATATCTATGTCAAAGCGGTTCTTGGTGATGTACGCACCCAGGTGATCTGCCTCATCGAACAGCAGCGCCCCTTTGAGACCTGCTACGTACTGCCGCACCTCAAGATAGTGGAGCAGCTCCCCCGTCGTGGGCAGAAAGCGCCGCAATACAAAGAGATCATCGACGGACATTGAAATGAATGAGTACCTGCCGAGTATTGGTTCGATCTCGGGAAATTCCTTGGCCATCGCAGAAAATGGAGCGAAGGCTTCCACAGTGAGACCGATCGGAAGGACCAATCGAAACCGATCCTGCCGGATGCGGCCTATTTCGACATACTGACCATCAACGAGATTGTAGAGAGCAACCTCAGGCGCACTAGCGAGATACTCCAGAAATCGTTTGCACTGACGATAAGCTTTAGTGATAAGCTCCTTAATAGCGCGCTCGTGGCTCGCGAAGTTGGTGGCGGGGGATTGCATCGGCATGACGCCAGCTTTTGCTTCGACAACAAGTAGCGCATCGGCAAGCACGATCAGCAGATCGGTCTCGACCCACTCACTGCTTTGCGTGTTGCGGTAGAAGACGCTCTCAAACCTTTGTGCGCCCTTCAGTTGCTCCGAAAAAATGACGGGATAAGCCTGCTCTACAGCTTGACCCTGACGTTTCAGCCATTCGTCCCGATACGGTAGGCGCTTCCACAGCCCCCACTGGATCGTGCGGTAGGCCGAATCGCGCACGAATTGGCCATCGGTAGCGAAGAACTCATCACCCAGTCGGATCCCAGGCCTGACCCTGGCGGGCAGTGTACGCATCGGTGTACCCGAAAACGGACCGTCCGCGAAGAACTGGTCATTCTGTCCGGGTTCGTAAGAAAGATCTGCAAGCAGCGGCTGCGGCAGGCGAGAATGACGGGTAAGGTTACAGACACCACAAGAAAACATGTCGTGCATGATCCCCGACATTTCCGCAGTGAAGGGGGAATTCTCAGCCTGAAGGCGTTTGAGCACAGTTTCGAGTGTTTCTCCGGTTTCCTCTACCATTCGGTAGGTCTCGTCCATTCGCTCCATGAGCTTGTTGGCTGCGCCGCTGAATCCGGTCCTAAAAGTGTCAGAGATATTCTGAATTCCTGATGCAATCTCCTCGGAACCCATGCCATAGGCTTCACGAAGCGCGGCGTCGTGCGGTGCGAGCACGAACCGGAAGAATTCGCCTTCCAGAACCTGGTATCTGTGACCTCTGATAAACGTCCAGGTTGATTTCGCATGAAATTCGGTCTGCGTTTCCGAGCTGACTATGCAATACCGCATGGCCTTTTCCTCAAGCTGGGCGAGCGCATTCATCAGCTCACCGGCCAGACTCTCGTCAAAAGGGGCGCTCTCCGGCGGTAAGGCACCATGGCTGCTCCACACCGCATGAATATATTCAAGTGCAAACTGAAAGGTCTTAATAACATCCTTGTTAAGACGAGGCTCGTCTTCCGAGTTCTCGTGAGCCGTCATCATTACCATGTGGAATTGGCCCAGCAGATAGCCGAGAAGGTGAATTGGGGGTTGGCGCAGGACGAGTTCGCGAATGCTTGCGGCAAGTGACTCCATGTCTTCTCGTAGAGCCTCAGCGGATTGCGACCAAATTTCGTGGATTTTTTGAGTTTCGTTTGTCAAGTATTTCAACTCCGCATCGGTTTAAAATTTCACCAAGCAGTTGTATGTTCGTGATTATATTTTGTTTAAAGTAATATAATATCTAGTATTATTTTAATATAGTCTTTACTTACTTATGATAATTTAAATAAGAAATGAATATTTAACAGTATATTAAGGTGAAAACAAGGGCAGAAATAAGTACTAAATGGCGGATGGGGTGAGATTCGAACTCACGGAAGGCTCACACCTTCGGCGGTTTTCAAGACCGCTGCCTTAAACCACTCGGCCACCCATCCATTACGCGGACCCTAATCAAACCGCCATGGGTCCGTCAAGAGCGCAGGGACCCCGCGAAGCGAAAGCCCCGCCCTCTCCAAAGACCCTACCCCACCAAATCCGCCAACTGCTGCATCACCTGGGTCACGCCCTGCAACCGCTCCGCTGTCGTATCCCAAGCACGGATGACGACGAGTTTATGGTCTGGGCGGAGTTTGACTGTTCCGGCTTGTTTTTGCAGATAGCGGATAAGGGCGTCGGGGTTTTTGAAGCTCTTGTTGCGGAAGGAGATCACCACGCCTTTCGGCCCTGCGTCGATTTTCTCCACGCCTGCTTGGCGGCAGAGGGATTTGATGGCGATGATTTTCAAGAACCCGTCGGCATCGGGGGGGAGTGGTCCGAAGCGGTCGATCATTTCGGCAGCGAAACCATCTATTTCGCTGCGGTCGGCTAGCACGGCGGCGCGTCGGTAAAGGTCCAGGCGCACGCCCAAGTCAGCCACATAGGTTTCGGGAATGCGAACGGGGATGCCGACGGCGATTTGCGGGGACCAGGCTTCAGCCGCCCCCCCCTCGCCCGCGAAACCCCCGGCGCGGGCGGCGTCCACGGCTTCTTGCAGCATATGCTGGTAAAGCTCGATGCCGACTTCGCGGATGTGGCCGGACTGCTCGTCGCCCAAGAGGTTGCCTGCGCCGCGAATATCGAGATCGTGGCTAGCGAGTTGGAAGCCCGCGCCGAGCTTATCGAGCGTTTGCATCACCTCTAGGCGCTTTTGCGCGCTTTCGGTGGGTGCCTTGCCGACGGGCAGCGTGAGATAGGCGTAGGCGCGCAGTTTGGAGCGGCCAATGCGCCCGCGTAACTGATAGAGCTGGGAGAGGCCGAACAGGTCTGCCCGATGCACGATCATGGTGTTCGCCGAGGGGATGTCGAGGCCGCTTTCGACGATATTGGTGGACAGCAGCACATCGTATTTACCATCGCAAAAGGCGTTCATCACGTCTTCAAGCTGGGTTGCCGCCATGCGCCCGTGGGCCGTGGTGAAGGTAACTTCTGGCACCAGCGCGCGCAGGCGTTCGGCTAACATATCAAGGTCTTCCAGGCGCGGGCTAACGTAAAAACTCTGCCCGCCCCGGAAGTGTTCGCGCAAGATTGCCTCGCGCACCACCATCGGATCATAGGGCAGTACGGCAGTGCGAACGGCCAAGCGGTCCACGGGCGGGGTCGCGATGATCGAAAGATCGCGCACCCCCGTCAGCGCCAGTTGCAAGGTGCGCGGGATTGGCGTGGCGGTGAGGGTTAGCACATGAACGTCCGACTTTAGCTCCTTCAGCCGCTCCTTCTGGCTCACGCCGAAATGTTGCTCTTCATCAACGATCAAGAGACCGAGCCGCTTAAACTCGATGCTTTTTGCCAGCACCGCGTGCGTGCCGACGATGATATCGACCGTGCCGTCTTTCACCCCGGCCTTAGTGAGCGCGGCTTGCTTGGGCGGCACGAGGCGCGAGAGCGTCTCAACCCGCACGGGGAAGCCTTTGAAGCGATTGCTGAAATTATGATAATGCTGGCGGGCCAGCAGCGTCGTCGGCACCACCACCGCAACCTGCTCCCCAGAGAGGGCGGCAACGAAGGCGGCGCGCAAAGCAACTTCGGTTTTGCCGAAGCCGACATCGCCGCAAATCAGCCGATCCATCGGTTTTCCGGCGGCAAGATCGGAGATTGTATCCTCAATAGCGCGCAACTGATCGTCGGTTTCGGCGTAGGGGAAGCGCGCACAAAACTCGTCGTACAGCCCCTCGGCAGGGGTGAGTACCGCGCCCTCGCGTAAGGCCCGCTGGGCAGCAATGGCGATGAGTTTGGCGGCAATATCGCGGATACGGGCCTTAACTTTGGCTTTGCGCGCCTGCCACGCTGCCCCGCCCAGCCTATCCAACGTCGCGCCCGCATCTTCCGAGCCGAAGCGGGAGAGCGTGTCGATATTCTCCACCGGAACGTACAGCTTATCGCCGCCGAGGTAGGAAATGCACAGGCAATCATGGGGCGCGCCGCCCGCCGTGATCGTCTCCAACCCCTCGTAGCGGCCAATACCGTGATCGACGTGAACGACCAGATCGCCGGTGCCGAGCGTGCCTGCGTCGGTAATGAAATCGGCGGCTTTTTTGCGTTTTTGAGTGCGGATCAGCCGATCACCGAGAATATCGGCTTCGGTAATCAGCGCGAAATCGGGGGCGAGGAAACCGCGCGGCTGGGCGAGCGTGACCAGCACCACTTTGTCTGCGGGCAACGCGAAGGCGGCAGGGCCGCTTTCTGCCGTCTCCAGCGCGGGCATCCCGTGGTCGCGCATCAGCCCGAACAGCCGATCGCGCGCGCCAGGCGATTGCGCCGCCACGAACACGCGGCGCTTTTGCGCCCGCAGCGATACGACATGCTCGCGCACTGTATCGAACAACGATCCATCGGGGCGCATCCGGGCTTCGGCGAACTCGTGGCCGGGGCGCGTGCCGGTATCGGCGCGGTTAGCGGCATCTTCCGGCGCGGCACCGATGTGGAAGACAGCGTGGGGCCGGGCTTCCAGGCTTAGGCGAAAATCGCGGTCGGTAAGGTACAGCAGGTCGGCGGGCAGTGGATGATAGGGGGCGCCCTCTTTGCGCGCCGAATTGGCTAAATCCTTCCGAGCTTGAAAGAATTCGCGGATTTGATCGAAGCGGGACTGGATGGACTCTTCGGCCTGCGGGTCGAGCGTAATCGCCGCCGTCGGCAGGTAGTCGAACAAAGTTTCCAGCCGCTCGTGGAACAAGGGCAGCCAATGTTCCATGCCGATTTGCTTACGCCCGGCGCTCACGGCCTCATACAGCGGATCGCCGCCAGTTTCGGCCCCGAACAGGCTGCGGTAGCCGGAGCGAAAACGATGAATGGCAATCTCGTCCATCGGCACTTCGGAAACCGGGCGGAAGGTCACTTCCTTCCGCGTGCCGGTGGATCGTTGCGATGCCGGATCGAAATCGCGCAAAGTTTCCAGCGTATCGCCGAAGAAATCGAGGCGCAGGGGTTCGGCCATACCCGTCGAGAACACGTCGATAATACCGCCGCGCACAGCATATTCGCCCGGTTCCCGCACGGTTTCGGTACGGTGATAGCCGTTGCGCTCGAAGAAACCGAGCAGCACTTTGCCCTCAATCCGCTGGCCCGCTTTCAGCACCAAGGCGGCTTGCGCTAGGCTTTCGCGCGTCGGCACGCGCTGAGTGATGGCGGCAACCGTGGTGAGGAGTATTTTCGGCGTCTTCTGCCCGGCTTCGGCCAACAGGCGCGTGAGGGTATCCAGCCGTTTCGCCACTACATCGCTGTTCGGCGACACGCGGTCGTAGGGCAAACAATCCCAGGCCGGGAAACTGAGAACGGTGACATCGGGGGCGAAAAAACTTAGGCTTTCAATCAGTTGCGCCACGCGAGCATCGTCGCGGGCGATATGGAGCACGGCCCGCCCCTGCTCGCCGATTGCTTCCGCAGCGCGGCGCAGCACGAGGGCTTCATACCCATCGGGTACGCCGTGCAGATCGAGCCTGCCGGGGGCAGCGTACCAAGCGGGGGTTTTAGCGAGGCTCATCGGGCATCCAGTCGAATTTAGGCCGTATGGTAGGCGATAATACGGGCGAGCATAGGGGTATTTGCAGCAGGCGGCGGGGTAAGCCCCCCCATAATCCACGCGACCAGATCGAGGTCTTGTTCCGCCATAACGGCTTCCAGCGCGTCGAGATCGGGCAGATCGAACCCGGCAAGATGGGCTTCCACGAAGCGGCCAATCAGCAAATCTGCCTCTTTCGTGCCTCGGTGCCGGGCTTGAAACAGAATGCGTTTGCGGCGCAGGGTTAGGTCTTCGGTCATGTTTAACTTTTCGGTCATGTTTAACTCTTCGGTCATGTTTAACTCTTCGGCCACTGGGGCCTCGTTGGTTCGTGCTTGTCCGAAATCGGGGATGGATATAGACCGCTCCCCACCGCCTGTCAGCGGTGAAAGATAGGATTGCCGTTTTGCGCCCCGAAATTCTCTTCCCGCTGTTCGCCGCATTGGAAGCGCTGCCCAAGGTTGGACCCGCGCGGGCAAAGCTGTTGGCGAAGCTGGGGTTGAACTCGGTCGTCGATCTGCTGTGGCACCGCCCGGTCGGCCTGTCCGAACATCGTCCGCGCGACTCGATTGCCGAAGCAGTGCCGGGCGAGAGCGCGGCCCTGCGGGTAACGGTGGAAGATCACCGCGCGCCAGACAGCCCCCGCCACCCCTGGCGGGTGCGCGTGCGCGATGCGAGCGGTTTTTTGCATTTGGTCTTCTTCCATGCCAAGGGCGACTATATCGCAAAGCTGCTGCCTTTGGGTGAAGAGCGCGTGATTGCCGGAAAAATCGAAGCCTTCGGCGTCGAAAAACAAATGGCGCACCCGGATTTTGTTGGCGGGTTAGAGAGTTTCGCGCGCGCGACCGAGCCGCAGCCGATCTACCCGATGACAGCGGGCATCACGCCGAAGGTTCTGGCCGCCTTGGTGGAGGCAGCTTTGTCGCGCGTGATGGACCTGCCGGAATGGGCCGATCCGCCGCTGGTGAAAGCGCGCGGCTGGCCGGTGTGGGCAGATGCCGTGCGCGCCCTGCATCACCCGCAGTCCGAAGCCGATCTTGCGCCCGATAATCCCGCCCGGCAGCGCTTGGCCTATGATGAAATCCTCGCCAATCAAATGGCACTCCTCCTATTACGCGAACATCACAAGCGCCTGACGGGTCGGGCGCTGGCGGCAGCGGCGCAGAATGGCGGCATATTGCGCGCGGCCCTGCGCGCGGCCCTGCCCTTCTCCCTCACCAATAGCCAGGAACAGGCGCTGGCGGAAATTGATACCGATCTTGCATCGGACAAGCGCATGTTGCGCCTGCTTCAGGGCGATGTTGGCAGCGGCAAAACCGTGGTGGCGCTGCTTACCCTCGCGGTTGCTATCGAAGAGGGCGCACAAGGGGCGCTGATGGCCCCGACGGAAATTCTCGCGCGCCAGCACGCCGAAACCATCGGGCCACTGGCGGACGCCGTAGGGCTACGGGTAGCGATTCTCACGGGCCGAGATAAGGGCAAACCGCGCGAAGCGCTGCTGGCGCGGCTGGCAGCAGGGGAAATTGATCTTCTGATTGGCACCCACGCCGTGTTTCAAGAAGATGTTGTGTTTCAAGATTTAGCCGTCGCCGTGATTGACGAGCAACACCGCTTCGGCGTGCATCAGCGCTTGGCTTTAGCCAGCAAGGGCCGGGGCGTTGACGTTCTGGTAATGACAGCGACGCCGATTCCCCGCAGCCTCGCCCTCACTGCCTACGGCGATCTCGATGTCTCGCGGCTGCTGGAAAAACCCCCTGGCCGCAAACCCATTGATACGCGCGCCCTGCCCCTGGAGCGGCTGGAGGAGGTTGTTTACGCCGTTGGCAGGGCTATCCAAAGCAATGCGCGGGTTTATTGGGTCTGCCCGCTGGTGGAGGAATCGGAACTGGTTGATCTTGCCGCAGCCACCGACCGGGCAGCGGCGCTGGAACAGGTGTTCGGGCCGGGAATCGTCGGCCTTGTGCATGGGCGCTTGAAGGCGGCGGAGAAAGACGCGGCTATCGGGGCGTTTGCGCGTGGCGATCTCAAAATTCTAGTCGCCACCACCGTCATCGAAGTCGGCATCAATGTGCCGGAAGCGACCATTATGGTGATCGAACACGCCGAACGCTACGGCCTCGCCCAACTCCACCAGTTGCGGGGCCGCGTTGGGCGCGGCGGGGACCGTTCCACCTGCCTGCTGCTGTATCAGGCCCCCCTAGGCCAAGTCGCCCGCGCCCGCCTGAAAATCCTGCGCGACAGCGAAGACGGCTTCCGCATCGCCGAGGAAGACTTGCGCCTGCGCGGTTCGGGCGAAGTGCTGGGCACAAAGCAAAGCGGGTTGCCGGGGTTCAAGCTGTGTGATCCGATCCAACAGGAAGAGTTGCTGTTAACGGCGCGGACGGATGCGCTGAACTTGTTGGGAAAAGACCCGGATTTGGTCTCGGAACGCGGCAAGGCGATGCGGATTTTGCTATATTTGTTCGAGCGCGATGCGGCGGCGCGGTTTTTACGGGCGGGGTGAGGGTGGAGGCGCTTGTTTTTTCAACGCAGGCGCGCTCTATATGTGGAGAAAAGCCCTTTAAAGTGAGATTGTTCAGATGATGGTGAGACCAAAACTCATTGGCTTCCTGCTGACAGCAGCCCTTTTGGCAGGCTGCCAGACCACTGGATCGACGGGAACGCAGGCGACCGGGAATACAAACTCTGTGCCCGTTGCCGAAGTCCCACGCCCAGCCCCGCTGACTCATCTTCCAGAAGGAATGCTGCGCGACACCCTAACACAACTCGCGCCCAAAGGCGCGCGGCCTGGTCCTTTGCTGTTGCACGGGGGCGGCGGTGGCCGAAAATCGGATGGCTCGGACCCTTTCTTGGCGGTTGGCTTTTATTTATCGGCGCAAAATACTTCCGCTTCTGCCAGTTCGACGATCTGTCTTATCGAGGCTGCCTCCCCGGAACCAAAACCGTTCTCGGAGGAACTCGGCACGCAAGGGCAGCGCTTCATTCACCTCGGTATTAGTCCTGAAAATCTCGGTGCGGCCCGCCGAGAGACACGGGTATTTTTAGCGATCAATCAATGCACCGCCTTTTATTTTGCCGGGGGCGACCCGTCTCGCCTGTCGGTTAGTCTATTGGAAACCAACGGGGCCGATACGCCCGCCCTGGCTGCTATTCGCCGCCGTCATGCCCAAGGTGCCGCTGTCTTCGGCTCCAGTGCGGGGGCGATGATGGCCAGTAAAACTATGCTGTGCGAGTGCGGTGCGGGAAGTTCGTTCGAGGCGCTCACTCAGGGTCGCCTCAAGCTCGCTCCTGGATTAAGATTTGTGCCGAACACCTTGATCGACGCGCATTTTCTGGAACGCGGCTTAATCGGACGCTTGGTCGAGGCGATGCGGGTAACGCAAGAGCCGTTCGCCCTGGGGCTGGATGAAGATACTGCTGTTCTCATGCCCGGCGACGGCAGCCCGTGGATGATTATGGGGGAGAGCAGCGCTGTTACCGTTCGGCAAACCTCCCCGACTCAGCCCTACGAGGCGTTGGAAATAAATCTTCTCGCCCCCGGTGATCGCTATGATCCAAAAGCACAGCGTATAAATGTTGCACCAGAGCGCCAGTTAATTACTGCTTCTAAATCAGAGGATACGATTATTCCTGAAATTTTTGAACCGGGTGGTTTTTCAACCCTGCTTCGCTTGGCGGCACTCAACACTTACGGGCAGTCAGTGGGGCTTTCAAAGATTGCAGAGTCAGCCGATATCCGGCTGACTGTAACCCGCACCCCCGAAACCAAGGTTTATTTCTCACCCAATCTTCCCCTTGATCGGGCCTATAGCATTATCGGGTTGCGCCTGCGGATCAATGCGCCGATTACGCGGCGGGGAGCCTCTTAATCCTCAACCGACTTTGCCTCCTTATCCGGCAAGGCGATGCGGATTCTGCTATACTTATTCGAGCGCGATGCGGCGGCGCGGTTTTTACGGGCGGGGTGAGGAAAAATACGTGATTTACAATGATGCTGAGCTTATCGCTCTGTTGAGTGACATCGAGTCTGATATTGTCGAGCGTAAACAGAGCTTTCGGGGCGATGTGCCTACCAAAGCGCGTGAGGCTGTTTGCGCTTTTGCCAATGATCTCCCCGATCATCGTAAGGCAGGCGTATTGTTCATCGGAGTTCACGACGATGGGACTCCAGCGGGGGAGCCGATTACCGATGATCTGCTTAAACAGTTGGCGGATATGCGAACTGACGGAAATATTGTGCCGCCGCCCAGCCTTACTGTAGAAAAACGGAGCCTTTTGGGCGGCGATATAGCAGTTATAACCGTCCGCCCGTCGGACTCGCCGCCTGTTCGCTACAAGGGCCGTATTTGCATTCGTACCGGCCCGCGCCGCGATGTCGCCTCTCAACAGGATGAGCGCATTCTGACTGAAAAGCGCCGTTATAAGAATTTACCGTTTGATATTCACCCCTTCCCGCCCGCCCGCCTGGAAGATATTAGCCGCCTGATATTCGAGTTGAACTATTTGCCGAAAGCAGTTGATGCCGAGACGTTGGCGGCGAATGGGCGCAGTTATCTGGAGCGCCTAGCCTCCTTGAAGATGATTTCGAGCGTGGACGATCCCACGCCGACCGTGCTTGGGCTGTTGACCCTAGGCGTGCGGACGCTCGATTTTCTGCCGGGCGCTTACATTCAATTTCTCCAAATAGATGGGCATGAACTAAGCGATCCGATCTTGGATGAGCAGAAAATTTCCGGCACGGTGAGTGATGTAATCGATGGGATTGAGCGAAAGCTCGACTCTCACAATCGTGTTAGTGTGGATTTTACGTCGGCTGCCCACGAGCGCCGGTTGGCGCGCTACCCTTTACCCGCCGCGCAACAACTCGTGCGAAACGCTGTAATGCATCGCACCTACGAGGGCACCCACGCCCCCATCCGGGTTTATTGGTTCAAGGATCGCCTCGAAATCTCTAGTCCAGGCCGACCCTTTGGAAGCGTCACGGCAGAAAACTTCGGGAATCCCGGCGTTACCGACTACCGCAATCCAAACCTTGCGGAAGCTCTAAAAACCTTGGGCTATGTTCAGAAATTCGGCGCAGGTATCGAAACGGCACGGCGGGAGCTTAAGGTGAATGGAAACCCACCCTTAGAATTCGACGTTTCGCCCAGCATGGTTGTTCTACGGTTAAGAGTTTAGATCAGCAGCGCCACGGTTGCGCCGTTTGGGTTTTCATCGGTCGCGGTGAGCGCAACGCGGCATACTCAAAACAACTCGGACGATTGTATTCGTTTCCTTAAAAGCCCATAGTCATGGTTACATGTCACGCCATGAAGGGGGGCTATCGTGCACGTCGGAAAGTCTAGAGGCGGACCTGGAAAGGGAAACGCTCCCAACCCCTCAAGAGACAAAGTACAAGCCTATCGGGACAGGATGCGCGCGCAGGGAATGCGCCCGCTCCAGATATGGGTTCCCGACACACGATCCGAGAGCTTTAAGGAGGAAGCCCGGAGGCAGTGTCTTGCTGTGGCAAACAGTCCGCACGAAAAGGACGATTTAGCCTTCATCGACTCCCTATTCGATGAGGAATGGAACGATACCGAATGACAGACATCTCACCCAAGCGTGGAGAAGTCTGGACAGTTGCCGGAGGAAAGGACTACGCGGGAAAGCCTCGTCCCATCGTCATTGTTCAAAGCGATGCTTTCAGCGGCGAAACGGTGACGTTCTGCGGTTTCACCAGCAACCTGACCGAAGCCGAGATATTCCGAATTCCTATTGTACCATCGACAGCAAACGGTCTCGAAAAGCCATCGCAGATCATGGTCGATAAGATCACAACCGTGAGCCGATCCAAGCTGGGGAAACGCATCGGTAAACTCGAAGACAGCGAGATGATCCGCATCAACCGATCTATTGCAGTCTTCGTCGGTCTCGCCGATTAAGCTGACGTCTCCGCCGGCTTCGCCTCATGCGCCAAAAACCAATCACATTTAATGTCGATATTTTAGCCAATGCCCGGTTAATTGGAAATATCTTGGAAACCGTTCCACATTGAGGTAGAGTGCAAAAGTCAAACCTTATATCTGGTAGTCTCTAAAATATTAGGACATTCCAATGGAAAATTTTTTTAACTTCGACGGACGTACATTGACACCTGAAATATTGGTATCAATTGCGCGATTTGGGGTGCGGGTCGATCTCGACCCTAAGTGCCGGGCAGAAATGGATGCTACTCGCCGCTATATAGACAGCTCTTGGTTAAGTTCTGACGCTCCCTTAATGTATGCCTTCAACACAGGCGTTGGTTCATTAAAAAATGTTCGGATTCAAGCAGATGCTATCGTCGATTTTCAGACCAATTTAATTCGATCCCATTCAGCGGGTACAGGGGAGAGAATGCCCTTAGAGGTAGTGCGCGCTATGATGGCGTTGCGGGTAAATGCGTTCGCAAGCAACCATTCAGGGGTGAGAACTGAAATCGTTGACCGCTTGTTAGCTATGTTAAACCACAGCATCATTCCTTTAATTTCATCGAAAGGGAGTGTCGGTGCCAGCGGCGACCTTGCACCATTAGCGCAAATGGCCGGCGCATTGCTTGGAATGCCTGAAAGTCGTGTTGTGTACGAAGGACACGAACTTCTTGCGTCTGAAGCATTTTTTCGAGCAGGCATGACTGCTACCATGAGTTTAGAGGCTAAAGACGCCACAGCGCTGATTAATGGGGCTACTGCTTCGCTAGCTTATGCTGTGTTAGCAGCTTACGACGCCAGGAAATTACTGGAAACTGCAAGTGTTTCACTGTCGATGACCCTGGAGGCTTTGCGGGGAGAGATATCGTGCTTTGAAGATCGCGTTATGTTGGCCCGACCGCACCGTGGTCAGCGGCGTGTTGCCGCTAGCTTGCTCAGGATGCTGGCCGGGTCACGACGATGCACGGAAGAGGCTAGACAAATTCGTCTGGCTGGCACGCCTGGTATTCATTCGGACGAAATTGGAACCGCCCATGTACCGCCTCTCGCTCCCCGAATCCAGGATGTTTACTCATTACGGTGCGCTCCACAGGTTCATGGACCAGTTCTCGATGCTTTAGACTACATTGATGGAATACTTTCGACAGAAATGAACAGCGCGACTGATAATCCGTTAATTTTTCCTGAAAATGAAGGGTATTCTATTATTTCTTGTGGACATTTTCACGGGCAATATATCGCACAAGCTATGGATATTCTAGCGCTTGTTGTAACGGATTTGAGCGCGATCTGCGACAGGCGTAGTGCGCGTTTGGTTGATCCTGCTTGTAATTTTGGGCTTCCCGTCAATCTCGTTGCTACTCGTTTAGGAATCAATACCGGTTTTCCGACGGTGCAAAGTATGGGAACAGGGCTTGTGCTGGAGAACATGGGGCTATGTAGTCCCGCCAGTGCAACCAGTTTACCCGCAAAGGGAAATACAGAGGACCACATTAGTAATTCTTGTTTTGCAGCGCGACGGTCCCGCACGGTGGTAGAGAACGCGCAAGCCGTTGTTGCTGTCGAACTTTTGCTGGCTGCACAAGCGTTAGACCTTTGCGAGCCAGAGCTTAACGGATACGAATTGGGATGCGGTACAAAAGTGGCCTGGCAGTTCATCCGCGAACATGTTCCTGCCACGATGGGGGATGATCGCTGGGTTCATGACGATATCGAGAGAGTTCTGTCTCTGGTGGTAAACGGTAGCTTGATAGATCATATCAGTTCGATTTGCGGGGAAATTATCGCGGCTGCCGATAGCCAGATAAACTAATGTCTGTGAAAGAAGTTTGCTTGCTTACATGACGAACCATCTCTTTCAGCTAGATATAACTAATCTTCCGAGGTCAATTCCGCCGGCTTCGCCTCATGCGCCAGCGTCCACCCGCGCTCGCTTTGCTGATAGTATTTCAACCAATGCCCCGATGTCTTCGCCTCTTTATAGCGCAGGCGCGCGGCAGCGACCGCGAGTTCGTCGCGGCCATTGAAGATGTCGAGGATACGGGCGTAAGCGCTTGGATTGGCGAGGCTTACGCCTTCCGCCAGCAGCGCCACCGTTGCGCTGTTTGGGTTTTCGTCCACAGCGGTTAGCCAGATAGGTTGGCGCGTCGCCATGCCCTCTTTGAGCGTGCCGTGGGGGAGGAAGCTGGCAGGATCGTAGGTCCAGAGGTGGGCGTTTAGCGCCTCCACCCGTTCCTCCGACCCGCACAGCACAACCGCCCGCAGATTAGCCGCTATCACGCGCTCCAGCAGCTTCGGCAAAGCCTCCTCCAGCGACGCGCGCGTGAGGTGGTAGAAGCTCCAGTCGGTCATAGCGGCTAAAAACCTTTAGGCTTCGTAGTGGGTTTTCACCAACTGGTCGAGCAAGCGCACGCCCCAGCCGGAAGCGCCTTTTGGCACCACGCCCTTGTCCTTATTCGCCCAAGCCACGCCCGCGATGTCGAGATGCGCCCACGGCACCTCATTCACGAAGCGTTGCAAGAACACAGCGGCCACTGTGCTGCCCGCGCCGCCGTCGCCGATGTTCTTCATGTCGGCGATGGGGGATTTCAGGAGACTGTCATAGGCTTCGCCGAGCGGCATCCGCCACAGAGTTTCGCCGGTGTCTTTGCCCGCAGCCAGAATGGCGTCGGCCAGCGCGTCGTTATTGGCGAACAGCCCGGCGTGCTCATGACCTAAGGCGGTGATGATCGCGCCGGTCAAGGTGGCAAGGTTGATCATGGCGACAGGCTTGAAGCGGTCTTGCGTGTACCAAAGAATGTCGGCCAGCACTAAGCGGCCTTCGGCGTCGGTATTCAGCACTTCGATCGTCTGGCCGCTCATGCTGGTAACAACATCGCCGGGGCGCTGGGCATTGGCCGAGGGCATGTTTTCGACAAGGCCGACAATGCCAACGGCATTAACCTTCGCCTTACGGCCCGCAAGCGCGAGGAGAGTGCCGACGACGGCTGCCGAGCCGCCCATGTCCCACTTCATATCTTCCATGCCCTTGGCGCTCTTCAGCGACAGGCCACCGCTATCGAAGGTTACGCCCTTACCCACGAACGCCACCGGGGCCGCGCCGTCTTTCCCGCCGTTCCAGCGCATAACGACAACGCGGGACTCCGACTTGGAGCCTTGGCCAACGCCAATCAGCGCGCCCATGCCCAGCTTTTTCAGGTCTTTTAGGGTTAAAACCTCGATCTCAAGCCCGGCCTTTTCCAAGTCCTTCAGCCGGTCGGCATAAGTTTCTGGGTTTAGCACATTACCGGGTTCGGTTACGAGATCGCGGGCGTAGATCACGCCATCGGCGAGCTTATCGAAATCGGCATAGGCTTTTTTGGCGGCGCTATGGTCGGCCAGCAGAACCGTGATTTTTTCCAAGGAAGGCTTATCGTCGGCTTTCTGCTTGGTTAGATATTTATCGAAGCGATACGCGCGCAAATGCGCCCCGTGGGCAAGGCGAGCGGCAAGGGTGGCCGTGCTGAGATCGCCCGTCAGCGGATCGAGCGCGACCGACAGATGGGTTTCCGGCTGGCCCGAGACGGCGGCATAGGCCGTGGCCCCCAGGCTTTCCGCTTTGGCATCAGTCAATTCGGCGAGCTTACCCAACCCAAGAAGCAGAACCCGGCTCGCGTCGAGACCAACGGGGGCCAAAAGTTCTAACGTCTGGCCGAATTTGCCGGTAAAGCGGCTGGCGGCCATCGCGCGCGCTACCGCGCCTTGGGTAAGCGCATCCACCTGGGCGGCACTGGCGAGCAGGGCGCGGTCTTCGGCAACGGTCACGACCAAGGTGCCTTTTTTGGCTAGGTCCAGATCGCTAAACGACATTTTCATGGGAGTGGGTCTTTCCAACTGCAAAAGCCTAACGGCAAAAAATCTCCGGCAGGTCATCCCTGCCCTTTCCGTCACCTTATCCGCCCGAAGCCTGCTTGCCAATCGGTGCCGAAAGCGTGGGCGCGTGTGCAGCGTCTCTTGCCGTTGGGGCGAGAATGGGGCAAGGTCCGCTCACAAATTCTGGTTAAGGAAATGGTCGGCGCTATGGCCCGCTTGGTGACATCCTCTCTTTTGGCAGCCCTGCTATCGGTCGCCCCTCTTAGCCTTGAGCATGGCGTTCAGCCGAAACCGGCTCAGGCGCAAGAAATGCTTCGTATTGCTGCCGTGGTGAATGACGAGATTATTTCGATCTACGACATTCTCCAGCGCACTGATTTTCAGATTCTGATCGGCTTAGGTCAACAGGTGACGGACGAAAGCCGCAACCGGCTGTTCCCGATCATGCTTCGCACGATGATTGATGAAAAGCTGATGACTCAAGAGGCCAAGCGCCGGGGCATCACTGTTCAGGATGATGAAATAAAGGGTTATGTTGAAGCGCTCGAAGCCTCCAACAACCGCCCCAAAGGCTCTGTGTTGAAAGACATCGAGCGGGCTGGCCTGCGCGCCGATACGCTGATGGACCAAATCCGCGCCCGCTTGGGCTGGGATATTCTCAGCCGCCAGAAAGTGCGCGCGTTCCGCCCGATTTCCGATGATGAAGTCGATCAGGTGATTGCCGAAGGCAAAACTTCCCAAGGCCAGCCGGAATATCTGGCGGCGGATATTTTTCTGTCCTTCGATTCGGCAGGCGGCGATGCGGCAGCACAGCGGTTGGTCGATGAAATCACACGCCAATTGGCCGGTGGTGCCCGCTTCTCGGCAGTGGCGCAGCAATATTCTAACTCCGCTTCGGCCACGACTGGCGGGGATCTCGGTTGGGTGCGGACGGGGCAGATAGATCCGGCCCTGCTCACCGCCTTGGAAGCGCTGCAACCGGGGCAGGTGAGCCAACCCGTTCGCACGGTTTCGGGGCTGCATCTGCTGCTGCTCCGCGAGAAGCGCGCCGCGACCAGCTTGCCGACGCGCGATGAAGCCCGGCAGCGCCTGCTGGGCGAGCGGCTTGAAGCCGAAAGCCGCCGGGGTTTGCGCGACTTGCGCCAAGCCGCCACCATCGACATTCGCATCTAACCGTGACCGACGATCCGATTATCGCCGCCGTCGAGCGGCTGCCCGCGCTGCGCGTTACGGTTGCGGCGGCAGGGCTTACGGCGGATAAACGCTTCGGCCAGCATTTTCTGTTCGATCTCAACCTCACCCGCCGTATCGCCCGCGCGGGCGGGCCGCTGGATGCCGGAACCGTGATCGAAGTCGGCCCAGGCCCCGGCGGGCTTACCCGCGCGCTGCTGCTGGAAGGCGCGGGGCATGTGGTGGCGATTGAAAAAGATCGGCGCATGGTGGCAGCCCTCACAACCCTGGTGGAACTTGCGGCAGGACGCCTGAGCGTGATCGAGGCTGATGCGCTGGGGCTTGACCCCACGACGCTCGGCCCCGCCCCCTACCGAATTATCGCCAATCTGCCCTACAACGTCGGCACGCCGCTGGTGATCGCGTGGCTGCGCGCTATTGATCAGTATGAATCACTCACGCTGATGTTTCAAAAGGAAGTAGCGGATCGGCTTACGGCAGCGCCGGGCGATGAGGCTTACGGTCGCCTATCCGTCATCAGCGGCTATTTCGCGCAAAGCGGCGTGTTGTTCGATATTCCACCGGAAGCCTTCACCCCGCCGCCCAAAGTTATCTCCAGCGTTGTCCAGATGCTGCCCCGCCAGGATCGGCCCGACTGCGGCTCGGTAGTGCGGCTGGAACAGGTAACGGCGGCGGCTTTTGGGCAACGCCGCAAAATGCTACGCGCCTCGCTGAAAAGCCTTGGCGCTGATACCACGGCCCTGCTGTCAGACGCGCAGATCGAGCCGACCGCGCGGGCTGAAGAGTTGAGTGTGGCGGAGTTTTCGCGGCTGGCCCTGGCGCTCTGCGCTCAGATTGGTCCTGGCGTCGCGCGGGCCGAAAAAGAGACTGGGCGCGCGGGCGAAACGGCCTAACTCAGTCTCCATGACAATACTCGATCTTGAACCAACACGGGCGGCGGGCCTGGCCAGACTGGCGGCGTTTTTACCCGCTATGGGCCGCGCCTATACCGATGGCAGAAATACCGATTTCGGTCCCGATCAACCAGGCTTTGTGTCGCGGCTATCGCCCTACCTGCGCCATCGGCTCATCACCGAGCAAGAGGTGATCGAGACGCTGCTCACCCGCCATAGCCTTGGGTCCGCTAATTCGTTCGTATCTGAAGTATTCTGGAGAACCTATTGGAAAGGCTGGCTTAACAACCACCCGATGATCTGGCTCCAATATGAACAAGATGTGCGCTTGCTCAACGCTCGCAAGGCCGACGACTCCGCTTTTCGGGAGAGCGTGGCTGCGGCAGAAGCCGGGAACACCGGCATCGTCTGCTGCGATGCCTGGGCGCGGGAGTTGGTGCAAACCGGCTATCTGCACAATCATGCCCGCATGTGGTTCGCGAGCCTGTGGATTTTTACGCTCAAACTGCCCTGGCAAGCAGGTGCGGATTTCTTTTTGCGGCATCTGTTGGATGGCGATTGCGCCTCTAACACCCTCTCCTGGCGGTGGGTTGCCGGGCTGCAAACGCGCGGAAAACAGTATATCGCTGACCCCGAGAATATCCGGCGGTTCACCCAAGGCCGTTTCGCCCCCACCGAGGCGTTCGCTCCCATCGGCTTCCCCGTTGCCGAAACCCTAGCGCCCCCACCCCCGGCCCTACCGGTCCCGGCCCTTCCGGTCGCACTCGATCCGCAAAAGCCGACCCTGCTGCTGCTGCACGAGGAGGATTTAGCCTGGGAAAGCTGGCAATCTCTGCTGCCGTCAAATCTGGCTATCGTCGGCGCGGTGGCGCTTGCCAGCCCGCGCGTTGCAACTCAGAACCCGTCCGCTCCGGTGCGGGATTTCGTTGTGGGGGCTTTGCACGATTCGCTCGCACGTTGGCAGCACAGCGGCGCGCAAGCCTGGGGTGTCGTGGCACAGGCCGCACTTCCTGAGACCTTGGCGATAACGGGCGCGACCCAGATCGTAACTCCGGTTGCCCCTATTGGCCCAACCGCAACGGCGCTGGATGGATTGGCAGCGGCAGGCGTTCCTCTCTGCCGCCTTCAGCGCCCGTGGGATGCGCTGAGTTGGCCGCACGCCACCAAGGGCTTCTTCCCGTTTCGGGAGAAGATTCCCAAAATTCTGCGCGAACTCGGCCTGCCGGTTTAGAGAAAATGCTCTAATCGCTCGGGGGCCGTTCAGTCTGAAGCGCCGACACGAACTCCGGCAGGCTGGTTTGACGGTCGCGCTTCAGCCGTTCGGCCATCAGAATCGCGCGCACGCTCATGAGGCTGGCTTCAATATCGTCATTGACCAGCACATAATCATACTCGCGCCAGTGCGATACATCGTCATGGGCTTTGGCCATGCGCCGCGCCACAACGTCGGCTGAGTCTTGCGCGCGGGTGCGTAAGCGCCGCTCCAACTCCGCCATCGACGGCGGCAGAATAAAAATGGTGACGAGATCGGGCCGGGCTTTCCGCATCATCTGCTGCGTGCCTTGCCAGTCGATATCGAACAGCACGTCCATCCCTTGCCCAAGTGCCTTCATCACGGGCGTTTTCGGTGTGCCGTAGAAATTGCCGTATACTTCGGCGTGTTCCAGCAAATCATCGCTGGCGGCGAGCCGATCGAATTCCTCAAGATCAATGAAATGATAGTCCCGGCCCGAGATTTCCGACGGGCGGCGTGGCCGCGTGGTGACGGAAACCGACATTTGAAGCTGCGGCATATTCTCCAGCAGCAACCGCGACAGGGTGGTTTTCCCAGCCCCTGAAGGCGAGGACAGAATGAGCATCAAGCCCCGGCGGCGGCGCTCAATGGTTTGGGGAGCCTGCATCATCGGCGTATCATCACTCGACGTTTTGAACCTGTTCACGGAATTGTTCGATTAATGTTTTCAGCGCAAGGCCCGTTTGCGTGACCGATAGGTCCGCCGCCTTGGACATGAGGGTATTGGCCTCGCGGTTGAATTCTTGGGCCAAAAAATCCAGCTTGCGACCAATCGCACCGCCTTCGGTGAGGAGCGATAGGGCAGCGGCGCAATGCGCGTCGAGCCTATCCATCTCTTCCGAAGGGTCGCATTTCTGTGCGAGGAGCGCGATTTCTTGAGCGAGGCGCTCCGGCGGAACCGGCGGGCTGTCGCCCAACAGGGGGGCAAGGCGTGTGTGCAGCCGTTCGGCAACGCCGTGGGTTTGAGCTTCGGCAGCGCTGCGCGCTTTCGCTGTATGCTCAGCAATCCCGGCGATTTGGCCGTGCAGAATTTCACTGAGTTTAGCCCCTTCCGCTCGGCGCGATGCGAGGAACTGCGCCACAGTGCGCGCGAGTAAATCCAGCAAAGCCGTATCTTCCGCCGGATCAGGTTCATTCTGCGGGTTGGCGTCGGTCTGAGCGGGACTTTCGATAACGCCGCGCACGCTTAAGAGATCAGTCAGCCGCAGCGGCGCTTGATCGACTAAAGCCCCTAAGGCTTGTTGCAGTCCGATGATTTCTTCGATCAGCGGGCGGTTGATGGTAAGGTTGGTGTCCCGCGTCGTGCCGCGCAGATCGAGCGACACGGTGATCGTGCCGCGCTGGCAGGCTTTTAGGCGCGTCCGCAAGGCAGGCTCCAGCCGGTCGAGCCAATGGGGCAGCCGGAAGCGAATATCCAGCCCGCGCCCATTCACCGCGCGGATTTCCCAAGTGGCGGTATGGGACTGTGTGGGGCATCCCACCGCCGCCAGCCGGGCATAGCCGGTCATGCTGGAAACGGGGGCGGTTAAGCTGGGGGAGGAAACATCTCTCATGATGCTTCTTATAAGCGGCTCCCTGCCCTGCCTCAATCGACAACATGCGAACCGTGGCGGAATACGGATCGGCACGCTATACAGTGTGAATGAATATGGGTTTTGCGCCGAGGACTGCCGCTGTTGGTCTCGAGGGGCAGGATTTGCGATCCTCCAACTCGCACCTGTCCCAACCACTCTATGCGGCTTTGGACCTTGGAACGAATAACTGCCGCCTGCTCATCGCGCGTCGCCGAGATGGGTATAGAGGCTTTGCGCCTGGGACGACAACGGCAGCGATGCCTGACCGCGCCGGGGGAGAACCGCCGACGCTCGAGATCGTCGATGCCTTCTCTCGCATCGTCCGCTTAGGCGAAGGGTTGGCGATGACGGGCCGCTTGTCGGATGTGGCAATGGACCGCACGATATCGGCGCTGGCAGTGTGCGTGCGAAAACTGCGCCGCTATCGCCCCCGGTTTTCCCGAATTGTTGCGACGGAAGCTTGTCGCCGCGCCGAAAACGGCAGCGTATTTCTGAGCCGTGTGGCCGACGAGTTGGGGCTTTATCTCGAAACTATCGCCCCGCAGGAAGAGGCGCTGCTGGCGCTGGCGGGTTGCGCGGCGTTGCTCGATCCCGACGTGCCACGCGCTTTGATGTTCGACATCGGCGGCGGCTCGACCGAACTCACGTGGCTTGCAGTGCGTCGGGGGCAGCCGCCCCTAGTGCTGGGCTGGATTTCTATTCCTCTCGGCGTGGTTAATCTCGCTGAAGCCCACGGCGACGCCAGCCGGGCCGATAGCGGCTATCCGCACATGAATGGCGTGTTCGCCGAAAAACTGGCGGCGTTTGACCGACGTTACGGGATTTCCCAGGCGATTCAGGCGGGCGGTGTGCAAATGCTGGGCGCGTCGGGCACGGTAACGACGCTCGCCGGGATTCACTTGGACTTGCCACGCTATGATCGGGCGCGCGTGGATGGTATCCGTCTTAGTACCGAAGACCTTGCGGCTGTTTCGGCCCGCATTCGTAAAATGGGGGAAGAGGCGCGGCTGTCTCACCCCTGCATCGGGCGGGCGCGGTCGGATTTGGTGATCGCGGGCTGCGCGATTATTGATGCGATGCGGGTATTATGGCCCATCCCTTCCTTACGCATCGGTGATCGCGGCGTGCGGGAAGGTATTTTATTTGGTTTGATGGGGGTTCCCGCGCCGCAGTTGGCGCCGGAGCAGCCCGAAGAGAAGTGAGCGTGATAAAATGACCCAACGGGGCAGCGGTGACGGCAGTAGCGGCAACGGCGGCGGCGGACGGCGGCAAAAGTCAGTGCGGGTAAAAACCGCACATAAGCGCTCGTTATCCTCAACGCTTTGGCTGCAACGCCAGTTGAATGATCCTTACGTTGTCGAAGCCAAGCGCTTGGGCTATCGCTCCCGCGCTGCCTTCAAACTTGTGCAGTTGGACGAAAAATATCACCTGCTCGGGCCAGGCAAGCGCGTGGTCGATCTTGGCGCGGCCCCTGGTGGCTGGACGCAAGTAGCGGTCGCCCGTGTTGGCTCCGAACAGGGCCGGGGCTGCGTTGTTGGGCTTGATATTCTGCCGATGGACCCGATTCCGGGGGCAAGCCTGCTGCAAGCCGATTTTCTCGATCCAGCGGCACCCGATCAACTGCGCGCGGTCTTAGGCGGCGGGGCCGATCTTGTCATGAGTGATATGGCTGCGCCCACCACGGGGCACACTAAGACCGATCATCTGCGCGTCATCGGTCTTGCCGAAACCGCCCTGCATTTTGCCCTAGAAGTACTGGAGCCGGGCGGGGCCTTTGTCGCCAAAGTCTTCCAAGGCGGTTCGGAAAAAGAGTTGCTTGATCCACTAAAGAAGCATTTTGCTGTCGTTCGGCACGCCAAACCAGCAGCCTCGCGGGCAGATTCAAGCGAAATGTACGTGGTCGCTACCGGCTTTCGCAGAGCTTGAACAAGACGGGCCGAGTTTGAGGGGGAGGTGATCCTCCCCCTGCCTTATTTATGCTGAGCCAATTGCCGCAAGGCGCTTGGTGAAGCGGTCTAGGGCGCTACCGAGGTTGTGAGTACTCGTTTCTAGGGCAGAAGATAGCTCGAGCGTACCGTTTGCAGCTTGCGCGGCGTTGCCGGAGGCGGTTGTCACGGTCACGATAGATTCCGAGATAACCGTAGCCCCTTCTGCTGCATACGACACATTACGGGCAATATCGCGGGTAGCGGCGGTTTGTTGCTCGACGGCAGCCGCAACAGACGACATTCGCATATCGCTTTCCAGAACGCGATCACGGACTGAGGTCATCGTGCGGCTGGCGACATTAGTCAATGCCCGCATGGATTCCACCGACTTTTGAATATCTTCCGTCGCCCCCGCCGTTTGAGTGGCGAGGTTCTTTACTTCCGTCGCGACCACAGCAAAACCCTTACCGGCCTCGCCTGCCCTTGCGGCTTCGATAGTCGCATTCAGCGCCAGCAGATTGGTTTGCGCCGCAATCGCCTGGATAAGCGTAACAATGTCGCCAATCTGAGCAGTCGCATTTTCGAGATCACTCAAAATTTTATCGGCGGACTGAACTTCTGCGGCAGCGATGCGGGAAATGCTCGTGCTGCTTTCTACTTGACGACCAATTTCGCCGATAGAGCCGGAAAGCTCGTCAGTCGCCGCAGCCATCATTTGAACGGTTTGCAAGGTCTGATCCGACGAGGTTGCCATCGCCACACAGCTTTGATTGGTGGCAGTGACCGCGCCCGAAAGCTCGGTTGAGCTATGACGCATTCTGCCGACGGCTTGACTGACGGTAATGATGATCCGCTCTAATTCCTGCCGGAACTCGCTAACCGCCTGGATCCGGCCTTCCGCAATCGCAAGATCAGCGGCTAGACGCGCGTGTTGCTCGGCCTCAAGACGTCCGCGCTCGATGAGAGCTTGGCGGAAAAACTCGACAGCCTTAGCAATCTTCCCAACTTCGTCGGCGCGCTCCTGATATTGGATTTGAACGTCCGTGCTACCCGTGACGAGGTTTTCCATCTGCCCCGTCAGGCTTAACAAGGGGCGGCTAACCGAGCGACCAATGACCAGCGCCAGCGTTACTGCCATAAGCACAACCACACCCACCAGCGCGAGGCTGAGGATCATCGCGTTGAGGAAACCATCAATGCGAGTTAAAAGTAGATTTTCCAAGGCTTTAGAAGAAACGTCGTAGCCCCGGCTCAAGGCAGTTTCCATTGCCTCGGCCAGCGAAGCGGGAGAGGCCACGCCTTGGCCGCTCACTTGAGCGTTCGCCGCTTTAATCATGGTCTCGCCCGCTAACAACAGGGCTTGCATGTCCTTATCAATCCAGCGTTTCAAATCGCCGCTGGCATTGCCGCGATAGCCTAACGAGACCGACGCCGCAGTTCCTTCGAGTGTTGCCTGCATTGCACCCTTGGCGACTAGAATATCGGACTGCTCTGCCGCTGTCAGCGTGCCTTGCGATCCGGCGCGCAAAGAGCCTTCGAGATCGGCAACGCGAGAGACCAGATCGGGAAGGCGCAACAGCACCACATCCATTGTGTAATAGCTGTCGAGGTCAGGGTCGAGAATAAGATTGGAATGATCGCCTACCCGCACGGTCAAATCGCGTAAAGCCGCCATCGCCGCCAATGCCGAAGCCCGGTCGCGCTTCGTTGAAGCCTCGCGCACGGCGGCCACGGCGGCCCTGGACGTATCGGCAGTTTTCAAGTCCACTCCGGCAGAACTTCCGAGTTTCGTCTCGATCTTAGCCAAGTCATCAGCCAAACCAGCCGATACAGGCGCACCGCCCCGGCTTTGCACCAAAGTTGCGATGAGAGCGCGCTGGACTGGGCGCAAATATTCAGTCCCTACAATTTCGGCCTGAGCGAACCTGACTTGAACCATATTTGCCACAACGAGCAAATAAGCAAGGTAAATGATTGGAACAAACAAAACTGAAACAATTAAGCCGATCTTATGATTCAGCGAAATTTTATCGAACAGGGTCATAATTAGTCTTTTCCCAATCTGTAAATTGGATTGTAATGACCTTTCGGCCAGCGACAGTAGCCCCCCTACTTATCGAAACCGCATAATAACGAAGGCTGTTTGGTTTGTCTATATAACATTTAGTCTTTAATCAACCTAACAAAGGTTACTAAATCACTAATATTCAATGGCTGCGATAGACCGTCCCGAAGGTTTAGCCCATCGCGCCTGCATGGGACTGCCTGCGTTGCCCCATAACAGGAGGGCTTGGCAGCCGAACCGCAATATGTATTATGCAGCACCGGCGCACCCCCCTATTGCTTGGGGTTAATTTCAGCGCAATAGAGGGGCAAATTTAGCCGGGCCGTATCAGGTAGATGGAGCCGCCCCGCCATGTTTTTGCGCGAAGCCTTTACATTCGATGACGTTTTGTTGGAGCCTGCCGCTTCGGCAATCATGCCCGCGCAAGCCGATACGTCTACCCGATTGACCAAAGAGATCAGCCTCGGTATTCCCCTACTGTCTGCCGCGATGGATACCGTTACAGAAAGCGGCGTTGCCATTGCAATGGCGCAAATGGGCGGTCTTGGTATCATTCACCGCAATATGGACCTCACCCGTCAGGCCGCCGAAGTGCGCCGGGTGAAGAAATTTGAGAGCGGTATGGTCGTCGATCCCGTCACGATCACGCCGAACAACACGCTTGCCGATGCGCTGGCGTTAATGGTGGAGTTTAGGATTAGTGGTATTCCGGTGGTCGAGCAGCCTAAGGGGGGGCAGCCTAAAGGCAAGCTCGTCGGCATTCTCACCAACCGCGACGTGCGCTTCGCAACCAACCCCGGCCAGCCCGTTTCCGAGCTGATGACCAAGGATAAGCTGATTACAGTGCGCGACGGCGTAACTAAGGACGAAGCCAAGCGTTTGCTGCACCATCACCGCATCGAAAAGCTACTGGTGGTGGATGAGGATTATTGCTGTATTGGCCTGATTACGGTGAAAGACATCGAAAAGGCTCAGCGCTTCCCGAATGCCGTGAAGGACACAAAGGGCCGCCTGCGTGCAGGGGCTGCCACCGGCACCGGCGATGAGGGCGTGGCGCGCGCCGAAGCCTTGTTCGATGCCGAGGTTGATCTTTTGGTTGTCGATACCGCCCACGGCCATTCGGAGCGTGTGTTGGATACTGTGCGCCGGGTGCGCCGTCTGTCCAATTCCACACAGATTATGGCCGGAAACGTCGCGACCGCCGATGCGGCGCGGGCGCTGATGGATGCGGGGGCAGACGCGATTAAGGTTGGTATCGGGCCAGGATCAATCTGCACAACCCGCATCGTCGCCGGGGTGGGGATTCCGCAACTCACCGCAGTGCTCGACTGTGTTGAAGCCTGCCGCAAGCACGGTATTCCAGTGATTGCCGATGGCGGCATTAAGTATTCCGGTGATCTTGCGAAAGCGATTGCCGCCGGGGCCGACTGCGCCATGATCGGCTCGCTGTTCGCGGGAACCGATGAAAGCCCTGGCGAAGTGTTTCTATTCGAGGGTCGCTCCTATAAATCCTATCGCGGCATGGGGTCGGTCGGGGCGATGGCGCGCGGCTCGGCAGATCGCTACTTCCAGGCAGAAGTGAATGATACGTTAAAGCTGGTCCCGGAAGGCGTTGAAGGCCGCGTACCCTATAAAGGGCCGCTCAATGCCGTTGTCCATCAACTCGTCGGCGGCTTGCGCGCCGCGATGGGCTATACCGGCAATGCCACTATCGCCGATATGCAACGCAACTGTCGCTTCGTTCGGATTACCAATGCGGGCCTGCGTGAATCGCACGTTCATGATGTTGGTATCATGCGCGAAGCGCCCAACTATCGCCAAGGCGGCTAAACTCAATGACTCCCGTTGCCCGCCTACAAGCCGCTTACGAACTGCTGGAAAACATTAGCCAAGGTGGGGTGGCCGATGCCGCCGCCTCCCGCTATTTCCGCGACCGCCGCTACATCGGCTCGAAAGACCGAACGGCGATTTCAGAGCGCTTCTATGCCATGCTGCGCCGTTTGGCACGGCTGGAATGGTGGGTGAACGGCCTGTTGGAGCGCCCGCCCGAAGCCGGGGGTGCGTCGGTGCGGCATTTGTTCGTCGTCGATCTCTTGCTGTCCGATAATTGGATTCCCGAACAGTTTCAAAAGAACTTCGATGGAGAAGAACATCGCCCGCACGCGCTGTCGCGCGCCGAGCGCACGTTGGTTGAGAAAATTGTCGAGCTACGCGGCGACTCAAAAGAACCGCTACCGCTCGATCATCCCGACATGCCTTTGTGGGTGCGGATGGAAATTCCGCCGTGGTCGGAAACGCCGCTGCTGGAAATATTCGCGGGCGACGAGGCGGAACTTGCGGCCCTCAACAGCCCGGCCTTGCTCGATCTTCGCATCAATCAACTGCACGGCACCCGCGAGTCCATTTTGGCGCGGCTTCAGTTTGAAGGTTTGAAAGTTGAGGCCGGGGAATGGTCGCCGCTGGCTATCCGCGTGTTTGGCCGCCCGGCACTTGGCACTCTGCCCGCCTTTAAGGAAGGCCTGGTCGAAATCCAAGACGAAGGCTCGCAACTGGTGGCGTTGCTCACCGATGCCAAACCTGGGCAGTGGGTGCTGGATTATTGCGCGGGCGCGGGCGGTAAAACCTTGGCACTGGCTGCCGATATGAACAATAAGGGCCGCCTGATCGCGTCCGATATTTCGGAAAAGCGTCTGGAGCGCGCCGTAACCCGCCTGCGCCGGGCGGGGGTTCACAATGTTGAGCGCCGCGCGCTGGGGGCCGAGAACGCGGGTTGGTTCAAACGGCAGGTTGGGAAGTTCGACCGAGTGCTCGTCGATGCCCCCTGCTCCGGCACTGGCACGTGGCGGCGCAACCCGGATATGAAATGGCGCATCGGCCCTGCCGACGTGGCCGAACTCACCGTCAAGCAGCGCGATATTCTCGATGCCGCCGCCAAGCTGGTCAAGCCGGGCGGGCGTTTAATTTATGCCACCTGCTCGCTGTTGCCGGAAGAAAATGAAGGCTCGGTCGCGGCGTTTCTCGCAACCCACCCGGAGTTTACCGTAAAGCCGGTGACGGAGATTTGGGCAGAGCGCGTGACGACTCCCTGCCCGGCCCCCGGCCCTTATTTGCGCCTAACGCCCCATCGCCACGGCACGGATGGTTTCTTCACGGCAGTGCTGGAGCGGAGCAGCAACGCAAGCGCGCCCCCTGAGGAGAGCTAACCTGTTGAGCCGCGCCCATCATCATCCGATCCCCGCCGTTGCTGCCGAAGCGTGGAGCTTACGCCGGGCGCGCAAGGATGATTTCGGTGCGATTGCCAGAGTGCAAACCGATGGGTGGCGCGACTCGTTTCGCGGCCTCATGCCCGATAGCGTGTTGGACGGCCCCCTGCTGGAGGATCATCGCACGCTGTGGCGGCGAATGCTGAGTAGTCGCGGCGGCTTTGGCGACGATGGGCACCCTTGGCTGGCGGTGGACACAACAGGGCGCGTGATCGGCTTTAGCGCCTATGGCCCCGTGCGTGGCTCTAGCTGGACCCATGACGCTGAAATCTATGCGCTGTATGTCGATACCGCTTGGCACGGCCACGGCTTAGGCCGGGCGTTGGTGCGGCAGACGGCGCGGTCCCTGCTGGCGCAGCGCCGCACGTCGCTGCTGCTATGGGCGCTGGAAGATAACCTGAAGGCCCGCGCCTTTTACGAGCATATCGGCGGCAGGCTGATTGATCGGGAAGCCCATAATTTTGGCGGCGTTTGGCTCCCGGAAATCGCCTATGAATGGCCCACTATCGTACCGTTGGGGGAATAGGCCGTGACGCTGCTGTTTCGCCGAGCCAAGCCCGAAGATGCCACGCGCATTGCTGATCTGCACACCCGCTCTTGGCGCACTGCCTATCGCGGCCTGTTGCCCGATGCCTATCTCGATGGCCCGCTTCTCGAAGAACGGCAGGCTTATTGGGCAATGACACTGCCTCAAGCCCAGGCCGATGATTTTGTGCTTTTAGCAGAAGAGAGCGACCGGCTCGCGGGCTTCATTGCCGTCTGGTGCAATGAGACCAGCAAAGCCTCCGATCCTTACGGAAACTATCCCGGACTCTTTGTCGATAATCTGCACATCGACCCCGATGGGCGCGGCAAAGGATTGGGGCGGCAGCTATTGCTAAAGACTTTAGAGCACGCCCAAAGCCTGCCCGCCCTCGCCCCATCCTTGTGGCTGTGGGTGATGGCGAAGAACGCCCGCGCGCTCGGGTTCTATCAAGCGCTCGGCGGCGCGATTGCCGAGACGATCACGGAACCTTTTGGCGGCATCCTGGTCGAAACTCACCGCATGGTTTGGGCCGACCTTGGGGCGCTTCGCGTGGCCTGCCAGCGCTAAAACACGATTGCAAAGACCTAAGAGAGTGAGTTTTCCGATGACCGATTCCAACGTGCAGGCCGAAAACATCCTGATTCTCGATTTCGGCAGTCAGGTAACGCAGTTGATCGCCCGCCGCGTCCGCGAAGCCGGGGTGTATTGCGAGGTTATGCCGTTCAATACCGATCCGGCCCGGCTGGCGGCCTTTGCCCCGAAGGGGATTATTCTGTCGGGCGGTCCCGCCTCGGTCACGTTAGCGCACACCCCGCGCGCGCCGGAGTGGGTGTATCAGCAGAATGTGCCAATCCTCGGTATTTGTTACGGGGAGCAAACGATCTGCGCGCAGCTTGGCGGTAAGGTTGAAGGGGGGCTGCATCGGGAGTTCGGCCGCGCTGAAATCACCGTTACTGGGGCCTGCGCCTTATTCGAGGGCCTGTGGCGCGTTGGCCAAAGCTACCCGGTGTGGATGAGCCACGGCGACCGGGTAACGGCCCTTCCTCCCGGCTTCCAGGTGGTCGCAACCTCGGAAAACGCCCCCTTCGCCGCCATTGCCGATGAAGCGCGCCGCATCTACGCCGTGCAGTTTCACCCGGAAGTAATGCACACGCCCGATGGCGCGCACCTGCTGCGCCGCTTCGTTCGCGATATCGCCGGATGCCGGGGCGCCTGGACGATGGCGGGTTTCCGCGAAATGATGATCGCGCGTATCCGCGCCCAAGTGGGCACCGAGAAGGTGATTTGCGGCCTGTCCGGTGGGGTTGATAGTTCGGTTGCCGCCGTGCTGATCCATGCTGCGATTGGCGACCAGCTTACCTGCGTTTTCGTCGATCACGGCTTGCTGCGAACGGGCGAGGCCGAACAGGTCGTGACCCTCTTCCGCGATCATTACAATATCCCGCTGGTGCATCGCGACGCGAGCGCGCTGTTCCTCGGCGAGTTAGCCGGAAAGACCGATCCAGAGGTAAAGCGCAAGACCATCGGTAAGCTCTTCATTGATGTGTTCGAGGAAGAAGCCCGTAAGGTTGGCGGCGCGGCGTTCCTGGCGCAAGGCACCCTCTACCCGGACGTAATCGAAAGTGTCAGCTTCACCGGCGGCCCATCGGTCACGATCAAATCGCACCATAATGTCGGCGGCTTGCCGGAACGGATGAACCTAAAGCTGGTCGAACCCTTGCGCGACTTGTTCAAGGATGAAGTGCGCGTGCTAGGCCGCGAGTTGGGGCTACCGGATAGCCTTGTAGGCCGTCACCCCTTCCCAGGGCCGGGGCTGGCCATTCGCCTGCCGGGTTCAGAAATCACCCGCGACAGGCTCGACATTTTGCGCGCCGCCGATGCCGTCTATCTCGATGAAATCCGTAAAGCCGGGTTCTACGATCAAATTTGGCAGGCGTTCGTCGTGCTGCTGCCGGTGCGAACGGTCGGCGTGATGGGCGACGCGCGCACCTATGATTACGCCTGTGCCTTGCGCGCCGTTACCTCCACCGATGGGATGACCGCCGACTATTTCCCCTTCCCGCACGATTTTCTCGGGCGGGTCGCGACGCGCATTATCAATGAAGTTCCAGGGATTAACCGGGTGAGTTACGACATCACCTCAAAGCCACCTGGGACGATTGAGTGGGAGTGATTGTTAGTCATTGACCGTATCTAAATCTTCGCTTTGCCCGCCTATCATCGGCAAGATGCAGTGCTGTTTCGCAAAAATATTGATGCTTTATTATAAGCTTTACGAAGGAATGAACCCATGAGCCATGTCTTATCCATTCTGACGCACGGACATCCTGCACTTACAATTGCGAGCAGCCCTGTTGTCTTCCCTGATGTCGAGCTGGCAGCGGAACTAGCGTCTCTACATGCTACCCTTGCAAACTTTCGGGCGAACAATGGCTTTGGCCGCGCGATGGCCGCACCTCAAGTAGGCATTGCCAAGTGCATTATTGTTATGAACCTTGGCGCTACGCCTTTTACTATAATCAACCCTGAAATCACTTGGTGCAGCGAGGCAATGATTGATGTTTGGGACGATTGCCTAAGCGTGCCAGATTGCGTCGTGCGCGTGCGCCGGCACAGCAGCATCAGCCTGCGCTACCTTGACGAGGCAGGGCGTGAGCGCGTGTGGGAAAAACTGCCTGAAGACTTGTCTGAGTTGGTGCAGCATGAGATGGATCACTTGAACGGCATCTTGATGAATGAGCGTGCCGTCGGCAGTGATGCCATCCGCCCTATCAGTGAGCACGCACAGCTTGTGGGGGCTTCACGGGCTAAACACCGCCTCTCGCTTGACCAAATAGCGTTTAGTGCGAGTGTCATCCCGCCTGAATTTTTGCACTCCGCGCAATATAATTGCGAGCCTTTGTCTGAACTTTTAGAATGTGAACTAACGATAAAACTTGATTTCACCAACCCCATTCGCAGCTTTAAGGGGCGCGGGGCGAGCTTTTTTGTGAGCGAGATGCGTAGACGCGGCGATACGCGGACCCTCGTGTGCGCGAGTGCAGGAAACTGGGGGCAAGCGATGGCCTATGCGTGTCGCTCATTCGGAATGCCCCTCGTGATTTACGCCTCTCTCCATGCTAACCCGCTCAAAGTGGCTCGAATGAAAGCCCTGGGCGCTGACGTGAGACTCGAGGGCATTGACTTTGATGCAGCCAAAGATTGCGCGAAAGCCTATGCCAAGCAGATTGGCGGTTGGATGGTAGAAGACGGGCTGGAACCCGAGATCAGTGAAGGGCATGGAACAATAGCAGTGGAGTTACTGTCAAATGGTGATGTGTTTGATGATGTGATCATTCCGCTGGGCAATGGTGCAATGCTTACCGGTATGGCACGCTGGATTAAAGCGGCCTCGCCCGCAACGCGTGTGCTTGGCGTGTGCGCGCGCGGTGCAGACTCAATGGAAAAATCTTGGCGGAATAGAACTATCGTCATGCCCGAGAGCACTGATACGATTGCAGACGGCATCGCCGTGCGTGTACCCATTCTCGAGGCAGTAGAAGACATGTATGGTATCGTGGACGATGTACTGCTTATTGATGATGAGCATATCATCTCAGCGATGCGCATGGTGCATCAGCAAGCAGGCTTACAACTTGAACCAGCTGGGGCTGTTGGTGTCGCTGCAATCATTGCTCACACAGAGCTATTTAAGAACCGCCGGGTCGCTACGGTGCTGTGTGGCAGCAACGTGACTGAAGCCCAGATCAAAGAATGTTTTTGCGCCTAATGCATACCCCAAGCGGTTCCTGAGGCAGG
>JAYSQZ010000002.1:0-15759 GCA_043721315.1 Alphaproteobacteria bacterium
AGCCCGTTTTTAACGGAAGCTATTCTGGCCGAACCAGCTTTTTGGGTTAGCCTGCTCACCCACGGGCCAGACACCACTTTCGCCGAGCTTTGCGCGCCCATCAATGACGAACTCGCGGGAACGCAGCAGTCCTCCGACCTAATGCGAAGCCTGCGCCAGGCCAAACGCCGGGCGGCTTTGACGATTGCGGTGGCCGATATTTGCGGTACCTGGCCGCTGCTGCGGGTCACGGGGGCGCTGTCGGAGTTTGCCGACCGCTGCCTGTCTGTCGCTGCCGGTCACGCGCTGGCCGTGCGCCGCGCGGCTAAGGGTGAAGTGTTGACGGCAAACCTTGTGGCCGATAGCCGCCGGGGGTTGATTATTCTCGGCATGGGCAAACTCGGCGCGCACGAGTTGAACTATTCCTCCGATGTCGATTTGATCTTGCTCTACGATCCCGACCTTGTTTCCCCTGGCGTCATGGCCCTGCGCGACACTTTGCGGGAAACCTATGTGCGGTTCGCGCAAGATTTGGTGCGCTTGATCCAAGAACGCACGGGCGATGGGTACGTCTTCCGGGTCGATCTGCGCTTGCGGCCCGATCCCGCGTCCACTCCCGCCGCGCTCTCGGTGCTGGCGGCGGAAACCTATTACGAAACCGTTGGCCAGAACTGGGAACGGGCGGCGATGATCAAAGCGCGGCTGGTGGCCGGCGATGCCGACGCGGCGGCGCTGTTTCAACGCCACCTCAAGCCGTTCATCTGGCGGCGGCACTTAGATTTCGCCGCGATCAACGATATTCACAACATCAAGCGCCAGATCAACGCCCACAAGGGCGGCACCGAGGCCATTCTGGGCCACGACCTGAAATTAGGGCGCGGCGGGATTCGCGAAATAGAGTTTTTCGTTCAAACTCAGCAGCTTATTTGGGGTGGGCGCGACGCCTCGCTGCGGCTGCGGCCAACGCTGGAGATGCTGGAAGCCTTAGTAAAAGCCGGGCGGGTTCAGCGCCCGACTGCCGATGCCATGGCCGATGCTTACGAAAAGCTCCGCACTTGGGAGCATCGGGTTCAAATGGTCGATGATCAACAAACCCATAAGTTGCCAGTCGATCCCGATACTTTCGCGGCGCTCGCCGCCTTTAGCGGTTTTGCAACAGCGGAAGATTTTGCCGAAGCGGTGGCGTCTACTTTGCTGCACGTGCAGAGCCATTACGGCGATTTGTTCGAGGAGTCGCCAGCGCTGTCCGGGCCTGGGAATTTGATATTCACCGGGGCGGAAGGTAATATCGACACCGTAACAACTATTGAAAAAATGGGGTTTTCTGAGGCTTCCTCCCTGTCTGATATCGTGCGCGGCTGGCACCATGGCCACATCCGCGCCACTCGGTCCGCGCGCGCGCGGGAGTTGCTGACGGAGTTGATGCCCGCACTGCTGCAGGCTTTGTCGCAAACGCCGGACCCGATGGCGGCGTTCCGGCGGTTTGATCGCTTTCTCAGCAACCTTACGGCAGGGGTGCAGATTCTCTCGCTGTTTCATCAAAACCCCGGCGTGTTGGATTTAGTGGCGGAAATCATGGGATCTGCCCCCGGCTTGGCCGATCATCTCGCCCGGCACCCGCGCTTGCTGGATGGGTTGATCCACGATGCCCGGCGCATTTCTGCCGATTTGCCGCCGATGGTGGCAGTGGAATTGGAGCAAGATTTGCGGCGCGACCTGGCGCAAGCCCAGGGGTTCGAGGAGGTGCTTGATAGCGTGCGGCGTTGGACGGGCGACCGCCGCTTTCAAATCGGCGTCGCTCTGCTGCGCGGGGAAATCTCGCCGGAAGTCGCGGCATTGGCCCTCTCGGCGGTGGCTGAGAGCGTGATTGCGGCCCTGTTGCCGGAAGTACGCCGCGCCTTCGCCCAAACCCACGGGCACGTGCCCGGCGGCGAGTTTTGCGTGCAGGCGTTGGGGAAGCTCGGCGCGCGCGAACTAACCCCCACGTCGGATCTTGATCTTGTCTTCGTCTACCGCGTGCCTGACGGGGTTGATCAGTCCGATGGGCCGAAGCCGCTACCGCCGTCGCTCTATTTTCAGCGCTTGGGCCAGCGGCTGATTGCGGCGCTCACCGTGCTGACCGCCGAAGGGGAGTTGTATCAGGTCGATATGCGCCTGCGCCCCTCTGGAGATAAGGGGCCGATCGCGTGCAGTTTAGAGAGTTTTGCCGCCTATCAGGCCGATGAAGCCTGGACGTGGGAGCATATGGCGCTGATCCGCGCGCGCGCGGTAGCAGGAGACGTGACCCTGTGCCGGGCGATTGAGGCCGTGCGCGCTGCCATTCTCACCCGCCCGCGCGATGCCGGGGCCATTCTGATTGATGTCGCCGATATGCGCGCGCGCATCGCCAAAGAACGGCCCAGTACAGGCTCTTTCGACGTGAAAGACCGTCTTGGCGCGTTGTTGGATGTGGAGTTTATCGCCCAGGGGATCATTCTTTCGCAAGTCGCCCCCGGCGCGGCAGATGTGCCCGATGATCTAGGCAACACTCTCTTCGCGCTCCGGTGGCTTACCGAGCGCGGCGCGCTAACGGCGGAGGCGGGCGAAACCCTGACGCGCGCCTGTCGCCTGTGGCAGCGGCTGCAAGTATTGTTACGTTTGGCGGGAACGGGGAAATTCGATCCCGCGACCGCCCCCGAAGGCGTGCGCCGCGCGCTGGTTCAGGCGGCGGGTGTCCTTGACTTTTCCGCCCTTGAGCAAGACATGACTGAGGCCGCCGCCCGCGTGCGGCAGTTGTTTACCGACCTTATTGATGCACCCGCGCAAGCGGCCAGAGTTGCTTCAACCCACACAGCCTTACCAGGAGACGCCCAACCATGAGCCTCGACGTTGGCACCCAAGCCCCCGATTTCACCCTGCCGACCGATGGCAATGGCTCCGTTACCCTCAGCGCGCTGAAGGGTAAACCAGTGGTGCTCTATTTCTACCCGAAGGACGATACCTCCGGCTGCACGGCGGAAGCCTGCCAGTTCCGCGATATGCAGCCCGATTTCTCGGGGGCAGATGCCGTCATCATCGGCCTGTCGAAGGACAGTGTGGCGAGCCACGATAAGTTCAAACAAAAGTACGAATTGCCCTTCACCCTCGCCGCCGATACCGAAGGCACGGCCTGCGAAGCCTATGGCGTGTGGGTGGAAAAAAGCATGTACGGTAAGAAATACATGGGCATCGAACGCGCCACCTTCCTCATCAACCGCGAGGGCATTATTGCGAAAATTTGGCGCAAGGTGAAAGTGCCGGGTCATGGGGCAGATGTGCTGAAGGCACTGGCGGCGTTGTAATCACACGGCACCGCCACTCTATGACAGAATCATGATTCGTTGCGGGGCCGGGGCTTTTGCCGCACTGTCCGCCTCGCAACGAAAAAGAGGAAGGCGGGCTTTATGGGCGTCGAAGGTCAGCGGACTTTGAGTGAGGGGGGGATGCGCCCCACGCAACCGAAATACGCCAATGCGACGGCGATGGTGGCGGCATTGAAGCCGGGTCATCCGGTTTATTGCGTGCGGCCCCACGTGGTGAAGCGGGCGGCGCGGGATTTTCTGGATGAGTTCGATGGGCGCGTGCTGTATGCGACCAAGTGCAATCCGCATCCGCTGATTTTGCGCGCGTTGTACGAGGAGGGGATTCGCCACTTCGATACGGCGTCCTTAAACGAAGTGGCCCAGGTGCGCGAGTTGTTCCGCGATGCCGAATGCTACTTTATGCACCCGGTTAAAAGCCGCAGCGCGATTAAGATTGCCGACGAAGTTTATAACGTCGAGCACTTCGTGATCGACACGCGCGACGAGTTGCACAAGGTGCTAGATGAAGCGCGAGAAGAGGGGCTAGCCATCATCGTGCGCCTCGCCACGCCTTCGGCGGGCGCGGCTTATGATCTGTCGGCGAAATTTGGCGCAAAACCAGCGGAAGCGGTGGAATTGCTTCAGGAAATTAAGGCGGAAGGCTACCGGGCGGGTATTGGTTTTCACGTCGGCTCCCAGTGCGCCAACCCGCGCGCGTTTCGCACGGCCTTGAAAATCGTTGGCGAGGTGCTGGACGCGGCCAAGGTTGATATCGCCTATCTCGATGTCGGCGGCGGTTTTCCGGCCTCGTATCAAGGCGCGGAAGTGCCGCCGCTGCGGGAGTTTTTTGCCGAAATCGAAGCGGGTTTACGCGAAATCAAACTGCGCCGCGACTGTGTGTTGATGTGCGAGCCGGGCCGGGCGCTGGTGGCCGATGGTATGTCGTTGGTTACGCAGGTGCATTTACGTAAGGGCGATCAGCTTTATATCAACGATGGTATTTATGGCTCGCTGTCTGAAACCGTAACGGCCCGGCTGCGCTTTCCGGTGCGCCCCATCCGCCTTACGGGCGGGTTCAGCAATGAGTTTATCGAATACACCATCTACGGCCCCACCTGCGATTCCACCGACGTTCTCCCCCTCTCCATTCGCCTGCCCGCTGATATGCGGGAGGGGGATTGGATCGAGTTTGGTCGCATCGGGGCCTATTCCAACGCGCTGGCAACCCGCTTCAACGGTTTCTTCCCCGATGCCTACGTAGTGGTGGAAGATGAAGCTATGGTGATTGAGGGGGCGTAATCATGGGGCACACTCTAAAAGTCTCGCGGATCGAGGTTGTGCCGGGCGTTTTCTTGAGCCTTCGGGAAGCCGGCCCGGCAGATGCCGCGCGCACGTTGTTGTGCGTTCACGGCCTTACCCGCAACGCGCAGGATTTTGATAAGGTTGCGGCAGTTATGGCCGACCGCTACCGGGTAATCTCGGTTGATATTGCTGGGCGTGGCAGTTCCGATTATCTGCCTGATCCGGCGTTTTACGATTACCCAACCTATGTTTGGCACTGCCTGGCGCTACTCGATAAGCTGGGGTTGGCGCAGGTGGATTGGCTGGGCACGTCCATGGGCGGGCTTATCGGTATCGGCGTAAACTCGGTTCAACCCCAGCGTATTCGCAGGCTTATTCTAAACGATATTGGCCCGTTTTTGCCGAAAGAGGCGCTGAAATCCATTGTCGATGCCGAGCGGAACCCGGTTTTGGCGTCCCTGGCCGATGCAGAAGCGCATGTGCGTCGCCGCTATGCCGATTTTGGGCCGATTTCCGATGCAGATTGGGCGTGGATGACCGAAACCTCCACCCATCAGCAGCCCGATGGCACGTTCCGTCTGTGCTTCGATCCCAACATCTATGCGAATTTTGATAAAATCCCTGTGGGCGACGTGGCCCTCTGGCCGCTGTGGAACCAAGTAACCCAGCCAGTGTTACTGTTACGCGGCGGGCAGTCCGGCCTGCTGCTCAAGGCGACCGCGCTGGGCATGGTGGCGCGCGGCGGGGTTGATTTGGTGGAGTTCGACGATTGCGGTCACGCGCCGTCGCTGTTCCAACCCAACCAGATCCAGCCAATCCGCGACTGGCTGTTGAAGACGGAATAGGGGGCAATCATGAATCTTCTAAGGTTTCGATTGGTTTTGGCCGCAACCGCATTTACCTGGGCACTCTACATAGCCATTCTCGAAGAATTGCAGTTGATGACTCAATAGGGGGCAATCATTTTTATAAAATTTCGATTGGTTTTGGCCGCGATGGCGATGGCAGCCTGCACTGCGCTACCACCACCACCGGCCAACCTCTCCGTCCTGGCCGGGGACGGCTTTGCGCGCTACCAAACCCATGCCTTCGATAGCGGCTATTTTGCCACCGATCTCAAAGGCCAGAGCTATGCCTACGCCTGGATTGATCGTGCTGACGAACTCGACCCGCAGTTAACGCTATGCAGCCCGCTGGGGTGTACTGAAACCAAACGCTACGGCCAGAACTCCCTGCACGCCGCCCTGACCGCGTGCCGGGAGATTGCCCGCGAAGACTGCACGATTTATGCGGAAGGGCTTCGGCGGCGCTGAAGCTCTTTCCAGATCAGCCGCGTAGCAGTTCGGCGGCTTCAAGCGCGGCATACGTTAGAATCCCATCCGCCCCGGCGCGTTTGAAGCCGATGAGGGTTTCCAGCAACGTGCGGTTGCCGTCGATATAACCCGCAGCTACCCCTGCCTTCCACATCGCATACTCACCGGAGACGTGATAGGCGAAGGTTGGCACGGCAAAGGTTTGCTTCACGCGGTAGAGCACGTCTAAGTACGGCATTCCGGGCTTGACCATCACCCAATCCGCCCCTTCCGACAGATCAATAGCCACCTCTTGCAAGGCTTCGTCGCCATTGGCGGGGTCCATCTGATAGGTGGCTTTGCCCTGCGGCCCGTAGGATGCCCCGGTCACGCCCAAAGCGTCGCGGAACGGCCCGTAGAAGCCGGAGGCATATTTGGCGGCATAGGACAAAATCAGCGTTTGAGTATGGCCGTTTTCTTCCAAGGCTTCCCGGATCGCGCCGATACGCCCATCCATCATGTCCGAAGGGGCGACAACATCAATCCCGGCTTCGGCTTGGGCGAGGGCCATTTTTACGAGGGCGGTGATGCTTTCGTCGTTATCCACTCGGTCGCCGATCACGATGCCGTCATGCCCGTGCAGCGTGTAGGGGTCTAGCGCTACATCGCCGATCAGGCCGATGTTAGGCACGGCGGCTTTTAGGGCGCGAATGGCGCGTTGCATCAAGCCGTCCGGGTTCCAGGCTTCCTCCGCCTCGTCGGACTTGCGGCTGGGATCTACGGCGGGGAAGAGGGCAATCGCCGGAATGCCTAACGCTGCGGCGCGTTTGGCTTCAACGATTAGCAGATCAATGGTTAGCCGGGCCTGCCCCGGCAGGCCGGAAATGGGCCGCGCTTCATTGTCCCCGTCGATCACGAACACCGGCCAAATCAAATCGGCGGCGCTTAGGCGGTTTTCCTGCACCAAGCGGCGCGACCAGTCTGCCATCCGCGTGCGGCGGGGGCGGGTATAGGGAAATCCAGTCGGCAGGATCATAGAGGGACGCGACATAGCGATTCCTTTATCTTTACGTACGCGGAAGCTAAAATTCGGAGTTTTCCGAACCTTTGCGCCCGTCAAAGTTTCCCGCACGTCAATAGGCCAGATTGACAGCGACACCCCGTTCCTTATGATCGAGAAAAACGGGAGGGACAAGCGCATGAACCACGATTTGAGCGAAGATCAGCGTGCCTTTCAAAGCATGGCGCGCGCGTTTGCCGCAGACCACCTCGCCCCCTATGCGGCTCAATGGGATGAAGAGCATATCTTTCCCGTTGAAACCTTTCGCGCGGCGGCAGCCCTTGGTATGGCTGGGATTTATGTGCGCGAGGTATCGGGCGGCTCTGGTCTCACGCGGCTCGATGCGGCGCTGATTTTTGAAGAGCTTTCGGCGGGGTGCGTCTCGTCGGCGGCCTATCTCTCCATTCACAATATGGTCGCGTGGATGATCGACACGTTTGGCAACGACGAACAACGCGCGCGCTTTCTGCCCCCCTTGCTAACGATGGAAAAGCTCGCGAGCTACTGCCTCACGGAACCGGGTTCGGGGTCGGACGCGGCGGCCTTGCGGACGCGGGCCGTGCGCGATGGCGATCATTACGTGGTGAACGGCGCAAAAGCCTTCATCTCCGGCGCGGGCGTGTCGGAAATTTATGCGGTGATGGTCCGCACCGGCGGCGACGGGCCGGGCGGTATTTCGGCTCTCTTGGTCGAAAAAGGCACGCCGGGCCTTAGCTTCGGTAAGCCTGAAAAAAAGATGGGCTGGAATAGCCAGCCAACCGCTGTAGTGACCTTTGAAGACTGCCGCGTCCCCATCGCCAACCGCTTGGGCGACGAGGGCGAGGGTTTCAAGTTTGCCATGAAGGGGCTGGACGGCGGGCGCATCAATATCGCCTCCTGCTCCCTCGGCGGCGCGCGGGCGGCCTTGGATGCGGCAAAAGCGTATATGGGAGTGCGAAAGCAGTTCGGCAAAGCGCTGTCGGCCTTCCAAGCGCTCCAGTTCCGCATTGCCGATATGGCGACGGAGCTTGAAGCCGCGCGCCTCATGGTGCATCGGGCGGCGCGGTCCTTAGACGCAGGCGACCCGGATACGGTGATGCACTGCGCGATGGCCAAACGCTTCGCGACCGACGCCGGGTTCGAGGTGGCTAATCAGGCGCTGCAACTCCACGGCGGCTATGGTTACATTCAGGAGTATGGCGTGGAGCGCATTGTACGCGATTTGCGCGTTCACCAGATTCTCGAAGGCACTAACGAGGTGATGCGCGTCATCATCGCCCGCAAGCAACTCCATGAGGGCCGCAATGTCTGAGGGTTTGTTACCAGAAAGCGTGTTGTTCGAGACCACGAACGGCGTTCTCACCATCACCCTCAACCGCCCGAAAGCGTTGAATGCCTTATCGCTGGAGATGATCCGGGCGATGGACCCGGTGTTGCGGCGGGCCGCACAAGATGCGTCTGTGCGCTGCGTCCTGCTACAAGGTGCGGGCGAGCGGGCGTTTTGTGCGGGCGGCGACGTGCGCGCGGTGGCGCAAGCCATAAGCGCGGGCGAGATGGTGGCGGCGGATGCGTTCTTCCGGGAGGAATATACGCTCAACCATCTGCTGCATTCCTACCCGAAGCCGATTATATCGCTCATTCACGGCGTGTGCATGGGCGGCGGCGTTGGGCTATCGGCGCATGGGCCGTTGCGGGTGGTGGCGGAAAGCCTGCTGTTTGCCATGCCGGAAACCGGGATCGGCCTGTTCCCCGATGTGGGCGGCACCTGGGTGCTGAACAGGATGCCGGGGGAAATCGGCCTCTATCTCGGCCTTACCGGGGCGCGGTTGGCGGCGGCGGATGCGCGCGCGATTGGCTTTGCCACCCATCAGGTGAAAGACGCCGATCTTCCTGCGCTCAGAGCGGCGCTCGTCGAGGCGGCGCCGGGAACCGAGGCGGAAGCAGACGCGGTTATCAACCGTTTCGATCAACCGCGCGGCGAAAGTGCCTTGTTGGCGCAGCAGGCGCAGATTGATCGCGTGTTCGCGGGCGAGAGCGTCGAGGCTATTCTAGCGGCGCTTGAGGCCGACGGTAGCGAGTGGGCCATGTCTCAGGCCGAAACCTTGCGCCATAAGTCGCCAACCAGCCTCAAGATCACGTTGGCGCAACTGCGCGGCGGTAAGGGGCTGGATATTGCGGCGGTATTCGTTCGGGAATATCGCCTTAGCCAGCACTGCATGGCTGGGCCAGACTTCCGCGAAGGTATCCGCGCGCTGCTGATTGATAAGGATCACGCGCCGAAATGGTCGCCCGCAACCTTGGCTGCGGTCACGCCATCGTTGGTGGAGGGCTTCTTTGCGCCGTTACCGGGCCGCGAGTTGGATTTAAGCGATAATGCGGCGCTAACCGCGTAACGAGAACGGGGGGGAGCATCATGGCGACAGTCGCTTTTATCGGTTTGGGCAATATGGGGCGTCCAATGGCGCTCAATCTGGTGAAAGCCGGTCATGCCTTGCGCGTGTTCGACCTTAACCCGGCGGCAGTGGCAGCGCTGGTTGCGGCGGGGGCGGTTGCGGCCTCAACACCGGGGGAGGCGGCGGCAGGGGCTGAGATCGTTGTTTCGATGCTGCCAGCAGGCTCCCACGTACGCGATGTGTATAGCAGCGTGGGCGGTGTGTTCGACAGGTTAGCGCCGGGCGGGCTGTGCATTGATTGCTCGACCATTGATGTAGCCACCGCGCGCGATGTGGGCGATGGGGCGGCACAGCGCGGTTTCGGCTTCGTTGATGCCCCCGTTTCAGGCGGCACCTCGGGCGCGGATGCTGGCACGCTCACCTTCATGGTCGGCGGTCCCGCAGCGGCCTTTGCGGCGGCACAACCCGTTTTGGCGGCAATGGGCAAGACGATTGTTCACGCGGGCGCGGCTGGGAACGGGCAGGCCGCGAAAATTTGCAATAACATGATCCTCGGCATCAGTATGATCGCGGTGTCCGAAGCCTTTGCGATGGCGGAAAGACTGGGGTTAGACGCGCAAACCCTGTTCGATATTAGCTCGAAATCTTCCGGGCAATGCTGGGCGATGACCTCTTACTGCCCGGCCCCCGGCCCAGTGCCAACAGCCCCAGCGAATCGTAGCTATACCCCCGGCTTTTCTGCCGCTATGATGTTGAAAGACTTGGATTTAGCCGAAAAAGCTGCGGATTCTGTTGGTGCCGCAACCCCTCTGGGGCACCTTGCGACAAAGCTCTACCGGGACTACTGCGACCAAGGTGCGGGGGGTGCGGACTTCTCAGGCATTATTCAGATGCTAGCCAAAGGCGCGTGAAAGCGGTATCAAGAGAATAACTCACCCCCCTAAACCTCGGTGCGACCTTCAATGAAATAGGAGGACCGCGCCCAAGGAGAAAAACGTGAAGGCCGCATATCTGGAGGCAATCCGGCTCACTGAGCGTCTGCATCGTCAGTTTCTGGAACTGGTTAAGAGCGAGCTTGATCGCCTTGGTATCGAGGATATCAACAATGTTCAGGCTTTTATCCTGTTCAATATCGGTAGTGACGATCTAACCGTCGGTGAACTCACCAACCGGGGCTATTACCTTGGCTCCAACGTGTCGTACAATGTGCGGAAAATGGTGGAAAACGGCTACCTGATGCAGGAGCGTTCTACCCATGACCGCCGGTCGATCCGGGTTAAGCTGTCAACCAAGGGCCTGGAACTCTGTCAAGTGATGGACGCGATGTTTGATCGGCAGATTGCGGCTTTAGGCGAAGTCGCGACCGATGCCGAACTGACCAGCGCCGCCAATACGTTCCGCCGCTTGGAGCGTTTCTGGATCAGTATGCTGGATTATGGCTTGCGGTCTTAACCCTTGGGGGGCAGGCCGCCCCCAGTTTCTTATTCGCCTCGCTCCCCGAACCTGCTAAAGTTAAAGCCGTATTGAGGACGAGGGAGGCGGTTATGGTTGCGCTTAAACTGCATCGTATCGGGGATGAACTCGGTGTCGTTCTCCCAAAAGAGGCGCTCACGGCCTTAGGTTTGGGTGAAGGCGATGTGGTTTACCTGTCGGAAGCCTCAAAAGCCTTCCACATAAGTGCATCAAACCCGGAGTTTGATCGGCAAATGCAGTTTGCTGAAGAAGGCATGATTGCCTACCGGGGCACCTTAAACACCCTCGCGCAGTGATCTTCCGATGAGTGAACCTATTTGGGTTGATCAGCGGGTTATTCTCGCGGTGCACGACCGTCAATTGGCCGAACATGGCGGCAGCCCTGGTGTGCGCGATTCGGGTTTACTCGAGTCGGCCCTCGCGCGCCCCGTGAATGCCCACCTTTATGAAACGCCCGACCTGTGTGATCTCGCGGCGCTGTATGCGGCGGGCATTGCGCGGAACCACCCTTTCATTGATGGCAATAAGCGCACGGCTTTTATGGCGGCCTATATTTTCTTGCGTTCCAATCGCTTGAGTTTTCATGCGACCGAGGAAGAGGCGACAGCGACCATGCTCGCCCTTGCTGCTGGTGAGATGACCGCGCAAGCCTATGCCGATTGGCTGCGCTCGGTTACGCGCTAACCCCCATCGGGGCTAAGGTCCGTCACGCGGCGCATCGCGAAGCTCGATTGAATGCGCGCGACGCCGGGCAGGCGCGAGAGCACTTCCTTATGCAACCGCTCATAATCCGCCACCGTCCGGGTTTCGGCGAGCACGAGGTAGTCCGCAACGCCGGTCATCAGGTAGCAGGCGGTTACTTCCGGGCATTTGCGAATTTCGGCTTCAAAGCGACCTAAATAATCTTCAGTCTGGCGCTCCAGAGTGATTTGAATGATTGCTACCGTTGGCGGTTGGTCCTGGGGCGCGCCGATCAGCGCGGTATAGCCGCGAATAATGCCGCGATGCTCCAGCAGACGGACCCGGCGCAGGCAGGCGGAGGCAGACAGGCCAACGCTGGTGGCAAGATCGGCATTGCTCATCCGCCCGTCGGCTCGCAGGGCGCGCAACAGTTTGCGGTCGATGTCGTCAAGGGTGATGGAATCGTGCATAGGGCCAGAATTATCCTTCGATAGAGCCATAATTTTCATAGATTATTCGATGAAACGCAACGACGTCGCTTGTTTCTACGTCTATACTCATTATGTAAAAGTTGGAAAAATGGAGGGGTAAGGCGATGCGCGTTCTTGTGCTGGGCACTGGGGTTATTGGGGTTACGACCGCCTATTATCTCAATAAGGCCGGGCATGAGGTGACGGTGATCGACCGGCAACCGTCGCCCGCTCAAGAAACGAGCTTTGCCAATGCGGGCGAAGTGTCGCCGGGCTACTCCTCCCCCTGGGCCGGGCCGGGCGTGCCGATCAAGGCGATGAAATGGATGTTTATGCAGCATGGGCCGCTGGTAGTGCGCCCTACGCTCGACGTGAACCAGTGGATCTGGCTGGCGCAGATGCTGCGGAACTGCACGGCCTCCCGCTATGCCATAAACAAAGCCCGTATGGTGCGCGTGGCCGAATATAGCCGCGATAAGCTGGTGGAATTGCGCGCCGCAACCGGGATTCAGTATGATGAGCGCAGCCAAGGCACGCTTCAGGTGTTCCGCACCCATCAGCAGATGGCGGCGATTGCCAGCGATATAGAGGTGCTGAAGCAGTACGGCGTTCCGTTCGAGCAGCTTACCCCGGCGGCGTGCGCGGTGGCCGAACCGGCCTTGGCCAAGGTTCAGCATAAAATCGTCGGCGGGTTGCGCCTGCCCCACGATGAAACGGGCGACTGCCATATGTTCACCGAACGCTTGGCAAAACTCGCGGAAGCCAATGGCGTGCAGTTCCACTTCAATACCCGCATTGATGGGCTGGTGACGGATGCGACGCGCGTTACGGGCGTTGCCACCAGCATGGGGATTTTGTCTGCCGATGCCTATGTGGTTGCGCTCGGCAGCTACTCACCCAAGCTCCTGGCCCCGTTGGGCCTGCGCGTGCCGGTGTATCCGGTGAAGGGTTATTCGCTCACCCTCGCGATGACCGACGAGGCGGGGGCACCGGTTTCAACCGTGATGGATGAAACCTATAAAATCGCCATTACCCGTTTGGGCAACCGCATTCGCGTTGGCGGAACGGCAGAGCTTTCGGGCTTCACCAACGATCTGCCCGAAAGCCGCCGTCAGACGCTGGAAACGTCGGTCCGCGACCTGTTTCCGACGGGCGGGGATATTCCCTCCGCAACCTTCTGGTCAGGCTTGCGCCCGATGACACCGGACGGAACCCCGATTATTGGGCCGACGCGGTTGGGCAATCTCTACCTCAACACGGGTCACGGAACGCTTGGCTGGACGATGGCGTGCGGTTCGGGCCGGGTGCTGGCCGATTTGATGTCGGGGCAGAAGCCTGAGATCGAGGCCAGCGATCTGTCAATTATCAGATATGCGTGAAATCTCACGCGGGATTAATCTCTGCACCCTCTTGCCGGATCAGCGGCACCAGCGTGTCTTCCCAGAAAGTCACGAACGCCGCGCCTGCCGCGCCTGTTAGTCGATCTTCGCCGACCACCGTCATTTCCGCTTCGGGCAGGGGCGGAAACCCGTCGCTTGGGCCGAGCACGCGCATCCCCGGCATCACGGCGGATTGTGGCAGCACGCCGACGCCAAGCCCGGCGATAACGGCGGCTTGGACTCCTGCAACAGAGGTGCTGGTGTAGATGATCTCTTGGCTCATCCCGGCGCGGGCCAGCGTGTCGGCAGCGGCGCGGCGGTGGCTGCACTTGGGGGGCAGGGCCGCCATTGGCACGGTGGGGCCGGGCGGGGTTGGCGTTGTGTCGCCGATCACCCAGACCAGCGGTTCGCGGTAGAGCAAACGGCCTAGGGGTTGGCCCGCCTCGCGCCCACAAAGGACCAAATCAAGCTCCCCCCGCGCCAGCATCGGCAGCATATCCATCCCGAGGCCCGTGCGAACTTCGACATGAATGCGCGGGAAGTGTCGGTTGAAACGAGAGAGCAGCGCGGGCAGGCTGCGCGGTGCGATATAATCGGCAATACCGAGGCGCAAGGTGCCGCTGGCATCGGGGCCGATCAGGCGGTGAACGGCTTCATCGTTCAAATCCAGCAGGCGGCGCGCATAGCCCAGCAGCGTCTCGCCATCGGGGGTGAGGGCGAGGGAGCGACTGGTCCGCTCGAAAACCTTCACGCCCAAAAGCGCTTCAAGTTTGCGGATTTTCACGGAAACAGCCGATTGCGTGCGCCCAATCGCCTCAGCGGCGGCGGTAAAACCGCCCCGATCCGCCACGGCGACAAAACACCTTAATAGGTCAATTTCCAAATCAATCGCGCGCATCTATGAGGAATTAGCATGAATGCGCGGATGGCTCAAGGATCGACCCGTCCGACATTTTCAAACAGGCTCTTAGCGCAAAGGTTCTCCCCTTCGGCGATCTATTCTACGTCAGGCGTTCAATAACAAGGCCGGAGGGGCTGCCTTTCGCATCGCTCTTGCGGCTCGCGAAGCGGGCGGCGATTTCTTCGGTGTTGGCGACGTGAGTGCTCGCGCCATCGGTGCGGGCGGCTAGATGCAGCAGTACGGCGCTGGCGCGCAAAAGCGGAAACTGACGCTCGCCGCCGTCGCGGTCTTTCGCCACGATATAGCCGCGCAGGCGGCTTTCGGCCTCATAGTGCGATGACACGTCGGTGCGAAATTTACTCAGCAACTGCGTGAGCGCCTCGGTTACGTCAGCTTCGCCCACCGCTTGCGCGCCCAAGACAAAATCATCGCCGCCGATATGCCCCACGAAGAACCCAGGGGTATTTTGCACAAGCCGCATCATATCGGCGAACATCGTAATCACCCGGTCGCCCTGACGAAAACCGTAAGTATCGTTGAAGGGCTTAAAGAAATCGAAGTCGATGAAGGCGACGGAAACCGAATTCGCGGGATTATCGAGCGCCCGCTCCAACCAATCTTGAATACGATGGTTCCCAGGCAGGCGGCTTAGGGGATTCTGATCTCGCACCCCCGCCAAATTATAATCGTTCACCAGCTTCAACAGCGCGCGTGGACTTAGAAAACCGACATAATGGCCATCTTCGGTTACTAGAATACCGTCGGCAGCGCTATCGCCCGAAAAGGCTTCGACGATCCGGTCGATGTGAGTGCTAACGTCGCAAACAGGGCAGGTAACGATTAAATCGCGAATGCCCTCGGCTATCGCCCGGTTTCGGAGTAAATCGCTGCCAAAACGGCTATAGGCGAAGCGCTTAATATCGCGCTCCCGCACCACGCCCAAGGGCCGCCTGCGTTCGTCCACCACGGGAACCACCTCGGCGGTTTCGTTCTGGCGGAAGGTTTCCAACAAATCGGCGCGGGCGCTGCGGGCACCGATGGCAGGGATGCGCTCGATCGCGTCTTCAACCAAGACACCCGTAGTGGTGGGGCGGCGGCGCTCAGACTGGTTTAAGTCGAGAACCGTTTGATAGACGAGACTAAGCGCGGCAAGGTCGGTCGTGGGGCGGGCGATGCGGTAGCCTTGCGCGAAATCGCAGCCGATATCGCGGCAGACGTAAAACTCGCGATCAGTCTCAATACCCTCTGCGATGACTTGAATGCCGCGAATATGGGCGTAATTGGTCACTTGCTCCACAAGGCCGCGCTTGCGGGCATCTTGATCAATCCCGGAGATGAAGAAGCGATCAATTTTCAAATAATCAGGTTTGGCTTCGTACAGCATTTTCAAGCTGGCATAGCCGACACCGAAATCATCAATCGCTACCGCAATGCCCGAGCTGCGATATTGCTCGAAAATTGCATTACCCGAGTCGTGCAAGTTAAATTCAGACCGCTCGGCCAACTCTAGGCAAATCCCGGCGGGCGACA
>JAYSQZ010000003.1:0-5343 GCA_043721315.1 Alphaproteobacteria bacterium
TTTCTATGACAACGGCGGCACCACCAGGCAACTCCGCAACGCCGACAGACGATCGAGCGTGCTTGCCCGCGACACTCCCAAATATATCGTGCAGCAATGCGGAAGCGCCATCGACTACTGCGGGAAGGTGCAAGAAGCCTTCCGCAACATTTACAAAACCTACGAGTTTGATCACTCGCTCGACATGATTGAGAGACCCGATTTCGGCTCTCAGTGACAACAAGCATTGCACCGCACAGAGGCGCGCCGCCTCCTGCGCTTTGGCAAGATCCACGTTACCGCCGACCTTGCCTGCCATGGCCAGGGTGCCATCAATCTTGGGGGCGTGGCCACTAACGTAAGCCATTGATCCGTGTCGAACGACCAGTTGATACGTTCCACTAGGTTCCGCCGACTTCCGCCCCGCGATAGGCCAACCTAAAGCCTTCTCAAACTGTTTATCGGGCGATAGCGCGTCAGTTGCCATGTGTCTGTCCAGCGCCATATGTCGGGAGGCGGTCAAGCACTGACTTGAAAACATCTGCATCAACATTGCCGCCCGAACAGACAACAGCGACTGTTTTACCGCGACAGTCGAGCTTACCGGCCAGCGCGGCTGCGAGCGCGACCGCGCCACCGGGTTCGAGAACGATCTTCAACTCTTCGTAAGCAAATGCTACCGCGTCCAATGCCTCAGCATCGCTCACGACCAGCCCGCCGGTCAGCAATCGCAGATTTACCGGGAACGTAAGTTCTCCCGGCTTATCAATCAGAATCGCATCACAGACCGACGTACGGCCAGGCGAATTGGCAACACGCTGCCGTGCTATCAGCGACTTTGCCGTGTCGTCGAAGCCCTCTGGCTCAACCGAATAAATGGCGGTTGAGGGGCTGTCTGCCTCCATTGCAAGCGCGCACCCAGCGGTAAGTCCACCACCGGAGCAGCACACCAGCAGGGCGTCGAGTTTTGCGCCCATTTCTTTAGCTTGCCGCGCGATTTCAAGCCCGAGAGTACCCTGGCCTGCCATGACGTAAGGATCATCGTAGGGCGGCACAAGCGTCAGCCCTCTTTCCACCGCCAAGCGACTGCCAACGGCAGCGCGATCCTCAGTGTAGCGGTCGTAGAAGACAACTTCCCCGCCATATGTGCGGGTTTTGGCTACCTTTACGCGCGGGGCATCGGCTGGCATCACAATGACTGCCGTCGTATGAAACAGTCGAGCTGCCAATGCCAGGGCTTGTGCGTGATTGCCCGATGAATATGCGACGACGCCACGGGCGCGCTCTTCCTCCGTGAGTTGCATCAACCGATTGACGGCTCCGCGAAACTTGAACGAGCCGGTTCGCTGCAAATTCTCCGCCTTCACAAGCACACGTCCACCAACGAGTTCATTCAACGTCAAAGATTCTAGCATTGGCGTGATGGTAGCGTGCTCGGCAATGCGTCTTGCCGCATCCCGTATTTCGGTGATGTCGGGCGCTTTGGGAAGCGACTTGTGCGGCGCAACAATGGACATAGGATTCCTTATCTGATGAAAATTCTACTGATAAGAAGAGGCTTTCAATTGTAAGAACCCTAACATATCGGATTTGAGAGCCTAACTCAAAAATCATGTTAAGATTTTCAATGGCTGCCGCACTTGATCTTCGTGTCTGCATCACCACGCGGGCCGCCGCTCTCGGTGGTCCTCAAGCGAAGTTAGCGCCGGCACAGTGGTGCGCGCTTGGTTCCCCAGTTCAACGACATCGGAAGAGGCAAATCATACCGAGCGCTCCTAAGCGCTTATTATTGCCTGTAAAACCTTGTCGCAGACGGGTTGCACGGCCAGCGGATTTGCCCTATTGTCCGCCCCCTGAAACCGTCGGAATTAGCCCACTTGGCGGAAACGGTAGACGCACCGGACTTAAAATCCGTTGAACTTTTGTTCGTGCCGGTTCAAGTCCGGCAGTGGGCACCACGGTTTCAGAAGCTATTCTGTGTCACAGGCCCAAGCAGGCGGGTTACATGCCCCATTTTGCGGCCTGGTCGGGCTTCGGTTTTCCCGTAGAGGTGCAGCTTAGCGCGCGGGTCTTTTAGAATTTCGGGCCAGGCGTGAACTTGGTCGCCGATGAGATTGTGCATCGTGCAATCGGCCAAGCGTTCGGTGGAGCCGAGGGGCAGCCCGCAGAGAGCGCGGACCAACTGTTCAAACTGGCTGGTCACGCAGGCGTCGAGCGTCCAATGGCCGGAATTATGCGGGCGCGGGGCTAATTCATTCACCAACAAGGCCCCATCGGCCCCAACGAAGAGTTCAACGCAGAGAATACCCACCAGATCTATGGCTTCCGCGATCTTGCGGGCAAGGTCTTGTGCCTCGGCTTGGGCTTCCGGCGAGAGGGGGGCGGGGACGATGGTTTCGGCGAGAATGTGGTTCTCGTGGCGGTTCTGCACGGGCACAAAGCAACTCATGCCGCCATCCAACCCGCGCGCGACGATCACCGATGCCTCATAGGCGAAATCGACGAATTTTTCGACGATGCCGACCGATGCGCCCATCTGCCGCCACGCCGTTGCAATATCGCTTTCCTCGACGATCTTAGCCTGGCCTTTGCCGTCATAGCCCATGCGGCTGGATTTCAGCACGCACGGTCGGCCCACGTCCACCACCACTTCCGCCAACCGCGCGAAGGCTGAAACGCCGCGATAGCGTGTTGTTGGAACGCCGATGCGGGCGAGAAAATCTTTCTCGTTCAGTCGATCTTGCGTGATTCGCAGCACGCGCGGGTTGGGGCGCACGGGCAGCAACTCGGCAAGAAAGCTCACCGGCTCCACGGGGATATTCTCGAACTCATAGGTCACGACGGCGCAATCGGCGGCAAAGCGCGCGAGTGCGTCGCGGTCTTCATAAGCAGCTGTCGTCGTCTGCGTCGCCACTTGGGCTGCGGGCGGATTGATCTCCGGCGCGTACACGTGCGTGCGGTAGCCCAAGCTGGCGGCGGCCTGGGCGATCATCCGTCCCAACTGCCCGCCACCGAGAATGCCTATCGTGCTGCCCGGTGGAAGCCCCAGGGTAAGTCCTTGCGGAAGTCCTTGCGGAAGCATAGTGCCGCTCATCGGCCCGTCTTTTGCCAATAGGGGTCTTCTTCCTCTTCCGGCGTTTCGGCGACGGTTGCGGTCTGGCGCGCGCGCCACGCATCGAGCCGTTCAGTGAGGGCGGCATCGCTGAGACCGAGGACCGAGGCGGCCAGAAGCGCAGCATTGATCGCGCCGGGTTTGCCAATCGCCAGCGTGCCAACGGGAATCCCGCCCGGCATTTGCACAATAGACAGCAGCGAATCCATCCCCTTCAGCGCATGGCTCTCTACCGGAACGCCGAGCACGGGCAGGCTGGTGAGGGCGGCAACCATGCCCGGCAAATGCGCGGCCCCGCCCGCCCCGGCGATAATCACCTTCAGGCCGCGTTCGCGCGCGCCCTTGGCATAGGCATACAGCCGGTCGGGCGTGCGGTGGGCCGAGACGATGCGGGTTTCGAGGCCAACATCAAGGGCTTGAAGGGTTTCGGCGGCGTGGCGCAGGGTGGCCCAGTCGCTCTGACTGCCCATGATAATGCCGACCGACGGCGTGCTGCTCATTGGAAGATCATCCATAATAAGAAAAGAAACCGCACTATAGGCGGTGCGTGCGGCGCGGCAAAGAGCGCCCGAGGTGGCTTTACGCGATAATATTGGGCAGCAAAGCGCTTTCAAGCTGATGCATCTGATCTTTTAAGATCAGTTTACGCTTCTTAAAGCGCTGAATCTGGAGAAGATCCATACCGCCATCGGCTCGCTCGATCAAGCGGGCGATCACTTCGTCCAGGTCGCGATGTTCAACCCGCAATTCTTCGAGTTTGCGGCTTAACTGCTCAATATCGTCAATCATGATGCCAATCAGGTCACACCCCAGGGGCCGACAGAACATCTTTATAACATAAAGAAGCGCCCGCGCGCATCTCTTCGCGTCAGAAAAGACGGGAAGTGTGAATTGGCGAGTCTTACTGCTGGTTCTCGCCACATTTCGCGCTTAGGGTTTTTCTATGGTTTTGAGAAAAGCCGCGCGGGAGCGATACGCGCACCGCTGTCACCGATGAGGGAGACGCCAATGGCATCTATGGAACGGGTTAAGTCGTTGCAGGCCAAACACGCGCAACTGGATTCCCAACTGGATCGGGAGCGAACCCGCCCCGAACCCGATGTCGTCACAGTTCAACACCTTAAACGCGAAAAATTACGAATTAAGGACGAAATTGCGCGCATGGCGTGACAGTTGGTCTTTAACTCTTACTGAAAAATCCATTGCAACCCGCCGATCAGAACGATCGGCGGGTTTTTAGTGGGGAAGCGTCACAGCGTTTTCGCCTGATCGCGCAGCAAGAACTTTTGCACTTTACCCGTCGAGGTTTTGGGCAGCGTGCCGAAGACAATAGTTTTCGGAACCTTGAAGCTGGCAAGATGCGCCCGGCAGTGCGCGATAATCTCAGCGTCGGTGGCGCTGGCCCCGTCTTTCAAGGCGATGAAGGCGCAGGGGGTTTCGCCCCATTTTTCATCGGGCCGGGCGACCACGGCGGCTTCTAACACCGCCGGGTGCTGGTAGAGCACTGATTCGACCTCAATCGTCGAGATATTCTCTCCGCCCGAGATGATAATGTCCTTCGAGCGGTCTTTCAGCGCGATATACCCATCCGGGTCGAGCACGGCGAGGTCGCCGGTATGGAACCATCCACCCGCAAAGGCTTTTTCCGTCGCGGCGGGGTTTTTAAGATAGCCCAACATCGTGATATTGCCGCGCAAGAAGACTTCCCCCAAGGTTTTGCCATCGGCGGGAACCGGCTCCAGCGTGTCGGGATCGGCGACCATCAACCCGGCTTGTAACTGATAGCGCACCCCTTGGCGGGCTTTCAGGCGGGCGCGTTCTTCAACCGGCAGAGTGTCCCACTCTTTTTTCCAGGCGCAAGCGACCACGGGGCCATAGACCTCGGTGAGGCCATAGACATGCGTGATCGAAAACCCCTGCGTCTCCATGGCCTGAATCACGGCAGCGGGTGGCGGGGCGGCTGCCGTCATCAGTTCTACTTTATGGGGCAGCGGGCGGCGCTCCTCCGGTTTGGCGTGGATCAGCATACTCATAACGATGGGCGCGCCGCAAAGGTGTGTCACGCCGTATTCGGCAATCGCGCTGTACACGGCGGCGGCTTCGACCCGGCGCAGGCAAACATGGGTTCCTGCGTACAAGGTAACTGTCCACGGAAAGCACCAGCCGTTGCAGTGAAACATCGGCAGGGTCCACAAATAGACCGGATGCTGGGGCATCGACCAAACGATGGCATGATTGATCGCGTTGAGGTA
>JAYSQZ010000004.1:0-103428 GCA_043721315.1 Alphaproteobacteria bacterium
TGCTGATACTGCGGGCTTTGTTGGTAGCGGGTGAATTGCTCCTGCCATGCCGTATCGGACAGGGGCGGCAGCGTACCGCTCACCGGCTCCCACCGCACGATGGAGAGGCCACTTTCCGTCAGCCGCGTTACCCCGCCGATCACCACCATCGCAAAGATCATCGCGGCTCCGAAGAACAGCCACAAGGCAACGGCGCGGCGGGAGGGCGGGGGGCGCAAGGCCACGGGGGAAACCATCGAAAGAGACATGAGAGCCTTCACAAAATCAGCGCAGGTCGGGCAAATCCACAGCGTGCGGCAGGGCAAACAGCGTCATGGGCGTTGTTCGCCCGCGTGGAATAATAGAGTGCTCGGCAGCCCCTTCAAGGGTTATCCCCGCCCGCGCCAGCACGATTTCTGACACGACGAGTTGCGCTTTGAAATCTTTCGACAGGCCCTCTAGCCGGGAGGCAGTGTTGACGGTATCGCCAATCGCGGTCAGCCCGAAGGCGAGGCCGTGGCCCATTTCCCCCACAATCGCAAGCCCTTGGTGAATGCCGATGCCCATACGCAGCGGCGCGTCGAGATCATGGGCGAAGTCGGTGTTCAGGGCTTCCAGTCGCTCGGCCATGCGTTTGGCCGCACGCAGGGCCGAGCGGGCGGCATAGGGTGGGTCTTCGCGCTCGTACCCGAACAGGGCCATCACCCCGTCGCCACTGAACTGGGTAACAGTGCCGCCCGCAGCGCCAATCGCCTCCCCCATTTCGGCGAAATAGCGGTTGAGGATGAATACCACATCGAAGGGTAGTTTTTGCTCCGACAGAGTGGTGAAACCGCGCAAATCGGCGAACAATACTGCGATTTCCATTTCCATGCCGTGCGTGTGTTCATCGCGCGCAAAACCATCTTGCGGTAGCGCGTGGGCGGGCAGCAGCGGCGTGATCTCAATATCCTGCTGCGGGCGGATCTGGCAGGCGAGGCGCACGGTGGGCGGGGCGGAAATGCGGGCGAGCACGCGGGCTTCATTGGCATCGGGCGGTGGCAGGCTGTCTCCCCCCTGGCCTATCCGTACCCGGCAGGTGGAGCAGCGCCCGCGCCCACCGCAGACGGATGCGTGGGGGATATTGTTCATCCGGCTGATTTCCAGCACCGTCCGCCCGCGCGGCACTGCCACCGAGCGCCCGCCGTTGTACTGCACCCGCACTTTTCCGCGCCGCCCTTCGATTTGGGAGCGCAGGAAGCGCGCCAGCAAAACAACACCGAGTCCGGCAAGCAACCCGTAGCGCAGCCCATCGCGCAACGCCAGCAAATGAGCGGCATCCTCGGGTTTCGGCAGTTTCATCGCCGCAATCGTTTGCGCTTGCCACGCCGGATCGCGCATCATCACCATCACTTCGCGGCCCGTTTGGAAAAAGCTGATAAGCACCAGCACGGGCATTAAGATCGAAACGGCGAACAGCCAGGGCTTTGCTTTCAGAAACCACGGCTTTAGGCGCAGCCAGTAGTAAAGGCCGATGCACGCATGAAGCCACGCGAACACAAGCGTTCCCGCCTGGAATAGTTGCGTCTCGCTGCCAAACAAGCTCCACAGCACATAAGTGTAGCTGTCTTGTAGATCATAAAGCTCGAAGGCAACGCGGGTGCTCACCACATGCTCGATCAGCACATAAGGGATCAGCGCGCCCGAGAGCAGTTGCGCCGCCTCCCACCGTTTGAGGCGCCAGGAGCGCCGCCGAAAGACCGCCCAATAGGCGAGGCCGACGTGGATGGTAACGGCACTCAGGAGCGTGTAGGTGCCGGGTTTCGACCACCAAGGTGCCATGAAATCCCCATGCCACGCCTGCATCGCACTGAGCGACACCAATCCCACGAGGTGATTGCTGAAGTGGGTGAGGATGTAGCTGAACATAATCAGCCCGGTGATGAGCCGAAGCCGATTGACGATCTGTGCGGGCGTGAACTCCCACGGCATCGCCACGCGCGGCATCCCTGCGCGAGTCTGGCCTGCGCGAGTCTGGGCGGCGGGAGGGGCTTTAAGCGGCAGATTCATGGTCATCGTCTGTCCTCAACCCTGTCGATCAATCGGCGTTTTTTGCAAAGCAGCTTGCATTTTTCGCAACACAGTCTAAATCGGCGCAGCAGTGGCGGCAATTAGTCGCTACGCTGGAACAGTTTCCGGTAGAATGATAAGGCAGGCAAGGAGTCCCACCTTGGTTCCCATGATTGAGGCCCAGGCACTGACCAAATCGTTCGGCGGCACCGATGCGGTGCGGGACGTTAGCTTCTCCGTCCACAAGGGCGAAGTGCTCGGTTTTCTCGGCCCGAACGGCGCGGGCAAATCGACGACGATGAAAATGATCACGGGGTTTCTCGCCCCAACGCGCGGCACCGCCCGCGTGTGTGGTCACGATATTCTCACCCAAACCCGCGCGGCGCAACGCCGCTTAGGCTATCTGCCGGAAGGCGCGCCCGCGTATGGCGACATGACGCCGTTCGGGCTGTTGAGCTTCGTGGCCGATGTGCGCGGCCTTGGCGGGGCCAACCGCAAAAAGCGGATCGAGGCGGCACTCGATGCGGCCCAGGTGCGCGGTGTTGTGCATCAACCCATCGACACCCTGTCCAAAGGTTTCAAGCGCCGGGTGGGTTTGGCCCAAGCGCTGCTGCACGATCCCGACGTGCTGATTCTCGATGAGCCGACCGATGGGCTTGACCCCAATCAAAAGCATGACGTGCGAACCCTGATCCGCGAGATGGCCACCGAGAAGGCGATTTTGATTTCCACGCATATCTTGGAGGAAGTCGAAGCCTTGTGTTCTCGGACGCTGGTTATCGCCCGTGGCAGCATCGTGGCCGATAGTACCCCGGCAGACCTGTTGCGCCGCGACCCGCTGCACGGGGCCGTCGTGCTTGCGGTCGTGCCTGCCGCCCGCGCAGCGCTTCTGCCCAAGCTACACCTGATCCCCGGTGCGCTGACGGTTGCGGAAGAGGGCGCTGAGGTTATCGTGCGCCCGGTGCCGGGCCGCGAGGCCGATTTGCTCGCAAATCTCACGCAGGCGATGCGGGCGGAAAACTGGCCGGTTACTGAAGTTTATCAGCAACGCGGGCGGCTTGATGTCGTGTTCCGCGCGCTGACCACCGATGCGCGCCCCCGCGTGTTATCCTCCGATGCGCCCCCCCGCGCGGCCTGATCCCGAGGAATTTGCTGATGGCTCCGGCTTTTGCTGTGTTCAAGCGCGAGATTGCGAGTTACTTCGCAACGCCGCTTGCGTATGTGTTTCTGGTGATCTTCCTGGTTCTCGCCACCTCCCTCACGTTCTACATGGGGAGTTTTTTCGAGCGTGGGCAGGCGGATCTCCAGGCTTTCTTCAATTTCCTGCCCTGGCTCTACCTGTTCCTCGTGCCCGCACTGTCTATGCGCCTGTGGGCCGATGAGCGTAAGAGCGGCACGATTGAGCTACTGCTGACGTTGCCGCTGGCGGTGGGTCATGCCGTTGTCGGGAAGTTTCTGGCGTCCTGGGCCTTTTGCGCTGTCGGGCTGCTGCTGGCCTTTCCGCTGGTCATCGCGGTGTCCGTATTGGGAACGCCCGATTACGGCGTGATTATCGCCAGTGCTATCGGTGCCTTACTGCTGAGTGGGGCGTTTCTTGCCATCGGTTCGGCCATGTCGGCGCTCACCCGCAATCAGGTGATCGCTTTCGTGCTGACCGCGACGGTTTGCTTTCTGGTCACGGCCTCTGGCACCAGCCTCGTTACGGGCGCATTTGCGAATTGGGCACCGACGGCGGTCGTGGAGTTCGTGAGTGGCTTTAGCGCGCTCACGCATTTCGCCAATCTCCAGCGCGGCATTATTGATGCGCGCGATGTGCTTTACTTCGGCTCCTTGATCGTCGGCTTTTTGCTGATCACGGCGCTGATCGTCGATTTGAAGAAGGCGGAATAGCCATGCGCGGTTTTTCACGCCAAACTCTCGTTCTGCTGGGGATTCTCGCAGCCCTCGTATTGATTATCTCGGTCAACATCATCGGCGCAGGGTTCTTGCGCGGTGTGCGGCTCGATTTAACGGAAACGAAGCTCTACACCCTCTCGCCCGCAACGCAGCGCACCTTGGGGCAAATTGAAGAGCCGATAACGCTGCGGCTGTTTCTGTCCGACCGGTTGACCCGCGAAGTGCCGAGCTTCGCCGCTTATGCCCAGCGCGTGCGCGATTTGTTGAAGGATTACGCCAGCCTCACGCGCGGTCGCCTAACGGTTGAAGTCCTTAGCCCCGATCCCTTCTCCCCCGTGGAAGACCGCGCGGTTGCCTACGGGCTTCAGGGCGTGCCGATAGATCAAGCGGGCGAGCAAGTTTATTTTGGTCTGGTGGGCAGCAATTCCACGGACGATCAGGAAGTTATCGCCTTCTTCGCGCCAGAGCGGGAACGCTTTTTGGAGTATGATCTGACGAAGATGGTCGCCAAGTTGGCCCGCCCGAAGCAGCGCACTATCGGCCTTCTCTCCACGCTGCCGCTGTCGGGCGACCCGGCCTTGCAGCAGCAGGGCGGTAGCGGCAATTGGCTGATTTACGATCAACTCAGCCAAGGCTTTACGATCAAGACGCTGGAAACCAGTGTGACGCAAATTCCAGCGACGATCGACGTGCTGTGGCTTGTCCATCCCGCCGGGCTGCCCGAAGCAACGCTCTACGCTATTGATCAGTTCGTTCTCAAAGGTGGGAGGGCCTTGGTGCAGGTCGATCCCGTGTCGGAAGCAGCAGCAGGGCGCGCGCGGATGATGGCGATGCAGGGCCTGCCCGGTCCCGCCCCGGCCTCCAGCCTAGAGCCTTTGTTCAAAGCCTGGGGGGTGCAGTTGGTGCCGGATCGTATCGTCGCCGACCGCCGCAATGCCCGCAAGGTTTCGGCAGGCGGCACGGCGACCCGCGTGCAGGCAACCGATTATCTTGCCTGGATTTCGGTGCCGAAAGGCCAACTTGCCGCCAATGATGGGCTGACGGGCGATCTGCAAAGCCTGTCTTTTGCCAGCGCCGGGGTTCTCGAAGCGCTGCCGGGGGCTGCGACGCAATTCACGCCGCTCGCCTCCTCCTCCTCCGTCTCGATGAAGTTGGATGCCGCCAAAGTGCGCGGCCAGCCTGATATTGTCGGCATTCTGCGCGGCTTCCAAAGCGAGGGCGTGCCGCTGACGATAGCGGCGCGCGTTACAGGTCCGGCGAAAACCGCCTACCCAGATGCGCTTCCCGTTGGGGCGGACCCCGCTGACCGCGTGATGGAGGCGAGTGCGCCGCTAAACCTCGTCATCATCGCCGATACCGATATGCTGGAAGAGCGGTTTTGGGCGCAGGTACAAACTTTCTTCGGGCAGCGCGTGGCCGTTCCCAATGCTGGGAATGGTGATTTTATCACCAATGCGCTGGATAATCTCGCGGGTGGCTCGGCCTTGGCGGGCTTAACCTCGCGCACGATCATTGATCGGTCTTTCACGGCAATCCGCACTTTGGAGCAGGAGGCGGAAACCCGCTTCCGCGCTAAAGAGCAGGAGTTGCAAGATAAGATCAAGGAAACCGAAAAGAAGCTCGCGGACCTCCGGGGCCGCGAGGCGCCCGTGAAAGGCCAGCCGCAAACGGCCAGCCTCTCGCCAGAGCAAGTGAAAGAGATCGAGACTTTCCGGGCCGATCTGTTGCGGACGCGGTCAGAGTTGCGGGAGGTGCAGCTTGCCTTGCGGACGGATATTGAGGCGCTGCAAAGCCGCATTCGGCTGTGGACCATCGGCGCGGTGCCTGTCGCGCTCGTCGTGCTCGCGTTCGGTTTAGGGATTTGGCGGCGCAGGCGGGCACACTCGGCTGCCGTTCTTGCGCGTACTCTCGGTCAAGGGTGACGTTGATATGCAAACTCGGTCGCTTCTCCTCCTTCTCGCTCTCTCTGCCGCTAGTGCGGTGGGGGCGGGGATTACCCTTAAAGCCAATCAACCTGCGCGCAGCCTGCCTGCTGGTGTGAAGCTGTTTGCCGATCTTGCGACACAGCAGGGTGTTGTTGCGCGCATCACCCTCACGCAAGGCAAAGAGACCCTAACGCTGGTGCGCCAGGGCGATACTTGGGGCTTGGTTGAAAAGGGCGGCTACCCGGTAGCGCCCGAGAAAATTCGGCAAATCCTGGTCGATCTGACCGAGGCGGAAACCTTGGAAGGCAAGACCAGCACGCCGGAGCTTTACGCGCGCTTAAATGTTGACGAGGGCGAAAACGCGTCGTCCCGTCGCCTCACGCTCTATGGCGACAAGGGTGCGGTTCTGGTCGATGTGATCTTGGGCAAACTGCGCGCCAGCGCGGTGAATGCCGCCGCCCTCGGCATCGACAAGCCGATGTTGTACTTGCGAAAAGCGGGCGAGGCGCAAGCCTTCTTGGTCGAAAGCCGCCTGAACCCGAAGGTTGCAGCGCTGGATTGGCTGGCAAAAGACCTGTTCGATCTGCCGCAGGAGCAGGTGAGCACCGTTACTCTCACAGGGGCCGATGGCGCAATCATCGAGATTGCCCGCGCGGCAGAGGCCACGCCGCCGGATTTCATCGTCACTAATCCACCCGAAGGCCGCGTCTCGAAAATAGGCTGGGCTGTAACCGGCGTCGCGGCGACTTTGGAAGCCATGACGCTTGAGGACGTGCGCTCTGCCGCGTCCTTGCCAGCAGACGCGCCGAAAGCCCAAAGCCGCTTCACGCTGACCGATGGCGCGCCGATCACGCTATCGCTTGTGAACGCCGATGGGGCCGATTGGGCGGTGTTCGAGGGCGAGAATGCCGCGCTTAAAGTCACGCAAGGCTGGGCCTACAAGCTGCCGAGCTACAAGCTGGAGCGCCTGCAAAAATCCATGACGGACCTGACGGAAGAGCCGAAGAGCTAACGGGCAGCTTCTGAACGCAACACCAGCCGCCGCGTCAGCACGGCGGGGCCAATCACGCCGAAGCTCAGCACCAGCGTGCCGATAATCAATCCATGGCTGATAAGCACAATAATGCTGGTGTCGTAGCCGTGATAGAGGCTGATGGCGAAGGCCGCGAGCGAGGCAGAGGCAAGGCCGGCGAGCACGGCGAGGGGCGCGCGTTCCAGCGGGGCCGCGCGGCGCAGCATCAGCAACATCGGCACGCCGGAAACCAGCGCGGTCCAACCAATTTGGCTTAAGCAATGCGTGGAAATGCCCCAAGTGAATTTATCCTGGGCCATATCGTCCAGGCAGCCTTGCCCCAGCAGGGCGAGCCACAGCAGCAAGGGCGGCACGGGGGTTAGGAGCACCCAGCGCGGCGTTCCCGGAACGGCGGCTTTGAAAGCGGCGAGGGCGGCGGCAATGCCCGTGAGCAGAATCGCGGCAAGTTCTGCCACGAAGCGGGTTTTCTGCATTTGGAGATCGAAGTCCGGGCGCATTCCGTTCACCCAAACAACAAAAGCCAGAAACACGCCAACCGTTCCCAGCCACGTTAGCGCGCGCAAGAGGGGTGGGCGCAGGCGTTTGACCGGGGCAAGCTCGGTGCTCAACAGCGTAATGAGGTGGGTGCTCTCCATATTACTCGCCCCCCATAAGGGTTTTTAGGCGCTTTAAGGCCCGGTGAACCGAGACTTTCAACGCGCCAATGTTTGTGCCCAGTTCCAACGCGGCTTCCGCCAACGACTTATCGTGCAGCTTGAGCAGAATGATGGCCTGCCGTTGCGCTTCGGGCAGTTGCCCCAGCGCGTGCCGCAGGGCCTGCACTTCATCCACCGCCTCTTGATCGCTATTCGACACCAGCCGATTAGAAGTTACATCGAAATCATCGACTGTGGTTTCTTTGGCCGCGCGGCGCTTAATCCGGCGTAATTCATCGAGCAACCGATGGCGCACAATCGCGGCCAGCCAAGGTTTGAAAGGCCGCGCCGGATCGTAGGTATGGCGCACGAGATGCAGGGACAGCAGCGCTTCTTGCGCGGCATCCTCATCAACCCGCCCGACTTGGCGCACGATTAACGCGCGCACGAACGGTAGAATTTCACTCAGCAACTGCCGATAGGCCGCCGCATCCCCCGCTTGAGCTGCGGCCATAAGCTGACCCCACGGATCGGGCGTGGCGGCCATTGGGTTAGCGGGCGATCAACAGGCCCAGCATCAACGCCCCCACGGCGATGCGATACCAAGCAAAGGGCGTAAAACCGTGGCGGGCGATAAACCCCACGGCAAAGCGCACCACCAGAAGCGCAGTGATAAAGGCGGTGATGAAACCAACGCCGATAATCGCCCCGCCCTCAAAGGAAAGTTGCGAGCCGTTTTTATAAAGGTCATAGACCGTGGCCGCCGCCATCGTCGGCACAGCCAGGAAAAAGCTGAACTCGGCAGCGGTCTTGCGGTCCAACCCCATCAGCCGCGCGCCCAGAATAGTGGCCCCGGACCGCGAGACGCCGGGGATCATGGCGAGGCACTGGATAAAGCCGATAGCCAGCGCGGTTTTCGGTGGCATCTCGGCAATGTCGTGAAACCGATCCTCAGTCTTACGGCCTTCGATAATGAGAATGACGATACCGCCCAAGATGAGGGCTATTGAGACGACCCAGGGCGAAAACAGCACGCTCTTGATGAACCCATGCGCCCCGGCCCCAATCACCATTGCCGGCAGGAAGGCCAGCAGGATCACCAGAATAAACCGTTGCGCCGCCTTATCTCTCGGGGCCGCCAGCAGCACGCCAAACAGCTTGCGCCAATACAGCACGACAATCGCCAGAATCGCGCCTAACTGAATGACGATCTCGAAAATTTTACCGGGCGGCCCCTGGAAGCCGATCAAATCGCCGAAAAGAATAAGATGCCCCGTGGAGGAAACCGGCAGAAACTCGGTTAAGCCTTCCACCAGACCCAGGAAAACCGCCTGCCAAAAAAGAGCATCCACAATTCCAAACCCCTGCCGCGCGTTGGTTTCTTGGGAGGCTGTATAAGGGTTTCGCGCGCGCCTGTCGAACCTTGGGGATAGCACCCTCGAAAAACTCTCTGAGGATGATTGACGCCCGCCCCCGCTCCCCCGACACTGCGATGCGGAAAAACGCCTCGGCTTGGGGCGCACCGTTGCTCAAAAAGCTCCCGAACCGGGAGCGTTGCGACACTCAGAGGGGGAGACTGGATCGCATGAATAAGGTCCACGCGACCGCTGCCGATGCCCTGGCCGGGCATTTGTTCGACGGCATGACGATTATGGCCGGGGGCTTTGGCCTCTGCGGGATTCCCGATGCCTTGATTGCGGTGATTAAAGCGGCTGGGGTGAAAAACCTGACCGTGATTTCCAATAACTGCGGCATTGATGGCGCGGGGCTTGGCACCTTGCTGGAAGCGCGCCAGATCAAGAAAATGATCTCGTCCTACGTGGGGGAAAACAAGCTCTTTGCCCAGCTTTACCTCTCCGGCGAATTGGAGCTTGAGTTCAACCCGCAAGGCACCTTGGCCGAACGCTGCCGGGCGGGCGGGGCCGGGATTGCCGGGTTCTACACCAAGACCGGCGTTGGCACGATTGTAGCCGAGGGCAAGGACGTGCGCGCCTTCAACGGCGAAAACTACGTGCTGGAAACCGGGCTGGTGGCGGATGTGTCCATCATCCATGCCTGGAAATCCGACCGGGAAGGCAACCTCGTGTACCGCAAAACGGCGCGGAACTTTAACGCGCCGATGGCGACCGCCGGCAAGATCACGGTGGTGCAGTGCGAGCATTTGGTGGAGATCGGCGAGATCGACCCGGATCACGTTCACACGCCCGGTATTTTCGTGAATGCCATCGTGCATACGCCCGACGCCGAAAAGCGCATCGAGCAACGCACTACCCGTAAACGCGCTTAAAGCACCGGATCGGAGCAAAACAATGGCTTGGACCCGCGATCAAATGGCCGCGCGCGCAGCGCAAGAGTTGCGCGACGGTTTCTATGTTAACCTCGGTATCGGTATTCCAACCCTGGTGGCGAATTATATTCCAGAGGGTATGGAAGTGTCGCTGCAAAGCGAAAACGGGATGCTGGGTATTGGGCCTTTTCCGTTCGAGGGGGAGGAAGACCCGGACCTGATTAACGCCGGAAAGCAAACTGTAACGGCGCTGCCGCAATCCAGCTTTTTCGATAGCGCCACCAGCTTCGGGATGATCCGGGGCGGTCACGTCAATCTCGCCATTTTAGGCGCGATGCAGGTGGCGGCCAATGGCGATCTTGCCAACTGGATGATCCCCGGCAAGCTGGTAAAGGGCATGGGCGGCGCGATGGACCTTGTTGCAGGCGTTCAGCGCGTCGTCGTCGTCATGGAGCATACGGATAAGGACGGCGGGCCGAAGATTCTGCCCGCCTGCACCTTGCCGCTCACGGGAACGCGGGTGGTGGACCGGGTGATTACCGACCTTGCGGTGTTCGATATCGACCGTAAAAACGGCGGCCTTACGCTGATCGGTCTCGCCGATGGCGTGACGGTGGACGAGGTGAAGGCCAAAACCGGCGCGGCCTTTACAGTATCTTAGAATTATGGGCGAGCCGCGAGCGACAACTCGTTTGCGGCTCGCGCCATTGCCCAATGCGCTTTGGACATACCTGAGGCAACGATTGAAACCGCAAAAATCATTCGTTGCGCTATTAAATTATACCTATCTTAACCATTTCCAGAATATAAGTTACTGATTATCCAGGATGTAATAGAAATTAGATAATGATGTTTTGTAACGCCCTTTCTCTTGCTTCAACGTCAAATAATTTTTTCTGAATGCGCGTGTATTTAAGAATTTATTTAGAAATCGAGAATATCGTTATGCTGACTGAGTGTGAGCAGCAGTCAAGAGAATACGTTAGCTAATTTTTGTGCCTCAGGAGCAAAGCTATGATCCGGTTTATTTCTGCGCGTCGTTATCTCGATTTGAAAGGCCGATTTGTCGCGCTCGATAAATCGCAAGCCGTCATCGAATTTCGCCCCGATGGTACGGTAGAGACGGCCAACGAGAATTTTCTGCGGATCTTCGGCTACCAGCTGCGCGACATTCGCGGCCAGCATCACCGCCTGTTCGTCGATCCTGCCGAAGCGCAAACGCCCGAGTACCAAGGTTTTTGGGAGAGTTTGCGGCGGGGGGAGTTTCAATCCGCCGAATATCGCCGCATCGCTAAAGACGGTCGGCAGGTTTGGATTCAGGCAACCTATAATCCAGTCATTGATTGGCGGGGCCGGGTGGTCAAGATTGTGAAGTTCGCCAGCGATGTGACCGAGGCAAAACTCCGCATTGCCAATTATATTGGCCAGATCGACGCGATTAATAAAAGCCAAGCCGTTATCGAATTTAGCATTGATGGCACGATTCTAACGGCCAATGACGTTTTTTTGAAAACGACAGGGTATAGCTTGGCCGAAGTGCAGGGAAAGCACCATAGCCTTTTCGTCGATCCTGCCGAGCGGGCGAGTGCCGACTATCGCGGGTTTTGGGCGCAGTTAGGCGCAGGCGCGTTTCAGTCGGGCGAGTTCCGGCGCTTTACCAAAGCCGGGCTTCCGATTTGGTTGCAAGCCACTTATACCCCTATTCTCGATATGATGGGTAAGCCGTTTAAGGTTGTGAAATTCGCCTCCGATATTACCGCCGAAAAGCAAACTAATGCCGATCAAGCGGGGCAGCTTCAAGCCATCAGCAAAAGCCAAGCTGTGATAGAATTCGCGCTCGACGGGACTATCTTAACCGCGAACCCGAATTTCTTAGAAACCTTCGGCTATACTTTGGCCGATGTAAAAGGCAAGCATCACCGCCTCTTTGTCGATCAAGACTATGCTAAATCGCCTGAGTATAAACTTTTTTGGGAAGAGCTTGGGCGCGGTGGCTTCAAGAGTGCAGAGTTTTTGCGCTACGGCAAGGACGGTCGCAAGATTTGGATTCAAGCGACCTATAACCCCATCCTTGATGCCAACGGCAAACCCTGCAAAATCGTAAAATTCGCCACCGATATTTCGGACGATATGCAGCGCCGCGAAAAATTCTCGCTGCTCTCGCTGGTGGCTGACGAGACCGATAATTCGGTCATCATCACTGGGGCGGATCGGCGCATTCAATACGTGAACCCTGGTTTTACGAAGCTGACGGGCTATACGCTGGAGTACGCTATCGGCAAGAATCCCGGCTCGCTGCTTCAGGGCGAGCACACCGATTCTGGAACCGTGAAGCGCATCCGCGATCATCTGACCCGCCGGGTACCGCTGTACGAAGAAATTCTCAACTACAGCAAAACCGGCGAGCCTTATTGGGTGTCGCTCTCGATCAATCCGATTTTCGATAAACAGGGTAATCTCGAACGCTTTGTGTCCATCCAAGCCAATATCACCGCAACGAAAACCCAGGCGATGGAGCATAATTCGCGCATGGTTGCCATTCGTCGCCGCACGATTGTGGCGGAATGGTCTGCCGCCGGGGCGCTAACCGACGCCAACGAGTTGTTGCTTGCCTGCTTAGGCACGGCAACGCTCGCCGATTTGACGGGCAGCTTCAGGCTGGACGCTTTACTCGACAACGCCCAGCAGGCCGAGCTTAAAGCGGGCCGGGATGTTTCGGCGGACGTAAGTTTCAGCCATCACGGCACGCAAGCGCTGCTCCAGGCCAGCTTCCAGCCGATTGTGGATATGCGGGGGCTTGTCGCGGGGATCGTCATGTATGCCAGCGACATTTCCGATCGCCGTCGCAGTTTGGAAGAGTCTGCCAGCGTGCTCCGCACTGTGCTCGACCGGGTCGCGAACGTGGCCGGCGAGATTGGCGGCATTGCCGGACAAACCAACCTTTTGGCGCTTAATGCCACCATTGAAGCCGCGCGGGCGGGAGATGCGGGCAAAGGCTTTGCCGTGGTGGCAAGCGAGGTTAAAAACCTCGCCGCCCGCTCCTCCGGCTCGGCCAATCAGATCGCAACGCTGGTGTCGGACACGCGCGGGCAGATTGATAGGATTGTTTCGGCCCGGTAAGATGATAGCCCCTAAGGGTTATAGGCCCGCCACTCTCATTTCGGTGATCTCGAACGTCTGCCAAACGCCGTTTACGGTGTAGGGGTCGGCGTTCAGGTAGGCGTCGAGCGCGGCGCGGTCTGGGAAATTGGTTACTAGGGCGCTGCCGTTCATCGTGCCTTCAGCACTTAACAGCGGGCCGCCCACCAAAATTTGTCCGGCGTCTTTATAGGTTTTGACGTTAGCCAAATGCGCCTCGCGCGCGGCCATTCGGCGGGCGAGGGCATCGGCATCGGTGCCATCGCGGGCAATAACCAGAAACTGCATAGCTGGGTTCCTTTAGTTTCACACCAAACATTTCCGGTGCAGGCTCAGGATAAACTGTCCCGTTGCTGCCGGAAAGCCTTGGGGTGTTCCCGAGGAATTGTCTTTATGCCGATCCCGCGTCTCCTCTCCCATCCCTATTCTAGTTTGGATACGGCCATCAAGCGCTGTGCGCTGCCCGTTCAGGCCGCCATTTGGATGGTGCTGGCCGGGCTGATGTTTTCGATCATGGGGGTATTGATCCGAGTGGCGACGGCAGACTTGCACCCGTTTCAAGTGGCCTTCGTGCGGATTGCACTGGGCATTCCGCTGCTGGTGCCGATTGTGTTGCGCCAGGGGTTGACGGTGCTCCGCACGAACAATTTTTCCGGCTATTTGCTGCGCGCCGCGTTCAGCGTGGCGGGACTGTTGGGCGGCTTCTATGCCACGGCCTATTTACCGCTCGCCGATAGCGTTTCCGTCAGCTTTACCGCGCCGCTGTTCGCAACCGTTGGGGCTGCGGTGTTTTTAGGCGAAACGCTGCGCCTGCGCCGGATTATCGCGCTGCTCATTGGGTTTGTCGGCGTTCTCGTCATTCTGCGGCCCGGTCAGGTGCCGTTGAGCCTGGAAATGATCGTAGCGCTCGCGTCCTCGGCGGCAACGGCGGGGGCGATTCTAACGGTCAAGCGGCTGTCGGGAACCGAAGCCTCAACCACTATCGTCGCCTATCTTTCGCTGTTGGTCACGCCGATAGCGCTCCTTCCGGCGATTTGGGTGTGGCAGTGGCCGGACGCGACGCTGTGGGGCGTGATGATTGCCATCGGTATTGTCGGCACCTGCGGCCAAATCGCCGTAACGCGCGCCTTTAGTCTCGCCGATGCGTCGATGGTGATGCCTTTCGACTATTTGCGCCTGCCGTTTACCGCCGTTCTGGCCTATCTGATTTTCTTCGAGGTGCCGGATACGCTGACGTTCGTCGGCGCGGGGATTATCGCCACATCCACCTGTTACATCGCGTGGCGCGAGTCGGTGTTAGCGCGAAGCCTCTAACCCCGCCGCAGTTTCTCCAGCATCGCCCGCGCGGCGGTGCGGTGCGCGTCCTGGATCGAGCCTGCTGCCAGCTTCATTGCAGCGGCCAACACAGCCAAATCATCGCCATAGCCCAAGGCGGCGATCCAGTCCGGCACGGCATCGAACGGAAGAATGAAATAAGCCAAGGCTGCCGTAAGCCCAAGTTTCACCGCGCGCGGCGTTGCGGGGTCGCGGTTGGCGTACCAAGCGGCCAGCAGATCTTCGGCGAAAGGCAGGCGGGCGGCCAAACGACGCAGCTTCTGCCAGAAGCCCATCTCCACCAAGCGGGACTGTGTTTCGGCCTCTTCCGGTGTTTTGGGCACGACCAGGACCGGCAAATTGCGGAACTCGGCTTCGGTCATTCCTTATTCTCCAGACCCAACGCTTCTCCTATCGCAAGTAAGCTCTCTTGCCTTGCAGCGCAAGCGCCTGCTATTGGCTCATGCGCGAATTCCTTTTGTTTTGGATGGAAAAGATGGACCTGTCGAAAATTAGCATCGGCCCGAACCCGCCCGAAGACGTGCACGTCATCATCGAAAACCCGCGCGGGATGCCGCCGGTAAAATATGAAATTGATAAGGACAGCGGCGCGCTGTTCGTCGATCGTTTCGTGCATACGTCCATGCTGTATCCGGTGAATTACGGCTTCATTCCGCACACCTTAAGCGGCGATGGCGACCCTGTGGATATCATGGTCGTCACCGATCACGGGGTCGTGCCCGGCTGCGTTATCCGCGCCCGCCCCGTCGGGGTGCTGCTGATGGAAGATGAAAGCGGCGTCGATGAAAAAATTCTCGCCGTTCCGGCAACGAAACTCTGGCCAGCCTATAAGGACGTTGAGTCCTACACCGACCTGCCGGAAATTCTGATCGACCAAATCTCGCATTTCTTCACGCACTATAAAGACCTGGAAAAGGGTAAGTGGGTGAAAGTGTTGGGCTGGGACGGCCCGGAGAAGGCCAAAGAACTCATCCTCGCCGGGATCGAGACCGCGAAGAAGGCGTAAAACGGTTACACTGGGGGCGGTGGGGTTACGAAATTCCCCGCTCCCGTTTGATTTTATCCCAAGCACTATTGATTGATGCCAGGGTTTCGGTCGCAATCCCCACGGCTTCGGCGGGCAAGCCTTCTGCCATTAGCCGATCCGGGTGATGCTCTTTGACCAGCCGCAGATAGGCGGCTTTCAGGGCGGTATCGGGCGCCGAGGCGTCTATCCCCAGAACCGCATAGGGATCGTCGAGATGGGCGGCAAGCCCTAAGTGCCGGTGCAGCACCGCGCGAAACGCCGTGCCTTCGATGCCAAAAATCGCGGCAACCTGCTGAAGATAGGCAATCTCCTCCGCGTGGATTTCGTGGTCGGCGCGGGCGATGGCGGCAAGGCTGCCCAGTAACTCTTCCAAAATTGGCGCGCCGGGAACGAAGAGCGCGGCAATTTGGCGGGCGTAGGTCTCGAACCCGGCGGTATCCCGGCGAGCGAGATCGAAAACCCGGCGGGCGTTTTCCGCCTCCTCCGGCGAGACCGTGAAAATCTTTCGGAAAGCCGTCACTTCGGGCGCGGTCACAACCCCATCGGCTTTGGCCATTTTGGCCGACAGCGCGATGACGCCGATGGTGAACGCGATGGATTTAACCGCTTGTTCGGGCGGTGGTAGGGGTTTTTCTGCCGTCAGGCTCTGATAGGTCTCGCCGACGAACGCGCGGATCAAATCCCCCAACGGGCCACCGAGTAACCAGCCTGCCCCCGCGAGCAGCGCGCTTGCGGTTATCACGTCCATAAACCGCTCCTGAATGCCTCGGGTTACGCTTTTTGTACAGCACCATAGCGCGACAAAATCGCCCCGTCATCCCATCCGAGGAAGGAAGACCTTGACGGAAACGTCAGGTTATATTACCTATGTAGTCAGCAAAAATGCTGCACTGCAATAGTGTTTTGTCTCAGGAAAATCTGAGATTTTAGCTTTTTATGGCCCGCTCTTACGGCGCTGCAATAAAAAAGCCTCGGGAGAGAACGAACCGCATCGGACTGATGCAATCCACCTTTTTTGGGTGGGGCGAGGAGGTTAAGATGGGTCACTGTCGCAAACTGGGTTCGGTCGATGCTGCGGCAATGGCGGCGCATTTGTGCCGTCTGCCCGCGCAGGATTTGCGCTTGCGCTTTCACGGCACGGTCAGCCCTGCGTGGATCGAAAGCCGCTATGCGGGGTTGGATTGGAGCCGCACGGTCGCGGTTGGTCTGTTCGATGCCGGCACGCTGCGAGGGTTCGTCGAGCTTGCGTTCGACACCCCCCTGCCAACCCCGGAAACACGGGCGGAACTGGCGATTTCGGTCGAGCCTGCCTTCCAGCGCGTTGGCCTTGGGCGCGCATTGGCGGCGCGGGCGGTAACGATTGCGCGCAATCGTGGCGCACAGCGCCTCACCATGCTCTGCCTGCCCGAAAACTTGCCGATGCGCCGCATTGCCAAACGCCTGATGGGCGTGCTGCACCAGGAAGACGGCACCGTGGAAGCCGATCTCGATCTAACGGCGGCAACGCCGCTATCGTACTGGTTGGAAGCGGCGCAGGATACGGCGGATGCCCTATCGGGCGGTTTAGAGTTTTGGCCGCGCGTGCTGCGCCCCGCGCCGCACACGGCGGAGCAGGGGGCTTAAAGGGACCAGGCCCCTTGCGTTTCTCCGCCGCGCACCCCAACTTATAACGGTGTTAACCAACGGACGAGAGGATAGCGCTGCCATGATTGATCTCTATTACTGGCCCACGCCGAACGGTCATAAGATCACGCTGTTTCTCGAAGAAGCCAGGCTCAAGTACCAAATCAAGCCAATCAACATCGGCAAGGGCGAACAGTTTAACCCAGAATTTCTGAAAATCGGCCCCAATAACCGTATGCCAGTGATCGTTGATTCCGCACCGGCAGACGGTGGCGCGCCGATCTCGGTATTCGAGTCCGGTGCGATTTTGTTGTATCTCGCTGAAAAGACCGGGAAATTCTTGCCTCAAGACCTGCGGGGCCGCCTTGAAGCGACCGAGTGGCTATTCTGGCAGATGGGCGGTCTCGGGCCGATGGCGGGCCAGAACCATCATTTCAGCCAATATGCGCCCGAAAAAATCCCCTACGCGATTGATCGTTACGTGAAAGAAACCAGCCGACTGTACGGCGTGCTCGATAAGCGCCTAGAGGGCCGGGATTTCATTGTTGGCGACTATTCGATTGCCGATATGGCCGCCTACCCGTGGATCGTGCCTTACGCGCGCCAGGGCCAGAACCTCGATGATTTCCCCAATCTCAAACGCTGGTTCCAAGCTATCGAAGCGCGCCAGGCGACGGTTACGGCTTACGAAAAGGGCCAAGCGATCAACCCGCCCGCGCCGATGACCGACGAGGAGAAGAAAATTCTGTTCGGTCAAGCCGCGCGTTAAATCTGCCCGGCTTTCAACGCTTCAATCTCCGCTTCCAGGGCCGCTATGCGCTGATCGCGGAGGCTGAGGGCTTGGGCCACATCCTCTGCCTCAAACCGTTGCGGAATATGCTGCGGGCAGTTGATGTCCCAGGCCGCGACGGTGATGATGAAGGCCCGCTCGGGCTTCCCCGCCGCTTCGGGAGCGTGCAGGTGGGCGATTAGGGTTGGATCGTCTTCCCGCACCTCCGCCGTGCCCCACAGTTTGATGCGGCGGCGCTGAGTGTAATCCATAAAGAACAGGTGAACCTTGGGAGTTTCGCTAAGGTTCCCCCAGGAAACATACTGCTGATTGCCACCGTAATCGGCGAAACCCAAGCGGTGATCGTCCAAGGCTTTCAAAAACCCCGGCGGCCCGCCCCGGTGCTGAATATAGGGCTGTCCCTCCCCATTCACCGTTGCCAGATAAAAGCTGCGCTGGGCGGCCAGAAACAGCAGTAAATCTGGCGTTATCCCGGTGCGAAAGCCGCCTTTGGCCTCCATCCGGGCGTAGAATCGGCGCGAGCCTTGCCGCGTTTGCAAGGTTTTCACCGCCGGCGTAAAGGCGATATCGCTGCTGGGAGATAGGGTCATGGCAGGCTCCTTCATTTTAGCGAGACTGCACCCATCACAAATTTTTGATAATATAACGATTATTCCAGAGACTATTGCGATGTAGGACATAATCCGATGGATCGGCTTCAGGCGATGGCGGTGTTTGTGGCAGTGGCCGATTTGCGCGGGTTTGCCCCGGCGGCGCGGAAACTCGGGCTAACGCCGTCGGCTGTGACACGGCAGATTTCAGCACTTGAAACCCATCTTGGCCTCCGGCTGTTTCAACGCACCACGCGCTCGGTGGCGCTGACCGACGCCGGGGCGCGCTATCTGGTGCGGGCGCGGCAGATTTTGGCGGATTTGGACGACGCCGAAACACAGGCACGGGAGGAGCTGCTGCGGCCTACCGGGCGCTTGTCGATCACCGCGCCGTCGCTATTTGGCCGGTTGCACGTCGCGCCTTTGATGGCGGCCTATCTGGCCCGCTACCCAGAGGTGACGGGGGAATTGCAACTCTCGGATCGCAACGCCGCCCTGGTAGATGACGGCATTGATCTCGCCGTGCGGATTGGCGTGTTGGAGGATTCGAGCCTCGTTGCCCGCCCGGTCGGGGCCGTACGGCGGATTTGCGTGGCATCCCCAACTTATCTCGAGGCGGCGGGGGAGCCAAGAACGCCGGACGATCTGGCGCAACATCGCTTGATCCGCTTCGCCATTGCCCCCGGTCCGTCCGAGTGGCGTTTTTGGGAGGCGGGCGGCGAAAAGCGCCGCGTTATCGCGCCGCGCTACACGACCAATAGTGCCGATGCCGCCCTGGCCTATGCCGAGCACGGCGGCGGGATTACCCGCGCGCTGTCCTACCAAGCCTGGGACGCGCTTCACGCCGGGCGGTTGCGGCTGGTGCTCCCGGCGTTCGAGCTGCCGCCCTTGCCGGTGCAATGGGTCTATCCCTCCGCCCGGTTTTTACCGCTGAAGGTGCGGGCGTTTATCGAGCTTGCCCAAGCGATGAGCGACTGGGATTTTACGGGAGTATAAAGCCGTTGCAGCAGAAGCGGGGCCGCTCCTCTCTATCATCGCTTGCGTGTCTGCGGCCCCGGTTCTAGCGTTTAGAATGTAGAGGAGAATTGTCATGGCGACACTGGCGACAGCACAAAAAACGCGCGTTTCGGGGTCTGCGCTGGAAGCGGCGGTGGCCGAGCTTCGGCACCTGTTGGGCGAGGCGCGCGTGAGCACAGCCCTGGCCGTGCGGGAGCACCACGGGCGCGACGAATCTTGGCACCCAACCATGCCGCCCGATGCGGTGATCTTCCCCGAAACCACTGAAGACGTGGCGGCTGCGGTTACGATCTGCGCGGCCTATGGTGCGCCAATCATTCCCTACGGCACGGGCACGTCGCTGGAGGGGCATGTGGCGGCGCTGGAAGGCGGCGTGACTATTGATCTCTCGCGCATGAACGCCATCCTTCGCGTTAGCCCGAACGATCTCGATTGCACCGTGCAGGCAGGGGTGACGCGCAAGCAGTTGAACGAGTATCTGCGCGATACCGGCCTGTTCTTCCCCATAGATCCGGGGGCCGATGCCTCTTTAGGCGGCATGGCGGCCACGCGCGCCAGCGGCACCAATGCCGTGCGCTATGGCACGATGCGGGAAAATGTGTTGGGCCTGACAGTGGTTCTCGCCGATGGCCGGATCATCAAAACCGGCGGGCGGGCGCGTAAATCTTCGGCGGGGTACGATCTTACCCGGTTGTTCGTCGGGTCTGAAGGCACCCTCGGGATTATGACCGAGATTACCTTGAAGCTCTACGGCATCCCCGAAGCGATTTCGGCGGCGGTCTGCACGTTCGCCAGCCTGGAAGGCGCGGTCGATACCGTTATTCAAACCATTCAATCCAGCATTCCGATTGCGCGGATCGAGTTGCTAGACGACGCGCAGATGGACGCGATTAACCGCTACTCCAAACTCTCCTATCCGGTCGCGCCAACGCTGTTTTTCGAGTTTCACGGCACCAAAGCCAGCGTGACGGAACAGGCGGAACAGGTGCGCGCCCTCGCCGAAGACCACGGCGGCGGCGGCTTTCAGTGGGCCGTTACGCAGGAAGACCGCACGCGCCTGTGGAATGCCCGGCATATGGCCTATTACGCCGCGCTCGCTTTGCGCCCCGGCGCGCGCGGGCTTACCTCCGATGTCTGCGTTCCGATTAGCGAGCTTGCGCGCTGCATTACTGAAACGAAGCAGGATTTGGCCCAGAGCAGCCTACAAGGCACGCTCGTCGGCCATGTTGGTGATGGCAACTTTCATATGCTCTATCTGATCGACCCAGAAAACCCGGTCGAAATCGCTGAAGCCGAAGCGCTGCACGAACGCCTCGTTCACCGCGCTATTGCTTGCGGTGGCACCTGCACGGGCGAGCACGGGATCGGCTACGGCAAGATCCCGTTCCTACAAGCCGAGCACGGTGCGGCGGTTGCAGTGATGCGCCAATTGAAGCGCGCGCTCGACCCGAGCAATATTCTCAATCCGGGGAAAATCGTGCGGATGTAGGGTGGCCTCACGCCGCCTTCTGGCGGGGGACGATAGCGGCTAAATCGGTCGCGATTTGTCGGCGGCGTGCCATCAGGTCGAAATCGGCTTGCACCCCCAGCCAGAAACCTTCGGATAGGCCAAAGTAGCGCGCGAGGCGCAAATCTGTATCGGCGGTGACGGCGCGTTTTCCCAACACGATCTCATTGATCCGCCGGGGCGGAACGCCGAGCGCGCGGGCAAGGCCGTTTTGGCTGAGGCCCATCGGCGCGATGAAGTCGTGTAGCAGCATCTCGCCGGGGGTTGGGTTGGGAATCTGTTCAATGGTAATCGACGATTTCGACATTGATCGGCCCCTTCGGTGAGATTTTTGATATTGTTCGGAATCTCTCGTTTTCCGCAAAGCATATTTGTGAGTTTTCTGGGCCAATTTACGACTGGTCGGGCCGCTGAGGCGACAGATACCCCTGTCCCCAAACTGTAATTTTTTTCTAAAATCCTCCCTAAGACATTCCGAAAAAAACAAGAAACAAAAACTCCGACACTTTAAGCCATGATTTTGCCAGAATCAGCTTGACCTGCCTGGCAAACTCGGGATTTTAAGACTTGAAGTCGCACCATAGGGACTGGTTCAAATCGAAACGATGGACCAGGGTGCGGATTGAGGAACGGGTTGAACAGGGCGGTTGGTTAGGCGAAAGCCTGCCGCCGTTCATAGGGCTTCATCGCTGTGGCACCCCCGATTTCCGGGGGCCGGCGCGGCTGAGTGCGGGGGCGGGCTTGGAATATTTCCTACAACAGATGATCAATGGTCTCACGCTTGGGTCCATTTACGGTCTCATTGCCATCGGCTACACGATGGTTTACGGCATTATCGGCATGATCAACTTCGCCCACGGCGAGGTTTATATGATCGGCTCGTTCATTGCCGTTATCGCTTTTACGCTGCTGTCGGCGGCGGGGATTGCGGCGGTTCCGCTCGGAATTGTGGCAGTGCTTTTAGCGGCGGTGTTTTTCACTGCCGTCTACGGCTGGGCGATTGAGCGAGTGGCCTATCGGCCCTTGCGCGGTGCGCCGAAGATTGCGCCGCTGATCTCGGCCATCGGCATGTCGATCTTTCTGCAAAACTACGTGCAGTTGGCCCAGGGCGCGCGGGTGAAACCGATTCCCCCCGTGGTGCGCGGCAGTTTCGAGTTACTGCATTTGGATGGGTTCACGGTTCGCCTGACCTTCATTCAAATTTTCATCATCCTCACCACCGTGGTGCTGATGATCGGCTTCACCTATCTCATTACCCGTACCTCGTTCGGGCGCCAGCAGCGCTCCTGCGAGCAAGACCGGACGATGGCATCCTTGCTGGGGGTGAACGTGGATCGCACGATCTCGGCCACCTTCGTCATCGGGGCCGCGCTGGCGGCGGTCGCGGGTGTGATGGTAACGATGTATTACGGCGTGGTCGATTTCTATATCGGCTTCCTCGCGGGTATGAAGGCGTTTACGGCAGCCGTGCTCGGCGGTATCGGCTCGCTACCGGGTGCCATGCTGGGGGGCTTGTTGATCGGGCTGATCGAAGCCTTGTTCTCGGCCTATTTCTCGATCGAATATAAGGATGTTGCGTCCTTCTCGATCCTCATTCTGGTGCTGATGTTCATGCCATCCGGCTTGCTTGGCCGCCCCGAAATCGAGAAGGTCTAAGCCATGACACAGGTTTCGATGGGGATGGCGGCGCGGCCCGTCATCGACTATGCGGCGTTGCTGAAGGATGCGGCGCTGGCAGCTTTCGTGGTCTTCTTCTTAGCGTTTCCGCTGATCGGGCTACAAACCTACGATCAAGGCGGCTCGCTTGCGGTGCGCGGGCGCTGGGATTTGCTGGCGTATGCCGTGATTATCGGGTTCGTGGGTCGCTTTTTGTTCCAACTGGCGATGCTGTTTAAGCCGGTGAAGGGCACGACAGAGCCTTCCGACGCCTCGCTTGCGCGCCAGCGCCAGATTGGCATGATTATTCGCTACGCGCTGCTTGGCATTGCGCTGACCATGCCGTTCCTGCCGTTTTCGGATCGCTCTTGGCTCGACCGGGGCATCAACGTGCTGATTTACGTGATGCTGGGGTGGGGCTTGAACATCGTTGTCGGTCTTGCCGGTCTGTTGGACCTTGGCTATGTCGCCTTCTATGCGGTTGGTGCCTATAGTTATGCGCTGTTGTCGCTGAACTTCGGGTTGAATTTTTGGGTATGCTTGCCGTTGGCGGGCTTGTTCGCAGCCCTCTTCGGCGTTCTGCTCGGTGCGCCGACGCTAAGGTTGCGGGGCGATTATCTTGCCATCGTAACTTTAGGCTTCGGGGAAATCATCCGCGTTGTGCTGCTCAACTGGGGTTCGCTCTCCGGTGGGCCGAACGGCATCGCCTCCATCCCGCGCATGGATTTCTTTGGCCTGTTCCCCTTCGGCAACCGCGAAGGCGCGTTCCATACGGTGTTCGGCATTGAATATGAGCGCACGCATCAGATCATCTTCACCTACTTCGTCATTCTCGCGCTGGCGTTGTTGACGAACTTGATGGTGAACCGTCTGCGGAAACTGCCCCTTGGGCGGGCGTGGGAAGCGTTACGGGAAGATGAAATCGCCTGTAAATCTTTGGGCATGAACCCCACCAATACCAAGCTGTCGGCGTTTGCCATCGGCGCGATGCTAGGCGGGTTTGCGGGCAGTTTCTTTGCCGCCAAGCAAGGCTTCATCAACCCCGAGAGCTTCACCTTCATGGAAAGCGCGACCATTCTTGCCATTGTGGTCTTAGGCGGGATGGGTAGCCAGATGGGCGTGGTGTTTGCCGCCATCTTCCTGGTGCTGTTGCCGGAAGTGACGCGCGATTTCGAGCAGAGCCGTATGCTGCTGTTTGGAGCTGCGATGATCTTGATTATGGTGTGGCGTCCGAAGGGTGTGATCTCCCACCGCGAACCCACGCTGCGGCTTAACCCGGTAAAGGGGGCCTGATACCATGACCCAGTATGACGACAGCGCCGTAAAAGAACCGCTGCTCCAGGTTGATGGTCTCACGATGCGCTTCGGCGGTCTCATCGCTATCGACAATTTGTCGCTGGTGGCGGGCAAAGGTCAGATAACGGCGATTATCGGCCCCAATGGGGCCGGGAAAACGACGTTGTTCAACTGCCTGACGGGATTTTATAAACCGACCGAAGGCAATCTGAGCTTCTTCCACCCGGCAAAAACCTTGCAGCTTCAAAAGCTGGAAAATCATAAGGTCGCGCAAGTGGCGGGCGTCGTGCGGACGTTCCAAAACATCCGCCTATTCCCGAAAATGACGCTGCTGGAAAACTTGATCGTCGCCCAGCATAACGCGCTGATGAAAGCCTCCGGCTACACCTTCCTCGGGCTGTTCAACCTCGGCGGCTATGCCAAGGCGGAAAAAGCGGCGGTGGAGAAGGCCAAATATTGGCTGGATCAAATCGGCCTAACCCATCGTGCCGATGAAGAAGCCGGAAACCTGCCCTATGGCGCGCAACGCCGGGTGGAAATCGCCCGCGCTATGTGCGTCGGCCCCCGGATGCTCTGTCTCGACGAGCCGGCGGCAGGGCTAAACCCCAGCGAATCGTTGGAGTTGAACACCCTCTTGTTCCGCATTCGCGACCAAGAAAAAATCGGCATTCTGCTGATCGAGCACGATATGAGCGTGGTCATGAAGGTGTCGGATCGTATCTATGTGCTCGATCACGGCAAGCGGATTGCGGCGGGCACGCCCGATGAAATCCGCAACGATCCTATCGTTATCAAAGCCTACTTAGGCGAAGACGAAGATGCCGAACTACCGCCCGAGATCGCCGCCGATCTCGCGATGAGGGGATAGGGCCGATGCCGATGCTGGAACTTCAAGGGATCCACACCTATTACGGCCATGTCCAAGCGCTTAAAGGCGTGGATGTGACGGTGGAACAGGGCGAAATCGTCACCCTCATCGGGGCGAATGGTGCAGGCAAATCAACCCTGCTGATGACTATCTGCGGCAACCCCCGTGCCACGCGCGGTAAGGTTATGTTCGAGGGCCAAGACATTACCCGCGCCCCGATTAGCACGATTGTGCGCCAAGGCGTGCAACAGGTGCCGGAAGGGCGGCGGATTTTCTCGCGCATGACCGTGTTGGAAAATCTGCAAATGGGCGCAACGCTTGGCGACCCGGCCCACTATAAAAGCGATCTTGATCGCATGTTCGGCATGTTCTCCATTCTCGAAAAGCGGCAGACGCAGCGCGCCGGCACGCTTTCGGGCGGGGAGCAGCAGATGCTGGCCATCTGCCGCGCGCTGATGAGCCGCCCGCGCCTCCTGATGCTGGACGAGCCGTCGTTGGGGCTTGCCCCGCTGATCGTGAAGCAAATCTTCAAAACCATTCAGGATCTGAACCGCGAAAACGGCACGACGATTCTGTTGGTGGAGCAGAACGCCTTCCACGCGCTGAAAGTAGCGCACCGCGCCTATGTGCTGCAAAACGGCGAAATTCGGTTGCAGGGCAGCGGGCAGGAATTGCTGTCGAACCCCGAAGTGCGCGCGCTCTACCTTGAAGGTGGGCATCACGCGCCGTAAACACGGCCTAATCTGTGAGCATTTGAGAAACCGGGGTTCGCAAGATCCCCGGTTTTTCGTTTCATATTCTGGATAAATTTCCCATGGCAGTGATTCCGAAAATTTTAATCATAGTCAGGGTATTACTGAGATTGTGGGTCCGGCTAACTCTGTTAGAGTTAAAACTGGGTCACAGAAGAGTGATTAACGGGGTTTGAGGGTTCTCCAGAAAGGGGAATTCATGGGGCAGGTCGTTACACTTACGGCGCGGATGCGCTCCAATTTGCTGGTGTTGCAGAAAACGCAAGATGCGTTATCGGCTACCCATACGCGCATCAGCAAGGGCCGTAGGGTCGATGAAGTCACCGATAATGTATCGGCCTATTATCAGATCAAAAGCCTGGATGATCGGGCTGCGGATTTCGAGACGCGACGCGGAGAAATAGATCAATCGGTTAATGCCGTTACGACTGCCCTGACCGCGACAAGCGCGATTGACTCGCTGCTCAAGCAACTTAAAGGAATTTTGATTTCCGCCAAAACGGCGAGCGCGACCGAGCGTGCAACCCTGGCCGTGCAGTATAATTCGGTTAAATCGCAAATAGATTATATCGCGTCCGATGCAAGTTATCAGGGCCTAAACTTGGTGAGTAATTCGACGGCGCGCCTGACGACGCAGTTCTCCGAGCGCTCGGCGAGCCGTTTGGATATTCCTGGGGGGCGGCTGACCACCTATGCCACTTCGGCGGCGGCGGCGTTTGGTACGATCACCAATGCCTCGATTGCCTCCCTCGTGACCCTCTCGGCCCCCACGGTTGGCATTTACTATATGGCGCGCGCGGGCAGCACCGGCGGAGATTTTTCGGCGACGGCAGTGGTTAAATACGCTTTTGGCAACTCCGTTGGCGCGGCGGTGCCAACGGCGCTGCTTCAAAACGGGACGTTCGCCTCATCGAATGTCGTGAACCCTTATTTTTTAGCGGTAGGCTCCACGCGTGGGTTATTTACCGAAAATTATACGGAAACTTCGGGGCTGAATATCTTCTTTGCCTCGCAGATGTATATTTATGTGGCTTCCGATTTAACTGGCTCGGCGGCTATTCAAACCGTTTCGGCAGGCGGAACTCTTTGGTCGGCAGCGGCGTTCACGCGCGACGCCGGGTTGGGGGGCGATTATTTCAACCAAGCGCTCGATTATGTCGCGGCGGGAGTCGAAGCGGCGATTGGGCAAAATCGCTCCTTTGCGGGCAGCCTTGCGGCGGGGGTGGCCGTGCTGCAAACCCGCCTGGAGTTCACAAAAGACTATATGCGCTCCCAAACCGGCGGCGCGGAGGCGCTAGCCCTCGCCGACGTGCAGGAGGAGGGGGCTAATCTGGTCGCGCTGCAAACCAAGCTGCAACTCGTCTCGCGCGGTCTGGCGTTTGGCGCGGAAACCGAACGCTCGATTTTGCGGATATTTAGTTAAATCCCAAACCCTACCTGGGCCTTTACCTCCTCCATCACCGCATAGGTATGGGTTTCGCGCACGGAGGGAAGGCTCACCAACGCATCGCCTAAGAACCGGCGGTACTCCGCCATATCCTTAACGCGGGCTTTCAACAGATAGTCGAACCCGCCCGCGACCATATGGCATTCCAGCACTTCCGGCATGAGGCGCACGGCATCGGCGAAGCGGCTGAAGGCATCTTGAGTGGTGCGGTCCAGCAGCACTTGCACGAACACCAGCAGGCCCCGGTCGAATTTTTCGGGATCGAGCAGGGCGGCGAACCCGCGAATATAACCATCCCGGCGCAGGCGCTTAACCCGATCAAAACAGGCCGCTGGGGAGAGGTTAATCACGCGCGCTAGTTCGGCATTGGACAGGCGGCCATCTTGTTGCAGCGCCCGGCAAATTTTTAGGTCGAGATCGTCTAGCATAAGTTTTCCCATTTTCTTAACGAAGAATCATCGGTTTTTATAAGTTTATATCATATAATCGTCGATAATATAGAGAAAGTTCCGAACTGAAATGACGGAAAAACTGTGATATTCCGAATAATCATATGACAGACCCTGGGCGGTGCCGATTGTGGCATGGCCCCCAGCTTCGGAGCCTCGCATGACCACCTTAGCGCCTGCCCTGCCGTTAGCCCTTTCCCCCGCTGTTCAGCAATTGCGTGCGGCGATTGCGCCCTATTACCGCGCCGATGAAGCGGCTGTGATCGCCGAGCTGACGGAGCAGGCCAAGCTCGATCCCATCCTGTCGGAACGGGTGCGGACGCGGGCGACGCAGTTGATTGCGGGGATGCGCCTGAAGATGGAAAACGGCGGGCGGATCGAGCAGTTCTTGCAAGAATATCAGCTTTCCACGCGCGAAGGCGTAACGCTGATGTGCTTGGCCGAAGCGCTGCTGCGGATTCCCGATACCGAAACGGCGGATGCCTTGATCCGCGACAAGCTGGGCGGGGCCGACTGGGAAGCCCACCTTGGCAAGTCCGATTCGGTACTGGTCAATGCCTCCACCTGGGCGCTGATGCTCACGGGCCGGGTGGTGAACCTCGATAAGCCGGAGCCGCAGAAGGGCGGTTTCGTTTCTGACATGCTGGGTAAGTTGGTGGCGCGTTCGGGCGAGCCGGTTATTCGCGCGGCGATTCGCACCGCGATGAAAATTCTTGGCAAGCAGTTCGTTATGGGCCGCACGATCGAAGAGGCGCTGGACCGCGCCATTCCTGTTGAGAAGGAAGGCTACCGCTATTCCTACGATATGCTCGGCGAGTCGGCCCGCACCCGCGCCGATGCCGAACGCTATTTCAATGCCTACGAACGCGCTATTCGCTCGATTGGTAAGGCCGCTGGCGGCCGTTCGATGGTTGATGCGCCGAATATTTCGGTGAAACTCTCGGCCCTACATCCGCGCTACGAGGTCGCTCAGGCCGATCAAGTGCTGCGGGATTTGGTTCCGGCGCTGCTAAAGCTCTGCCAGATCGCGAAAGACGTGGGCATTGGCCTCACGGTTGATGCGGAAGAATCTGAACGGCTGGAGCTTTCGCTGGATATTCTGGTTGCCGTATCGGGCCACCCGAGCCTCACGGGTTGGGACGGGTTGGGGCTGGCCGTACAGGCGTATCAGAAGCGCGCGCTACCGATGCTGGTGTTTCTCGATGCAATGGCGGCGGCCCACGGGCGCAAGTTGCTCGTGCGCTTGGTGAAAGGCGCTTACTGGGATAGCGAAGTGAAGCGCGCGCAAGAACGGGGGCTGCCCGGCTATGCCGTCTTCACCCGCAAGGCGGGAACAGACGTGAGCTATATCGCTTGCGCCAAATTCATGCTGGCCTCGAAAAACTTCTACCCAGCCTTCGCAACCCATAACGCCATGACGTTGGCGGCGATTTTAGAGATTGCGGGCAATCGGAGTGATTTCGAGTTTCAGCGTCTGCACGGCATGGGCGAGGCGCTCTATCAGGGCGTCGTCGGCCCGAAGGCGTTGAACCGGCCTTGCCGCGTTTATGCGCCCGTTGGCAGCCATGAGGATTTGCTGGCCTATCTGGTCCGGCGTTTGCTGGAAAACGGGGCTAACACCTCCTTCGTCAATCAGGTCGCCAAAGCGGGTGCGCCGATTGAAAGCCTCACCCAAGATCCGGTGGCTTATATGAGCGCTCTGTCTGAAAAAGCCCATCCGCGCATTCCGCTGCCCGTGGGTCTCTACGGCCCCGAGCGCCCCAACTCCCACGGGATTGATTTGTCAGACCCGCTCCAAACCGATCCGCTGATGCAGGATTTGGCGCGGGAATGGCAGAAGGCTACCTTCGCCCGGCCCTTGGTGGGCGGTAACGATGTACCGGGTAAAGAAACTCAGGTGCTCGATCCGTCCAACCATCACCGCTCGCCGGGAACAGTGGTTGAGGCAACGCCCCAAGATGCGCGGCAAGCGATTACTTTGGCGCTGGCGGCCCAGCATGATTGGTCCAACCTTGGGGCCGAAGCGCGGGCGGCGTGCCTATTGAGGGCGGCGGACGCGATGGAAAGCCAGCGCATCCGCCTGTTGGCGCTCCTCATTCGCGAAGCCGGAAAGACGCTGCCGGATGCGATTGCCGAAGTGCGCGAAGCGATCGACTTCTGCCGCTACTACGCGCTGCTCGCCCGCCGCGAGTTTCTGCCGGAACCCTTGCCCGGCCCCACAGGTGAAATCAACCAACTGGCCCTGCATGGGCGCGGTGTGTTCGTCTGCATCAGCCCGTGGAATTTTCCGCTGGCCATTTTCATCGGGCAGGTCGCGGCGGCCCTTGTGGCGGGCAATAGCGTGATCGCCAAACCCGCGCCGCAAACGCCGTTGATCGCCTACGAAGCGGTAAAGCTGCTGCACGCGGCGGGCGTTCCTGGCGACGTGCTGCACTTAATCCCCGGCGGCCCGGCAGTAGGGGAAGCGCTCGTGACGGATCTGCGGATCGGCGGTGTGGCTTTCACGGGATCGACCGATACGGCCCGGCGCATCAATCGCCACCTTGCCGCCAAAGACGCGGCGATTGTGCCGCTGATCGCCGAAACCGGCGGCCAGAATGCACTGATTGCCGATAGCTCCAGCCTGCCGGAACAGGTGGTTCAAGACGTGATTATCTCGGCCTTCCAGTCGGCAGGGCAGCGTTGCTCGGCCTGCCGCATCCTCTTCGTGCAGTCGGACGTGGCCGATAAAGTGCTGAAGATGCTGGCGGGAGCCACGGCTGATCTGATCTTGGGCGACCCCGGCACGCTGGTGACAGACATCGGCCCGGTCATCGACGGCGCCGCGCGGGACCGGCTGAAGGCCCATAGCCAATTCATCGGTCAGGTCGGCACGCGCCACTTCCAGGCTGAACTTGGTAAGGGTACGGAAAACGGTACCTTCTACCCGCCGGAGATTGTTGAGATCGACAGTCTCGGTCGGTTAGACCGCGAAGTCTTCGGCCCTATCCTGCATGTCATCCGTTGGGATGCGAGCAATCTCGATAAGGTCGTCGATGCCATCAACGATACTGGCTACGGGCTAACCCTGGGCATCCACTCGCGGATTGATGAAACCGTGCGGCGCGTCATCTCCCGCGCCCGCGTGGGCAATATCTACGTCAACCGCTCGATGATCGGGGCGGTGGTCGGCGTGCAGCCTTTCGGCGGGGAAGGTCTCTCTGGGACCGGGCCGAAAGCGGGCGGGCCGCGCTACCTCACGCGCTTTGCGGCAGAACGGACAATCTCTATCGACACAACCTCGGCAGGCGGCAATGCCTCGCTGATGTCGATGGAAGAATAGGGGTTCCGGGCGGGAGTGCGGCGACTCCCGCCCGATATGACCAAAATTTAACAAGCGCCTGCCCCCTCCTATCCGTATCTGATAGAAAGAGACAGAATAAGGAGTTTACCGGCCCATGCGTATTTTGGTTATCGAGGATGATGTCGATACCGCCGCCTATATGGTGAAGGGGCTGAAGGAGAGCGGCTATATTATTGATCATGCCGCCGATGGTAAGGAGGGGCTGTTCCATAGTATGAGCGGCAGTTACGATGTGCTGATCGTGGACCGGATGCTGCCGGGGCTTGATGGGCTATCCATCATCCAAGCCTTGCGTGCAGCGGGCAATAAAACGCCGGTGCTCATCCTCTCAGCGCTGTCGGCGGTAGACGACCGCGTGCGCGGCTTGCGGGCGGGCGGCGACGATTACTTGACCAAGCCGTATGCCTTCTCCGAACTGGTGGCGCGCATCGAAGTGCTGCTGCGGCGCGGCGCGGGCGAAGCGGTAACGACTAAGCTGCGCGTGGCCGATTTGGAGATGGACCTGCTGTCTCGTCTCGTTACCCGCAGCGGCCAGGAAATCGACTTGCAACCGCGCGAGTTTATGCTGCTCGAATATCTCATGCGGAACGCCGGGCATGTGGTAACGCGCACGATGCTGCTGGAGCATGTGTGGGATTACCACTTCGATCCGCAAACCAATGTGATTGATGTGCATATTTCGCGCCTGCGCCAAAAGATTGATAAGAACTTCCCGAAATCGCTGCTGCACACCATTCGCGGTGCGGGCTACTGCCTGCGCGCGCCGGAATAAGGGCTGCGCCGGTGATAAGACTGCTGCGCCATTGGACCGTGCGGGTTGTGGCGGTTTATGCCTCCCTATTCGTCGTGTCGGTGCTCACGCTGCTGGGGTTTGTGTATGGCGTGACTATCGGGCTGATCGACCGGCAGTTGAACGACACGATTGTGACCGAAATCTCCAGCTTGTCGGACGGGTATCGGGAGCACGGGCTGAACGGGTTGATCGAACAGATCAACGAGCGGATTGCCGCCGACCGAGTGGGGGCGGGCGTTTATTTGCTCGCTGATGGCGATTTTACCCGGGTTGCCGGCAATCTGCCCGCCTGGCCTTCGGATGCCGAGCGGGAGGGGCGGTGGGCTACCTTCCGCCTGCCGATCGTCGCGACCGAGGAAGAGCCGCAAACCTCCGACGCCGTGCAGGCGCGGGCCATGTCCTTCCTGCTGACCGAAGGCTATCACCTGCTGGTAGGCCGCACGTTGGTGGAGCGCGAGAGCTTCGAGAAACTGATTTTCCAAGCGCTGTTATGGGCAATGGCAGCGGCGGCGTTTCTGGCGCTGGTCGGCGGGATCGTCATGGGCCGCGATATGCGCCGCCGCTTGGAAGGCATCAATCGCACAACACGCCAGATTATTCTGGGCGATTTGCAGCAGCGCGTGCCGGTTTCCGGCAGCGGCGACGAGTTCGACGGGCTGGCGAGAAACCTTAACGCCATGCTCACGCAGATAGATCAGCTCATGCGTGCAGGCCGGGAGGTAACGGATAATATTGCCCATGATTTGCGCTCGCCGCTCACCCGCCTGAAAACCCGGCTGGAAGTGACCCTGATGAGCCACGATCCACCGCAGATGCAGGGGGCGCTGGAAAAGACCGTCGCCGAACTCGATAACGTGCTGCAAACGTTCAATGCCATTCTGTCGATCTCCCAGGCCGAAGCTGGGGCTGGGCGGCAGGAGATGAAAGACCTTGATTTGGCCGATCTCGTTACCGACATCGCTGACCTTTATCAAGCCGTAGCGGAAGATAAGGCGATTGCGCTGAACATTGAACGCAGCCAGCCGACGCGCCTACGCGGGGACCGGCATTTATTGTTCCAAGCACTCGCCAATCTGGTCGATAACGCCATCAAATATTCCCCCAGCGGCGGGCGGGTAACGCTCGCGGTTGCCCCGCACGGGGAGGGCGGTTCGGTGATCATTGCCGACACCGGACCGGGTATTCCCTTGGAAGAACGGGACCATGTGCTGCGTCGGTTTGTGCGGTTGGAGCAGAGCCGAACAACCCCCGGCAATGGCCTTGGCCTCAGTCTTGTGTCGGCGGTGGCGGGCCTCCATAATGGCACCTTAATTTTAGGCGATAACCACCCAGGATTGCGGGCAGAGTTGATTTTGGGGCTTCCCGCACAAGAAACTGCCCCTAAACCCATATCTGGGGCGTAAGGCCGAGGGCCTACAGAGTGATAAGAGGAGACGATTATGGCGCAGCCGATCATTCCGACGTTAACGGCTTCCGATCAGTCGTTGGCAGTCTCGACATTAGTCGATGATAGTTTTGGCCGTTGGAACGCGACGAGCACTAAAGGCACAGCCGTTACGGTACACTATAGTTTTGGTACGTCAGCCCCAACGTACATTAACCAGTTTTCATTGACACAAGCCGCCAATACCACGTTTCAAGCCTTCAGCGAGACGATGAAGATGCAAGCGCGGGAAGCTTTGTCCGCTTGGTCTGCCGTGACGAATATCAGCTTCGTTGAAGTGGCGGATACGAGCACCGTCGGGATGCGGTTTTTCTCTTTGAGCCAGCCGAACTCCGGGTCTTCGGGGTTTGCTTGGGGCGCCGGAACGGGTAGCCAGATTGGTAGTTCCTATCGCGGCGATGTTTGGGTCAATCGCGCTACGACCGATTCGGGATATGCCCCGTTTGTATTGCTGCATGAGATTGGTCATGCTTTGGGGCTGAAGCATCCTCACGAAAGCCCAATTTTGCCCGACGCTAAGGATAGTACTCAGACGACTGTTATGTCCTACGATCAGGAGTATAATTACGACATTAAAGTAACGGCAACCCGAACCGCGACGGGTGTTAATTGGGCCTCGGAATATGTTCGGCTGGAAACCAATGGCCAATCGCATCTCGGTATTTTCGATGTGGCCGCGATTCAAACGCTCTATGGCGTTAAAACCGATACGGTCGCGAATACCTATAGTTTTTCGACTGAGCCTTTTACGCGCATGATCTACGACGGTGGCGGGACGGATAAAATTGATCTTTCCAATCAAGCCTATGGCTCGGTGCTCGATTTAACGCCCGGCTCCTTTAGTTCCATTGGTAAACGCACTATAAGCCAAGCGATTGACCGCGAAATTGCCGAACTTTCGGCGGATGTTCGCAGTTATTATAGTCAATCTAATCTATTAAGTTGGTATTCGAGCCGCCAAGAGTATCTATACTTAGGGCAAAACAATCTCAGCATAGCTTACGAAACGATGATCGAATCCGTAACCGGTTCGGCTCATGCTGATATTATTACTGGCAATAGTGCGAATAATTTCATTCAAGGCGGTGCGGGGAACGATACGCTGATTGGCGGCGCGGGCACTGACACGGCGTTTTTCAGCGGGGCCTATAGCGGTTACCGTTTCGCGGTTGCTAACGGCACCATCACCGTATCCGGGACCGATGGGCGCGACACGCTGACGGGTTTTGAGACGCTGCAATTCGGCGACGGTCGGACCATTGATGCCAGTACAGTAACGACGACGGTAGTATCGTCTTTCGTGTACCGCTTCTACAATACGAACACGGGCACGCATCTTTACACAATGAGCACTGCCGAGCGTGACTCGATCCGCGAGAAACTGCCGCAGTATTCCTATGAAGGCGTGGCGTTTAGTGCCTATGAGGTCGGGGCGGGAGACACCGTTTCTGTCTATCGCTTCTTCAATAGCAATGCCGGAACGCATTTCTATACGGCCAGCACCAGCGAGCGCGATGCGGTAACGAAACTAGCGGGCTTTGGCTTTGAAGGCGTGGCCTATATTGCTGGCAGCACGGCGGCGGGCGGGTTGGACCCGTTGCACCGCTTCTACAACAGCAATACCGGCAGCCATTTCTACACTGCCAGCGAGACCGAACGGGCGGCTGCGGCCAAGCTGATCGGCTTCGCGTATGAGGGAATTGCCTATTACGTCGATGCGTAAGGCAAATCTTGTCGTTGCAACAGTAACTTAACGCGTGCGTTATGTTTTCTCGGTCATGAACCTTCAAAAAACGCAGGTTCTGCGACAGAAAGCGTCTTGACACTTTACGAGTGCGGATAACACTCTGATGTCAAGAACCGGGGTATAAGCGCAAGATAATGATAATGCGCGGCCCTGAAACGGGGGGAAACGTGACGGAACCGTTGCTTGAGGTGGCGGGCGTGTCGCTGCGCTTCGGGGGTATTCGTGCCCTGAGCGATGTTAGCTTCACTGTTCGCAAGGGTGAGATTTTTTCGATCATCGGGCCGAACGGCGCGGGTAAAACCTCGATGCTGAACTGCATTTCCGGGCGCTATACGCCGTCCGAAGGGTCCGTACGCTTCAAAGGGCAGGATGTAACCGGCTTAAAGCCGAATAAGCGTGCCGATTTGGGCATTGGTCGCACGTTTCAGAATCTGGCGTTGTTCGGCCATATGAGCGTGCTTGATAACATTATGGTGGGTCGCCACCACCTGCTGAAGAATAATTTCCTCACCGGGGCGCTCTATTGGCTCGGCGGTGCGCGGCGGGAAGAGCTTTCGCACCGGCGCGATGTTGAAACTATTATAGATTTTCTGGAAATCCAACACGTTCGCCGGGCGATGGCGGGAACCCTCTCTTACGGCCTTCGCAAGCGCGTCGAGCTTGCCCGCGCCATAGCGCTCACGCCCGATCTGATTTTGCTCGACGAGCCGATGGCCGGGATGAACCTTGAAGAGAAGGAGGATATGGCCCGCTTTGTCATAGATCTCAACGAAGAGTGGGGCATGACCATTGTAATGATCGAGCATGATATGGGCGTGGTCATGGATATTTCGCACCGGGTAATGGTGCTGGATTTCGGTAAGAAAATCGCCGAAGGGCTGCCCGATGAAGTGATGGCGAACGAACACGTGCGAAGAGCCTATTTGGGCGAAGTCGATGATGCCGCCCAGGGCGATACGCCCGCAGTACATGCCCAGGGCAGCACGCCCGCAGTACATGTTGCGTAGGGGGCGGGCACCATGAGCATCACTCTCGATCCTACCCTCGATACCTTTCCGAAACTCCTGGCCCATAATGGCAAAACCTACCCGGCTGAAACCGCGATGCGGGAAAAGCAGTTCGGCATTTGGGTGAGCTTCACCTGGGCAGAGGTGCTGGCGCGCACGCAGGCGCTCACGCTGGGCCTTGCCACTCTCGGCGTCACGAAAGGCAGCGTTGTCGGCCTGATTGGCGACAATCGCCCGGATTGGGTGATGGGGGAGCTTGCCACTCACACGCTTGGCGGCCTCAGCCTTGGCATCTACCGCGACGCGATGGAAGACGAGGTTGCCTATCTCGTCACCTACGCCGATATCGACGTGATGCTGTGCGAGGATGAAGAGCAGATAGATAAATTGCTATCGCTCGGCGACCGCATCCCCTCCGTCCGCCATATCGTCTATGCTGATCCGCGCGGGATGCGGAAGTACGAAGACCCGCGCCTAGTCTCGTTGCAAGAGGTGTTAGCGCGGGGCGCGCAAACGCTCGCCAGTGATCCTAAGCGCTTCGAGACGTTGGTTGCGGCGACAGAGACGGAGGCGGTGGCCGTGCTCTGCACGACTTCCGGCACCACGTCCCACCCCAAGCTCGCTATGCTCACGGGCGGCTCGATGGTGCGGCACGCGCGCTCTTACCTCTCGGTCGATCCGAAGGGGCCAGCCGATGATTACGTTTCCGTGCTGCCGCTGCCCTGGATCATGGAGCAGGTCTATGCCGTCGCCAAATGGCTAGTCTGCCGCATGGTGGTGAATTTTGTTGAAGAGCCGGAAACGATGATGGCCGATATGCGCGAAATTGGCCCGACCTTCGCCCTGCTCGCGCCGCGCGTGTGGGAGACGATTGCCGGCGACGTGCGCGCCAAGATTATGGACTCAAGCCGACTGAAGCGGGTTCTGTACGATGTCGGCATGACGCTGGGGCAAAAGGCGCTGGCCAACGGGCGCCGCTCGGTTTTGGCGGATTTCATCTTGTTCCGGGCCTTGCGCGACCGCTTGGGCTTCACGCGCCTGCGCTCGGCGGCAACCGGCGGCGCGGCTTTGGGGCCGGATACGTTCAAGTTCTTTCAGGCGATGGGCGTGCCCCTGCGCCAGCTTTACGGCCAAACCGAGACGATGGGGGCCTATACCATCCACCGGGCCGGGGAGGTGGATTTCGATACGGTCGGCGTTGCCTTCGATGACAGCATTGATATTCGCATTGATACGCCAGACCAAAACGGTATCGGCGAAATCGTGACCCGTCACCCGAATATGTTCACCGGCTATTTCCGCAACGAAGCCGCCTCGCAAGCTGATATTCGCGATGGCTGGATGCACACGGGCGATGCGGGGTACTTCGATAAGAAGGGCCATCTGACCGTGATCGACCGCATCAAGGACATTGCCACCACCAGCAGCGGCGCGCGCTTCTCCCCCGCCTACATCGAGAATAAGCTGAAGTTCAGCCCCTATGTGGCCGAAGCGGTTATCTTAGGCGATCACCGCGATTATTTGGCGGCGATGATTTGCATTCGCTATCCGGTCGTCTCCAAATGGGCAGAGAAGAACCGGCTTTCGTTCACCACTTATTCGGATCTATCGGCGAAGGACGAAACCTATGCGTTGCTGCACCGGGAAGTGATGCAAATTAACGAGGGGTTGCCGGAGTTCCAGCGCATCCGCAAGTTTCTGCTGTTGTATAAAGAACTGGATGCCGACGATGGCGAACTCACGCGCACGCGCAAAGTGCGGCGCGGCGTAGTGAACGAGAAATACACCGACATTATCCAGGCTGTTTATGGCGACGTGGCGATCGTGCCGATAGACACGACCATCGTGTTCCAAGATGGCACCAAGCAACGGATTAAAACCAGCGTGCGCGTGATTGATTTGCGGGAAGCCTCTGGCACGGGTTCTGGAACTGGCAGCGGCGGCACCCGCCCGCACGCGGCTTAGGGGAGGGGCATTTTCATGGATCTAACCCTGCTGGGGCAGTTGCTGCTCAATGGCCTCATCGTCGGTACGCTCTACGGCGTCGTCGGCATGTGTTTCGTGCTAATCTACAAGGCCAGCCAAGTAGTGAACTTCGCGCAAGGCGAGTTTTTGCTGATTGGGGCCTGGGTTTGTTGGTTTTTTCTCACGAAATATCAAGTGCCGTTCTTCGTCGGCTTTTTCCTTACGCTTGCTTTTATGGCGGCTTTCGGCGTGCTGTTGCAGGTGGTCGTGCTGCGGCCTTTGATTGGCGAGCCGATTATCTCGGTGATTATGGTCACGATTGGCCTTTCCATCGTGTTCCAAGCCGCGATGAAATGGGCCTTCGGGGTCTACGCCCAAGCCTTCCCGCAGATTTTCGAGAAAGCCTCGTTCTCTCTCTTCGGGTTGCAGGTGAAAACCGCCTACGGGTTGTCTTTGGCTGTTTCGGTCGTGATTATGGCCGGGTTCGCCTACTTCTTTAAGTACACGCGCTACGGCCTTGCGATGCGGGCGACGGCTTATAACCAGCAGGCGGCGCAGAGCTTAGGCATTTCGATCAAACACGTCTTTGCGTTGGCCTGGGCGATTTCGGCAATGGTTTCCACCGTTGCGGGCGTCGTCGTTGGGTTGGTGAACGGCGTATCGTCGGCGCTGTCGGCCTTTGGGATCAAGGTTTTCCCGGCGGTGATCTTGGGCGGGCTTGATTCGGTGATTGGGGCGGTCGTCGGCGGGCTTATCGTTGGGTTGTTGGAGAATTTCGCCCATTACATCGACAGTCAGTTCCTCCACTGGGGAAACATGTACGAGGTAGCCCCTTTCTATGTGCTGATCTTGATTCTGATGATCAAGCCTTACGGCCTGTTCGGCACCAAAGACATCGAGCGCGTTTAACCGTTTGTTGAGCAAAGGCTAGTCGCGGGTGCCAGCGCGTTTGACGCGCAAAGCGCATCGGGCACCCGCTCGGGATTTGCTCTAGGGGAAAAGATCATGGCTGGTGTAAGCGTGCGCCCTTGCGGGGACTTCCGAACCACCTACGGGGCGGATACGCATATTTTCGATACACGGAACGCGTTTATTTTTGCCGTGTTGGGGGTAGCGCTGCTGGCGGCATCGCCGTTTCTGGTCAGCAATTACATGCTCTCGCTGTTTATCCAGATCGGCTATTATGCGATTGCCGCGCTAGGGCTGAACATCGTCGTTGGCTTTACCGGGCAGATTTCGATTGGGCACGCCGCCTTCTTCGGCTTCGGGGCTTTTGCCTCGGCCTGGATTAGCAATCACGGCATTCCGGTGTTCTTCGCCATTCCGCTAGCCGGCGTGATGACGACGGCTGTCGGGCTGTTGTTTGGCCTGCCGGCAGGGCGCTTGAAGGGGTTGTACCTCGCTATCGCCACTCTGGCGGCACAGATCATTCTGCAAGATTTCTTTGCGCGGGCCGAGTGGTTTACCGGCGGCGTTGCTGGGGCACATGCAGAGCCATTCTCGCTGTTCGGTTATAAATTCACTAACGACAAGAGCTATTTTTATGTCGTGCTGTTTTATCTCGTTATCTCCTTCGTCGCCGTCGCCAACCTGATGCGAACCCGCGACGGGCGTGCCCTAATCGCTGTGCGCGACCATTATCTGTCGGCGGAAATGATGGGGATTAACCTGATGAAATATCGAGTGCTTTCCTTCGGTCTCTCCGCCTTCTTCGCGGGGATCGGCGGGGCGCTGTCGGCCCATTACGCTCAGTTTGTCTCGGTCGAAGGCTTTACCATTCTGCTGTCGATCCAGTTTCTCGGCATGATCATCATTGGCGGTTTAGGCTCGGTGATGGGCACGCTGATGGGAACCGCTTTTATGGTGCTGCTGCCCGAAGCGATGGACGCGGCAACGCGGCTGTTGTCGGGTACTTTCATTGATACCGCTTTGGGCCTGCGGGCGAATGTTTCGTATTTACGCGAAATCGCCATCGGGGCCACGATTATCCTGTTCTTGATCTTCGAGCCGGATGGGCTGGCCCATCGGTGGCGGCAGATCAAGGCTTACTGGAAACTCTATCCGTTCTCTTATTAAAAAAGGCGCAAAGTCCTCAAGTAGGCCGAAGGCCGATAGGATGAAGAACTCGTCCTCAAGTAGGCCGAAGGCCGATAGGACAAAAAAACAAGCGTCCATGAGAGATAGGATTTCAAACGCTCACAATCCACTGGGAGGACATCATGCGCGTTCAACAGTTACTCACCGCGACCGGGCTTGTTCTGGCGCTCGCCGTTCCGGGCGTCGCCGCTGCACAAATCAAGATCGGTCATCTCGCCGATTACACGGGCGGCACGTCTGACATCGGCAAGCCGTTCGGGGAAGGCGTGGCGGAAGCCTTCGCCCATATCAACGCCACGGGCGGCGTGAACGGGAAGAAAGTCGAGATTGATACCGTCGATTACGGCTACCAAGTACCGCGCGCGCTGGCGACCTATAAGAAATGGGCCGGCGATAGTCCGAAAATCTCGGCCATCATGGGCTGGGGCACGGCAGATACCGAAGCCCTGGTGAATTTCGTGACGCAAGACGAAATTCCCTATCTCTCTGGCTCCTACGCTGGGCAGTTGACTGACCCGCAGAAAAAAGGCCCCCGCACGGAAAAAGCTACGCCCTATAACTTCTTCTACGGGCCAAGTTACTCCGATGCGGCGCGCGCTATGGTGCAGTGGGCCGCGACGGACTGGAAGACCAAAGGCAAGGCGGGTGCGCCGAAATATGTTCACATGGGCGCGAACCACCCCTACCCGAACGCTCCCAAGGCGGCAGGCGAGGAGGCAGCTAAGGCCGCAGGGTTCGACGTTCTGCCCGCTATTCAATTCCCACTTGCCCCTGGTGATTTTACGGCACAATGCCTAACGCTAAAGCAGTCTGGGGCGCAGTATGCCTATCTTGGCAATACGGCAGCCTCTAACGTCGCCGTCATGAAAGCCTGCCAAACCGCCGGGGTTGAGGTGCAGTTTCTCGGCAATGTGTGGGGTGTGGACGAAAACGCCCTGAAAGCCGCCGGGATCGCCGGGAATAATGTGGTTTATCCGATGCGGACCGATGTTTTGTGGGGCGCGGATGTGCCCGGCATGAAAACGATACGCGATATTGCTAAACGCAGCGATGCCGCAGGCGGCTACCGTTCGCTGCATTATGTGGCCGGTATCTGCGCCTCCTACTACATGAAGGAAGCGCTGGAATGGGCCGATAAGAACGGCGGCGTGTCGGGTCCGAACGTGAAGAAAGCCTTCTATCAAAAGAAGGACTGGGTGCCCGCCGGGCTTGAAGGCGTCTGCCGTCCCGTTACCTGGACTGAAGACGATCACCGCCCGACGCTCGACGTGGCGTTGTTCAAGACCACCGTGTCTGGCAATACCGATGCCCCATTGCCGGACCTGATCGGCAAGGTGATTAAGCTCGATAAAACGGCAGACGTGAAGCTGGAACGCAAGCTCGACCTGCTCGGCTGGTAATCGCAGCCCAACCCCCGGCCTTTCTGTCAGAAGGGCCGGGGACTGTGGGGAAAGGGGAGAGATGTGACCCAAGTTGCCCAAAAACCAGACGCCCAAAAACCAGAAGTCGCGCCGCCGCTGCTGTCGGTCAACAATATCGAAGTCGTTTATAATGATGTGATTCTGGTTCTGCGCGGCCTTAGCCTTGCGGTGCCGGAGGGCGAAATCGTGGCGTTGTTGGGCGCGAACGGCGCGGGCAAATCAACGACGCTCAAGGCGATTTCTGGTCTGCTGAAAGCCGAAGACGGCGCGATCACGCGCGGCTCGGTGCAGTTTCGCGGGGAGGTCGTGAGCGGGCTTGATCCTGGAAAAATCGTTCGGCGCGGCATTTTTCAAGTGATGGAAGGCCGCAGAATCGTGGCCGACATGACCTGCCGCGAGAACCTGCTGCTGGGGGCCTTTACCCGCCGCGACCGGGAGATCAACAGCGACATCGACCGGGTTTATGAGTTTTTCCCGCGCCTCAAGGAACGCACGGGCCTTGCCGGGTATCTTTCGGGCGGCGAGCAGCAGATGCTGGCCATTGGCCGGGCGTTGATGGCGCGCCCTAAGCTCATTCTGATGGATGAGCCTTCGATGGGTCTCTCGCCGCTGTTGGTAAAGGAAGTCTTCGGGATCATCCGCCAGATCAACCGCGACCTGGGCGTCACTATTCTGCTGGTGGAACAAAATGCCCGCATGGCACTTTCTTGCGCCACCTACGGCTATATTATGGAGCAGGGCAAGATCGTGCTCGATGGGACTGCCGAAGAACTCGCCAATAATGAGGACGTGAAGGAATTCTACCTCGGCGGCGGTGGCGGGGAGGAGCGGCGCTCCTTCAAGAACCTGAAATCCTTCAAACGCCGTAAACGCTGGATTTAAGATCGTGAGCCAATTCTTTGACGCCCTTGAAATCGAGACCCCCGAGGCACGCGCCGCCCGCTTGTATGGCCAGCTTCCGGGGCTGATTGCGCTGGCGCAGGCTAAAGCCCCCGGCCTTTCAGCCTCGCTCGCGGGCGTCGATCCGGCGACGATCACCGATGCGGCGGCTTTGGCGACACTGCCGCTCATCCGCAAGTCGGACCTGATTGCGGCCCAAGCAGCCAATTTGCCGTTCGCGGGGTTGGTGACGCGCCCACCGGGGCAGTTGACGCGGATTTTCGCCTCCCCCGGCCCGATCTACGATCCCGAAGGCGAACGGGCTGACTGGTGGCGCTTTGCCCGCGCGCTTTACGCAGCCGGGTTCCGTACGGGCGAAATCGTGCATAATTGCTTCGCCTATCACTTCACCCCGGCGGGCGCGATGATCGAAACGGGCGCGCAGGCGTTGGGCTGCGCGGTATTTCCCGGCGGTGTTGGCAATACCGAACAGCAGGTGCGCGCGATTGCCGACTTAAACCCGGCAGGCTATGGCGGCACGCCGTCTTTCCTGAAGATCATTCTGGAAAAAGCGCTGGAGCTTGGCACGCCGCTGCCCTCGCTGAAGAAGGCGCTCGTTTCCGGCGAAGCTCTCCCCCTTAGCGTGCGCGACTGGTTGGCGGCGCGCGGGGTTTCGGTGCTGCAATGCTATGCCACTGCCGACTTGGGGCTAATCGCCTACGAAAGCGTCGCAGACGCCGGAATGATTGTCGATGAACAGGTGTTGGTGGAAATCGTCCGCCCCGGCACGGGGGATCCTGTCGCGCTGGGCGACGTTGGGGAGGTGGTCGTGACCGCCTTCAACCCCGATTACCCGTTGATCCGTTTTGCCACCGGCGATCTGTCGGCCTTCCTGCCCGGCCAAAGCGCCTGCGGGCGTACGGGAATGCGCCTGAAAGGCTGGCTTGGCCGCGCCGATCAAACCGCCAAAATCAAAGGCATGTTCGTTCACCCCGCCCAAGTGGCGGACGTATTGAAACGCCACGGCCTTAGCAAAGGCCGTCTGGTGATCGAAAAAGACGGCGACCTTGATCTGGCAATTCTGTCGGTCGAAACCGCCGATGCTGATGTTGCCGGGTCAGTGGCAGATAGTTTCCAGGCGCTCTGTAAACTCCGCGCCACGGTGCTTACGGTCGCGCCGGGCAGCCTTGCCAATGATGGCAAGGTGATTGAGGATAAAAGGCCGGTGGGGTAGTCGGCTGTCGCGCGTCGTTTCTTGATCGAGAGCGCGATATAGACGCAAATTCGAGGAGGCGTGGTATGGGTATTTCGCCTAAAGGGCTTCGCTTCGATGCAGACACTCTGTGGGTCGAACTCACGGATGGCCGGACGGTTGGTGTTCCCCTGGCGTGGTTTCCGCGCTTGCTTCATGGCTCACCGGAACAGCGCGAAAACTACGAACTGACCCGCCTCGGAATGCATTGGGACGATTTGGACGAGGATATTTCTGTCGAGGGCATCCTGGCAGGCCGGGGCGATCAGGCACGTACCCGCCATACGGCGGCATAGGCCCATTGCCTAGGGCCACGCCACCGCAGGCGGCAGCGACATCAGAATCGCTTCCACATTGCCGCCGGTTTTCAGGCCAAAACTGGTGCCGCGATCGTAGAGCAGGTTGAACTCCACGTACCGCCCGCGCTTTACCAGTTGGGCGTGGCGTTGCTCGTCCGTCCAACGCTCGTTCAGGCGGCGGCGGGCGAGGGCGGGGTAGGTGTTGAGAAAAGCGGTGCCGATATCGCGGGTGAAGGCAAAATCGGCCTCCCAGTCGCCGCTATCGAGTTGATCGTAAAAAATCCCGCCAATGCCGCGCGGCTCATCGCGGTGCTTTAGAAAGAAGTAGCGGTCGCACCAGTCTTTGAACTTGGGGTAATAGGCTGGGTCGTGGGCGTCGCAGGCGGCACGCAGCCCAGTGTGGAACGCCTCGGTTTCGGCATCATCGGGCATCATCGGTGTTAGGTCTGCCCCGCCGCCGAACCAGCTTTTCGTGGTCACAATCATGCGCGTGTTCATGTGAACGGCGGGCACGAGGGGGGAGTGCAGATGGGCAACCAACGAAATGCCGCTGGCCCAAAACTCCCCCGTTTCGTTAGTGCCGGGGATTTGCTGGCGAAACTCTTCGCTAAAGGTGCCGTGGACGGTGGAGATATTAACCCCAACCTTCTCGAACACCCGCCCGCGCATTAAGGACATCACGCCGCCACCACCGCCCTCGCGGCTCCAGGCTTTGCGCGCGAACCGGCCCGGCTCGGCCCCTGCCAATGGCCCGCCCGTAAGATCATCTTCCAGGTGCTCGAAGGCGGAACAAATCTGGTCCCGTAGGGTCTCGAACCAAGCGGCGGCCTTGGCTTTGCGCGTTTCAAGCTCGGTCATCACGAACATCCCAACCGCTGAAATCCATTCGTTTGGCGTAAGGCCTCGCTGACAGCGATGGCCCCGGCGATGGCGACATTTAACGAGCGCGCGTTGGCACGCAAGGGAATACGCACGCGGAGGGCGGCGGCATCTGCCACCTCTTGCGGCACGCCCGCGCTCTCCCGGCCTAGCAGCAGCCTGTCTTCGGCATCGAAGCGCGCCTCGGTCAGCAGGGCCTCGCCTTTGGTGGAGAGCACGATCAAACGGCCTGCGTGGGGGAGGGCTTGATAAGCACTCCAAGACATATGCCGTGTAAGATCGACCTGATCCAGATAATCCATCCCCGCCCGGCGCATGTGCGGCCCGCCAAAAACGAAACCGCACGGCTCAATCAAATCGACGGGCAGACCGAAGCAGGCGGCAAGGCGCAGCAGCGTGCCAGTGTTTTGGGGAATATCGGGCTGGAAGAGAATAAGGCGCATAAACCAATGTTACCGGAACATGGCGGGGAATTAACGGGATTTTCGTACGTGAAAAGCGCAGGTTTCCTCTTGTCCGGTTCCTGGATTATCCGTGATTTAGGGGGGAGATGAGAAAGACATGGAACGCTTCGTCTTCGCCGCTACTCTTTTCGTTATCGCGCTCGCAGGAGTGTTGGCTGCGACAAGCAACGGCGGCGTGCTCGGTCTATCCGGTCTCACGCCCCCTCTCGTGTCCCGCGCCGAGGGGATTACCGCGTTCAGCCGGTAAACCTACCAGTCCTGCTTCAACACGCCATCCCAGCGCTTTGCAAATCGGGGGAATTCCTTTATACCCGGCATCATGCTCGGTCGATCTGCCGGGACAAGCGCACGGATGCTGCCTGAAACCGTCTTAGGAGGGTTGCCTGCGGCAGACTGTCGCGCTTTCCTTCTCCTGGATTACGTTATGTAGCTAGGAGCAGATCGGCTCCGATACAAGGCCTGAGTCTAGGGGGCCTGCTGCAAGGGACGCGCGAGGACGGATCACATGGCTCAGTCTGCCAACCAAGCCAAAAAACACGCTACGGGAACCGGCGAAACCCGCCGTGACTTTATTATTTTGACTGCTGGGGCGATGGGAGGAATCGGGGCAGTCGCCTTTATTCTTCCGTTCATCAACAGCATGAATCCGGCGGCTGATACGCTGGCGCTCGCTTCGACGGAAGTCGATATCGGCGCGATCAAGGTCGGCCAGAGTGTGACGGTCACATGGCGCGGTAAGCCCGTGTTCATCCGTCATCGCACGGAAGAAGAAATCAAAACCTCCGAAGCGGTTAGCCCGGCTGAAATGCCAGACCCGCAAACCGATAAAGACCGTGTGAAAAAGCCGGAATGGCTGGTTCTCATCGGCGTCTGCACTCATTTGGGGTGCGTGCCGAACGGTCAGAAGGTGGGCGAGACCAAGGGCGATTTCGGGGGCTGGTTCTGCCCGTGTCACGGGTCGCACTATGATATGTCGGGCCGCATCCGCAAGGGTCCGGCACCACGCAATCTGGAAGTGCCGCAATATGCGTTCCTGACGGATACGACGCTACGCATCGGCTGATGGGTCGGGAGGGGTTCAAAAAATGAGTACGACAGCCAAGCAAAATGGCTTAGTGAAGTGGATCGACAGCCGCCTGCCGATCTTCACTCTGCTGGATCATTCGGTGGGCAGCGGCTATCCCACGCCGCGCAACCTGAATTATTTCTGGAACTTCGGTTCCTTGGCCGGTGTAACTTTGATCGTCATGATCCTCTCGGGGATTTTCTTGGCGATGAATTATACCGCCCATGTGGATCACGCTTTCAATAGCGTCGAGCGCATTATGCGCGACGTGAATGGGGGGTGGCTGATCCGTTATATCCACGTCAATGGCGCGTCGATGTTCTTCATCGTCGTCTATATCCATATGTTCCGGGGGCTTTACTACGGGTCTTACAAGGCCCCGCGTGAGTTGCTGTGGATTTTGGGTGTCGTGCTGCTGCTGTTGATGATGGCGACTGCGTTCATGGGCTACGTGCTGCCGTGGGGCCAGATGAGCTTCTGGGGCGCAACCGTGATCACCAACCTGTTCTCGGCCTTCCCGATTGTTGGCGAAGCGATCGTAACGCTGTTGTGGGGTGGCTTCTCCGTCGATAATCCGACGCTGAACCGCTTCTTTGCGCTGCATTACCTCATGCCGTTCGTTATCGTCGGTGTTGTAATTCTGCACATTGCGGCGCTGCATCAGTTTGGTTCCAACAATCCGTTGGGAATTGATGCGAAAAGCGACAAGGACAAGATTCCGTTCCATCCCTACTACACAGTGAAAGACCTGTTCGGGATTGGCGTATTCGCGATCATTTTCGCCTTCTTCGTCTTCTTTGCGCCGAACTTCTTCGGTGAGCCTGATAACTACATTCCGGCAAATCCGTTGCAGACCCCGCCGCATATTGTGCCGGAATGGTACTTCCTGCCGTTCTACGCTATTTTGCGCTCGATCCCGGACAAGCTCGGCGGCGTGCTCGCGATGTTTGCCGCTATCGGTGTGCTGGCGGTTCTGCCGTGGCTCGATACCTCGAAGATCCGTTCGACGAAGTTCCGTCCGGTTTACTTCTGGTTCTTCTGGTTGCTGGTCTTAGATTGCTTCGTGCTCGGTTGGGCTGGCGGCAAGCCCGCAGAAGGCATCTATGTGGTTATCGGTCGCATCGCAACCGCTTATTACTTCCTGCATTTCCTTGTTGTGCTGCCGCTGCTGGGTAAGCTCGAAACACCGAAGCCGTTACCTTCGTCGATTGCCGCAGCGGTTTTAGGTAGTGGAGCCGCTCCGGCGGGTGCCCGCATGGAGAAGCCGTAATGTTGAAAAAACTGGTTCTGGCCGCTGGGCTTACGCTTGGTCTCGTTTCGGGTGGTCTTGTCTCTGGCGCGTATGCCGCTGGCGAGGCGGCACCCCTGCCGAAGCAAACGTGGGGCTTCCACGGCGTGTTCGGCACTTACGACCGGGCGGCGGCGCAACGCGGCTTCCAAGTGTATAAGGAAGTTTGCGCGGCCTGCCACTCGCTCTCGTTGGTATCGTACCGCAATCTGCGCGACCTTGGGTTCTCGGAAGAGGAAGTAAAGGCGATTGCGGCGGCCTATAAGGTCACGGATGGCCCGAATGATGTGGGTGAAATGTTCGAGCGGCCCGCTCGCCCGTCCGATCGCATCGTGAAGCCTTACCCGAACGAGAATGCCTCCCGCGCGGCGAACAATGGGGCCTATCCGCCCGATTTGTCGCTGATGAACAAGGCGCGTGCTGGTGGGCCAGACTACAGTTATGCGCTGCTGATTGGCTATGAAAAGCCCCCGGCAGACGTGCAGCTTCTGGATGGGCAATACTATAACAAGTATTTCCCCGGCATGAAGATCGCCATGCCGCAACCGCTGAACGATGGGCAAGTGACGTTTGCTGATGGTACAGAAGCAACCGTCGCCAATATGTCGCGGGATGTAACCGTTTTTATGAACTGGGCGGCAGAGCCTGAGTTGGAAAAGCGTCACCGTTTGGGCGTGCAGGTGATCCTGTTCCTCATCGTCGCTACTGGCTTCTTCTATGCCGCAAAGCGCCGCGTGTGGGCCGATATTCACTGAGCGCTCTCTTACACCTGAACGATACGCGCAAGCCGGGCCTCATCGCCCGGCTTGCTGCTTTTTAGGGGGGATGATGGATCAGCATAAAACACCAATTCTCGGCGTGATCGGCGGCAGTGGCGTTTATAGCCTTGATGGGCTGAGTGCCGCCGCATGGACCGAGGTAGATACCCCCTTCGGCGCACCGTCCGATGCGCTGTTGGTGGGGGAGCTAAACGGGGTGTCGATGGTATTCCTGCCTCGGCACGGGCGCGGGCATCGGCACACGCCTAGCACGGTCAACTACCGCGCTAATCTGTGGGCGATGAAGGCGCTCGGCGTGACCGATATTCTTTCGGTCTCGGCAGTAGGCTCGCTCAAGGAAGATTTGCCGCCGGGCACGTTCGTGCTGGTCGATCAGTTCATCGACCGGACTTTCGCGCGGCAGAAAAGTTTCTTCGGCACCGGGCTAGTGGGCCACGTGCCCTTCGCGCACCCGATTTGCTCGCGCCTGAGCGATGCGATTGCGGCGGCGGCAGGGGAGATAGGCCAACCCATCCGGCGCGGCGGCACTTACATGGTCATGGAAGGGCCGCAATTCTCCACTAAAGCTGAAAGCGAAGTTTATCGCGCGTGGGGATGCTCGGTGATCGGCATGACCAACATGCCGGAGGCAAAACTGGCCCGTGAGGCCGAGATTTGCTATGCCAGTATTGCCATGGTGACGGATTTCGATGGCTGGCACCCCGATCATGACGCGGTGACGGTTGAACACGTGGTGCGGGTGGCGGGCGAGAATGCCGCAAAGGTGCGGCATCTGCTGCACGCCACCGTACTGCATCTGGCAGCCCCGCGCGCCTTGTGCCGCGATGGCTGCGATACCGCGCTGGACCATGCGATCATGACCGCACCTGCCCAGCGCGACCCGGCGATGCTGGAGACGCTTAAGCCTCTGCTCGCTCGGATTCTGACATAAGAAAGGAGACGCCCGATGACGGGTCTCGATCATGCGATTTATGGTGTTGCCGATTTAGAGTTGGCGCGGGAACAATTTCGCCGCTTGGGTTTTGTTATCACCCCACGCGGGCGGCACAAAGGCTGGGGCACAGCGAATTACTGCGTTATGTTTGCCCAAAGTTACATCGAACTTCTCGGAATTATTGATCCCAGCCAATTTAGCAATAACCTTGATCGCTTCTTGCAAACACGCGGGCAAGGATTGCTCGGGATCGTGTTGGGGGCCGAAGAAACAACCGCGCTGGCCGTCGCCCTCACCGAACGGGGGCTGCACCCGGAAGGGCCGTTTACCTTGTCGCGCTTGTTGGAAACCGAGGGGGAGCCTGTGGAACCCGCCTTCTCGCTCTTACGCTTACCGCCAGAAGAATTGCCCGCCATCAACGGCTTCTTCTGTCAGCGTTTAACGCCGAATCTGTTACGGCAACCTGGGTGGGAGGTTCATCCCAATGCCGTTATTGGGGTTGCGAGCATAACCATTGCGGTCGATCAGCCTGCCGCTGTGGCGGCGGCCTATGAAATTTTGCTCGGGCGTTCGGCGGTGGTAGCGACCGACGATGCGTGGGCCGTTCACTTAGAGAACGGCAGTGTGCTGCTGTTTGTGACGCCTGAAGACGCCGCCACGCTCTACCCGTCCCTCACGAATTTGCCAGACAGCCCGGCAATCGTCGCACTTGCTCTGCGAAGCGCCGATTTGGCGCAAACCTACACCGCGCTCACGGCCAATAAGGTGAGCTTCGACATTTTGCCAGGGGCTGTCTTGCGCGTCGGCCCGGATGCGGCCTGCGGTGCAGTGTTGGAGTTTGTTGGGTGAGAATAGGGTTCTGATCGCCAAGGGGCTTCTTGCCTCTCACCCAATGTAAGAGGCCCTAAACATTAAAGCGGAAGTGGAAAATATCGCCGTCTTGCACGGGATATTCTTTGCCTTCCAGGCGCATTTTGCCGGTTTCTTTTGCGCCCGCTTCGCCATTGCAGGCAATGAAATCGTCGTAGGCGATGGTTTCAGCCCGAATAAAGCCCGTTTCGAAATCGGTATGAATGACTCCGGCGGCTTCTGGGGCTTTTGCGCCGTCGCGCACGGTCCAGGCGCGGGCTTCTTTCGGGCCGACGGTGAAGAAGGTGAGGAGTCCGAGCAGCCCATAACCGACGCGGATAACGCGGGCAAGGCCGGTTTCCTCAAGTCCAAGGGCTTCCAAAAACTCGCGCTTTTCGTCGTCGGTCGCAAGCTGGGCTACTTCGGCTTCGATCGCGGCGGAGATAACGACTTGGGCCGCGCCCTCGGCCTTAGCGTACTCAGCGACGGCGTTGGAGAGGGCGTTGCCCGTAGCGGCATCCTCCTCATTCACGTTGCAGACGTAAACGACGGGTTTGGACGTTAGCAATTGCAGCAGCTTCACGTTGCGCTTCGCCTCGGCATCCCAGTCGCGGATAATCCGGCGGGCAGGAATGCCGTCGCGCAAGCCTGCCAGCAGGGGCACCATGAGCGCTAAGAGCGCAACGGCTTCCTTATCGCCGCCACGAACGCGCTTGTTCAGCGCCACGTCTCGCTTCTCTAGGCTTTCCATATCGGCCAGCATCAACTCGGTTTCAACCGTTTCAGCATCGCGGATGGGATCGACCGAGCCTTCAACGTGGGTAATGTCCCCATCTTCAAAGCAGCGCAGCACGTGAACAATAGCGTCGGTCTCGCGGATATTGGCGAGGAACTGATTACCCAAGCCTTCGCCCTTGGAGGCCCCGCGCACTAGCCCGGCAATATCAACGAACTCTAGCTGCGTTGGGATGATTTTTGCGGATTTGCCGATAGCGGCGATTTTATCGAGGCGCGAGTCGGGCACGGCGACGATGCCGGTGTTCGGCTCGATGGTGCAGAACGGATAGTTGGCAGCCTGAGCGGCCACGGTCGCGGTTAGCGCGTTAAACAGGGTCGATTTCCCCACATTGGGCAAGCCGACAATACCGCAGTTGAAACCCATTCTAAAACGTCCCCAGGCTATAAATCATCGTTGCGCCTGGGTTTACCGGGTTTTCGGGCGTTTGTCTCGCGTACTGATACAGTTTTAGGAGCGCGCTGCCGTGAGCAGATGCGTGACGATGCTATCAATCTGCTGCTGCCCGGCCCCTTCCAGCACGGCCCGGATAGCGCCATAGCTGGGGCCGTGAAGATAGGCGACCAGGGAGATGCGGCGGCGGCTTTCGGGAAGCTCCGTCACCCGCCACGCAAACAGCGTTGCTGCCCCCGGTTGCGCCCGTCCCCACAAAAGCTGCTGAACCCCAGGGGAAACGGCAGACAAAACCGGGGCGTCATAGGTGAGCGGGAAGAGGCCATAGAGCATATTGATACGAAAGCGTATCGTTCCGGCTTCAGAACTATCGTTCTTTTCAGCAAGACTGATCGCGCTCCGCGACCAGCTCGGCCAGCTCGAAACCGCATTGATCTTCGCCCAGAGCGCGGTTGCGGGAAGGTCGGTCTCGCGGCTGGAGAGCAGGGCGACGGTCTGCCAATCGGCGGGTGTTCCCGCGAAAGCCTGGAGCGGCGCAACGTCGGGGTGGGCGAGCACGGCAGGGGCGCTGCGCCCGGCCAAGATTAGGCCCATCAAACTCGCCAGCAGCAGCAGAATAAAACTGCCGAGCACAGCAGCCGGCAGGCGGCGCGGCCTCATCTCAGGCATTATCGAATTTCGGGTAATGGTACGGCACTGAGAACCCCATAACAGACGACAGGCGCACTCGACGCGACGGCTTATCCCGCCACACAGTTGGATCCTTCACCAGAACCGCCACAACTCCCTCATATCCATCACGCGGGTATTTTTCGATCATTGCTCGGTCTTCCTGTAGAAAGTGAGCAGAAACATACCGGTTGAAGACTAGCTTTGCCAGATTGGGGTGCTGGGCGAACCAAGCGAGCCGCCCCGGCGTAACCCTAGCGAGATGCTCAGGCGTTCCTTCCATTATCAGGCCCGCGACCTGAGTGCGCCGGGTTTTTGATAAGATTGGATAAGCCGTTACAGACACATTAGGGGACGCGAGATAATCGAAGGACTGGCAGTCGAAAGCATGGATATGACCGTGGATCTCCAAGTTGCGATGGGTTACGGCGACCTGGGACATCTCTTCGTGCGGAACGGTAATGATAACGGCCTTACGGGCCACCCGTAACAACTCAGCGACGACGGTGCGGTAATCGACGACATGCTCAATTGTCTCGCTGGCCAGCACTACGTCGAACTCGCCATCGCGGAAGGGTAGCTTATGCAGATCGACGGGCTGGGTTGGAATGCCGTAAATCTCATGGGCGCGTTTACATGCTTCGCCCGAAAGATCGACCGACATGACCTTGGTCCCGGAGAAATAATCTTGCACGATTGCGGCTTTATAACCCTCGGCACCGCCGGCATCCAGAAACGTCTCGAACTTCAATCGGGCCAGCAATTCTAGGATATGCCAGGTAATGAGATAGCGGTGTGCCCAATTTTCCTCGGAATAGCCCTTGCGGAAACCGTAGATGGGTTGATGCGCGGTGTAGATACCGTCTTTCAAGCCTTCAATCCCGAAGCGACGTTCCAGCCACTGACGAGTTTCCTCGTGCAGATCATCGAGACTGCCTTGTATCAGTGGTTGAAGGTGGGCCGGCGATTGCTGAAGTTCCTCGCCGGTTTCCACAACCCGCGCTGTTAGCGTCACCGGGCGATCAAGCGGCAGGTTGAGCCGCAATTCAAACCCGCACATTCCCTTGTTAATGTGCAGAGCGTCAAGATCGCCACGATAGAGCGTACAGGCGGCCAGACCGGCAGACTCGCCGTTTACCATGACTTCGACCTGCGCTCCTCCTGGCGATAAGCGCGCGATATCTACCCAGCCCCAAACCCCCGCGTGACAGGCAATATCCAAATAACCTATCGGTGCAGTTCCCATAAACGCCAATCCTTTTTCATTTAGGTGAGTTGACGCCGATGGGAGGCACCGCACCCGAATTCGATTGCGGCAGCACAGCGGCGGGCTTCGGGGGCTTCGGCGGGGTGAGTTTGCGCGAAACGCTTTCCGTAAACTCTCGTTCTGATTTCGTAACGAAAAGCGGAATGGCGTCGATCACGGCGTCGAGCAGCGGCACCAGCCACGTGTCGTCGGCTTTAGCGAAATCACTCAACACATGGGCCGTCACACGCGCTTTATCGCCGGGGTGGCCAATGCCGAGGCGAATGCGCCAATAATCGGGCGTGCAGTGGGCATCGAGGGATTTGAGGCCATTATGGCCCGCATGGCCCCCGCCGCGTTTAACGCGGAGCTTGCTGGCGGGCAGTTCCAACTCGTCGTGGAAAACGATGACCTGTTCGGGCGGCACTTTGAAAAAGCGCATAATCGCGCCAACACAGTCACCGGAGAGGTTCATGTACGTGGTGGGCTTCACAGCCAAGCATTTTATGCCCTCAAGGCTGCCTTCGGCCATGTCGCCTTGAAATTTGGTCGGGCGGAAGGGCGTAAAACCGTAGCGCCGGGCAATCTCATCGACCGCAAGAAAACCAATATTATGGCGATTGCGGGCATAGTGGCCCCCTGGGTTGCCGAGACCGACAAGAATCCACGGGGCCGCCATGTGCGTCGCGTCGCCTTAAGCTTTAGGCGTCGCCGCCGCCGGTAGCGGGAACGATGGTTGCGATCGTGAAATCGCGCTCGCCGCCCACAACTTTGGCCCCTGCCGGGATCTGAAGCATCGAGATATGCACCGAGCCGTTAATATCGACATTGAGCAGATCGACGGTCAGATGCTCAGGAATATCGTTGGCGTTCACTTCCAGTTCGATCGTGTGCTGAACGATGTTCAGCAAGCCGCCCTTTTTGATCCCCAGTGACTTTTCCTGATTGACGAAATGCACGGGGACATTGACCGAAAGGGTCGAATCCGCACTTACGCGCAGAAAATCCACGTGTTCCGGGCGGTCAGTGACCGGGTGGAACTGGACATCGCGGGCAAGCACGCGGTGCTTTTCGTTGCCAATATCAATATCGAACAGGCGCGCAAAGAAGCCGCCCTTCCGAAGTTCGGTATTCAACTCACGCGGATCAACCGCGATCATCACAGGGGCCTTTTTATCGCCATAGACGACGGCGGGTACTTGACCAGCACGACGAGTGGCACGGGCGGCCCCCTTTCCAGCCCGCTCACGCAAAGAAGCGCGAAACGTAAAAACTTGGGACATGTCCCAAACTCCTTCCAATAACCGACGGCAGGACCATCCTGTCGCCCCCCGGCTCCGACAGACCTCCAGGGGTGTCTGACAAAGGCCGAAACTTTTTGGGTTTCCCGCCGCGCTTAATAGAACAGGCTGGAGACCGATTTTTCTTCCGATACGCGCCGAATGGCTTCGGCCATCAACGGAGCCATCGTGACTTGGCGAATGTTATGCGCGGCCTTCACGGCGTCGGTGGCGGCGATCGTATCGGTTGTCACCAGCTGTTCCAGCGGCGAGTTGGTGACGCGCTGCACGGCTTGGCCCGAGAGCACACCGTGCGTAACATAGGCCGAAACGGAGGTCGCGCCCGCTTTCATCAAGGCTTCAGCCGCATTGCAGAGGGTGCCAGCGCTATCGACGATATCATCAATCAACAGGCAGCGCTTGCCGCGCACATCGCCGATAATGTTCATGACTTCCGACACGCCCGCGCGCTCGCGCCGTTTGTCGATAATCGCAAGGTCGCTATCTATCCGTTGGGCAATCGCCCGCGCCCGCACCACACCGCCCACATCGGGCGAGACGATGGTTATATCGCCGGTATTCTGGAACCGATCCTGAATATCCTTCACGAACACCGGGGCGGCGTAGAGATTATCGGTCGGAATATCGAAGAAGCCCTGAATCTGGCCCGCGTGCAGATCAATGGTCATCACGCGGTGCGCCCCCGCCGTGGTCATCAGGTTCGCGACCAGCTTGGCGGAAATCGGCGTGCGCGGGCCGGATTTGCGGTCTTGGCGCGCATAGCCAAAATAGGGGACGACGGCGGTAATGCGGCGGGCAGAGCTGCGCTTCAGCGCATCCATCATGACCAGCAGTTCCATCAGGTGATCGTTGGCGGGGTAGGAGGTAGATTGAATGACGAAAACGTCTTCCCCCCGTATGTTTTCGTGGATTTCCACGAAAATCTCCATGTCGGAGAAACGCTTCACCGCAGCACGGGTAAGCGGCAGGTTGAGATAGGCACAAATCGCCTCAGTCAACGCGCGATTGCTGTTGCCGCTCAGAATCTTCATCCCAGGCCCACCGTCCATAAATAGGTCAGCGCAGGGCGCGGCGAACCCCGGCCCTGTCAAAGTTGCCGGACACTAGCAGGCTGCCCCGCGTCTGTAAACGGAGCCGCGCGGAATTCTACCCAGCGCCTGAAGCACGGCGGGAAATGATCTCTTGCATCAGAGCAACCCTCATTGGCTGCCTTTCCGCCGCAAAACTGGCTAAGGTATTGGCGGCCTCGGAGACCCAGAGTCCTTCGACGAATTGCCTTGATAGTCTGCGTAAATTCCGTAACATGAGTAATATTTCAGACCATGGAGGTGTTTTATGGTTGCTGTCACGGCGACCGAGTTTGCTAAGAACTTCGGTCGTTATAAAGAGGAAGCCCAGCGCGCGCCGATTGAGATTACAAGCTATGGCCGCACGAGTGGCTACTTCCTGTCCTCTCACGCTTACGAAGAATATCAGCGCTACAAAGCCGATAGCCGCCGTGCGTATCATATCAGCGAACTGCCGGACGAGGTGGCAGATGCTATCGAGGGGGCGACGATGGATGCTGCACACGACCATCTCAATAGTTTACTCGATCAATAATCCAGGGCCTTATGACTTTCCCCGCCCCCGAGCATGGCCTTGTTATTTCCTATGCGTATTTGTGGCGTAGCGAAGCGCACGCGGGCCTTGTAGAAGGTCTGAAAAATCGGCCTTGCGCCATTATCCTGACTGTCCGTCGGGCGGGCGAACACGCGCCGCAGGTGACGGTGGCTCCTATCACCCATGGCCCGCCGAACGATTTAACCGTCGCGGTTGAAATTCCCCTTGCGGTAAAACAAAATTTGCGCCTCGATCTTGGGTCGTACTTGACGATCTGAATATTTTTACTTGGCCGGGCTTCAACCTGGCACCCGTTCCTGGAGTGAAGGACAGCTACCACTACGGTTTTCTGCCGCCTGCGTTTTATCGGACACTCTTGGAGAAGTTTACAGAACTTCGTCGGCAAAAACGATCTCTTCCAACGGTTCGTGACGAAGCCTAAGCCAGAGCACCCTCACGGGATGCCTTTCCGCCGCAAAACTGGCTAAGGTGACTGCCCTGAAGCACGCTGGAGCCGATTGTGTTCATCTCGTTGCGGTCGAAGTTTGCACTGTTGTTTCTCGCCTTCATCGCGGTTCCGGCGTTGTTGGGGGTTATTGGCATGGGCGCGCTGCGGGCGGTGAATGATCCGGCGCAAGAAGTGCGGGACGTGTGGCTGCCCAAGCTAAAGATCGTGGCGGCCCTCAACGATCATCTCAGTGATTTTCGTTTGGCGGAGGGGGATTATCTCGCTGCCACCGAGGAGGAGGAGCGCGCGGGCCATGCGGTCGTCGTCGCGCGGTTGGGCGGGGAGATTGCGACGACGATCACTCAGTATCGCGCCTCGCAGCAGGTGGGAGCGGCCCCAACGGAAGCGCAAACCTTCAGCCAGTTCATCGCGGCCTGGGCCGACTATCGCGAAAGTGCGACGCGGCTGATGGCGCAAGCGGCAACCTTGGATCGGCAGAGAGTGCGGCAGGTGTATCGAACCGACACTCAACTGGCCTATGCCCGTGCCAGCGATCTGCTAGATGCGCTGACCGCTGCCGATATTGACGCGGCGGAGGCCAGCCGCGATCAGGCCAAATCGGTGTATGATGATACATCGGCGCGCTTTGTTGTTATCATCGTCGGCGTAGTCGGGCTTGCGGTGCTGGCGATGGCGATGGTTAACCGCACGATTTCCTCCCCCCTCCTCCAACTCGTGGCCGTGCTGACCCGCATTGCCCAGCGCGAGATTGATCTGACGGTGCCGCACATCGCCCGGCGCGACGAGATTGGGGCGGTGGCCCGCGCGATCAATGTTTTTCGTGAACAGGCAGCCGCCTTGGATGAAACCTTGCAGCGCGAACGCGATTTGCTGAACCAGCAGCGCAACTTCATCACGATGGCCAGCCACGAAATCCGCACGCCCCTGACGGGGATCGACGGGCACGCGCGGCGGCTAGAGCGCCAGGCCGCTCAGATGACTCCCGCCGATATTGCCGAGCGCGCCGGACGGATTAGGGCCGCCGTTCGCAGGCTTACCGAAGTCGTGGAAAGCGTTACCCGCGCGGCCCAGTGGGAGCAGGAACGCACGAATGTGCAGCTAGAGCCGCACGCGCTTGCCGCCATGCTGCGCGATATTGTGGGCCGTCTGCGGGAGGAGCATCCACACCGGGCGATTCTGCTGACCATAACCCCTTTTCCGCGTTTGGTAAGGCTTGATCCGGCACTGTTCGATCAGGCGATCAGCAATCTGCTGGGGAATGCGTTAAAATATTCCAGTCCGGCCAGCAGCGTTTCGGTTACGGCGCGCGTTGAGGGCGATTGGGCGCGGGTGACGGTGGAAGACCAAGGCATCGGCATTCCCGAAGCCGAGCGCGACCAAGTACGTACGCGCTTTTTCCGCGCTTCCAACGCGCGGGCAACCGTCGGCAGCGGGGTTGGTTTATATATCGTCGATCATATCATGAGCATTCACAGCGGTGAGATGCTGATTGACAGTCGTTTGAACGAGGGTACGCGCGTTACGCTGCGCCTGCCGCTCTCCCGCGCTTCGGCCCCCCAGGAAGGACTAAACGCATGACCTCTCGGTTGCTCTGTATTGAAGACGATCCCGATACCCGTGCCCTGCTGGTCGAAGAGTTGGAGGAGGGGGGCTATGACGTGCGGGCGGCGGCGGATGGGGCTGACGGACTAACTGAAGTCTTATCGTTTCGGCCTGATCTTATCGTGTGCGATGTTATGTTGCCGCGCTTGTCAGGCTTCGATCTGCTGGAAAAACTCGGTACGCTGTTGCCCAGTGTGCCGCCGTTCATTTTTCTCACCGCCCTGACCGACCGGGAAAATGTGCTGCGCGGGCGGCGGTTGGGGGCCGATGATTATGTGACTAAGCCTATTGATTTCGATATTCTGCTCGAAATCATCAAACGCCGCCTCGCGCGCGCGGTACCGGGGCACACCACCACGAGCCGTCATGAGCTAACTGAGCGTGAAATCGAAACCCTCACCTGGGTATCACGCGGTAAATCTTCCTCCGAAATCGCCGATATGTTGGGCATTTCTGAGCGCACAGTTAATTTTCATGTCGAAAACGTGATGCGGAAGCTCGATGTGGTCAGCCGGGTTCAAGCGGCAGTGGTGGCGGTGCAATCGGGATGGATTCGGCCTTAGAGCCTGTTTGAAAATGTCGGTCGGGTCGATCCTGCGGGTCTTTTTGCGCCCTGCTGCGTCGCCGAATTTCTAAACAGTCTCTTAAGGCTTATAGCATATCCGCAGAACACCCCAACGCCGTCCCTGGACGAAAACCGGCACGGAGACATCTTTCAAAAGCTCAACCTTGCTGCCTAAACGGCGGCGATAGGTTTGAACCAGGAAGGGCTTTTGAGACGCTATACCGGCTTGGGCCGTACGGTCGGTCATCATGATGCGATTTCGGGAGTTCTGGCCGTTCCAATCGCTATCATCTGCGCGTGGCGGTTGGGAATAACGCTGATTATGGACTGGCAGGTAGCCCTTGCGGTCGGTCGCAATGCAACAAACAGTTTTGGGGGTTAGCTGTGCCCCCACCTCTTGAATATCGGTCAGAGCCGCCTCGTAGAAACCAATGGCCCGCGTGGTATATTTTGCGGGGGTTATGCCCGGTATGGGCTGATAGGCTTCGTCCATCAGTGCATCGAGGGTAACTTTACCGGCTGCGAGGCCCGCAACGAAGCGCTCCGTAATCTCGGCGGCAATTTTCTGCGCGGCCCGAATATAGGGTGTGTCAATTGTTTCAATGCCCGCTTCTGTTGTAAGTTCTATTAAATCTTCAGACAGTTTTAGAACGCTTTGAGTGCCGTTAGTTACTTCTAGGATTCCATCCCGCATAGCATCGCCTGCCTGAGACAGATCGGTTATACCCGTCACCAGCGCGTCGCACGCGATTTGATTGTGGCGAGAGTAGGTTGCTATTTTACCCACTGTTACTTCGGTTTTTTCGATATTAGTGCAGGCTTCGTTGATATCACGGACGGCCCCACCAATTTGGCCGCTGCCCGTACGAGCGGCGGCAGCGCGTCCCGAGGCTTCGCCGCTTTCCGAAATCAGGCTGCGGATTTGTCCCGTGAGATCGGCGAGCGTTTTCTTAATTTCGACCACAGCCTCGGCGGTTTGGCGGGATAGAATTTTCACCTCCCCGGCCACAACCGCAAAGCCGCGCCCAGCGTCGCCGGCCCGCGCGGCCTCGATTGTGGCATTGAGCGCCAGTAGGTTCGTTTGCCGGGCAATCCGTTCGATATCGTTTGAAACCCGCGCCACTTTTTCAAGAGAAAGTTCTAGCCCTGGCAGGCGCTGTTCTATCCGGCTGATACCATCGGTAAGGCTAAGCACGTCCTCCAGCGCGGCCTTAATGGCGCTTTGCGCTTGAACCATGCGGTGATGAGTTGTCTGAATCGCCGTTTCGGCAGTGCCTGCATCGGTTAGAATTTGGCGGTTATTATCCGCCATACCGCTAACTTGGGTTTGCATGGTTCCCAACGAATCCGCCTGCGTATGGATTTGCTCTGCAATATCCTCGCTGCGCCCCGCCATATCGGCTGCCTGAACGCCCAAAGTTCCAGCACGCTCCGCGAGCGCTTTCATATAGGCAGGGATCGTAGCACTGGTTTCGGGTAACGAGTGCGATGCGGTTAGAGCGTGCTGCGTCATGTTGTCTCACCAAACTCAGGGATTTTTTTCATATCACATAAATTTGATATTTTAATCAGTTTTCTCCAAATTGCTTCTTATGTGTTTCGCCTTTGGCAAGTGCGCGCGCTGACTGTATAAACTATCGCTTATGATGATACTATTTCACCAATGGGTATCGCCCGGATCGCGCAAGATTCGGTTGATGCTGAAAGAAAAGACCCTGGACGTGGATCTACAGATCGAAAAGGTCTGGGAGCGCCGGCCAGGGTTTATGGCCTTGAACCCGGCGGGTGATGTGCCCGTGTTGTTGCTTGATCCCGGCGGCCCCGCGATTTGCGATGCAACAGCCATTGCCGAATATCTGGAAGAGAGTTTTGCCGACAGGCCGCTCCTCGGTCAAACAGCGCTAGAACGTGCCGAGATCAGGCGACTGATTGGCTGGTTCGATGTGAAGTTTAACCGGGAAGTAACGCAAAATCTCGTCGATGAAAAAGTCACCAAACGCCTTACCGGGCTTGGGCAGCCGAATAGCCAAGCTATAAAAGCGGGCTATGCCAATATCCACTATCATCTCGATTATATCGCGTATTTAGCGGATCGGCGCAGTTATCTTGCTGGGGCCGATTTCAGCCTGGCCGATATTACCGCAGCGGCCCACCTATCCTGCGTGGATTACATTGGAGATGTTCCGTGGGACGAGCACCCAGGAGCGAAAGAATGGTATGCGCGGGTTAAATCGCGCCCCAGTTTCCGGCCCCTGTTAGCCGATCATATTCCCGGAATGCCGCCGCCCCGGCATTACGCTGATCTCGATTTCTGATCCGTCAGCGCATCAGACTTAGAGCCTGTTTGAAAATGTCGGACGGGTCGATCCTGCGGGTCTTTTTACGCCCTGCTGCGTCGCCAATCTTGCAGATATTCTCGATATCTGCTGCGCTTGGCTCCTATCAGGTCCCAAAAATCCCTCGCAGTCTCTCAGCCGCCGAATTTCCAAACAGCCTCTTAGGCCGATGCGCCCTGCGAGAGCGCGTAGGAAAGAGTTACAGGGCGGTACGCCGGGGGTTGCGGCGGCGCGATAGTGCTGGAACTCTCGATCGAAAGGCCGAAGCTGGCAATCCCTGCTGTGGAGGGGGGCATAAAGCTCTGGGAGGTTTCACCGCTTAGCCGTTTGCTGCGTTCTTGGCGGCGAGCCTCATCGAGTTTAGCGTCTTTGCGGGACTGAAGGCCATTCGCCTCGGCTTTTGCGCTCAGGCGAACTTCCTGAAGCGCTCCCGCAAGCTGACTGCCGGCTTGGGCTTCCACTGTGAGCGAGGCCGCGCCGGTTTGCAGCAGGACCGCCGCCTGCTGAGCGCGTTTAAGCTCGTCTTCCAGGTTTGCAGCGGTTAGGCGTTTCTTACTATCTTCGGCAATCGCGGCACTGCCTGCGTAGAAGCGATTGAAAACATCGGCGCGATCTGCGGACAGCAAGGCCGCCTGCTGGGCCGAATCGGCGTCGGTTGCCGCTTGTCGCAGGGTTCGCGCGCTTTGCGCCAACCGCTCTGTCGTGATGCCCGGCACCAGCACGGCGAACCCTTGCGACACCAGCCCCGGCACTTCATACAGCCCATCCGGCCCATACAGGAAGGTTCGTTGGATGCCCGATTTCAGCGCAGTTGCAACAACTTGGTCGCCGAAGACGGTTTGGTTTGTGAGCGGCAGATCCTGGGTTCCGGCAATTGCGGTTGCGGTTGCGGTTGCGGTATCGACGCGGTAGAGGCGGCTTCCGGCAGACCCAGCTTCGGCGGCGCGTAAATAAATATACTTGCCCGCAGCGGTGAAATTGGACGCGAAGGTGAGTGCGTCCCCATCATCGCTGAAAATCCGCTGCACGTTGCCCGTAAGATCGGTTAGGTAAGGCGTGTAGAAGCCGTCGGCGGTAGTGGCGGCAACGGCGACCTTATCGCCCACGGCGGCTACCCGTGTCGCGCCGCCGAAGGGCGTATCGGTTGGGCCGGGGGTTAGGTCCGTCAAGCGGCTCGCGCTCGTGCCGTTGCTATAATAAAGTTCTAACCCGGCGCTGGGGTCTTTCGCGGTGAAGACTACGCCGCCTTCGACTGCTTGAATGAACATCATCGGGTTGATTGGCAGACCGTCTGCCGCGCCGGGGTTGATGTCGGCGATTAAGCGCGCCCCCGTCTCATCCGCCGCATAAAGCTCGCGCCCGCCGGTATCGCCAATCGCCGTAAAAAACACCTTGTTGCCCGACGCCGTGAGATATTCAGGGAAAGAGGAGCCAGCCCCCGCCCGAACATTCGCGACCAGTTGCGTGCCGCCTATCGAGCCATCGGTGCGGCGAATTTCAATCCCATCCGCCACCGTCTGCGAGACGAAATAGAGATTATCCCCCGCGACGGTAAAATATTTTGGTGCTGCGCCCGAGGCAACTTGACCAAGATTGATAGTATTGGCGGCAAGGCCGTCGCTTTTATAGAGATAATGATCGCTACCATTGCTGACAGTAAAATAGAGCGAGCCTTTGAACTCAGTCAAATTACTGACAGAACTGCTTGCCGCCCCCGGCGTCAAATCTGAGAGCAGGAAGGTACCATTTCGGGTGCCGTCTGAGCGCCAAAGTTCAGTGCCATTGGCCGCTGTGGTCGCGCTATAATAAAGAAGGCCGTTTGCCGCAGCCCATTGCGGTTTCACGCCAGCCGTAAACTGCCCCGACGGGCCAACATCGACATCACCAACGGCAACTTCACTACCCGGCGTTCCAAGCGTGCTCACCAACTCAAAACCGTTCGCGCCATTGTCGGCGGCGAAGAAAATGCGATCAAACGGGCTAAGATTATCAGCAACATTCACCCCCGTTGGGGTTGTCAAGGCATAATCCTGTTCGCGAAACGCGACTTGGCTGCCCTGATAGAGCGAATTGCCGTAGAGCGGATCGACAGAGTTGTAGAGTTTCTGCGCCTCGACAACGGCCCCTTGCCGCTCGCGCACGCTCGAATCGTCACGAATGCTGCTTTGAATAAGGTTCGCACCGGCCTGATAGCGCACGCGCGCTTCGCCAAAAGCATCGGCTTGAACAATGGCTTTCGCCCGGTCTTGCGCGGCTGTATCGGCGCGGGATTGCTGCGTTGCAACCTCGCGCGCCAGATCGGCCTTCGACTGAGTAAGCGCCCGGTTGACCGTGCTGCTGGTTTCAATCTGCCCCGTCCCAATCCGCGCCAACGCCCGATCTAGCGTTTGCTGTGCGCGTTGTAAGGCTGTGACTGTCAGTATCGAAACCATTGCTCTCTCCATCCCAGAAGAGGAACATATATGAAATTTTACGAGAATTCCTTATCAAAATTAGCTCTTATGGTATTGGATGTTTTTAGACTGTCGTTGCTGTTTAAGATGAGCTTTTGTCCCTCCCCATAAGCCAGTCTGCCAGCGTTACGGAGGCGCGCGCGGGGTCTGCCGGGAGCGCGAGAAAATCCAGCGCAACAGGGCGTTCGGGTAACAGCCCCTTGCCGAGATCATCGGCTTGATCGGCGAGAGACAGGCTGCTGCGCGGCCCGCCGGTAAACACAATCGCGTCTATCTCCGTCCGCAGCGCCGCCATCGCTCGCCCGCCTGCGGCACCACAATCGAGAATAAGATAGAGCGTGAGGGCGGGAAATTCAGCGCGAAGGGTCTTGCCCAGCATCGCCATCCAACCAACGCCGACGGTATCGGCGGCATTCTCGGCAGAGAGCAGGGTTAGGCCACTGCCGCGTTTCTGCGCCAGTGTTGCGGCCTGCCGGGCTTGATCGAGATCATAGACCGTCACGATCGGCGGCCAGGTGAAACCGGGTGCGCTCATTGTGCATCCCTCCAAAAGCCAACCGCCCCCTCCACAGGTGCGAAAGGGGCGGTGTCAAATCAACAGGCTACATCAACCTTAAATCAGCTTGCCCATCGCCGCTGCCGTATCGAGCATTCGGTTGGAAAAACCCCATTCGTTATCGTACCAAGACAGTACGCGCACGAAGGTTCCGTCGATCACCTGAGTTTGAGTGAGATCGAAGGTGGAACTAGCCGGATTATGGTTGAAGTCCGACGAGACCAGTTCTTCGGTCGTGGTGCCGAGCACACCCTTGAGCTTACCGCTGGACGCCGCCAGCATCGCGGCATTGATGGCCTCAACGCTCGTGGGCTTTTTGGCGACGATGGTGAGGTCGATCAGCGACACATTCGGCGTCGGCACGCGAATTGAGGTGCCGTCCAGCTTGCCCTTCAACTCCGGCAGTACGAGGCCGATAGCGCGGGCGGCACCGGTAGAGGTCGGGATCATCGACAAGGCGGCAGCGCGGGCGCGGCGCAAATCCTTGTGCAGAGTATCCACGGTGTTTTGGTCGCCCGTGTAAGCGTGGATCGTTGTCATGAAGCCATGCTCGATGCCAATGGTCTCGTTCAATACGGAGGCCACGGGGGCAAGGCAGTTGGTGGTGCAAGACGCGTTGGAAACGACGAGATGATCGCGGGTTAGCTTGTCGTGGTTCACACCAAAGACGACCGTAAGATCAACGCCATCGGCGGGCGCTGAAACCAGCACGCGCTTGGCCCCAGCCTCCAGATGCTTGGCGGCGGAGTCGCGCTTGGTGAAAATGCCCGTGCATTCAAAGGCGATATCGACGCCCAACTCGGCCCACGGCAGTTTTGCCGGGTCACGTTCGGCGGTAACTTTGATCTTACCCTTGCCGTAGTCCATCCAATCGTCGCCCGTGGTCACGTCGAACGGGAAGGTGCCGTGAACGGAATCATATTTCAGCATGTGGGCATTCGCCTTCACATCGCCGAGATCGTTAATGCCAACGACAATCAAATCGTCCCGGCCCGATTCGGCCAAGGCCCGTAGCACCAACCGGCCGATACGACCAAAACCATTAATCGCAACGCGAATAGCCATGAGAGTCTCCTCCATCCCAACCGCCCACACGGGCGATTTTCATTCTCTTTGTAGCGAAATTACACACGCGCCTTAACGGCTGCAACTACGGCATCGGCAGTAATGCCAAATTCCGCATAAAGCCGCTCTGCCGGGGCCGAGGCACCGAAGCCCTGCATTCCGATGAAGAGACCTGTCTCGCCAGTGAAACGGTCCCAGCCGAACCCGCTGGCGGCTTCAATCGCAATACGCGGGGCGGTGCCGAGCACGCTGGCGCGGTAGGCGGCATCCTGCTGGGCGAAGAGTTCCCAGGAGGGCATCGAGACGACTGCAACCGGGATTCCGGCAGCGGCCAGCGTTTCCTGGGCCTTAATCGCCAGCGAAACTTCCGTTCCGGTTGCCAGGATCGTTGCCTTGCGCGTCCCTGCCGCCTCGCTCAGCACATACGCGCCGCGTGCCGACAGGTTTTGCGCGTCCGCATCTTTCCGTAAAGCCGGAACGGCTTGACGGGAGAGTGCCAGAACCGAAGGGCCGGGCAGGCTAACGGCGAGCGCCCAGGCTTCCAAAGTTTCCACCGCATCGGCGGGGCGGAAGACCTTCAGGTTCGGAATGCACCGCAGGGCCGCCATATGTTCAACCGGCTGATGCGTCGGCCCATCTTCACCAAGGCCGATGGAATCATGGGTCATCACGTAAATGACCTTCTGGTTCATCAACGCCGACAGGCGAATGGCCGGACGGCAATAGTCGGTAAAGACCAGGAAGGTGCCGCCGAACGGAATAATGCCGCCGTGCAGGGCCATACCGTTCATCGCCGCCGCCATGCCGTGCTCGCGAATACCGTAGTAAATGTACGAGCCGCCGTAGTTTTCAGCCGTAACGGCAGTATCGGCTTTAATCTTGGTCAGGTTCGAGCCGGTAAGATCGGCGGAGCCACCCAGGAAAGTGGGAACCACAGGGGTTAGCACTTCCAGCGCCTTTTGCGAGGCTTGGCGGGTTGCAAGGCTTGGCGCGTCGGCCACCAACTGCGCCTTAGCGGCGGCGAAGGTCGCGGCGAAATTGGCCGGAAGCTCCCCACTGATTGCCTGCTCGAAAGCCGTTCGCTGCGGGGCATCGGCCTTATTCAGCCGCGCGGTCCAGGCTGCGAAAGCCGCTTGGCCCCGGCTTCCGGCAGCGCGCCAGTCGCCCAAAATATCCTGCGGAATCTCGAACGGGGCGTGCGGCCAATCGAGGGCAGCCCGCGCCCCCGCAATTTCCTCCGCCCCCAGCGGTGAGCCGTGCGAGCCGGAGGTTCCGGCCTTCTTCGGTGCGCCATACCCAATCGTGGTGCGGCAGGCGATGAGAACCGGGGTTTCGCTTTTCTTAGCAGCGGTCAATGCGGCATCGACGGCGGCGGCATCATGCCCATCGCAGCTTAACACGTGCCAGCCTGCGGCCTGGAAGCGCAAGGCTTGGTCTTCCGAGGTCGAGAGGGAGGTGGGGCCGTCAATCGAAATTCGGTTGTCGTCCCACAACACGATCAAGCGGTTCAGCTTCAGGTGGCCCGCCAGCGAAATCGCTTCCTGGCTAATGCCTTCCATCAAGCAACCATCGCCCGCAATCACATAGGTATAATGATCGACCAGATCGGTGCCGTATTTAGCGTTCAGCACGCGCTCCGCAAGCGCAAAGCCGACCGCATTCGCGACGCCTTGCCCCAAGGGGCCGGTGGTGGTTTCGATGCCTGCGGCATGACCATATTCCGGGTGCCCGGCGGTGCGCGCGCCCCACTGGCGGAAATTCTGGATGTCCTCCAGCGTCATATCGGCATAACCGGTGAGGTGCAGCAGGCTGTACATCAGCATCGAGCCGTGACCCGCCGACAAAATAAAACGGTCGCGATCCGGCCAGCCCGGCGTTGCCGCATCGAAGCTAAGGTGCCGGGTGAACAGAATTGTCGCCACATCGGCCATGCCCATCGGCATCCCCGGATGGCCCGATTTGGCCTTTTCCACCGCATCCATCGACAGCGCGCGAATGGCATTCGCCATCTGCTTCTGGCGCGAAACGTCTAAGGGCGGTAAGCTATTGGTCATGATCGTTTTTCCGTTCAAGGGAGACGCGGGGCACGGGCGGACGCGGGGTTTTGAGAAAAACCGTAAATCGGCGGGACCATAGCAACCCACGAAAGCGCGTCAATATCCTTGTGGTCCCGCCTGTGACTCCGTTTGTGACTCCGCCTGTGACTCCGATTGAGCGCGGAACAGGCTTGTTCCGTCAGGGCGAGTAGGTTAGGGAAGAGAGGCTATGATGATAACAGATAGTCGATACGCGCAGGCTGTAAACCGGGTGGAAGCCGCATTGGTCCGTCTGGAAGGGGCTATTCAAGCGCGCCCCCCGGTCGATCCTGTCGAAGTGTCGCGGGTTGCCTCGGCCCTGCGCGCGGCGGAAGAACAGAATACGGCCCTGGTGCTGGCCAATCGCCAAGCCGCCGAGCGGTTGGAGCAGACCATCGGTCGGCTTCGCGGCCTGTTGGCAACCTGAGATGACCGACGCACGCACCGACGGGGGAAACACTGGGATGCCCGATCTCGATATCGTCGTGAATGGCCGAACCTACCGCGTTGCCTGCGGGCCGGGGGAAGAAGAACGGTTGCGGGCGCTGGCGGGCGAGGTGGATAGCCGCATCGCGGGTTTGGTTCGCAGCTTCGGCCAAGTGGGGGAAGCGCAACTTCTTCTGGTTGCAGCCTTGCTGCTTGCCGATGAGCTGGATGAAAACCGGGCATCGCAACAACAGTTACAAGGGCTGGACGAGCGGGCCGCCGATGCGCTGCACGCATTGGCCGACAGGATCGAGCAGCTTGCAGGCTCCCTAGAACACGCCTAAGGTCAACCTTGGTAGCTGCCTGGTGCGTCAGGCCAACATATCCCTGGGGCCAATAACCATCCTTCGGGAGCTGTCTCTGTCTGGATCCTGGTCCAGGTACATGGCGCCCACCTGCTTATGCAGGCCACAGAGGATTCTGTGTCAACGGCCAAGGTGGCTACCACATTCCCCAATTTAGTCAACACAACGGCTTCCCTTTTGGGGAAGCTAATTGCGCTTTTCGCACGTGCGGTATCTGCCGCGCGTTTACCTAAAATTCTTTTCTTCTCGGCGTGTTTGCATTAAATTCTGATTAAGAGTGTTGCTTTCGGGTGTCGGAGTTTGTGCCGTGGCCTTTTCCCCTTTACCAGCCCATGCCCGTGGTCTTGATCCGGCGACGCTTAACCCAGGGTCGGCGTCTTGGTTTGCGGCCCCGCTGGAAACTCGCAAAGCCTGGCATCGGCGGCAAGCGCGTGTGCGGCGTAAACTGGCCGCGCGGGCGGAACCCGGCTCGGCCTCAGCGCTTGCGTCTCATCTTGAGAGTTTTTTGGCCGATTATCCGCCGGGGTGCCTGTCGGGCTATTGGCCGCAGGGGATGGAGTTGGATCCGCGCCCGGCGATGGAACGGCTGTTCGCGCGCGGCTGGGCGCTCGCCTTGCCGGTCGTTGAGTGTGTGAATAAGCCGCTGCTGTTTCGGCGCTGGTGTCCTAACGATACTCTCGTCCATGCCGTGTTCAGCACGGAGCCGCGCCCCGATGCGCCCCTGTGCGATCCCGATATTATCCTGGTGCCGCTGTTGGCGTTCGACCGTGCTGGGCAGCGGTTAGGCCAGGGCGGTGGTTTTTATGACCGCACGCTGGACGAGCGTCCTCATAGTTTGGCTATCGGCATTGCGTTTTCAGGGCAGGCGTGCCCGGTCGAGCCTGAAGACCCCCTTTCCCTTTTACCGATTGGCCCTTATGACAAGCCCCTATCGGTTATCGTGACCGAGCAGGGTTGCCGACATTTCCCGCAAGAGTCTTAAGGAAGCCTCGCGCGGGGTCTCGGCTGAGGAGGCTTAAGCCGATGCGCGTGTTGTTCTTTGGCGATATTGTGGGGCGGTCAGGCCGCGATGCGCTGCAAAAGCATTTGCCGGGCCTAAAGACCGAGCTTGCGCCCGATTTCATCGTCGTGAATGCCGAAAATGCCGCCGGCGGCTTCGGGCTGACGTTGGAGATTGCGAACGATTTGTTCGCGGCGGGTATCGACTGCCTCACCTTGGGTAATCACTCCTGGGATCAACGTACGCTGCTGACGCAAATCGACGCCGAAGGCCGCATTATCCGCCCTATCAACTATCCGCCGGGAACGCCAGGGCGCGGGGCGGGCCTCTACACCAAGGGCGGTAAGAAGTTGCTGGTGGTGAACGTGATGGGCCGGCTGTTCATGGACCCGCTCGATGATCCTTTTCGCACCGTCGATGCTGAGCTATCGAAATACCGGCTAGGTGCCAGCGTTGACGGCATTCTGATCGACGTTCACGCCGAAGCGAGTTCCGAGAAAATGGCGTTGGGGCATTATCTCGATGGGCGCGTGTCCTTCGTCGTCGGCACGCACACCCACGTTCCCAGCGCCGATGGGCGGCTGCTGCCAAAAGGCACGGCCTATCAGACCGACGCGGGCATGTGCGGTGATTACAACAGCGTTATCGGTATGAAAACCGAGCCTGCGGTAGCGCGCTTCGTCCGCAAACTTCCCGGCGACCGCCTGACGCCAGCAGAGGGCGAGGGGACGATCTGCGGGGCGCTGGTGACGTTGGGGCCGAACGGTCTGGCCGAGGCGATCCGCCCGGTGCGGCGCGGGCCGGGGGTGTTGGAGGCGTAGGGAGCGGCGAGTTGAAAAGATTGCCTTGCTGTAGCCTATGGATTACAGTTTTGTATGCTTAAGGTTCTTGCCACTGAAGCCTTTGATGATTGGTTCGAGCGCTTGAGCGATCAACGAGCGAAGGCGCGCGTTTTGGCGCGAACGCGCCGGATAGCTCTGGGTAATCTTGGAGATTGGAAATCTGTCGGCGCGCGCGTCGGGGAACTACGGATCGATTACGGGCCGGGGTATCGGCTCTATTTCACCCGGCGCGGAATGGACATCATCATTCTCTTAGCGGGGGGCGATAAATCCTCCCAGGCTAGAGATATTCAGATGGCAGTCGAGACGGCGCAGAACCTACCTGCGGAGGATCTATCATGACGCTGAAATTAACGCCTTGGGATGTGACCCATCATCTCGACACGGATGAGGCCATGGCTCTTTATCTCGATGCGTGTCTGGAGGAAGACCCAGGCGATGGAAGCCTCGTGCGCGCTGCTTTGAACGATATTGCCCGCGCTAAAGGCATGACCCATATCGCCCGCGAAACCGGCATTAGCCGCGAGGGGCTGTATCGGGCGCTCTCTCCTGACGGGAATCCCGAGTTTACGACTGTGCTTAAAGTTATCCGGGGATTAGGGCTGAAACTACATGCGTCTGCAACACCACCGACGCTCTAATCAGCCTACTCCCAAACACTCCGGCGCGCGCGGGGGCGGGACTGGGCGGGATCCCATTGGTCGGGGATGGGGGAGTAGGCCGGGCGCTTAAAAATCCGTCCGTTGGGTTTGTAGAAGAGAAATCCCTGACCGTGGGTAACGCCGAGCGACGTGAGAATAACGGCTTGCGCCTCCGTCTCGATCATTTCAGCGGTGGTTTCAATCCCAAGCTCTTTACACAGCGACAGAATAGCGCGCACGAACATCCGGTCGCGGTCATTACTCTGAATATTTTTCACATAAACACCATCGAGCTTAACCACATCGACCTTAAAAGCGCGCAAATAATGTAGGGCTGCGGCCCCGGCCCCAAAATCATCAATGCACACGCGATATTCAAGTGCCCGCAGTCGGTCGATAATTCTACTGGCTCGCTCCAAATCATTAATCGCGGCAGATTCCGTGACTTCAATCAGCAGGCGGCGGCGCAGTTTTGGGTAGCGGCGCAGAAGCTCTTCAAAGTCATTCACAAAAAGTTCGGATTCGAGCGAGCCACCGGAGATATTCACCGCCACGTCATAGGCTTCCGGCTCGGCATCCAACTGCTTCAGCACTTGGCGGCAGATGGACATATCAAGCTCCGTCACCATACCCAGTTGTTCGGCAAAAGTGACCGTTTCAAACGGGGAGGAGCCGTCCGGCAGGCGCGACAGGGCCTCTTGATGGTGAATGCGGCGGGTTTTCAGATCGACAATTGGGTGAAACACGAGGCTAAACCCGTTTGCGGCCAAAGTATCGCGGATAGAAGTCACGCGCGCCACGGTATCCTTCATCAAAGCCCCTAGGCTTTCATTAAGATTGGTGACGGTAAAATCCCCGCTTTGATTTTCCGTAAACTTGGTAACGGCATAAATTAGCGCCCGGCTGGCATCGACGACGTTAATATTGGTAATATCTATTTTTAGCTCGCTGGCGGTAACTTCAACGCCTGCCCCATCGGGATCAAGCTGCTTTGCCAGGGCTTCCACCTGGGCCTTAATATCGCGCGGGTCCACGCTGGCTTCGTGCAGAACCCCATATTTATCCTCGCTGAGGCGCACCGCGCTGTCGCCGCCTTGGCTTTGGCTGGACAGCAACGCCCCTAGGGCGCGCTGAAAGGCGGCCTGTTCGGTCGCGTCAAGCCGCGCACCAAGGTCCGAAACGCCTTGCAAATCCACCATCGTTAGGCGCAAGGGTTCTTGCTCAGGGTGCTCTTTGGCGTATTTCAGGCGACGGGTAGCGATTTCGGTGAAGGCATCTTGGGTCAGCAGCCCAGTCGAGCGGTCCCGCTGGTTTTGGCCTTCCTCCAGCCGCTCCAGCGCGCGGGGTAGCCCCTCTTCGTTCACCTCGGTGCGGTTGGCGAAGGAGAGATAGAAGCGATCTTGGCGTTCGGGGAGCGGAAAACCCGCAACGCTACCCGCTGCCAGCCGATTTCCCTTCAGTTTCAAGAACAAAGCCTGGGGCCGTAAGCGCAATCCGCTGGACAGTGCCATCTTGATGTCTTTGATAAGCGGGCGGCTGGTTTCGGCCAATAAATTGACGAGAGGAAGGCCGATAAGATCGTCTGTCCCCATACCTGTCAAAGAATAACTTGCGCCAAAACAATAGGTAATTGTAGCACTGGCATCAACTTCGAGCAAAAGTTCGGCGCGGGAAAAAGAAAACGCCAACAATCGTGCCCGATCTTCGCGTAAGCGGATCAGTTTATTGTCGGAAATACTCGCCGGGCGCGGCAATGCAACCTCCGCCAGAGCGGGCGTCGTTACTCTAGGGCTTGAGCGTGCAGGGGTAACGCCAGACTTCACGAAGCCCCATCCATAAAGCAGAGAAAATCACTATAAGAGAGTAACCTGTCCGAAACGGTGCGGCAAGAGTTCAAAGCAATTTAAGCATAAATTCCACATTAAGGTTTTATTAACAGTAAAGCCCTCAAATCCCCTAAGAAAGTTCTAACGTGCGAATAAATATACCCTAAACTCGCATCTGCACTAGGGTTTCAGCTTTCATTTCTAGCTCTAGCCAACGATCTTCTGAATTAGCAAGCTCTGCACGCAGGGCTTCTAGCTTTGCAGAGGCTTCAGCGAAACCTTTAGGGTCTTTTGTGTAAAAAGACGCATCGGTTAATTTTTGCTCCAACTTGGCGAGAGCTTGAGTGGTCGTTTCAATTTGTGCCGGCAGTTGGTCGCGCTCGCGCTGGTCTTTGTAAGACAGTTTAGTGGCGGGAGCTTTCGGTCCAGCAGAAGCGGCTTTTGCAGCGGCTTTGGCCGCAGTTTTCTCCACAGGCGCGTCGGGGCGCTGGGCCAGCCAGTCCGTATAGCCCCCTGCATAAGCGCGCACGTCGCCGTCGCTATCAAAGGCGACCGTGGCTGTGACCGTGCGATCGAGAAAATCGCGGTCATGGCTCACCAGCACCACTGTGCCGGGATAATCGGCCAGCACTTCTTCCAGCAGATCCAAGGTTTCGAGGTCGAGATCGTTGGTCGGCTCGTCGAGCACTAACAGATTGGCGGGGCGCAGGAAGAGTTTCGCCAATAGCAAACGGTTCTTCTCGCCCCCCGAAAGGCTGCGGATGGGGCTATGGGCCTGTTCGGGGGCGAACAGAAAATCTTGCAAATAGCCCACCACATGCTTCGGGCGACCGTTAAGGATCACTTGATCGCCGCCGCCGTCGCACAGGATTTTCCAGGGCGTATCGTCCGGGTCCAACTGCTCCCGTTTTTGATCGAAATAGACCGGCTCGATGCCAAAACCGATGCGGATTTTGCCGCTGGTGGGGCGGAGTTGCCCGAGTAGAATTTTCAGCAGGGTCGTTTTGCCCGCACCGTTTGGGCCGATTAGGCCGACGCGCGCGCCGCGCACGAGGCGAAAACTGAAATCAGGGATGAGCACCCGCACCCTATTGCTACCGTCGGCTTGGGGCTGGTCGATTTCGTAGCGCACATGTTCGGCTTCCACCACCATCGTGCCGCCGCTGTCGGTGGCGGCAATATCGGCCTTAACCGTGCCTGCAATCTTGAGCCGCTCGCCCATTTTCTCCCGAAGCTCGTAGAGCGCGCGCACACGGCCCATGTTACGGCGGCGGCGGGCGGAAATGCCTTCACGCAGCCAGCGCATTTCTTCCTTCAGCTTGGCGGCGTCTTTGCGGGCCTGCTGCTCTTCGGCGGCAACCACCTGTTCCGACCAGTCCTCGAACGCCTCATAGCCCTTATCGAGCCGCCGCACGAACCCCCGGTCCAGCCACAGGGTACGACGGGCGACGGCTTTTAGAAAGGCGCGGTCATGGCTGATGACCAGCAGCGCGCCGCGAAACGCCGCAAGCTCCGCTTCGAGCCACGCAATCGTCGGCAGATCGAGATGGTTCGTCGGCTCATCCAGCAGCAGAATATCGGGGCGGGAGACCAGCGCCCGCGCCATATCCGCCCGCCGCGCTTCCCCGCCGGAAAGCTCTTCAACCCGCTTGGCCGCGTCGAGGGTGAGGGCGGCCAGCACGGCTTCCACAGTGGCCGGACCTTCGGGGCCAGCATCGGGGGGCAGGCCCGCCAGCGCATAATCGCCCACGGTTTTGGCTGTGCCGAAATCCGGGTCTTGACGCAGATAGGCAAGGCGGGTGCCGGGCTGTAGAAATCGCTCCCCCGCATCGAGATCGACCTCCCCCGCCAGCACTTTGAGCAGCGTTGATTTGCCGGAACCGTTGCGGCCCACCAAGCAGGCGCGCTCGCCCGGCGTGATCGCCAGATCTATTTCATTAAAAATCGGTTTTGCGCCGAAGGTAACGGTCGCGGCGCGTAAGGCCAGCAGGGGGGGAGAAGCCATAGAGCGGGATGTAACCGTGGCGCGGGCTTAGGTCAAGGTTGCAGCGCAATCTTCACGCATCGTGAACGCGGTTCAGCAGCAAAAACACGCGGATAGCGGAAGAAAGATTACCGGAGCGGCCCGCGTCGATTTCGGCAATCAGCGCGTTCATGCTCAATCGGCGCGCGGTGGCGACCCGGCGCAATTCGGCCCAGAAAGCATCCTCCAACGATACGCTGGTGCGATGCCCGGCAACGACGACCGAGCGTTTGACCAGCCGCGCCGGATCGGTCGCGGCCTGCGGTTGTTGCGCGACCGTCATGGCGGCGGTAGCGGCGCGGGCGGCGGCGCACTAGGGCGGCCTTGGGCATGGGGCGGGCGCGGCAGACCACTGGGGCCGAACAGCAACGTGCGGGTTAGGGGGTCGCGGCGGCGGATGGCTTCCACCGCACGGGCGCGCTGATCGGGCGGCAAGCTGTCGAGGAATTGGCTTACGTCATCTATAACGCGGCCCTGGGCCGTGAGGCGCGCGTTGGCAAGGTCGCGAAGGCTTTGATCAATCTTGGCGCGATCCACGGGCGGCGCGCGCAAATCGTCCCAAATCTCCCCCGCGCGGCGCCCGCCCTCTTTGCCCGTAGTCATCAACTCGCCGCGCACGCGCCCCCGCAGGGCCTTCAGCGCGTCGGTTTGTGCGGGCGTGAGCTTGGCCCCTTCGGCAATGGCGGGTTCGATATCGGACGTAAACCGCTCGTGCCAGCGTTGACCAAGGTAGAAGGCGATGTTGAAGCCAACCGAAATAACCAATAATACCCAGGGTAGGGCGCGTCGCCACGGCGGCAGGCGGCTAAAGATCGGCATTGTCATCCCCCGCCGTTGAATAAAGCGTATAGGCTTCGTTATCGCTGCTTGCAACCTGCTCGCCGGTCGCAAAGCCCACCCAAACCGCAAGGCAGAAGCCGCAGAGGGCGGCGGCCCAGCCCAAACGATCTATTATGCCAGGCCGCGTTTGGAGGGGCGATTTTGCCGCGATAAAAGCGGCGCGCGCCGCGATCACATCGGCCAGAAGACGCGGATTGCGGGCGAGAGCGGCTTCCACGGTGTCCTTCGCTGCGCCCCGTATCCGGTCTTCGGCATAGGCGGCAAGGTCCAACGCGCTCGGCGCGCCCGTGAGGGGGGTTGCGGCGCGGTAGCGGTGCCACAAGGACCGGGCGTAGGACCGGGCGTCTTCACGTTGAGCGGCGAGGGGCGGTTGCGGGTTCATGGTTAATCTCTCCTATCCCGTAATAGGGATGGGGCGGGTAAAGCATCCCCGCCGGTCTGGGGGGCAAAATGGACGCGGAGCTTGAGCAGCGCCTTATGGTGCATCGAGCGCACGGTTTGGGCTTCAATGTTCAGAAACGCCGCAGCGTCGGCCACATCCATATCTTGATCGTAGAGCAGGCTGAGAATGAGTTCTTGCCGGGGGGAAAGCAGCCCTGCGGGAATCTCGATTTTTTCCGCAGGTAGCACCGGATCGACCGCGAACGCCGCCTCCGGCACATCCTCAATCGGAACGCCGGGAAGCTGTTTTGCCCGCAGCCGGTCGCGCGCAATCGAGCGGGCGACGATCGTGAGCCACGTCGCGGGCGCGGCGCGTGCGGGATCATAGGCTTTCAGCAGGCGGCGCTCGTCGGCCAGCAGCTTCACGAACACGTCTTGAACCAGATCGCCCGACTCGCCCCGCCCTGGTAAGCCAACGCCCGGCACTGTGCGGATGGCCGAGGCAACCACACGGGTGAAGCGCGCAATAAAGCGGCCCCAGGCTTTTTCCTCCCCCGCCACCAGGGCGGCTTGGTCGAAATCGGCATCTGGCTCGGTCTTACGCAGGCTCACCCGGAAATCCTTTCTGATTTCCTATAGGCAAGCAAGCCTAAGCGGTATCCCCGCACCGGGAGAGAAATCTTGCAAAGATGCTGGTCGCAGCCCAGATTAACTTTGGTCTGGTAGTGTTTAGGAAGGGTAAAACCCTGCATTGTCGGGAGTGTTTCTACATAACGAGGGACAGCATGACGATAAAAATTCAATGGGATAAGGATGTTAATGCGTCTAATATAGAAACTCATGGCATTGATTTTATTGACGCCACAAAGATTTTTTTTGAAGATAGACTCGAAATTGAAAATGGAAATCACTCTAAAAATACACTTATTGCTATCGGAAATTTACAGGAAACCGTAATTTTAGTATCTTATCAGGTTGTTAAGGAAGGTATTTGCATCATCTCGGCACGGAGAGCTTCCAGAAATGAACGTGATCTATACGCAGAGCGACTTAGTGAATCGAGCGGGGCGAAGCCGTTGGGCGTGGGTGAAGGCCCTCAGCGATGACGATATTCAAAAGGCCGCTGACGCAGAAGGGGAGTTGAAGCCGCTCGCTCATAAAGCCAATCAGGGCCGCATCTATCATCGTTTTTCAGATCTGGAGAGGTTCTTTCCCGGCGGCAATGGTCTTGCAGATGGTTTTATTGATCATCTCAAGAAACACCCAGGTTCGGTGGACATCACGACCGACGCGGTCATGATTTTGACGCGGGGCGCTATCAATGACGTTGATGCTGGATAGCAATATTATCTTAGATTTGATAGAAAACGATGAGACTTGGACAGAATGGACGCGCGATGCACTGCGTAAGCAAGCAACCCAGGACAGATTTATTATCAATCCGATTATTTATTCTGAAGTTTCTGTCCGGTATAAAACTCTGGCCGAGGTGGATGCTGCCCTATCGCCTAATTTTGTGCTTCGAGAGCCGATTCCCTACGAAGCGGCGTTTCTTGCAGGGAAAGCCTTCGTTGAGTATCGGCGGCGCGGCGGTATCCGGTCCAGCCCGCTGCCCGATTTCTTTATTGGTGCCCACGCGCTTGTTGCCGGGCATAGGCTGATAACGCGCGATGCTGCGCGTTATCGCACCTATTTCCCCCAGCTTGACCTGATCGCGCCCGGTTAGAAGGCTCTAATACAAAAACCGCGCCCGGATTGTTCCCTCAATCGCCTGAAGCTCGTTCAGGACAGCGGTTTCATCCACCTTGCCATCGACATCGACCACGACGAAGCCCACGTCCGGGTCGGTTTGTAGATATTGGGCCGTGATATTCAGGTGGCTTTGGGAGAAAATTTCGTTCACCCGCCGCATCACTCCCGGCACATTGGCGTGGATATGCAGGAAGCGCCGATTGCCGCCCGTCTTCACCGGTAAGGACACTTCGACGAAGTTGACCGCACCCACGGTGGACCCATTGTCGGAATATTTAATCAGCTTCTCCGCCACCTCAACGCCAATATTGGCCTGGGCTTCCATCGTCGAGCCGCCAACGTGCGGGGTGAGAATGACGTTATCGAGGCCGCGCAGCGGGCTTACGAACTCTTCATCATTCGCCGCAGGCTCTTTCGGGAACACGTCGATGGCGGCCCCCAACAAATGCCCGCTTTTCAGCCCCTCCGCCAACGCCTCAATATCAACCACGCTGCCGCGCGAGGCATTGATGAGGTAGGAGCCGGGCTTCATCGCCCGCACTTGGGCCGCGCCGAACATATTCTTCGTCTGCGGGGTAGAGGGGACGTGCAGGCTGATGACATCGGACGCGCCTAGCAGGTCGTCCAGCGAATTGCACGGGCTGGCATTACCCAGCGCCAACTTCTTTTCAACATCAAAGAAGCGCACTTTCATGCCCATCGCCTCGGCCAGAACCGAAAGCTGGGAGCCGATGTGACCGTATCCGACGAGGCCCAGGGTTTTGCCGCGCAACTCGAAGGAGTTTTTCGCCGATTTATCCCAAAGCCCCGCGTGGCAGCCGCGCGTTTTTTCAGGGATACGGCGCAACAGCATGATGATTTCGCCAATCACCAGTTCCGCTACCGAGCGGGTATTGGAATAGGGGGCGTTGAACACCGGAATCCCCGCCGTGCGCGCGCTATCGAGGGCCACCTGATTGGTGCCGATGCAAAAACAGCCGACGCCGACCAAGCGGTTTGCCGCCGCCAGCACCTTGCCAGTGATGCGCGTGCGCGAGCGGATACCGAGCAGATGCACGCCTTGAATGCGCTCCATCAGCGCGTCTTCGTCCAGCGCGGTCTTCACTTGCTCGATCTGGCTGTAGCCGTTGCGCTGAAACTCCTCCACCGCGCTGTCGTGAACGCCTTCCAGCAGCAGAATGCGGATTTTGTCTTTGGCAAGGGAATGCCGGGTCATGCTTAAAAACCTTCCGTAGAATCGAGAATGTCGTCCGCCGAATAGCCCTGCAAGAACAGCAACCCGGTCAGGTCCGAGTGGTGTAGCGACAGATGCGCCGCTGCCGCCACAATCGGTTTCGCCCGGAACGCGACGCCAAAGCCTGCAACCGAGAGCATATCGAGATCGTTCGCCCCATCCCCCACCGCGAGCGTGGCCGACAGGGGCAGGCCGCGTTGCATCGCAATCGCTTCGAGCGTGCGGCGCTTAGCGGCTCTATCGAAAATCGGCTCGATCAAGCGCCCCGTTAGCCGGCGCGGGTCGCTGCCGGTGAGGTCCAAATGATTACAGTGAACGGCGTGGCAGCCCAAAGTTTTGGCGACCGGATCGGCGAAATAACCAAAGCCGCCGGTGGCGATAACGCAGTGCGCGCCGTGCTTTGCCATCGTCGCAATCAGGCTTTTCGCGCCGGGCATTAGCCGAATGCGGCCAGCGCAAGCATCCATGATCGACACGGGCAAATCGGCCAGCAGGGCCACGCGCTCCCGCAGGCTGGTGGCGAAATCCACTTCGCCGCGCATTGATTTTTCCGTAATCGCGGCGATTTGCGGGCCGATGCCAATATCGGCGGCCAAATCGTCCAGCATTTCGTTTTCGATCAGCGTCGATTCCATATCGGCGACCAGCAAAGGCTTCCGTCGGCCCGCGCTTTCGACCAAATTGGCATCGACGGGCCTATCGGCGAGTGCCGCGCGCAGCCGGGCAAGGTCGATGGGCTGAGCGGTGACGATCTCCGCTGCAACGCCCGGCACCAGCCAGCGCACGGCAAAATCGTGCAGAGTGGCGACAGCAACAGCCTCCGCCACCAACGCTTCGGTGACGGCGGGGGTTGCAGGGGCGGAACTGAGGACCAGAGTCAACGGCATGGACCATCCATTATGAACAAGAGCATACGGCAGCGGCTCATCCTGGCGGGGCCAACGGCGAGCGGCAAGTCTGCCCTAGCCTTGGCGGTGGCCGAGCAGACGAGTGCTGTTATCATTAATGCCGATTCAATGCAGCTATATCGTGAACTCCGCCTGATAACGGCCCGCCCGAGCGTGACGGAGGAAACCCAGGCCCCCCACGCCCTCTACGGCACGCTCTCGACCGCCGAGGCTGCAACGGCAGAAAGCTGGCGGCACGCGGTGGTGACGCTGCTCGATGGCCTGGGCGATACGCCCGCGCTGCTGGTCGGCGGCACGGGGCTGTATATCAAAGCGCTGATGGAAGGCTTCGCCGATCTGCCGCAGGTGCCGCCAGAGGTGCGCGAAGACGTGGGGGCACTGCATCTGGCCGAAGGCGCCTTAGCGTTCCACGCCCGCCTTGCCGCCGTCGATCCTGCCAGTGCCGAGCGGTTGCGCCCGTCCGACAGCCAACGGGTGAAGCGCGCGTACGAGGTGTGGGCGGCGACCGGAAAACCGTTCAGCCGTTTTCTCAATGCCCCGCGCTCCGGCCCGCCCGACGGCTATCGCTTTATCCCCATCGTGCTCGCGCCAGATCGGGCGTGGCTCTATGAGCGCATCAATCAGCGCTTTATCCAGATGATCGACGCGGGCGCGCTGGCAGAAATTACCGCTTTTGCCGCGCGTCTCCCCCAACTTCCGAAGGATGCCCCCTTACGAAAAGCCGTGGGTGTGCCAGAACTCCTGTCCTATCACCGGGGGGAGATCGGCTTGCCCGAGGCGATAACCTTGGCGCAAGCCAGCAGCCGACAGTACGCCAAACGGCAAACCACCTGGTTCAAACATCAGCTTTCCCAAGCCCTTACCGTAGACCCGCAAGATTACGACCAAGCTATGCAGGAAATCTTGTCGATCATGACGCAAACCAACTTGACCGCTTGACCCGCCCCCGCATAGCGTCTTTTTCCCTGAGATTTCAGGCCCCGCCCATCGGCGGGGGATGGGCTAACGACGTGAGAGAGTGTTATGAGCGACACGCGGGAGATGCTGACCGGAGCGGAAATCGTTTTGAGGGCGCTGAAAGACCAGGGTGTAGAAGTTATCTTCGGCTATCCCGGCGGTGCGGTCTTACCGATTTACGATGCTCTTTTCCAGCAAAACGCGATTCGCCACATTCTCGTTCGGCACGAACAAGCGGCGGTTCACGCGGCGGAAGGCTATGCGCGCTCCACCGGCAAAGTCGGTTGCGTGCTCGTCACCTCCGGCCCTGGCGCGACCAATGCCGTGACGGGCCTAACCGACGCGCTGATGGATTCGATCCCGCTGGTCTGCCTAACGGGTCAGGTGCCAACGCATTTGATTGGGAACGACGCTTTCCAGGAATGCGATACCACCGGCATCACGCGCCCCTGCACTAAGCATAATTACTTGGTGAAGGACGTAAACAACCTCGCCCGCACAGTACACGAAGCCTTCTATGTGGCGCGCACGGGCCGCCCCGGCCCCGTGGTGATTGATCTGCCGAAAGACGTGCAGTTTGCCATCGGCCCCTATATTCCGCCCGCAACCGTGGCCCATAAAACCTACCGCCCGCGTACCGATGCCGACATGAGCGTGATCGACCGCGCGATTGATATGCTGCTCGAAGCCGAACGCCCCGTCATCTACGGCGGTGGCGGCATTATCAATTCCGGCGACGAAGCCTCGCTGCTGCTCACGGAATTTGCCCGCCTCACCAATATCCCCGTCACGCTGACACTGATGGGGCTGGGGGCGTATCCGGCCTCCGACCGGCAGTTCCTTGGGATGCTGGGGATGCACGGCACCTACGAAGCCAACTTGGTGATGCACGGCTGCGACGTGATGTTCAACATCGGTGCGCGCTTTGACGACCGGGTAACGGGCCGCTTGAACGCCTTCTCGCCGACCTCCAAAAAAATCCATCTCGATATTGATCCCTCCTCGATCAATAAAACCGTGATGGTCGATCTGCCGGTGATTGGCGACGTGAAAACGGTGCTGAAAGCCCTGATTGGCCGTTGGAAAGAGCGCGGCGCGCAGCTTAAGGCCGAGCCGTTGAAAGCCTGGTGGGGCCAGATTGAAGAGTGGCGCAAGCGCGACTCGCTCCGTTACGGCAGCAACGGTGCGGTCATCAAACCGCAACACGCGGTCCGCCGTCTGTGGGAACTCTCGCAAGGGCGGGAAACCTTCATCACCACCGAAGTTGGCCAGCATCAAATGTGGGCGGCGCAATATTTCGGCTTTGAAAAACCGCGCCATTGGATGACATCCGGCGGTTTGGGCACGATGGGCTACGGCCTGCCCTCGGCGATGGGCGTGCAAATCGCGCACCCGGATGCGCTGGTCGTCGATATTTCCGGCGAAGCCTCGGTCATGATGAACATTCAAGAAATGAGCACGCTGGTGCAGTACCGCCTGCCCGTCAAAGTGTTCATTCTGAATAATCAGTACATGGGCATGGTCCGCCAGTGGCAGGAGTTGCTGCACGGGGGCCGCTATTCGGAAAGCTACTCCGAATCTCTGCCCGATTTCGTGAAGCTGGCCGAAGCATTTGGCGCACGCGGCTTCCGCGCGCTGGATATGAACGATTTGGATGACGTAATCCGCGCTACCTTGGACCATCCTGGCCCAGTGATTGCCGATATTTGCGTCGATCAAAAGGAAAACTGCTTCCCCATGATCCCCTCGGGTGCAGCCCATAACGAAATGCTGCTGGGGCCAGAAGATAAGGCCGATCCGGTCACGACGGAAGAAGGGATGGTTCTCGTTTAACGACCCATCCCCAACCGCTTCAACCGTCGCTTTTCGCTTACGACCGTAGGGTATCATGAAACAACCGCAGCCAATCAATCGCCACACTATCGCCGTGTTGGTGGACAATGAGCCGGGTATTTTGGCGCGCGTCGTCGGGCTTTTTTCGGGCCGGGGCTACAATATCGAAAGCCTCACCGTGGCCGAAGTGGAGCAGGCGGAGCAACTGTCGCGCATCACGGTCGTGACCTCTGGCACCGGACAGGTCATCGAGCAGATTAAAGCCCATTTGGGCCGCCTCGTACCCGTGCACAAAGTCCATGATCTCACCGCCGAAGGCCCCCATGTAGAGCGGGAGTTGGCGTTAGTGAAAGTGGCGGGCACGGGCGACCGCCGCGTCGAATCGCTTCGCATCGCCGATATTTTCCGCGCGCGCGCGATCGACTCGACCACCGAGAGCTTCGTGTTCGAGATTACGGGCAGCCAGGAGAAGGTGAATGCCTTCGTGGCCCTCATGCTCCCGCTTGGGCTGGTGGAAGTCAGCCGTACCGGTATTGTTGCTATTTCACGGGGGGCGTCGGGCTTCTAGCGCAAATCCCGAGAAAACGGACTCGTTTTCGACGACGCATTTGCTTAGAAAAACGCCTCCCTCCCTTTTTCTTCCCGCCTCTCACGCAAGGAAATGTCTCAGATGCGCGTTTATTATGACCGCGACGCCGATGTTAATCTCATCAAATCGAAGAAGGTCGCCATCGTCGGCTACGGCAGCCAAGGCCATGCCCACGCGCTGAACCTGAAGGACAGCGGCGTTAAGGACGTTATCATCGCGCTGCGCCCCGGTTCGGCCACGGCAGCGAAGGCGGAAGCGGCGGGTTTCCGCGTTCTGCCCCCCGATGAAGCCGCCCGCGAAGCCGATGTGGTGATGGTGCTCGCCCCGGACGAACATCACGGCGCGCTCTACACCACCTTCCTGCGCGATAACATGAAGCAGGGGGCAGCCCTTGCCGTCGCGCACGGTTTCTCGGTGCATTTCGGCCTGATTGAGCCGCGCGCGGACCTCGACGTGTTCATGATCGCCCCCAAAGGCCCCGGCCATACGGTGCGCTCCGAATACCTGAAGGGCGGCGGGGTTCCCACGCTGGTCGCCGTTTATCAGAATGCCTCCGGCAATGCGCTCGACGTGGCGCTCTCCTACGGCTCGGCCAATGGCGGCGGGCGCGCGGGTATCATCGAAACTAGCTTCAAGGAAGAATGCGAAACCGATTTGTTCGGTGAGCAAGCCGTGCTCTGCGGTGGCCTAACCGCCCTCATCCAAGCCGGGTTCGAGACGCTGGTGGAAGCCGGTTACGCGCCGGAAATGGCCTATTTCGAGTGCCTGCACGAAGTAAAGCTGATCGTGGACCTGATCTACGAAGGCGGCATGGCGAACATGCGCTATTCGATTTCCAATACGGCAGAATACGGCGACTACACGCGCGGCCCGCGCATTGTAACGGCTGAAACCAAAGCGGAAATGAAGCGCATCCTCGACGATATCCAATCAGGCCGCTTCGCCCGCGACTGGATGCTGGAAAACGCGGCAGGCGCCCCCAGCTTCAAAGCCCAACGCCGCAACAACGCGAGCCACCAAATCGAAGAAGTCGGCGAAAAGCTCCGCGCAATGATGCCGTGGCTGAAGGCGAACCGTTTGGTCGATAAGGCGAAGAACTAAGATTTTCGGCCTTAGGGCTGAGATGGGAACTCCCGGTGTGTGAGCGCCGGGGGTTTTTTTATCTCCAAAAAATGCTTGCAATCCTAAATTCACTCGAATAGAACGGTGTTAACCACTATTTGTTCTTATCGACAGTCTCATTATGGGCAATAATCGCATGTCTCGTTTTTTTCGTAATCTGGTTGGGACTTCTCATCTCTCCCCGATCAAGGGTAGTCATATTGAGGACTGGAAATGGAGCCAAGACCAGTTCTGTGGGGTCTCCGAATGGCCACCAACTTGCTCGCTGGAGGGATGCTGCGATACAAGTGTTATCGGGGCGCACATTCGAGAGCTGCTCCTCTTAGGAAGAAATTTTTACAATCTGGATAAGTGCGTGATCCCGCTCTGTCAAAAACACAATATGTCCCGAGAGATTATGAAGGCTAGAGAGGGTGTTCATTTTGCTCTAGTCGGGCCAGATGGCCGGGTTCTCATTCCAGCGGTTAGATTGACACGTGCTCGGCAGTTCGAACCGACGCATCAGGGGGCGTTTTTATTTGATAGGCTAGATAACACCTCTATAACCGCTGCAATGGGAGGCGCTTTTGGTTGATTGTAAGCGAGCGTGAGTTATTGATTTAGATAGGTGTGGAATGTTGAGCGGGTGAACCTGATGAGTAAGTCCTTGGCAATCACGTTCGACGTGGACGCTCTCCGCGTCACGCTCGCAGATGGGCGGCAGCTTGCTGTTCCGCTCGCATGGTTCTCGCGTCTCAGCGATGCCACCCCGGAACAGCGGAGCGACTGGCGCTTCATCGGCCAGGGCGAAGGTATTCACTGGCCCGAACTGGACGAAGATATTTCCGTCGCCAGCCTGCTGTGCTAACGCGCGCCGCCTATAACCCCATCGGCACCCCCTCAAACCGCGCCACCTGAATATCGCCCTCGCGTTTCCGCGCTTGGGCAATATCGTAGCTGTTCTGCATCCGCATCAGTGTGTCCATCGAGACGCCAAAGGCTTTTTCCAGCCGCAACGCCATTTCGGACGAAAGCGCCGCCCGCTCGTTGACCAGCGCTGAGAGGGCGGGGCGAGTGACGCCGAGGACGCTGGCCGCGCGCGTTACCGACAGCCCGAGCGCGTTAATAATTTCGCTCTTCACGAAACCGCCGGGGTGGGCGGGATTCTTAAGGCGGATACCGTTCATCGCGCTCATGGCAGCTTCCTAGTGATAGTCTTCGTAATTGAGGTCGATTATCTCGATCTCAGTCTGATCGATCCGAAAGGTGAGTCGCCAATTCTTCGTAACGAAAAGGCTCCAAGTGCCTTTGCGGTCGCCACTCAGTTGATGGGCTGTCCAACTGGGTACCGCCCGCAACTCCTCCTCCCGCTCCATATCCTGGAGGAAGGAGAGAATAAGACGGAGCTTTGCCGCAACTGCGGGCTGAAGCCCGCTTGCGTCATCCCGTTCGATGAAGGCACGCAAGCCCCGATGGATCACATTTCTGATCTTCACGAGGTTAACTATCTCAACTGAAGCGTTGTCTGTCAAGCGACGCTTTACGAAATTGAGCCTGGCCCCTTATACCGCTCGCGCAGGCGCAGCGTCGCGTTGAATCTCGAGATCAACACCACCGAACTCCCGACCGATAGCGGCGAGGACGCTACCAAGTTTCACGCGCTCCGGCGAGGCGACGGCATTTTCGAGAATGGCGCGAATTTCGGCCTCTGTGCTCCGCCCGTGGTCAGCGGCGCGCGCTGCGAGCGCGCGATAGGTTGCATCTGGGATGTTGTAGATCGTTATGGCGGGCATGCGTATCCCCCCTGCGTCATTATCACGGAAATGCTTAGAACCTAGCGCACCACGCCCGACAACGGCTCATGGCGCGGTGCGGCGCGTAGGCTCGTGGGATCGAACGGGATGCCTGCGAGGTCGCCGGCCATACCGTGATTGACATCGCGGTGGTGGGCTTCGTCGGCGCGCACGGTGATGACCACGTCGCGGAGGGTTGAGCCTTCGGGCATGCCCCAGTATTTGAGCGCGATGGCAGGCGCGGGGACGTTTGGGGTGCGGCCTTCGTCGATTTCTTTCAAGTAGTGCGTGTAGCTAATCACCGCCTCTTCCTCGAAATACCCCACAAGCCGGTGGGCGGTGCGGGCGCTTATCAGGTAGAGCGTGAAAAAGCCCAAGTAGAAAACCCATTGCGCCGCCAAGATCATCGTGCGCTCGAACCAAGAAGGTTTGGCAATTTCGATGAAGGTCATCAGGTGCATACGTTCGTTTTCGGCTTCGTCCATCAGGGTGCGAATCCAGCCGCGATCATCTTCCATGCGGCGCAGGCATTTGAGGTGCTGCAAGGTGGCTGCCACCATGCCCGGCACAGCGGCGACGGTTTCGAGCACGATAGCTCGGTGGCCGTAGCGTTTGGCGAAGAAGGTATCTGCGCCCCAACGTAAGATTTTCGTAACGCCAAGGGCGAAGCGGTCAGATAGCCCGCGCGCCTTGTGGTGGGCCGCAAGATCAAGGGGAAAATCAGTCATGATACGGCCTTTCTCGATTTATCAGCGTGAAATTGCAGCCCCAAGTGCAGGCTGTCGGCAATGCGGGCGGCTTTGTGCTGAAGCCGCGCGGCAACCGGGGGCGGGAACAGGCTTTCTGTCGTCTCGCCCCAGAGGGCCAGCCAGCGGGTGAACATCTCCGGCGTAATCTGCTCGGCATGGCGCAGGTGGGTGAGCATTGGGCTACCCTGATAGCGCCCGGTTCCTAGCATCACCGACGACCAGAAGGCCGTGATTTTCTCCAGATGCGCGGGCCAATCGGCAATGGCGCTCTCGAACAGCCCACCGATCAGCGGATCTTGGCGGACGTTAGCGTAAAAGCGCGCGACCAGTTCGGCAAGCTGGGCATGGGTTAGGTCAGGATCTAAAAACATTCTACCACCGCTTTTGTGCAGGTGACATAGAGATAGTGGGAGACTCGCAAAGATGCAAAATAAATACCGCTTTTAGGGCGAGCTAAAGTGCCACACCTCTCTGCCAGCGTCACAGCCCCAAATAGGCTTCCCGCACGCGGGGGTCGCGCAGCAGTGTCTGCCCTGTGCCGCTGAGGGTGATCCTTCCGGTCTCGAGCACATAGGCTTGATCGGCCAGCGCGAGGGACGCGGCGACGTTCTGTTCCACGAGGATAATCGTCATCCCCTGGTCCTTCAGGCGGCGGATGATGCGGAAAACCTCGCTGGCCATAGCGGGGGACAGGCCCAAGGAAGGCTCGTCGAACAGTATCAAGCGCGGCTGGCCCATCAGGCAGCGGGCGATGGCCAGCATCTGTTGCTCGCCGCCCGAGAGGGTTCCGGCGGCTTGGGTAAGGCGCTCGCGCAGGCGGGGGAAAAGCTCCAGCATCGCGGCATAGGTTTCATCGGCAAGGCTACGGGCACGCGGAATGACCGCCCCCATAATCAAGTTTTCGCGCACCGAGAGACTGGGGAAGACCTGACGGCCTTCGGCGACTTGGCCCAAGCCGAGGTCGCAAATTCGGTGGCTGGGCCGCCCGGTAATCTCCTGACCGTCATAGATAATCTGGCCGCTGCGGATAGGGAGCAGCCCGGCAATCGCGCGGATGAGCGTAGTTTTGCCCGCGCCGTTGGTGCCGATGAGCGTCGTCACTTCCCCGGCGCGCACGCTGAGGCTGACGTGATCGAGCGCTAGCGCATCGCCATAAGCCACCGACAGGCCCTCGACGATCAGGCTGCCTGCGCCGCTCATGCGCTCGCCCCTTCCGGCAGATCATGGCCCAGGTAGGTTTCGATAACGCGCGGGTCTTGCGTTACCTGCTCCGGCGTGCCTTCCGCCAGCTTGCGGCCTTGGTCCAGCACGATCACCTGTTCGGCTAGCGCCATCACCGCGCGCATGACGTGTTCGATGAGCAGAATTGTAATGCCGGTACTGCGGTTGAGGCCGGTGAGGGTGGCCACCATCGCGTCGGTCTCGGTTGGGCGCAGGCCCGCCATCACTTCATCCAGCAGCAGAATTTGCGGCTGCGTGGCGAGGGCTTTGGCGACTTCCAGGCGCTTGCGATCGGGCAGCGTGAGGGAGCCTGCGAGGCGGTGGGCTTGTGGGTCCAGCCCTAGTAGGGCCAGCATCTCCGCCGCCTTCTCGCGGGCGGCGGCAACGCGCCTCTCCCGGTGCAGCGCGCCGACCAGCACATTCTCCAGCACCGACAACCCGGCGAAGGGTTTGACGATTTGGAAGGTCCGGCCAATCCCGGCGGTGCAGAGTTGATCGGGGCGCAGGCCGGTCACGTCGCGCTTCGCCAGATGCACGCGGCCTGCATCGGGCGGAAATACCCCGGCGATCAGGTTAAAGCAGGTGGTTTTCCCCGCGCCATTGGGGCCGATGAGCGCCACGATCTTGCCCGCTGGCACCGTGAAGCTCACGTCTTCCAGCGCCCGCAGCCCGCGAAAATGCTTCGTGAGGCCGGTCACGGTGAGGGAGAGGCTCATTCCGCCTCCCCCTTGTCACGCAGGTTTGCTTCTTCGGGGGGAACGACCAGCCCGGCTTTCACGGCCAGCCACGGCCAAATTCCGGCAGGGCGGAAGCAGATGATGAGCACGAGCATCAGCCCGTAAATCACCTGTTTGGTGCCGGGTAGAGTGATGCCGAGGGCTTCCAGCAACAGGCTCGCGCCCTCGCCTAAGGGGGTGAGGATCATCGCGCCCAACACTGGCCCGAACACGGTGCCAATACCGCCGACAATCGGCCCAAGCAGAATTTCGATGGACCGGCCCATCGAAAACACCTGATCGGGGAACAGATTATTGTAATAGAAGGCGTAGAACACGCCGCCGACAGCGGTCATCCCGGCGGAAAGGCCCACCGCGAGCAGCTTCACCCGCAGCAGCGGAATGCCCAAGGCGGCTGCCGCATCGGGGTTCTCGCGCAGGGCCAGCCAGAAGTAACCGAGGCGCGTGCGCGTCACGATTCGGCAGAGGGCCAGGGCCAGTAGGGCCAGCACCAGCATCACGTAGTAATAGAGCTGTGGGGAGCCGCGTAACATCAGCAGATCATCGCCGCGCCCGCCCACCACGGGCAGAAACAGGCCGCCGGAGCCGCCCAGCGCGGTGATGTGATCGAAAGCAACGCGGGTAAACTCGGCGCAGGCAATCGTGAGCAAGGCGAAATGCACCCCGCGCACGCCAAAGCGAAAGCCGAGCCAACCAATCGCCATGCCAACAAGGGCGCAGACGGGGACGACGACGAGCATTCCCACCCACGGCCCCAGCCCTAAGTGCATATAAAGCGCCGCCGCCCCATACCCGCCGAGGCCGACGTAAAGCGCGTGGCCGAGCGACAGTTGCCCGGCGAACCCCATCATCACGTTCCATGCTTGCCCGACATAGGCGAACCAGAAAATCAACGTGAGAATGGAAATCAGGTAGCTGTCGGCCACTTCGGGCAGCAGCAGCAGCGCGCCCAGCCCGGCAGTGAACAGCATTTTACCGCGCGGCGTTACACCCTCGAAAAGATCCTGGGTACCCATCAGGCGCGCTTCCCCAACAGTCCCTGCGGGCGCACCAGCAGCACGAGAATCAGCAGCCCGTAAGACACCATCTGCTTGCGTGACGGATCAATGAGAACCCCCGCCAAGGCTTCCGATACCCCAATCAACACGCCGCCCAGCAAGGCACCGCCCATGCTGCCCAAACCGCCGACGATGACGATGATGAAACTCAGCAGCGTGTAATCGGCGGCAAGCTGCGGGCGCACGTCGATCACAAGGCTTAGGAGGCACCCGGCGATACCGACCACGGCGGAACCGATGCCGAAGGTAATCGCGTAAAGCCCCTTCACGTCCAGCCCGACTACTGCCGCGCCCAACTGGTTGTCGGCACACGCGCGAATGGCAATGCCCGTGCGGCTGAAACGGAAGAAGGCATAGAGCGCGGCGGCAACGATCAGCGCGCCCCCGGCAGCATAAACGCGGGTTTTATCTAAGGTGATGCCGCCGACGAAAAACGCATCGAAGCCATAAGGCACATTGGTACTGCGCGCATCGGGGCCGAACACCATCATTAAGCCGTTGACCAGAATCATGGCGATGCCGAGCAGCAGAATGAACTGCTGATGATCGGGCCGGTCGATGAAGCGGTTGAGTAAGCCGCGCTGCAAGCCATAGCCTGCTAAAAATAAGAGGGCCGCCACGGGCAACGCGCTCAACAGCGGATCAATCCCCCAAGCGGCGGCCAGCACGACGGCGGCGAACATGCCCAAAACCATCATCTCGCCATGCGCGAAATTGACGAGGCGGACGACACCGAAAATCACCGAGAGGCCCATCGCGGCAAGCCCATAGACCAACCCGGTGAGGATGCCGGAACTGAGCGTTCCGGCATAAAGCGACAAAGACACGGAAGAAACCCTTACCCTCGGTTCTGCCAACCCGGCACGGGGAAGACCGGCGCTTTTTCCGCAGCCCCCTTCGGCAGCACCACAGTGGGGCGCTGGTCGAGGTTTTGGACGACGGCGCTGGAGAAATTCACATTCTGGCCCTTGGCGTCGAAGGTAATGGCCGGACCGATCATCATGTGCGTGTCGAGCTTGGTTGTGCGGAGCGCCTCCAGCAGGGCCGTGGCTGTGGTTGTTCCGGCGCGTTTATGGGCGTCGGCAGCCACCAACAGCGCATCGAGCGTGCAGCCGATATTGAAGGCGTGGCCCTCGAAGTTATCTTTCGGGAAGATTTTGCCGAACTCCGCCCGCACTTGCTGGCTCAACGGCGCTTTCCCGTCGTACCAGGGCAGAATGGTGGTGGCGTAATCGGAGTATTTGCCCAGCACTTTGTAGAACTGTTCGTCGTAAAGGCCCGAGGAGCCGGGACTCATGATCCCCATTGGCTCGAAGCGTTGCTTAACCATTTCGCGCACGATCAAAATGGCATCGGCGGCGCGGGTGGTCACGATCAAAAGCTCGGCCCCACTGGCTTTCGCTTTGGCAACCTCAACCGATAGGTCTTGCGCCTTCGGGTCATACGCAATCGGCTCCAGCATGGAAAACGGCATGGCGGCATTGGGGAACAGCCGCTCGAACGCGCCCTTATTCGCCATGCCGAAGGTATCGTTGGCGTGCAGAAACAGGGCTTTCGTCGGGGCTTTACCCGTCGTGGCGAACACCTCCTTCATCAGCGGGAAAGCGTTCCCCACCAAATCAAGCGACGTGGGGAAGTTGCGGAAGAAGGTTTTATAGCCCTGCTCGGTGAGTTGCGGGGCCGCCGCGATGTTAACGATCAAGGGAATGCCGCGCTGCTCGCACACTTGAGCGGCGGCCCCGGTCTGGCCACTATCGAAGGCCCCGACGATGACATGAGCGCCATCGTTAATCAGCTTTTCGGCGCGGGCGCGGGCGGTATCGGTGTTCGATTCAGTGTCGGCGGACAGAATTTCTACTGAATAGCCTAACCCCTTCAGCACATTTGCGCCAATCGCCTCGGCCCGCGCGCAGGACTGGCCCGCTTGCGCGAGAATGCCGGAGCGGGGCAGCAGTACGCCGATTTTCAGCGGCCCGCTTGAGCTTTGGGCGAGGGCGGGCGCCCCCAAAATGCTCGCGGCCCCAACAAGGCCCGCACTGCCGACCAAAACCTGACGCCTGGTGAGCCAGGTCATTCCTTGCAGTGTTGACGACATGCGTTCCCCCCAATATTCAAACTCAAGACCCGCATGATCCTGGCGGATCACACGGGTCTTGCCAAGGGGCTGCGACGAAAAGCGGCTATTCCGCCGCTTCGGCCACCGGCGTTTTGGGAGCCGGATTGTGATAGTCGGCCAAGAGTTTTGCCGTCAGCGCTTCCGCTTGGGCCACGTGCCGTTCTTTGACGTGACCAAAGCCACGGATATGGTCCGGCACACTCAAGAGGGCCACGGCGGTATCGAGCGTCGCGGGGGTGAGCGAGCGCAGAATAGTCTCCAGACGGGCGATGTACTCGTCGCGCAAGCGGCGTTCCATCTTACGCTCCTCCGTGCGGGCGAAGGGGTCCAGCAGCGTGCCGCGTAGGCCCTTGAGCTTCGCCAGCACGCGGAAGGCGGTTAGCATCCACGGGCCGTAGGCTTTTTTCGTCAGGTGTCCGCTGGTCTGGTCCTTCTCCGCCACCAGTGGCGGGGCGAGGTTGAACTCTAGGCGATAGTCGCCCTCGAACTGAGCCGCGACCTGTTTTAAGAAAGTGCCGTCGGTATAAAGCCGCGCCACTTCGTATTCGTCCTTAATCGCCATCAGTTTGAAGGCATAGCGGGCGACGGCGCGGGTTAGTGTATCGGACTGGGGGGCGATTTGCCGCTCCACGCTTTCGGTGCGCGAGACCAGCGCGCGGTAGCGGTCGGCATAGGCGGCGTCTTGATACTGCGTGAGGAATGCAACCCGGCGCGCGACCATTTCGGCAAGGCTTTCCGAGAGTTTTTGCGACCCTGAGACTTGCTGCGCCGGTTTGGCGGCGGCTTCGACGGCGGCGAGATCGACGGCAGCCCGGCGGCCCCACATCAGCGCTTTCTTATTGAAGCCGATAGCGACGCCGTTGAGGTCAATCGCTCGTTCCAGCGCGGCAAGGCTCACGGGCAGCCAGCCCTTTTGCGCGACATACCCGAGCATGAAGGCGTTGGTGGCAATCGAGTCGCCCATCAAGGCCGTTGCGATGCGGGTTGCGTCCAGAACGTGCAAATTCTCGGCTGCGCCCGTCGCCTCTTGCACGGCTTGCAGAAGGGAGTCCGTGGGGAAGCGCAAATCGGGCTTGCGGGTAAAGTCCGAGGGCATACTCTCATGGCTATTGAGCACTACGCGGGTTTCCCCGGCGCGCACTTTGGCGAGGCTATCGAAGGTGCCGGTGGTGAGCGCATCGGCCCCAATCACCAAATCGGCTTCGCCTGCGGGAATGCGGACGGCGTTAATATCCTCCGGCTTTTCGGCAACGCGAATGTGGGAGTAAACCGCGCCGCCCTTCTGCGCCAACCCGGTCATATCGAGCACTGCTACGCCCTTACCATCCAAATGCGCCGCCATGCCCAGCAGCGCGCCGATGGTGACGACCCCGGTGCCGCCAATGCCGGTCACGAGGATCGAATAAACAGGGGCGAGCGGGGCTGTGGCAGGGGCGGGCAGGTCAGCCCACGCCTCTTCCTGTGCCGCCTTGGGCTTCCGCAACTGGCCGCCCTTCACGGTCACGAAGCTGGGGCAGAAGCCTTTAACGCAGGAGAAATCCTTATTGCAGGTTGATTGGTCGATCGTGCGCTTGCGACCGAACTCGGTTTCGAGCGGCAGGATCGAGACGCAGTTGGATTGCACCCCGCAGTCGCCGCAACCTTCGCACACCAGATCGTTGATGATGGTGCGTTTGGCAGGATCAATCATCGTACCACGCTTGCGGCGGCGGCGCTTTTCGGTCGCGCAGGTTTGATCGTAAACAATGGCGGTAACGCCTTCGATCTCGCGAATGTCGCGTTGCACCTGATCCAACGCGTCGCGGTGATGGATGGGCACCCCCGGCGCAAAACCGGAGCCGGACGGGTATTTATCCGGCTCATCGGTCACGACGACGACTTTCCGCACGCCTTCCGCCGTGAGCTGCTGGGTGAGTTGCGGCACGGTTAACGGCACATCGTGGGGCTGCCCGCCAGTCATCGCGACGGCATCGTTGAACAGAATTTTATAGGTGATATTCACCTTGGCGGCGACCGAGGCGCGAATGGCGAGTGCGCCCGAATGCTGATAGGTGCCATCGCCTAAATTGACAAAAACATGCGGCGTTTTGGTGAAGGGCGCTTGTCCGACCCACGGCACGCCTTCGCCGCCCATTTGCGTGAACGTATCGGTTTTCCGGTCCATCCACGTCACCATATAATGACAGCCGATCCCGCCCAGCGCGCGGCTGCCATCGGGCACTTTTGTCGAGCTATTATGCGGGCAACCCGAACAGAAGGTGGGGACGCGCGCCAACTCGGTTTTAAGGCCGCCGAGTTGCTTTTCCTTGGCTTCGAGGAAGGCGAGGCGTTGGGTAATTCGGTCGCTTTGGTAGAAACGGCTAAGGCGTTTGGCAATGACGCGGGCGATGCGGGCGGGGGTGAGTTCGTCGGGGGAGGGGAGAATCCAATTCTTCTCCTCATCGAACTTGCCGATCACGCGCGGGCGCACATCCTCGCGCCAATTATAAAGCTGCTCTTTCAGTTGGTTTTCGATGACGGCGCGTTTTTCTTCAACGACGAGGATTTCCTCCAAGCCTTCGGCAAAATGGCGCGCGCCTTCCCGCTCCAGCGGCCAACTCATGCCAACTTTATAAACGCGCAAGCCGATGTCGGCAGCCAGGGCGTCGTCGATGCCAAGGTCTTCAAGCGCTTGGCGCACGTCCAGGTAGGATTTGCCGGTGGTAACGATGCCGAAGCGCGGGCGCGGGCTATCGACCATGATGTGATCGAGCTTGTTGGCGCGCGCGAACGCCAGCGCCGCATAAAGCTTATGTTTATGCAGCCGCATTTCCTGGGTCAGCGGCTTATCCGGCCAGCGGATGTGCAGGCCATCGGCGGGCATATCGAAATCGGTCGGCAGTATCGGCAGGGCGCGGAGGGGATCGACATAGACGGAAGCCGAGCTATCGACCGATTCCGCAATTGTCTTCATGCCGATCCACAGGCCAGAATAGCGGCTCATGGCCCACCCGAGCATCCCGTAATCGAGAATTTCTTGAACGCCCGCAGGGTTCAGCACGGGGATGGAAGCGTCCATAAAGGCATATTCGGACTGATGCGGGAGCGTTGAGGATTTGCAGGTGTGATCGTCCCCCGCCAGCACTAAAACGCCACCGTGTTTGGCGGTTCCTGCCGCGTTGGCGTGTTTGAACACGTCGCCCGAACGGTCCACCCCCGGCCCCTTGCCGTACCACATGGCAAAGACACCATCGACCGTGGCATCGGGGAACAGGTTCACCTGCTGCGACCCCCAAACGGCGGTAGCGGCTAAGTCTTCATTCAGTCCCGGTTGGAACGTGATGTCGCTGGTTTTCAAAAACTTCCGGGCGTCCCAGAGCGCCTTATCGAACCCGCCCAAGGGGGAGCCGCGATAGCCGGAGATGAAACCGCCGGTCTTCAAACCCGCAGCCCGGTCCCGCGCGCGCTGCATCATCGGCAGGCGCACCAGCGCTTGCGTGCCGGTGAGGAAAATTCGGCCTTCAAGAGCGGTGTATTTATCGTCCAAGCTGACGGATAAAAGCGCGTCTGCGGTCGCGTGTGCCGGGAGTCCCATCGTTCGTTTCCCTTCCTGTTTATGTCCAAGCGTGGTGCTTAGGTTTTTTTATTTCTGTCAACTGTAGGCACGCCTGGGCACTCCGACAATCGACTGTTTTGAAGGGTCATAAAAAAAGCAACGAAGCATCGCGTAGAGTGGCGTTCCCATACGCTTTCAGCAGTTCAGGGCAGTGATTTTGTCCTAAAAAAATCTTCCGTTAACGTAAGCGGAAGCTGTGGATTTCCACAAGCTGCGGCAAAGCATCGTCGGCATGGCTTGCGGGGTGCTAGGGGGGAACCCTAAGCTCATTCTCAGCGCAGTTAGTCCAGTCGTGTTTACGGTGGCTTTTAGGGAGAGAAACGGTGAGTTTATTAACCCGTCTGAGCGTGTTTTCGGTTCTGGCAACCGCAACAATCAGCGCGGCTCCCGGCTTTACCGCCGACAGTCTCGACGCCAAACCCATGCCGATGCCCTGCCCAACCGGGGTTCCTGCGACGGTCAACTGTCTCGGTGGGAAAGATTCCGCTGGGGCTTACTATCTAATTGCGCTGCCGGAGGGATGGGCAGGCACGCTGGTGCTGCACGCTCACGGCGGCCCGGAGTTGGGGGCACCGTCGCCCGCCCGCGCGGCGGAAGACCTTACGCGCTGGTCAATTATGGTTCGGGCGGGCTACGCTTGGGCGGGTTCGACGTTTCGTCAGGGCGGTGTTGAAGTGCGCGCCGCTGCTGAAGATACCGAACGCTTACGGAAAATCTTTATCGACCACGTTGGCAAACCCCGCCGGACGGTTCTGCACGGCCAATCCTGGGGCGCGAGCGTTGCGGCTAAAGGCGCGGAGATGTTCACGGCGCAAAAGCCCTACGATGCCGTACTCCTGACCAGCGGCGTGCTGGGTGGCGGCACGCGCTCCTACGATTTTCGGCTCGATCTGCGCGCGGTCTATCAGTACCTCTGCAACAATCACCCGCGCCCGGACGAGGCGGAGTATCCGGCGAATATCGGTCTGCCCAGCGATTCAGTGTTGAAAAATGCTGACATTGCGGCGCGTGCGGCGGAGTGCCTGGGCCTCGATAAACCCGCCGCCCAACGCACGCCGGAGCAGCAGCGCAAAGTCGAGACGCTGGAGAAGGTTATCAAAATACCCGCGAGTTCGATCCAAGGGCACCTCAACTGGGCCACGTTTCACTTTCGCGACATTGTGAGCAAACGCACGGGCGGGGCGAGTCCCTTCGGCAACAGTGGGGTTCGCTATATCGGCTCGGCAAATGATGACGCGCTGAACGCTGGCGTGCGGCGCTATCAGGCCGATCCTGCGGCGGTGGCGCGTTTCGGGGCGGATACCGACCCAACGGGGAAAATCCCCGTGCCGGTGCTAACGATGAAATGGATCGACGATCCCACCGCCTTCGTCGAGCTTGACGCGCAGTTCAAAGAAACCATGGCGCGCGGTGGCAATGCCGACCGGCTCGTGCAAACCTTCGTCACCACAGGCGCGCACAGCTATGCCAGCGACCCAACCTATCCGGCCTTGATGACGGCGCTGCTTGAGTGGGCTGAAACGGGGGTAAAGCCGACGCCGGATATGATTGCCGCGCGCTGCCTTGCCGCCGAAGCGCAGTTTGGCGCGGGCTGCACCTTCGCGCCAGCCTATACACCCGCCGCGCTGGAAACACGGGTAGCACCGCGCGACCGCCCTTAAGACGCCTCGAAACAGGGGGCGCTTGCGCCAAGTCGCGTCTCGCCCCTAATCTCAATTCAGCAGATCGGAAATAATCCGGCGAATACTTAATCTCTCAGGGAGAAACGATAATGCGGTTAGCAACAAAGCTGATGGGGATGGGCCTTGCCCTCTCGATGGGGATGGCGGTTTCGGGGGCGGCTCAGGCCCAGACCTTCGTGAATGTGCTCACGGGCGGCACGTCGGGCGTTTATTACCCGCTGGGGGTGGCCCTGTCGCAGATTTATGGCAAGAGCATTCCGGGATCAAAAACGTCCGTGCAGGCCACAAAGGCCTCAGTGGAAAACCTTAATCTGCTGGAAGCCGGCAAGGGTGAAATCGGCTTTACGTTGGGCGATGCCCTCTCGCAAGCCTGGACCGGGGTTGCCGATGCGGGCTTTGCCAAGCCGCTGCAAAAGCTGCGCGGCGTTGCGGGGGTATATCCCAATTATATTCAGATCATCGCCAATTCGGCCTCCGGGATCAAAACGCTGGCGGATTTGAAGGGCAAGCGCATTTCGGTCGGTGCGCCGAAATCCGGCACGGAACTTAACGCGCGCGCTATTCTGGCAGCAGCAGGCATGACCTACGCCGATTTTGCCAAGGTGGAATATCTCGCGTTCGGGGAATCGGTCGATTTGATGAAGAACCGCCAGCTCGATGCCACGTTGCAGTCGGCAGGGCTTGGCGTCGCGTCGATCAAGGATCTCGCAACCTCGGTCGATATTACGGTTGTGCCGGTTCCGGCAGAGGTTGTGGCGAAAATCGGCGATGCTGCGTATCAGCCGAGCCTTATTCCGGCGGGCACCTATAAAGGCCAAGATGCACCGATGCCGACGGCCACGATCACGAACTTCCTCGTAACCCACAGCGGCGTTTCGGATGACGTTGCTTATGCAATGGCGAAAAACTTGTTCGAGAATCTCGACGGAATGGTGTCGGCCCACGCGGCGGCGAAAGACATTAAGCTCGAAAAGGCGCTGGCGGGAATGCCGGTTCCGCTGCACCCCGGTGCGGAGAAATATTACCGCGAAAAAGGCTTGGTGAAATAAAGCCAAGCTCGGTTGCTTGCCGGGAGTATCTGAGGATACTCCCAATTTTTGCGGCTCTTTTGCGTCGGTGATCGCCCATGACGACCCCCATTCCTGCCCCCCTGGCCGATCCCGAAAATCCTGCCGCGCATCTGAAGCTCGACGGGCTGCCGGGAAAAATCGTCTGGGTGGCGGCAATCTTGTTCGCGCTCTGGCAGATTTATACAGCGGCGTTCAGCCCGGTTTCCTCCATCATCGTGCGGGCGTTGCACGTCGGTGGCTTGCTTTTTCTCACCTTTGCGCTGTTCCGCTTTCAGCCATCGAAGACCGGCCACGCCGCGCCGCCGCTTTGGGATTGGGGCCTGGGGCTGCTGGCACTCGCCATCGGTTTCTATCAATGGGTGTTCGAGGGCGACCTTATTCAGCGCGCGGGCGACCCGAGCCAGATGGATATGGTTGTGGGGGTGCTCGCGCTTATTCTGCTGGTCGAAGGTTCCCGCCGCATCATGGGCTGGGCGCTGCCTATCTTGTGCGTCGTCTTCATTCCCTACGCCATTTGGGGCCGCGCGCTGCCCGAACCGCTGCTGCATCGCGGGTTCGACTGGGTGCAGGTGATCGACACGCTCTCCTTCGGCACGGAAGGTATTTACGGCACGCCCACGGCAGTGTCGGCCACCTTTATTTTCCTGTTCATCCTGTTTGGCGCGTTCCTTGAAAAAGCCGGGATGATTGGGCTGTTCAACGATATTGCCCTAGGCACGGTTGGGCATACCAAGGGCGGGCCTGCGAAAGTGGCCGTTATATCATCCGGCTTGATGGGCACGATCAACGGCTCCGGCGTCGCCAATGTGCTCACCACGGGCCAGTTCACGATTCCGCTGATGATCCGCTTCGGCTATCGCCCAGCCTTTGCCGGGGCGGTAGAGGCGACGGCCAGCATGGGCGGGCAGATCATGCCCCCCGTCATGGGGGCGGTGGCCTTCATTATGGCTGAACGGCTGGAGTTGCCTTATTCCGAAATCGCGCTCGCGGCGATTATCCCGGCGTTGCTCTATTACCTGTCGGCCTTCTGGATGGTGCATCTGGAGGCCGGGAAGTTTGGGCTGAAGGGCCTGCCCGCCGATCAACGCCCGGCAGTTTTCGCCTCCTTGAAGCGCAATTGGCACCTGATTTTGCCGTTGGCGGCACTGGTCTACATGCTGTTTTCGGGCTTCACGCCGCTGTTTGCGGGTGTTGTTGGCCTGGGGCTAACGATTGTGCTGATTTTGGGCGGGGCCAGCTTGGGGAAATTCACCAGCTTGCCCTTGCGGGCGGTGGCGTGGATTTCCCTCGGCGCGGCGTTAGGCTCGCTTGTGGCGTTCGATGCCCTGTCGGTGGCAGCCACGCTGATGCTCGCCGTTGGTGGCCTCATTCTGCTGTGCGCCGCGATGAAAGGCTGGCCAACCCTGCGGCTGCTACTGGATGGGTTGGCGGATGGCGCGAAATCGGCCCTGGGCGTCGGTGTTGCCTGCGCGCTGGTCGGCATTCTCATCGGAATTATGACGCTAACCGGCCTTGCCACCACGGTTGCCGGGATGATCTTAGATCTCGCGGGCGATAATCTCGCCATCGCGCTCTTGCTCACGATGGTGGTTTGTTTGGTGCTGGGCACGGGGCTGCCGACGATCCCCAACTACATCATCACCTCCTCCATCGCCGCCCCCGTGCTGGAGAAGATGGGTGTGCCGCCGCTGATCTCCCATATGTTCTGCTTCTACTTCGGGATCATGGCCGATCTCACCCCGCCCGTGGCCTTGGCGGCGCTCGCGGCGCAGTCCATCGCCAAGGCAGGACATATGGAAATCGGCTGGATCGCAACCCGCATCGGGGCGGCGGGCTATGTGGTGCCGTTTATGGCGGTGTATGCGCCGGAACTGATGCTTCAGGGCGCGAACGTCACGCCGCTGGCGGTAGGTTATATCGTGCTGAAAGCGGTGCTCGCCATTCTGCTGTGGGGTGGGGCTGCGACCGGCTGGCTGCTCGGGCGGTTGGGTGTCGTCGAGCGCTGTGTTGCCACGCTCTGCGCTATCCTGTTGGTGGCGGCCCTGCCGATTACCGACGAGCTTGGCTTTGCCGGGGCCGTGCTGCTCTTCCTGTGGCACCGCTGGCAGGTGAAGCGGCGGCCCGAGCTTTTAGCCGTGCGGACACTCTGAGCGCCTTCTGCCTGCTGACGCTAACGGGGGCCTTGCTGTGGCGCAGCGAGGCCCCGCAACTTACCTTGCGCTGGACCCATTCCGTTGAAAAAACCACCTGGGAAGAAGTGTGGCAGCGGGACGATACGGGGCTAGTGCTGACGGAAGCCCGCATTGAGGGCAGCGGCGCAGGCATGGAGCCACCACCCGAGGCGCGGAGAGAAGGGCGCTTCTGGGTGTGGTCGCCGATGCTGCGGGTTTCGGAGCTAACGCTCGCGCACTCCGGGGCTGCGGGGGAGTGGGCGTTGTGTCCGGCGGGTGATTCCTGTGTTCAGCCGCGTGAGGCAAGCCGCTTTATCTCCTGTTCCGACTGATTACGGCTTAACGCGATTTCATCTCCCCGTCAGCGGGCCGTTAGCCGACGCGCCTTATTCTGGCCCGAATCAGAGGGAGGGGGCGGAAATGGTTGGCAAGTTTTTGATTTTCGGGTGTTTGGCGCTGGTTTTAAGCGGCTGCGTGTCCACCGGGTCGGGGCGCAGTTATTCGTCGAACTCTTATTCCCGGCCTGACGGCTATTCGCGCGGCTACAGCCACCGGGAAAGCTATGATCGGCGCGACTATTATGACGACGACCGTCGTTCCGAGCGCGAAAAAAAATGCAACTGCCGGATTAAGCCGTTCAAAGCGCTGAAGCGCGCTTTCGGGCTTTAGAATGGGTTCCGTTCGCCTCGGCTCACGTAAACCACTCTACGCTTTTGTTTTGTAACGCAAATACGTTGTCGCGGGTGATTCCACCCGCTCGGGATTTGCTCTAACCGCCCGGCAGATGCGTCGCCACCGGGCCAAGCCAAGCGAGCAAGCGGCTCATCACGGCTTTGATGGCGGGGAATTCGGCGCTGCGTTCCAGGCGCATTTCGTTCATATACAGCGCGCGGTTGATCTCGATTTGCAGCGCATGACGGCCCTGGCGGGGGCGGCCATGATGGCGCGTGATGAAGCCGCCCGCGAACGGATCGTTGAGGGCAACCCGAAAGCCTTCGCGGGTGAAGAACGCCGCCACGTCTGCCGTCAGCGCGCGCGCGCAACTGGTGCCGTGGCAGTCGCCGAGAATAATATCGGCCCGCATTCGGCCCGCATCTTTTTCAGCGGAACTGCCCACTGACGGCATCGAGTGGCAATCGAGCAGCAGCACGCGCCGAAAGCGGCTTAGGGTGTCGTTCGCCAACGTATCCAGCGCAGTATGGTAAGGCCGATACAGCCGCCGCACGCGGTCTTCCGCTTCGGCAAACGTCAGGGGCGCACGGTAGATTTCCGCCCCCGTCGCCACCATGCGGGCAATCGTACCGTAACCTGCGGCGACGCGCGCGCTGGCGGCATTCACGAAATCGGGCAGCGGTTCGCCAAACATCTTCGGGTCAAGCTCGTAAGGCTCGCGGTTGACGTCGATATAAACGCGCGGGAAGAGGGCTTTTAGCAGCGGCGCGCCGACATCGGGGGCAGCAGCGACCAGATCATCGACAAAACTATCTTCCGACCGGCGCAACGTCAGCGGGTCCAGCGCCGAATCGCGTACAAAATCATTCGGGTACTCCGTGCCGCTATGGGGGGAAGACACCACCAGCGCCACCGTTTGCACGACCGGCCGCCGGATCGACAAAACCGTCTCCACCGCCGCGCTCAGGGCGGCGGCGAGTGCAGGAGGGCGGGAAAAGGGGGCAAACGCAATCATCTTAAAAAAATGGTCTAAATCGCGCGGCTTGTCATCTGCCGTCGCACATTGATTTCAGGGTTTAGGAGAATGTTTCTAGTCTGTGCCAATTAACGGGACAGCAGAGCATTTTCCCCTTGCACGCCCTTTGAAAAAAGCTATCCTGCCCCTCCCGAACGGCCCGCGAGGCCGACCCAAATATGGGGGCGCGTAGCTCAGCGGGAGAGCACTACGTTGACATCGTAGGGGTCACAGGTTCAATCCCTGTCGCGCCCACCATTTTCTGAAAAAGATCAGAGAGTTATAGGTGGACCGGAAAACGGCAAGAAGCTGGATTTCGGGTTTAGCTACTGATTAGCTACTGGCTCGTCGAAATTGCTGACAACCCTCCGATCTGATGGCAGCCTGATGCCCAGCGTGATCGTTGGACGGGGGCAGGCAGCATGAACCGCAAGACCATCATACTTGGGGATCTACCAGACCGCATTGACCCTGCCAAGCTCGACCCGGCTGAGAGGTTAATTATGGCGCTGACAACTGCGTCCACACTGATTGTTGGCTTTAGAGAAATCGAGTCTAGCTTTAGAATAAAAGCAGCAGAATATGCACAGAATTTATATTTTGATGAGAGTTATCCAGAATTCTCTGAAATCAAAGAGAAAATACAAAGAAACAGTTTAATTGCAAGTGGAAATTTATTGTTCTCTCAAGAGCTTTGGTTGAACCTTGGCAGGTCTCCTCGCAAAAATCAGGCAAATCCATCCGACGCGATTGGGGTATCGGTTCGAAATCGAGATCGCTTTTTATTATTACTATGCGCAAGATAATTTGATGCTATTTCCAGAACGCTCCGTAAAGGCAGGCGCGAAAATCGATTAACACGGATTTTTGCCGACCTACCAGATGAAGATCTTAAATTAATTAGGGCAAAACTTTTGGAAAAAATTATATCTTTGGGCGGGATAAATGAAATATCCCGATGCAAGAGCTGGAATTTTGTAGAATACAAATCCTTCAGAGAAATCTGGTTTATGTTGTTTTTTGTCGGCTGTGTTGGCGCATCTATCATGGGAAAGGATGGTTGCGAAGGGCTGTTGTCAGTATTGAATAAAAATAAGTATAAATCGGTAAGATCCGGAGCTTTAAAAACAATATCATTACTTGCGAGGTTGGCAGAATACCGATCTGACACCCCAATCAATGCGATAAAAACAAAAGATGACATAAAAAAGTATGATTTTTTGATGGGGCAGTTTATCAAAACAAGAGACGTAAAATCGGAAAAACCAATTATATATAAAAAAGGGGAAAGGTACATTAAAGGTGTTAGCTCGAGAGTTTTCATGTTATCACCAATACTCGGAGCAATTATATTATTAAAAGAAAAGGTGTGGCCTGGCTCCGCCCCATATTTCTGTAAATACGACGACATAAGGACAACCAACTTTGTTGGCCTAATATACAAAAATTTTGAAGAAATTTGCCACGACTCCAATCTCTTACAAGGCTCTGCACCGGCTAAGATTGGCCTGGAGGCAATTAAGTATGATGAAAATCGCCCATATTTTTTCGTTGGAATGCCCAAATTGGCATGATTGCCCTCATCTGTTGCATCACTCTGTACGGTCCGAACTTCACGATCAACATGTGCATAGATATATGCACAAACTAAATCGCTGAGTAGAAAACTGTAAATGACTAGGTCACGTTGACAAACTCTGCACCCATACTCTTGCGGCGATGATGTGAATGAAGCCGAGGTAACTGACGGCTGTTTTGTCGTATCTGGTCGCAAGGCGGCGCGCGCATTTGAGTTTGTTGAAGCAGCGCTCGATGCGGTTCCTCAAGGCATAGGTAATGCCATCGACGAGGATCGGTTGTTTCCGGTTGATCTTACCGGGAATAACGGGAGTTCCCCC
>JAYSQZ010000005.1:0-46047 GCA_043721315.1 Alphaproteobacteria bacterium
GATTTTCTCCCTCCATCTGGCCGGGGCGTCGTCGATCCTGGGCGCGATTAACTTCATCACGACCATTTTCAATATGCGGACGCCGGGCATGACCCTGCACAAAATGCCGCTGTTCGTGTGGGCGATGCTGGTTACAGCGTTCCTTCTGCTGTTGGCCGTGCCGGTGCTTGGCGGCGCGATTACGATGCTGCTGACCGATCGTAACTTCGGCACCAGCTTCTTCGATCCGGCAGGCGGCGGCGACCCGATGCTGTTCCTGCATCTGTTCTGGTTCTTCGGCCATCCCGAAGTGTACATCATGATTTTGCCGGCCTTCGGTATCGTCAGCCACATCATCGCCACCTTCTCGCGCAAGCCGATTTTCGGCTATCTCGGCATGGCCTATGCGATGGTTGCCATCGGCGTGGTCGGCTTCGTGGTGTGGGCGCATCACATGTACACCGTCGGTTTGGACGTGAATACGCGCGCCTATTTTACGGCGGCAACGCTGGTGATTGCGGTGCCGACGGGCGTGAAGATCTTCTCGTGGATCGCGACCATGTGGGGCGGCTCCATTACCTTCCGTACGCCGATGCTGTTTGCCGTAGGCTTCATCTTCCTGTTTACCGTTGGCGGTGTGACCGGCGTAGTCCTGGCGAATGCTGGGGTGGACGTGGCGTTGCACAATACCTACTACGTGATCGCCCACTTCCATTATGTGCTGTCGCTGGGCGCGGTCTTCGCCATGTTCGCCGGGTTTTACTACTGGATCGGCAAAATGTCGGGCCGTCAGTACTCGGAAACTTTGGGTAAGATTCACTTTTGGATTACGTTTATCGGCGTGAACTTGACGTTCTTCCCCATGCACTTCTTGGGCCTGTCGGGGATGCCGCGCCGTATTCCTGATTATCCCGATGCGTTTGCGGGCTGGAATCAAGTGGCGTCTTACGGGGCTTATCTGTCGTTTGCAGGCGCACTGCTGTTCGTTTATATCGTCATTCGCACGCTCACGTCGGGCCAGAAGGTTGGCGCGAACTATTGGGATGCGGAAGACTCGACGCTGGAATGGTCAGTCTCGTCCCCGCCGCCGTTCCATACCTTCGATGAGCTGCCGGTTCTGAAACAGACCAACACCCATTGAGCCTAAACCGGGGGCGCCCGCGTTAAAGCGCTCCCGTTTCCCTCTATCAAGCCGCCGCTCGGGGAGAGAACCAGCGTGAGTGATATGACCGTCAGTGTGGAAACCAGGGGTGCCGCCGGGCAAGGAGCCACGGCGCGCGATTTTTTTGCCCTGCTGAAACCGCGCGTTATGTCCCTCGTCGTCTTCACCGGCGGCATTGGCTTGTTCCTCGCGCCGGGCGATTTGCACCCGGTTCTCGCCTTTGCCGCGATCCTGTGCATTGCCGTGGGGGCGGGCGCGAGTGGGGCAATCAACATGTGGTACGACCGCGATATCGACGCGATCATGACCCGCACGCTGAACCGCCCGATTCCCAGTGGCCGCGTCGATCCGTCCGATGCGCTGGCGTTTGGGGTGGTGCTGGCGGTGGCCTCGGTGATCGTGATGGGGCTGGCGGTTGGCTATGCGGCGGCGCTGATGCTGGCCGTCTCCATCGCCTTTTATGTCTTCGTCTATACAATGTGGCTGAAGCGCCGCACGCCGCAGAATATCGTGATCGGCGGTGCTGCGGGCGCGTTCCCGCCGATGATCGGCTGGGCGGCGGTAACGGGCGATATTTCGCTCGCCAGCGTGCTGTTGTTCGCCATCATCTTTATGTGGACGCCGCCGCACTTCTGGGCGCTGGCCCTGTATCGTTGCCAAGATTATGCGCGCGCGGGCGTGCCGATGCTCCCCGTCACGGCGGGCGAGCGCGAAACTAAGAAACAGATTCTGCTCTACACTCTCCTGTTATGGCCCTTAACCCTGGCGCCTGTGGTGATTGGAACGCTGGGCGCGGTCTATGCTGCGGCGGCGCTGGTGCTGGGGGCGCTGTTTGTCGCGCAGGCGATTGCGGTGGCGCGGGCCGATTTGGCAGCGACGCACTATAAAGCGGCCAAGCGCCTGTTTGGTTATTCGATTCTCTACCTTTTCGCGCTGTTTGCCATGATGCCGCTGGATCGTTGGCTCGGTCTGTCGGTCCCCGCCTGGATGGTGTTCTCATGACCCTACCGACGCAACCTGAAACGCCCGCGAGCCGCGCCAAGCGCGTGCGGGGCAAGAATATGGCGATGCTGTGGGCGCTGATTGGCCTCGTCGTGCTCTTCTTTGCGATTACGATGGTGCAGGTGGGGCAGTTATGAGCGCGCATCCTTCCACGAACCCTGACAAACGCAATGCGCGCACGTTGCTGTCGCTGGCCATGCTGGCGGCGGGTATGCTTTGCCTCGCGTATGCCGCCGTGCCGCTCTATCAGCTTTTCTGCCAAGTAACAGGCTTCGGCGGCGCGACGACGCGGGCGGAGATGGCTTCGACGCATACGGTCGAGCGGATGATTACGGTGCGTTTCGATGCCAATACCGATGTTTCGTTGCCCTGGCGGTTCGAGCCGGTTCAGCGCAGCGTGGAGGTGAAATTAGGCGAAAACAGTCTGATTTTCTACCGCGCCAAGAATTTGTCCAATGTGCCGGTTACGGGTATTGCCAGCTTCAATGTGACACCGCTAAAGACGGGCGGCGTGTTTAGCAAAGTCGCGTGCTTCTGCTTTGATGAGCAGACGCTGCAACCCGGCGAAGAAGTTGAAATGCCAGTGAGTTTCTATATCGACCCCGCAATGGCCGATGATCGGACGCTTGCTGACGTTAAAACCATCACCCTGTCTTACACTTTCTACCGTGCGAAAGCGCAGTCGGCGGCAGTGGCGGGGCCTCAAACGGCGTCGGGCGGTTAAACTCGGCGTTTTTATGTGATATGTTCCTCTCGGAATGACGTTAAGGAATAAGGTTATGGCCCAACAAAAGCATCCTTTTCATCTGGTCGATCCTAGCCCTTGGCCACTGCTGTCCTCGCTGGCAGCGGGCGGGCTTGCGGGCGGCGCAGTCCTGTACATGCACGGCAGCGGGCCGATTCTGCTGATCATCGCTTTCCTGGCGGTGCTGGGCTGTATGGCGGGCTGGTGGATGGATGTTGTGCGCGAAGGGGTGCACGAGGGTCATCACACCAATATTGTGAAGATCGGTCTGCGCTACGGCGTGATCTTCTTCATCATTTCGGAAGTGATGTTTTTTTTGGCCTTTTTCTGGGCCTTCTTCGATATGAGCCTGTTCCCGCGCTTAGGCCAGTGGCCACCGGAAGGCATTCAGGTCTTCAACCCGTTCGAGTTGCCGCTGCTGAACACGCTGATCTTGCTGCTGTCGGGCACGACCGTTACCTGGGCGCATCACGCGCTGCTGCACAATGATCGTAAGGGGCTAGTGCAAGGCTTGGCCTGGAGTGTGGCGCTTGGGTTCATCTTTACGCTGCTACAAATCTATGAATATGCCCACGCCGCCTTCGGATTCCGCGACGGGATTTACGCTTCTACGTTCTATTTGGCGACGGGTTTCCACGGTTTTCATGTGCTGGTGGGAACGATCTTTCTGGCGGTGTGCCTGTTCCGTGCCAAGAATGGCCATTTCACACCTGAATCCCACGTTGGGTTCGAGGCAGCGGCTTGGTACTGGCATTTTGTCGATGCCGTGTGGTTGTTCCTGTTCGTCTGCATCTATTGGTGGGGCAGTGCGGGTGGTGTTATCGCCGCGCATTGATCCGAACGGTTTCCAGGAATGCAGGGAGGGGGCGCAGTTTGCGCCCCTTCTCGTTTCCGGCAGAATGCGCTACCTGACTGCTATGACATATCTTCAGTCCGAAAAACCGCTGAGCAATCTGCCCCTGTTTCTTGCTGCCGGAGTCGCTGTCGTGATTCTGATACTGCTGGGTACGTGGCAATTGCAGCGCTTGCACTGGAAGCAGGGCATAATGATCGCGCGGCAAGCCGCCGTTGCCCAAACGCCGCTAACCTTGGTGCCAACCGGGGATGTGTCGGAAATCGCGTTCCGGCGGCTACGCCTAACCGGCACCTACGATCCTCGGATCGAGTTTCATCTCTCCGGTCAATCGCTTACCGATGCGCGCGGCATGGGGCAAGCGGGCTGGCACGTGATAACGCCGTTCACGCTGGCCGATGGGGTCACGGTGATGGTGGATCGCGGCTTCGTGCCGTATGAGTTGAAAGACCCAAGCCGCCGCGCGCCGGTGCCTTCTGGTGTGCAGAGCATTGAAGGGCTTATTCGCCCCCTTGGTTTACGCGGCTGGATAGTGCCAGAGAATGACGTGCGCCAAAATGTTTGGTTCACCGTGAATGCCGAGGCTATGGCGAAAGCGGCGGGGCTAACGGGGGTTGTGCCCTTCACGCTGGATTTAGTCGCGGCCAGCGCGCCGGCTAACGATTGGCCCCGCGCCGGGCGAACGCGGCTTGATCTGCCGAATAACCATTTGCAATATGCCTTTACTTGGTATTCGTTGGCGGTGGTGCTGATTGTTGTTACGGGCCTATTTGCGCGGTCGCGGCAGCGTGCAGCCGCGCGGCTATCGGAGGAAACGCAAGGATGAGCGCACAGGCCGCCTATAAAAACCTCACCGATCATTTCGCTCGGATAGGTGCCTTGCGCGCCGTCTCGGGCATTCTCGGGTGGGACGCGGCCACGATGATGCCAAGCGGAAGCGCGGCGGCGCGCGCCGAGCAACAGGCGGCGCTCGATGTTGCCATTCACGAAAAGCTGACCGATCCGCGCGTGCAGGACTGGCTGATGGCGGCGGAAGCGGCCTCGCCAGACGCCCAAGCCAATCTCCATGAAATCCGCCGCGATGTTGTTCACGCGACGGCGGTTCCGGCGGATCTCGTCGATGCGTTTGCCAGAGCCACCTCTGATTCTGAAATGACGTGGCGCAGCGCCCGCGCTGAGAACGATTATGCCGCCTTGCTGCCAAAGCTCCGCGTGCTGTTGGGGTTGGTGCGCCAGATGGGGCAGGCGAAGGCTGAAGCCCTTGGCACGTCCGTTTACGATGCGCTGCTGGATCAGTTCGAGCCGGGCGGGCGGTCTGCCGATATTGATGTTTTGTTTGCCGATCTTGCGGCCTTTTTGCCTGATCTCACCGAAAACGTGCTGGCGGCGCAAGCCCGTCGCCCGGCCCCGCGCGATTTGCCCGGCCCGTTTCCGGTCTCGACGCAAAAGGCGCTGGGTGAACGGCTGATGCGGGCGCTGGGGTTCGATTTCGAGCGCGGGCGGCTGGATGTATCGCACCACCCCTTCTGCGGCGGTGCCCCCGGCGATGTTCGCATTACCACGCGCTACAGCGAGGAGAGTTTCTTTCCCGCAATGATGGGCGTGCTGCACGAAACCGGCCACGCACTCTACGAAATCGGCCTACCGCAGCACCATCGCGGTCAGCCCGTCGGGTCGGCGCGCGGTATGAGCCTGCACGAAAGCCAATCTTTGCTGGTCGAGATGCAGGTGAGCCGTTCGCAGGCGTTTCTAAGTTTCGCGACGCCTTTGATCTGCGAGGCGTTCGGCGGTAGCGGCCCGGCCTGGAGTGCGGATAATCTCTACGCTCACGCCACGCGGGTCTCGCGTGGGTTGATCCGCGTGAATGCCGATGAAGTCACTTACCCCGCCCATGTCATTCTGCGGTATCGGTTGGAGCGCGCGTTGATCGACGGGTCGCTCGATCTTGCCGATCTTCCCGGCGTGTGGCGTGCGGGGATGCAAGAGTTGGTGGGCATCACCCCGCCCGACGATAAAGACGGCTGTTTGCAAGATATTCATTGGCCCGCTGGGCTGTTCGGCTATTTCCCCACCTATACGATGGGCGCGATGACGGCAGCGCAGCTTTATGCGGCAGCGCAAGACGCGGTGCCGGGCATCCCCGATGAAATTGCCAAGGGTAATTTCGCGCCGCTCTTAGGTTGGCTGCGGGAGAAAATCCACGGGCTTGGCTCGACCCAAAGCACGCGCGATATTCTCATTGCCGCTACGGGCGCACCCCTATCGGTCACGCCGTTCCGCCGCCATTTAGAGCGGCGCTATCTTCCTGCTTAACCTTTTGCCTCAAGGATTGGACAGACTTTGCGCTATGTGAGCACGCGCGGTTCCGCGCCTGATCTGGCTTTCGATGATCTGTTGCTGACCGGCCTCGCGCGGGATGGTGGTCTCTACGTTCCGGCGGAATGGCCCAGCTTCACCCTGGCCGATTGGCGCGCGCTGCGCGGCCTGTCTTATACCGAGCTTGCCACCCGGCTGCTGGCCCCTTACGTCTGCACAACGATTTCAGAGGATGATCTGGCGGCAATCGTGAGTAAAGCCTATGCCGGGTTCCGCCATAAAGCCGTGGCTCCGCTGAAGCAGCTTGATACGAATGCGTATCTGATGGAGCTATTCCACGGGCCAACGATTGCGTTCAAGGATTACGCGCTGCAACTGGTGGGGCGGTTGTTCGATCACGTGCTGCACAAGCAGAGCAAGCGGGTAACGATCTTGGGCGCAACGTCGGGCGATACGGGGTCGGCGGCGATTGAAGCCTGCCGCGACCGTGATGCTGTGGATGTGTTCATTCTCTACCCTCATGGCCGCGTGTCGGACGTGCAGCGGCGGCAGATGACAACAGTTCCCGCAGCCAACGTGCGCGCGATTGCTGTGGAAGGCACCTTCGACGATTGCCAAGACATCGTTAAGGAACTCTTCGCCGATTTGGCCTTCCGCGACGCGGCGCACCTGTCGGCGGCAAACTCGATCAATTGGGCGCGGATCGTGGCCCAAATCGTCTATTATGTGTACGCGGCCCTGCAACTGGGCGCGCCAGATCGGCCTGTGAATTTTGCCGTACCGACGGGCAATTTCGGCAATGTCTTCGCCGCCTATTGCGCCAAACGCATGGGGTTGCCGATTGACCGGCTGGTGATTGGCACGAACCGCAACGATATTCTCACGCGGTTCTTCACCACGGGCGACATGTCGATTGCCGGGGTGGAGCCAAGCCTGTCGCCGTCGATGGATATTCAGGTGTCGAGCAACTTCGAGCGGCTGTTGTTCGACCTTCTGGAGCGCGACGGGGCGGAAGTTGCGCGGCGGATTGCCGAGTTCCGCGCAACCGGAAAACTGCATTTGGAAGCCGATAGGCTAAAGCGGGCGCAACGCCTCTTCACCGCCACCCAGCTTTCCGATGACGAGACGCTAACCACGATGCGCCGCGTGTACGAGCAGACGGGCGAGATTCTCGATCCGCACTCCGCCATTGCCGTGGGCAGCTTGCAGCGCTTGCAGGGCAATGACCGCGACCCGATGGTGGCACTCGCCTGCGCGCATCCCGCTAAATTTCCAGGCGCGGTGCGGCAGGCGTTGGGCTTTGAAGCGCCGCTGCCGCCGCATTTGGGGCATTTAATGACGGCGAAAGAACGCTTCACGGTTTTGCCCGCCAAAGCTGCCGCCATTCGAGATTATGTGAGCGCCGAGTTGCGCCTGGGAGCCTTGGCTTAATGGTTACTTTATCCACGCTCCGCAACGGGTTAACAATTCTAACGGACTATATGCCAAGTGCCGAAACGGTTTCGCTCGGCGTTTGGGTTGGCGTTGGCACGCGCGATGAAGCCGCCGAGCAAAACGGCATCGCTCATGTGCTAGAGCATATGGCCTTCAAGGGCACGCTTAGCCTGTCGGCGCGCGAGATTGCCGAGAAGATCGAAGACGTGGGCGGGCATCTCAACGCCTACACCACGCGGGAGCACACCGCTTACTACGCCAAGGTTTTGGCTACAGATACGCCGCTGGCCGTGTCTTTACTGGCCGATATTTTGCAGAACTCAGTGTTCGATGCGGAAGAACTGGGCCGCGAGCGCGCGGTTATTTTGCAAGAAATCGGTCAGGCGATGGATACGCCGGACGATATTATTTTCGACCAGTTCCAAGAAATCGCCTACCCAGATCAGCCGTTGGGCCGCCCGGTGTTGGGCCGCGCCGAGATTGTTGAAAGCATCACGCGAGAGCAACTTTTCGCGTACCTCAAGCGCCATTATCATCCGAAGAATATGATCGTGGCCGCCGCTGGGAAGGTCGATCATGCCGCCTTCGAGGCGCTGGTATCGGCGGCGTTCGGCGCGATGGGGAGTCCGGGGGGCGGCACGGGGGTTGAGCTTGCGCCGTCCGTGGCCCATTACATTGGCGGCAGTCACATTGAAGCGCGGGAGTTGGAGCAAAGCCACCTCGTTCTCGGCTTCCCCACGGTCAGCGCTAATGATCCCGACTATTACGCCCTGTCGGTTTATTCGACGATTCTGGGCGGCGGCATGTCGTCGCGTCTGTTCCAGGAAGTGCGGGAGAAGCGCGGGCTGGTCTATTCCGTCTATAGCTTCGCCTCTACGTACCGTGATACGGGCGTGATGGGGATTTACGCGGGCACGGGGCCGGATGAGTTGGCAAAGCTGCTCCCCGTGATTGCCGATGAAATTCAGCGCTTGCCCGATACGCTGACCGCGCCGGAAATTGCCCGCGCCCACGCCCAACTGCGGGCGGGAACGCTGATGGCGCGCGAAAGCACGTCGGCACGGGTGGAAGCCTTGGCCCAAAACTTCCTCACCTATGGCCGGACGGTCGAAGTATCGGAAGTGCTGGAGCGGTTGGCGGCGGTCAGCCCCGACGATATTCGGCGCTTAGGCGGCAGCTTCATCACAGCGGCACCGACGCTGGCCCTGTTGGGGCCGCAGGCGACGTTGGACCCGATGGCATTGTTCACCGCCCGCCTGTCCCGCGCAGCGGCGTAATCTCATCGGGCGGGCGATGAGCCTTTTCGGACTGGGTTTCCCCGATGTGCAGCGGCGGGGCAGCCGCGTGCTGATCCGCCCGCCGCGCCTGACCGATTTTGCCCGTTGGGCCGAACTCCGCGCCGCCTCCCGCGCGTTTCTCGAACCGTGGGAGCCTGCGTGGGGGGAAGACGCTCTGTTGCGTCAACGCTTCCGCGCCCGCCTTACCGAGCAAGGCCAGGCGTGGCGCGATGATCGCGGCTATGCCTTTTTCATCTTCGCCCTCGCCGACCACGGGCCAACGGGGGAGGGCGCGCTGGTGGGCGGCATCACGCTGTCGGCAGTGCGGCGCGGCGTGGCGCAAATGGCCTCGGTCGGCTATTGGACCGGCGCGCCTTTCGCCCGAATGGGCTATATGCGCGACGCCCTGGGCCTAATGCTGGCGTTCGCTGCAACCGACGCGGGCTTGCACCGCGTGGAAGCCGCCTGCCTGCCGCGCAATATCCCCAGCCGCGAGTTGCTGCTGACATCGGGTTTCACCGAAGAGGGGTTCGCGGAGCGCTATTTGAAGATCAATGGCGCGTGGGAAGATCATTGCTTGTTTGGTAAGATTATTGGGGAGCCTCAGCGAACGGAAACCGCTCTAAAACCCCCTGCCTACAGAGGGCGTGGGGTAGGCTCTACACTGAAAGATCCCAAGGATTGATAACGTTAACGTTCGTTTCCTCAAAATCTCGAATATTTCGCGTTGCTAAAAGCGCGTCATGATCTCGGGCTACTGCCGCGATCTGACAATCGGCGGTAGTGATGGGGCGGCCCATTCTACGTCGATGCCCGGCGATCTGAGCGTATTGGGCGGCAGCGGAACGACCAAAAGACAGTATTCTGCCCGTAAACAGGCTGTCGAAGAGTGTCTCGGCGGCTTCTAGTAAGCGGCTTTGTCGTTTACCCAGTGGTAGAAGCGTAATCCCGAAGCGGATTTCGGCTTCGGTTATCGCAGTAATATAGAGCGTTTGGGCCGGGTATTGATCAAGCCAGCGGACAATACGAGGTTCGGGATGAGGACTCATCAGTTCCGAAACAACATTTGTATCGAGAAGGATCAACGATCTGATTCGGTAAAATCGGGCGGGCCGCGTTGAGAGTCGCGCGTGGGTAGAGCGAGATTCACGCCGCCCAACGGTGCAAACAGCGCTTGGATGGCGCTGCCGAGCTTAATAGGCGTATCCGCCGGTTGCGCGAGTGCGCGCGTTAGTAGCGCCTGAGCCTCTTCCGCTGCGGTTCGACCGTGGGTCGTCGCGCGTGATTGCAGGCGGTCGAACAGCGCATCATCGAAGTTCGAAATGATCAACTGCGTCATGACGGCTCCTTTCTACAGCTATTCTAGCACAGATAAAGCTACAGCATTCCTTCAAACACCCGGTCCGGCGGGCGGTGGCCGTCGGCGAAGGTTTTGATATTGATGATCACGCGCTCGCCCATATCCACGCGCCCTTCTAGCGTTGCCGAGGCCATATGGGGCAGCAGCACGGCGGTTTTGGCGCGCAACAGCTTAGGGTTGATATTGGGTTCGCGCTCGTACACATCCAGGCCCGCGCCGCCGATATCGCCGGCCAGCAGCAAATCGGCCAGGGTTTTTTCATCAATCAACTCGCCGCGCGCGGTATTGATGACGATGGCGTGTTTTTGAATGAGCTTCAGCCGCCGCGCCGATAGAATATGATAGGTCGCGGGCGTATGCGGGCAGTTGACCGAGATAATATCCATGCGCGCCAGCATCTGATCGAGGCTTTCCCAATACGTCGCCTCCAACTCCCCCTCAAGGTCCGCCGCAACCCGGTTACGGTTGTGATAATGCACCGACAGCCCGAAGCCGCGCGCGCGCCGCGCCAAGGCCGTACCAATGCGGCCCATGCCAACGATACCGAGGCGCTTGCCGTGAATGCGCCGCCCCAGCATCCAGTTGGGCGACCAGCCGTACCACTCGCCGTCGCGCAAAATTCGCTCGCCTTCGGTAATGCGGCGGCAGACGGCAAGAATGAGGGCCATCGCCATATCGGCGGTATCTTCCGCCAGCACGCCGGGCGTGTTGGTAACGGTGATGCCCTTTTCCGTCGCCGCCTTCAGGTCGATATGATCGACGCCCGTGCCGAAGCTGGCGATGAGCTTTAGGGTTGGCCCGGCTTCGGCCAGGAGGGTTTCATCAATGCGGTCCGTCACGGTTGGCACCAGCACGTCGGCAGTGCGGACGGCCTCGGTGAGTTGCTCTGCGGTCAGCGGTTGATCGTCCAGGTTCAGGCGCGTGTCGAACAGCTCCATCATCCGGGTTTCGATCACGTCAGGCAGTTTGCGCGTGACGACAACGATGGGTTTCTTGCGGCTTGTCGGCATCCGGGCAGGCTCCCTCGGGCATTTTGGAAATTTGTTCGAGCAAGGCGATAAAAGGCCCTGGGTTCGGCAAGGTCAATCTTGAAATCAAAGCGCGCGGCTGCCAATGGTTCTGTCATGGATAAGTTTTTTGTAGCGTGGCGCGCGTGCGCCTCGGTTTTCGCTCTCACGCTGGCCCTCATCGTGCCGGGGGGGATGGTTTTCGCGCAAGGCACCGATACGTCCTTGCCTATTCCGCGTTTCGTGTCGTTACGGTCGGACGAGGTGAACCTACGCTTCGGCCCCGGCCAGCAATACCCCATCGAATGGGTGCTAACCCGCGCCAGTATGCCCGTGGAAATCACGCAAGAATATGAAACTTGGCGCAAAATCCGCGCGGTCGATGGCACCGAAGGCTGGGTGCATCAGCGCATGGTGGCGGGCAAGCGCACCGCGAGCGTTATCGGTGCTGAACCGCAAATTCTCCGCCGCCGCCCAGAAGCGGGCAGCCCAGCGGTGGCGCGGCTGGAGCCAGGGGTGATCGGCGATCTTAAGGAGTGCAAAGGCGACTGGTGCCGCCTAGAACTCCCCAAAGTGCGCGGCTGGCTGCGCCGAACGGAGATTTGGGGGGTTTATCCGAAGGAGAATTTTGAGTAGGTCATTGACCTAGCTTTTTGATCAGTCTAAATTCTGATTATGGGATTTGGCTGGGATCCGAATAAAAGCCATAAGAACGCGACGGAACGCGGATTGCCGTTCACGGTGGCGATGAGCTTGTTTGACTCTGGAACTCTTGAGTTTGATGATACGCGCCGTGACTATGGGGAGCGGCGAATTATCGCTTCCGGCCAAGTTGCAGGGCGGGTTTTTATCTGCGTTTACACATGGCGCGGTACGGTCGAAGACCCTATACGCTGGATTATCAGCTTTCGGAAAGCCGATAAGGGAGAGTCTTATGTCTATCGACAAACATTTCCGTAGTGACCTTGATCTCGCCAAAATTGACTGGACCAAGGTTGATGCAACCAGCGATGCTGAGATTCAAGCGCAAGTGGACGCCGACGAGGACACTGCGCCAATTTTTTCCGCGCACGATCTAGCGGCTGTGGCGCGCATCGTCGTTCCGCCGACGGCAGAAGATGTTAGGTCGCTGCGGCTGGGGCTTGGATTAACGCAGGAAGCCTTTGCAACGCGCTATGGGTTTTCGGTTCACGCAATTCGGCAGTATGAAACGGCTCGTCGGGTGCCGAGTGGGCCAATCCGAACCCTATTGCGGGTTATCGCGCAAGACCCGGACGCTGTGACGCGCGCTTTAGCGCGGTCGGCCCGTCTAAATGAAAGCGATCCTAACCCATCAACGCATAAATAACCGTCTCCCGCGCCTCGCGGTCTTCCAGGTCGAGGCTGGTGGGGATGGTATAGCGCGCGCGTTCGATAAGCCCTGTCTTCGGCATATAGGCACGGCCTGGGTCGGCGAGCAGCACCGGCACGCCGCGTGATGCCACGATTTTGGCCCAGGCGATTGCTTTTTCCGCCAGCGTTTTCTCGTAGCACATATCGCCTACTAGCAGCAGATCAAGGCTCTCAGGCGGCGGGTTCGCCAGCAGGTCGGTGCTGAGGGCGCGCACTTGCGGCAAGCCGTTGGCTTCGGCGTTCAGAGTGATCGCGGCGCAGGCGTAGGCATCAATATCGGCAGCCAGAACCGATAAAGCCCCCGCTTTGGCCGCCGCGAGCGCGGTAATCCCGCAGCCTGCCCCGAGATCGAGCACGCGCTTGCCCGCCACAACACCGGGATTATCCAGCAGATAGCGCGCCAGCGCCTGCCCGCCCGGCCAGGCGAAGGCCCAATAGGGCGGCGGCAGGTTAGATTGCTGCAACTCGGCTTCGGTCGCCTGCCACAGCGGCAGGGCTTCGTCGGCGAGATGCAAGAGAAGTTCGGGAACGGCGCTCGGTGGTTTCAGCGCCGTTTGGGCGCGGATGAAAGTGAGCGCGTCAACCAAAAAACAATCCCCCGAAGAGCAATGGGATCAGCACGAGCCAGCCGATGAAACGGTTGGCGCGGAACAGCACTAGGCACTGTGCGGGATCATTGATGCGAAGCCAGACCAACTGCCACAGGCAATGCCCAGCGACCAGGACGGCGATCAGTAGCGCAAGCCCCACGCTCCACCCCGCCGCGAGAACGGCGGCGGCGATCAACACGATTGTTCCGGCATAAAAGAAGCTCAACCACTGCCCCGTCGCGGCCCCAAAGCGCAGGGCGGTGGATTTCACGCCGATGCGCGCGTCGTCGTCCTTATCTTGGTGGGCGTAGATCGTATCGTACCCCAGCGTCCACAGAATCCCCGCGCCGTACAGCAGGAGGGCTGGCAGATCGAGAGTGCCGCGCGCTGCGGTCCAGCCCATCAAGGCCCCCCAGTTGAAGGCGAGGCCCAGCACGAACTGCGGCCAATGGGTGACGCGCTTCATCAGCGGGTAGAGGGCGATCAACAGCGTCGAGGCTAGCCCGAGGGCGACGGCGGTATTGTTCAGCGTCAGCAGCACCGCAAGGCCGATGAAACATTGCGCCGCGAGAAAAACTGTCGCCTGCCTCATCGAAAGCTCGCCCGATGCGAGCGGGCGCAGGGCCGTGCGGGCAACCTGCCGATCGAACTCCCGGTCCATCATATCATTGACCGTGCACCCCGCGCCGCGCATGGCGAACGCGCCAAGGGCGAAGAGGAGATACAGCCAAAGGTTCTGCGACCCCGCCAGCGCGAGGCCCCACCAGCACGGGAACAACAGCAGCCACGTCCCTATAGGTCGATCCAGCCGCGCCAGCTTGGCATAGGGCCGCAACGCTGCGGGCAGCAGCGCGATGAGGCCAGTTTCCTGAATATCACTGCGGGTCGTCATGGGCAGCATGATTGGCAGAGCGCTTCAGGAAAACAAGGTAAATTGATTTTCGAGTGCCGGAGGTGGGCGTCGGCACCCTGAGGACTATGAAAAGGGGGGTGTCAAAAGATAAGATCGAAACAAAAATATACCGCCGCGCTCAAGGTCATGGATTGTGGCTCTTGATGTGCGTAAGCGGATAGCTTACGTTATTTTCATGATCTCTTCGTTCAAAAGCAAAGCCCTGGCCGTGCTTTTCGAGACCGGAAAATCTGGCAAGATTGATGCAAAGCTGCACAAGAGGCTTCTGCTGCGACTGGACAGGCTTGATGTTGCGGAACGACCGGAGGACATGAACTTACCGGGCTTCAACTTTCACGCCCTGAACGGTTTTAATCCGACGCGCTACACCGTCCACGTTAACGGTCCCTGGTGCATCACCTTCGAGTTCGACGGGGCAGATTCGACCCATGTCGATCTTGAGCAGTACCATTGAGGAGAGTCCCATGAGCGTCGTTCAGGTGCAAAGGCCCCTCGCGCGGTGCCCGTCTCATCCCGGTGCGCTTTTGGACGACATCATCCCCGCGACTGGGAAGACGAAAGCCGAAATTGCCAGCCTCCTCGGCATATCCCGCCAGCAGCTTTACGATATTCTGCGAGAGAAGAAGCCTGTTTCCCCCAACATGGCCGCGCGTCTCGGCAAGCTGTTCGGCGATGGGGCCGCGATTTGGCTGCGGATGCAAGCGGCCTACGATGCGTGGCACGCCGAACGCGCGGTAGATGTTTCTGGTATTCCGACGATCTCTGCCGCCTGATTTTAGGCACATTGAAATAGCCCGATAGCCCCCACGGCAAGGGCCAGCTCCTTATATTTTTTCCTAACGTCGATTTTCGGCGAACCGCTGCATCTGGCGGCGGGTCTCACGCCTAAAGAGGGTGTGGGATGCCTCTGCTGTTTTTCCAAAATTCCAATCGAAGGATGCGACACATGACACGCTTTTCGAGCCTCGGGCTGACCGGATGGATCGTCGCTGTTGGAGCCGCGCTGGCTCCTGCGGCAGTTTCCGCGCAAACGGCGGCGTCGTGGGTGGGGCTGTTGCCGGGCAATAAGCTGGTGCAACTTGATGGGCAGACGGCCCGCGTTTCCAAAGCCATGCCGATTAAAGGCATTGAAGGCACCGTCGTCGGGATTGACGTGCGCCCGGCCAACGGCAAGCTCTACGCCCTCACCATGAGCGGCGGGCTTTATACGCTCGATGCCAAGACGGGCACGGCGACGATGGCAAGCCAACTCTCCCAAGCTATCAACACAGGCTTGAACCCGGTGGTGGACTTCAATCCGGTTGCCGACCGGTTGCGCGTGTTGGGCGTAGGCGGGGCAAGCTACCGCATCAATGTCGAGAGCGGCATGGTCACGGTCGATGGGTCGCTGAAGTATGATGCCGCCGATGCCGCCGCCGGGAAAACCCCGATGGTGCAGGCGGGGGCCTACAGCAACTCCTTCGCTGGAACCAAGGAAACCGCGCTCTATGATATTGATAGCAGCCTCGGCACCTTCCTTGTGCAAGCCCCGCCGAACGATGGGATTCTGAAAACGCGCGGTGCTTTAGGCGCGAAGCTCGCCGCCCCCGTGGCCTTCGATATCGTCGCCGATGGCGCGGGCGGAAACCTTGGCTATCTCGTATCGGGCAAAAGCCTTTATACGGTCGATATTGCCAGCGGCAAGGCCACGAAGAAGGCCGCTTTGAAGGGCCTTTCGGGCGTGCTCATTGATATTGCGGCGCTACCGAAGATGTAACCTAACCGGGCGGGAGGCTAAGGTTTCCCGCCCGCTGCGTGGCTATTTAGCGGCCATGCGAATCGCGCCGTCGAGCCGAATCGTCGAGCCGTTCAGCATGGTCTGGCGGCAAATCGTGAGAACCAACTCCGCATAATCTTCTGCCGTGCCGAGGCGGGACGGGAAGGGGACCGAGGCGGCAAGGCTTTCTTGTACCGCAGGCGGCATGGCAGCCAGCATGGGCGTGCCAAAAATCCCCGGCGCAATATTCATTACGCGAACGCCCTTGGATGCGAACTCCCGCGCCAGCGGCAGCGTCATCGCGGCCACTCCGCCCTTCGAGGCGGCATAGGCGGCTTGACCGATTTGGCCTTCAAACGCTGCGACCGAGGCTGTCGTGATAATCACGCCGCGTTCGTTATCGGCGAGCGGATCTAACGCCAGCATTCCAGCGGCGGCGAGGCGCACGGCGTTGAACGTGCCAATCAGATTAACCGAAATGACCTTGCTGAAGGCGTCCAGCGCTAACGGCCCGTCGCGCCCCACCGCGCGCGCTGCCGGCGCAATCCCGGCGCAGGCGACGAGAATGCGGGCAGGGCCGTGGGCGGCGGCGGCTTTAGCGCAGGCGCTTTCGAGGGCGCTCGCATCGGTTACATCGGCGGGGCAGGCGAGAGCGCCCAGGGCGGCGGCGGCTTCCTCCAGTTTTGCCCCTGGAAGATCGACCAACGCCACTGTCGCCCCAGCGGCGATCAGCGCGTGTGCGGTGCCGTAGCCAAGGCCCGACGCGCCCCCCGTGACCAGCGCGGCCTGTCCTGAAATCTCCATCGGTCGTTCCCCCCTAAACCATTGTTTTCAAGTCTGTGCCGACGATGCGGGTTATGCGACGCGGACGGACTGAACGAAGCTTTCCACTTCCAGCTTCAGTTTGTCGGACTGGCTGGCGAGGTTGGCGGCGGCACTCAGCACATGGGCGGCGGAGGAACCCGTTTCTGCCGCGACCGCCGAAACGGTGGTAACGGCTTTGGAGGCTTCTTCGGTACCGCTCGCTGCCTGCTGCACATTGCGGCTAATCTCGCCGGTGGCGGCCCCTTGCTGTTCAATTGCCGCCGCAATCGCCGTGGTGATCTCGTTGATCTGGCCGATGACCGTGCCAATCGCGCCGATTTCGGTAACAGTTTCCGACGTGGCGGACTGAATTTGGCTCACCTGGGCTTGAATTTCCTGGGTTGCCTGGGCCGTTTGATTGGCCAGCGTCTTCACTTCGGCTGCAACCACGGCAAAGCCTTTGCCCGCGTCCCCCGCGCGCGCGGCTTCGATGGTGGCATTGAGCGCGAGCAGATTGGTTTGGCTGGCAATTGATTCGATAATCTGCACGATCTCGCCGATGCGCTGGGCCGCGACCGCAAGTCCGCTAACCGAGCGGCTGGTTTTCTCGGCTTGGTTCACCGCCTGCCCGGCAATCGTGGTGGATTGCGAGACCTGGCGGGAGATTTCGCGGATCGAGGCCGATAGCTCTTCTGCGGCTGCGGCGACAGAATGGACATTCGTTGCGGTTTGTTCCACGGCAGAAACGGCGTTTTGCGTTTGCTGATTAGTGCTATCGGCAGCAGCGGTCATCGAGCGTGCATCTATATTCAAATCGCGCGCTGCCGTGCCTAGGGTATCGACAACGGCGCTCACGCTGCGCTCGAATCTGTCGGCCAGCGCCCGCATCGCCGCCGCGCGCTCGGTGCTGGCGCGGGCTTTTGCCGCTTCCTGTTCGGTGGTCAGGCGCGCCACTTCGGTGGCATTATCTTTGAAAATCTGCACGGCCCCGGCCATGTCGCCCACTTCGTCCCTCCGGCCTGTACCGGGAATAGCGACCGACAGATCCCCCGTCGCGAGCTTTCGCATCGCCTCGGCCAAGGTCCGCAAGGGCCGAACCGCGTTCATCGACCAGAAGGCGAAGCCAGCGCCGAGGACAACAGCCCCGCCTGCGAGGAGCAGCGTAAAAAACTGAAACCCGCGCGCAATGTTGCTGGCCCTCTCGGCGATGATATTATTCTGCTTTTCCTCAAGATCAATGAACTGGTTGATCCGCGCCAACCACTCCACGAACAACGGGCGAGACATCTCAACGCTTTTCTTAACCTGCTCTAGGTCGCCCTTCTGCTGTGCTTCTACCGCTTGCTTGATGAGCGGCAGGGTTTTGCTCTCGGTTTCTTTGATGCTGGTAAGGATGCGGCGCTCCTCGGAGTCGGTATCGGTGCGCCGTACTAAAAGGGCATCGAGCGACGTGGCAGACTCGGCATAGAAGCGCGCCAGCCTTTCGGTATCGCTCACCACTGCCTTAGCGGCGGTTGCGTCGGTAAGAAGCGCCAGATCGCGCACATTGATCGCCCGGTCATGCACGCTACCGCGAAAGTTGATGGCATAGCGCTGCTTTACACTGTTTACGTCATGCAGCTGCGTCAGGTCAGCGTCGATCTTATTGACCTCGCGGATGCTCATGACGGCAAGCGCTACAAGCAGCAGCAGAACGGCGGTAAACCCGAGGGCCAAGCGTGACCCAATTCGCATCGACATCGCCATTGGTCTTTCACCGTTTCATCAGAAAAAATAGAGTACGCCGGAACCCTAACCGCGCCTGCGGATGGGCGCAAGCCTACCCGGCGCGCTGCCGGAAGCGAATGCCCTCGCGCAGTATCCGGGTAATCTTCGCCCATCGCTCCATACCTTCAGGCGGGCGTTCCGGCTCAAGGTCGATTCCGACTTCCAGGATGCGGTCGTCCTCTACCGTTTTGACGATCAGATCAATAGGGCCTAAGGGGGCGCGGTCGCCGATGGTCGGCAGAATCGCCAGCGTATCGGCCATATAGCTGGCGATGCTGAGGCCGCCGGAGCCTTGCGGGACCGGTACACCATAGAGCTTACCAAGCTCGTCCATCGTGTGTGACCCGTCGATGGTGAATTCGCCCAGCAAGGCATCCGGGTCGGCAATTCGGGTCGATTTTGGGCCGAACAGCCGGTCGATATGACCAAGGTGGGCGGTATCGGTGCGGACAAGCAGATAATCGCCCGGCACCAAGGTTGCGGCGGCATTCGGGCCAAGGGCGAGGCCCTCGCGCAAGACCATCAACACTTTGGCGTCGCCCGGCAACGACAGCGCGCCATCGGGGCGGGCCAGAATAGCGCTATCTGCCGCGATTGCGTAGCCCGATACGGCGTTCTCCCCCTCTACCGTGCCGGGGAGGGCGATATCGAAGCGGGCGGGCGGCGGCGCTTCCGCTGGAACCGTGAGGCGCAGCAGGCGCGCCAGCGGGGCCAGCGTCCAGCCTTGCACCAGGAGCGAGAGCACCACCACCACGAACGCCACCGAGAAATAGGCCATGCCGCCCGGTGCCCCCGCCAGCACCGGCACAATCGCCAAGAAGATCGGCACCGCCCCGCGCAACCCCACCCACGAGACGAAAATCACTTCGCGCCAGTTGAAGCGGAACGGCAGCAAACAGAGAGCGGTCGCCAAAGGCCGCGCCACAAACATCAGCACTAAGGCAACCCAAAGCGCCGGGCCGAGATATTCGACCAAGGAGGCGGGCGTCACCAGCAGCCCGAGCATGAGGAACAGGGCGATTTGCGCCAGCCACGCGAAAGCATCCAAAAACCGTTCAATCCCCGCGTGCGCTTTGCTGCGTTGATGGCCAACCAGCAGCCCAACCAGATAGATCGCCAGAAAGCCGGAGGCGTGAACGCTTTGCGCCGCGCCGAACACCATCAGCGCGCCCGCCAGCGTGAAGATCGGGTAGAGGCCGGGTTCGATGTCGATTCGCCGCAAAATCCCGCGCAAAGCAAACCCGCCCGCCGCGCCGAACGCCGCGCCGCCAACCATTTGCAGAAGGAAGAACGGGATTGGGCCGATATTCACGGCCCCCTCGCTATTCGGCGCAAGGATCGTTACCAGCAGCAGCGTGAGGAAAATCGCCATGGGGTCGTTCAGGCCAGATTCTACCTCTAGCGTCGCCCGCACGCGCTTGTGAATATCCACCTTATTTTGCCGCATCAGCCCGAACACGGCGGCGGCATCGGTGGACGCCACGATGGCCCCCATCAGCAGCGCCTGCACCCAATTATGCGAGAAAGGCGCAATCGCTCCGGCAACAATCCCCGCCGACAGCCCAACCCCGACGGTTGCCAGCACGAAGGCCGGAAGCCCCGCTTGCCGAAACTGTGCGAGCGGCGTTCGCAAACCGCCCTCGAACAGAATGATCGCCAGCGCGGCACTGCCAATCGTGTAGGCTGCCTGAAAGTCGGAAAATAAAATCCCGCCCGGCCCGTTCTCCCCCGCCAACATGCCCAGCGCGAGGAAAACCACGAGTAAAGGTGCGCCAACGCGCGTCGAAACCATGCCCGCAAAAATGCTCAGCAACAGCAGCGTACCGATAAGCAGAATAAGCTGATTGCTGGCGTCCACGCGGCTCCCCCGATCTTTCTCGACTCGACGCTCATCATGACGGATTTTTAGCCCAGCGGAAGACGGTAAAGTCTGCCGCATTGCATTTACTGTGCCCGTTTGCTCGGGATTTGCTCGAAAGGATTAAGGCACTATCATGACCCCTGACGATGATATTTTTGCCGCGCGGCTGTTCGTTCAGGCCGATTTGACGCCGGGGGAAAGCCTTACGCTCGACGAGCAGCAAACCCACTATTTGCGCGCCGTCTTGCGCCTCGGCCCTGGCGATAAGCTGGCGCTGATCAATGGTCGCGACGGTGAAGCCTTGGCCGTGGTGGAAAAGCTCGATAAACGCAGCGGCCTCGCGCGGATCGACAAGCTCACGCGCCCCTTCGCACCCGAGCCGGACCTGTGGCTGTGCTTTGCGCCCATCAAACGCGCCCGGCTGGATATGATTGTGGAAAAAGCCACCGAACTCGGGGCCTCTCGCCTGATCCCAACCCTCACCCGCCGCACCAACGCCGGGCGCGTTACCCCTGAACGCTTGCGCGCGATTACCCAGGAGGCGACCGAACAGTGCGAGCGCTTGACGCTGCCCGATGTGGCGGCGGCGATTCCGCTGGCAAAACTTCTCGCTGATTGGCCGGAGGGCAGAGTGCTGCTGATGGCCGACGAAGCGGGGGACGCCCCCGATGCCCTGTCGGCCCTCGCAACCCTGCCCCAGAACGCAAAGCTCGCCGTGCTGATCGGCCCCGAAGGCGGCTTCGATCCCAGTGAGCGCGAGATGCTGAAGGCGCTTGCAATCGGGGCCGTGTCTCGGCATGGTGAGGATGAGGTTAACGGCGTTAGCTTGCCCGGCTCTGCGGGGTTAGGCTTTGTCTTGCGCGTTAGCTTAGGGCCGCGCATTCTGCGGGCCGATACGGCGGCGATGGCCTTGCTGGCGCTGGTTCAGGCGCAGCGGGGCGATTGGCGGGAACAGGGGCCGCGCGGCAGCGCGCTGGCGTCAGGATCAAAGCCCCCGGCCTTCTAAAGGCGGTGCGGCAGAAACGAGGGATTTGATGGCGGGCACCCCTTCCGGTCTGGGCGATGTAATTACCGATACGCGCCAACTGGTCGCTTATCTCGACAGCGGCTCCAAACCCGCCGACCACTGGGCGATTGGCACGGAGCACGAAAAATTCGTCTTTCATCGCGATAGTCTCGCAGCCCCCAGCTACGACGGGCCGAACGGCATTCGCGCCCTGTTAGAAGGGCTGGCGGCTGACTATGGCTGGACGCCGGTGCTGGAAGGCGATCATCCGATTGCGCTAACGCGCGGTAAAGCCTCGGTCAGTCTCGAGCCGGGCGGTCAGTTCGAGCTTTCTGGCGCGCCGGTCGAAACCCTGCACGAAACCGAAGCCGAACTGCTGAACCATCTTCAAGAAGTGACCGCTCTTGGCGATAAGCTCGGTCTCGGCTTCCTCGGTGCCGGCTTCAATCCGCTGGCAACACGGGCAGACGTGCCGTGGATGCCCAAGGGCCGCTATGCCATTATGAAAGCCTATATGCCGAAAGTCGGCAGTCTCGGCCTCGATATGATGCTGCGAACCTGCACGGTGCAGGTGAATCTCGATTACGGCTCCGAAGCCGATATGGTGAAAAAGTTCCGCGTGTCGCTGGCGCTGCAACCGCTCGCCACCGCGCTGTTCGCCGCCTCGCCCTTCACCGAAGGCCGCCCAAACGGCTTCCAGAGCTTCCGTAGCCACATTTGGACCGATACCGACGCCAACCGCTGCGGCATTCTGCCGTTCGTGTTCGAGGACGGCATGGGGTTCGAGCGCTATGTGGACTATATGCTCGATGTGCCGATGTATTTCGTCTATCGCGACGGCAACTATATTGATGCTTCAGGCCAGAGTTTTCGCGCCTTCATTGATGGCAAACTCCCGGCCCTGCCCGGCGCGCGCGCGCATGTCGGGGATTTCATCGACCATCTCTCTACGGTTTTCCCCGAAGTGCGGCTGAAGAAGTTCCTTGAAATGCGCGGGGCCGACGCCGGGCCGACGAAGCGATTGCTGGCGCTCCCCGCCCTCTGGGTTGGGTTGCTCTACGATACAACGGCGCTTGAAGCCGCCTGGGATTTGGTGAAGGGCTGGACGCCGGAAGATCACGCCACGCTTCGTGCCTCGGTTCCGGCGCGCGGCCTCGCGACCCCGTTCAAGGGCCAGACCGTGCGCGACGTGGCACTGACCATGCTCGTTATCGCCCGCGAGGGACTGCGGAATCGCCGCCGCTTTAACGGCCACGGCGACGACGAAACCCACACGCTCGATGCCCTGTTCGCCATCGCCGCCAGTGGCCGCAGCTTCGCCGACGATCTGCTAGACGCCTTCCACGGCCCCTGGCAGGGCGACGTGCGGAAGATTTATGAAGAGCGGGCCTTTTAGGGGGGTAAGCGCGGTTTTTGACGGCGCGGTGATTTTCAGCAATACTGACCTTGATGGTTATTATTGCTAGGGGGACAGATGAGCTTAACCCAAGTTTCCGTCGCGCAGGCTAAAGCGGAGTTTGCTGCCCTCGTATCGCGGGTGGAGGCGGGTGAGGATATTGTCGTAACCCGCAACGGCAAGCCCGTGGCGCGGCTGTCGGCCCTCACCGGGTGTCCCGCCGTTTATGGCGATCTGCAAGGCGTGCGGATCAGCGACGACCTCTCCCTCCCCGATGACGTTCTCGACGGGTTCATGCCGCGCTGAAAACCTGATGTTGCTTACCCGAGACGCCATGATTGCCCGTTACGAGGGTGCCGCGTAAGCGCTAACGCTCCGTTTCCCTACCCCCGCATCTGCCGCAGAAACTCGATCTCTTCCGGGTGCCGGTTGAGAAGCTCGATCAGGGCAATCGCCGCGTCGCTGGGCGGGGTTGCGCCGCTTTCATACTTCTGGAATGCCCGGCGTCCGCCGCCGATAAGCCGCCCAGCTTCCTCCTGCGTAAGTTTCAGCCGATCTTTGCGGATATGGCGAACGTGCGCGCCATAGGCGGCCTTCAGTTCAAGAAAGATGCGGTCCGATTCGGCTGTATCGCCACCTGTGTGAATGCTGTCGCTATCGTCATCAGGATACCAGCCCGGCATATCGACCATTCGCGTGAGAGTGCCGAAGATCACGGCCTGCGGTCGTACATCCCGGCGCAGAAGCTTGCCAGTGACAGGGTGGATGAGGGGAGCATCAGTCATGATGCAGTTCCTTGAACGACGTTAGGGTAAGGTCGATGAGCGTCTCACCCGCAAACTTCAGGTACAGCCAGCGTTGGCCCCAAGGTAGGACGTAGGTATCGTGCCAAACCTTATGGTTGGGCGGGCTATGGGCGGTCTCGGACTTTACGAAGTCGGCCCGTGTCAGCGCGCGAACCGCTTCTACGATGCCACTATCGCTGTATCCGAGGGACCGAGCGCTCCGAAGCGCCGTCAAGGTCACACTCCAGCTATCCACCGTCCCAAACTTCGCCTGGACGAGCGCAAGATCGTGATGAGGCGTTCGCTTAACCGTCATTGCAATATGCACCTTAAAGGTTAATCACGGCAGAAACAAGCGGCCTCTCTAACCCCCATACCGCTGCGTCAACCGCCCGATGCCGCCCAACTGCCGGGCGATCTGCTCGGCGGTGCGGGTGAGGGTGTCGTCCGACAGGTCTTTGCGGAGGGATTTCACCTCGTCCAGCACCGCCTGCCACGTCTTGCGCCCGTCGATACGCGGCAGCACGGCGGCGGCGAGGGTGGGGAGCGGCAGGGTTAGGTCAAGCCCTTCATTGCCCACGGTCAGCCGTCCGCCCCGGTCCATCGCCGCGAGCAGGCGTTGCGGGTCGATGTCCTTGAAAGCGGGAATAGCGGCGCGGTCGCCCGGCGGGGGCGGGGCGATGGGGTTTTCAGCGCGGACCAGATAACCGGCGTGGCGCGCAAGATTGCCCGCGACCTGCTCGGCCAAGGCGGCTTCGGCCTCCGAAGACAGGCTTTCGGCGCGCTTTAACACGCCAGGGTCCGCGAAATAGGTGTTGAGCCGATAGCGCGCAGGCTCCACCCATTCGGCCAGGCGCAAGCCCGCGCCGTGGATGAGCGCGAACCAGTCCGGCACGGTATAGGCGCGGTCGCGGGCGTGGAGCAGCAGATCGAACAGCCCCGCGTCGCCGCCATCGAGATGATCGCGGATCACGCCATTCCGCCGCAGCCAGTTGGTGCTGGGAAGCTGACTGAGCACGCGCTTGGCTTGGCTGACGCGCTCTTTCGGGGAGCCTTCGGCGGCAAGAGTGCGCAGAATCGCCTGCACGTCATACACGCCGCGCCGCCCGTAGGCCCCATAAAGCATTAGCCCAATCCCGCCGTGGGGCGCGAGCACGGAAACCAGCGCGCGCAACCCCGCATCGGGATCATCTAAATGGTGCAGCACGCCGCAGCTATCAATGTAGTCGAACGGATCATGCCCCTGGGTGGGCAGATCGAGCAGCGAGCCGGTGGCAAAACGGATAGAAATGGTTTCGGATTGATCCAAGCCCCGCGCGGCAATTCGCGCTTCCGCAACGGCTCGCGCCGCCTGGGAGGGGTCGAGATACAAAAGCTCCGCCCGACGCCCGGCCCCGGCGAGCTGGTGCGCCAGCATGGTCAGCGCATCGCCGGACCCGCCCCCTGCAATGAGAACCCGAACGGGCCGCATTGGCCAGCGCCCACCGAACACGCTTTGCTCGATTTCCTGAAGATGGCTAGGCGAGCCAACAATCAGCCGCTTCCCCTCGTCGCGCGGGTCGCGGTGCGGATAGGGCAGGGCTTCATACTGCGCCGCCACAGCGGCATCGGGGGAGAGCTTGGGCATGGCGGGGAGACTGGCAGGGGAGCGCGGGGGAGGCAAGGGGGGAGGTTAACGGCGCTGCGGTTTCGTTGGGATATGGCGGCGAATGTCCATTCCATCGTGCAACACGCGCAGGATAGCGAGAATGGTATCGTCTTCCAGCGAATAGAGAATCAGATGACGGGGGGACCGAACGGACCCGTGCTCGTTAAGGCTTCGGTCTTTACTCAGGGAAATATGATACGTCAGCAGATCAGTCCCGATATCGAGACGTTTGAGACTGCCGGGGCGTACTGGATTTGCGCTGAGATCACGGAGCGCTTGGGCGAGTAGCGCGGCATATCTTTTTCGGGCAACGGGGCCAAATTTTTGCTCGGTATGAGTCTGAACCGCCCGCAAATCAGCTCGGGCAGCCGCCGTAATGTGGAGCGAACGCATAGCAGCTTAGGCTTTGTCTGGGGCCTCCAATAGCCCCGCAAGGAATGCTTCCACATCTTCCGCTTCAACGGTTTCAACTCGTCCGGCCTTCAAATCCTCGAGGCCAATGGCAGCGGCAGCCCGGAGGGTTTCGAGTTTGGCACGATCCCGCGCTTCTTGCTTCTCCAGCACCTCTAATCCAGCTTGCACGACGGAGGTTGAATTGGCGATGCGGCCTATCCGAACGAGGCGGTCAATCCGGTTGGCGTTATGCTCGGAGATCGGAAGATGGTGCGACGGCATCGCGGCTCTCCATTGAAAACTGCCGCCAGCTTACTCGGAGTTGGGCGGTTTGGAAACCGTCAACGGCAGGGTAAGGGATTGTGACGGGGTGGCGCTCGGCTTATACTTCAACCAGACTGAAAAGGAGAGGGCGATGACCGCTCCCCAATCATACCGTTCCCGGCTTCAGGCGCGAGGCCTCGTGCGCTTGCAAGTGACTGTTGGCGCACAGGACCGCAGCTTGATCCGCGCGCTGGCCAAGCGGTTGGCGGAAGCTGGGCCGGAGGCGACGCATCTACGCGCGACGGTCGAATCCGTGCTGGCATCCCCCGATGCCCACGTTGGCGGCATCTTGGCTGCTTTGCGGGCCTCGCCGCTTGTTGGCGCGGATTTGGTGTTGGAGCGTCCGGTTGTCGAGGGGCGCAAGGTTGCACTGTGACGCGGTATCTGCTGGATACAAATATCCTGAGTGCGGTCATTCGCCCTATCCCGCCACCCTTACTGATTAACTGGATGGCGGTTCAGCGCGATAGCACCTTATTTATTGCATCGCTCACCCTTGCCGAGCTGTGGCGTGGAATTCTCGAAAAACCCGCTGGACGCAAACGGACTACGCTTGAAACTTGGTTCTTCAGCGCTGAAGGGCCGGAAGCCCTGTTCCCTGGGCGTATTTTACCCTTCAATCAGGCGGCGAGCTTCATCTGGGCGCGTCTTATGGCGGATAGAAAAGCTGAAGGGCGTTCGCGCAGCCCGCTTGATATGATTATAGCCGCAACGGCACAGGCGCACGAGTGCATTATTGTGACGGATAACGAGCGCGATTTTTGGGGATTGGACGCGATTAATCCGGTGAGACGCTAAACCCCTAAAACCGCACAAACCGATTAACCACCCAGCCCATAACACCCGTCAGCTTCAGCGTGCCATCAACCACGGCGAGGCAGATGCAGTCGCCATCATCGTCGGCGATGGGGGTGTGGGTGTGGTCGGCGGTGGAGATCGAGAGGTCGCCGGGCAGATAGTGACCGAACTGGTCGCTAAAGCCGCCCTTCAGCACCAGCACATATTCCGTTCCGCCGTGCGTATGTTCGGGCATGGCTCCGCCTGCGGCAATCCGCATGAGGCGCGTGCGGCCCCCTGGCGTGCGGCTGGGGGTGGCGAGACGGATTTCCGAGAGCGCCCCTGTCACGCGCTTCCACGGCAGCGGCTTTGTGGGCGTGGTTGGAACGCCCGCCAGCGCCCGGCGCACGGGGCGCGGCATCCACGGCTCGCCCGCCAGCGGCGCATCGGGTGCGGGGACTTCCGGGAGAGCGAGTTTAGCCAGCACGGTCGCAAGATCGGTCTTCACGTCTGTCGGCGGCAGGCTCTCCAGCATCGCGCCGCCCACGGCTTCGAGCGCCTGCACCTCTTTGCGGCAGTCCGGGCAGTAGGTGAGGTGGGTTGCCACCAGCAGGCTAATCGCTTCCGGCAAGGTTCCGGCGGCGTAATCCATCAACAGCGAGTCGGACGGGTGAAAGTGGGGCATGGTCATGCGTCCTTCAAAACCGCGCGCAGCCGGGTTAGGGCCAAGCGGATACGCGATTTAACAGTGCCGAGCGGGATTTTCGTTGCCTCCGCGATGTCGCGGTGCGAGCGGTCTTCCCAATAGGCTTGTTGCAGCAGGCTGGCTTGCTCTGGCGGCAGAAGCGCTAGGGCAGCGCGCAGCCTATCGTTTTGTTGCGCCAGATCGTAGGCGTGATCGGCCCCCGGAACGGGTTCACCGAAAGCCTCTTCAGCGATGAGGGCGGGATCGTCCGCCTCCCAATCAATGTGCTTATCGCGGCGTAGGCGATCAATCCGCTTGTTGCGGGCGATAGTGAACAGCCACGTGCTCACGGACGCTAAGGTGGGATCAAACCCGCCCGCCCGACGCCACAGCGTTACCATGACCTCTTGCAGCAAATCCTCGGCCTCGGCCTCGGGGCTACCGAGGCGCATAAGGTAGGATTTCAAGCGCGGGCCAAAGTGAGCGAATAGGGCGGCGAAAGCGGCTTGATCTTGCGATTCTGCCACCCGTTGCATCAACTTCTGCATCAACCGCGCCAGGTCGGCGCGGGTCTCATCGCCCATAACCGTCTCCAGCCGCGCCGACACGGTTTCGGCGGGCGCGAAATACAAGGCCCGAGGGGCAGAAGGGTTCCGCAGAGTGGTCATCACTCTTTATTCGCGGCCTGCTTATCGGCGGATCATTTTGGGGGCGATTTTTTTTGCCCATCGCGGCGGTCACAGAAGGCTGCGGCCTGCCTCTAACGGGGGAAGGCCGAGGTGCTGGGCGAGGCTCTGGCCGCCATCGGCGAAGCTCTCCCGTCGCCCCCCATTTACACCCGCAAGGTGAGGGGCAAGACCGGGGCCGAAGAAAATCAACGGCACAAATTCGCGGGTATGGTCCGTGCCAATCCAGGTGGGATCGCAGCCGTGGTCGGCGGTGATCAACGCCAGATCGCCCGGTTGTAGCTTGGCATAAAGCTCTGGCAGGCGCGCATCGAAGGCTTCCAGCGCGTCGGCATAGCCGCCGGGGTCGCGGCGGTGGCCGAAAGATTGGTCGAAATCGACGAAGTTGGTGAAGATCAAATCGCCGTCGCCCGCGTCGTCCAGGGCGGCCAGGGTTGCGTCGAACAGCGCATCGTTCCCGTCGGCTTTGATCACGCGGCTGATACCGTTGTAGGCGAAAATATCGCCGATCTTGCCAATGGCGAGCACCTGACTGCCGCGCGCCACCAGCTTATCCAGCAGGGTTGGCGCGGGTGGTGGCACGGCAAGGTCTTTGCGGTTGGCAGTCCGGCGATAAGCCCCGCTGCTGCCAGTGAAAGGCCGGGCGATGACGCGGCCTATATTATAAGGATCGACCAAAGTGCGCGCGAGTTTGCACAGGGTTAGCAGCCGCTCTAGCCCAAAGCTCGCTTCGTGGGCGGCGATTTGCAGCACCGAGTCGGCGGAGGTGTACACGATAGGCTTACCGCTCGCGACATGCGCGTCGCCAAGTTCGGCGATAATCTCGGTCCCCGATGCATGGCAGTTACCGAGAATGCCGGGCAAGTGGCCTTGCGCGATCAAGGCTTGCGTTAATTCAGGCGGAAAGCTCGGGACAGTTTTGGGGAAATAGCCCCAGTCGAACAGCACGGGCACTCCCGTAAGTTCCCAGTGGCCGGAGGGGGTATCTTTGCCCTTGGAGCGCTCGGCAGCGGCGGCGTACAGGCCGGTAAAGCCATCGCGCTTCAAGAAGCCCGTCGGCAGAATTCCGGTCGCCTCGCGGGCTGCTGCCCCTAGGCCAAGTTCTTCCAAGTTCGGCAGGACCAGCGGGCGACCCCGCTGCGCCAAAGACCACGAGGCGAGATGCCCGAAGGTGTTCGATCCCTGATCTTGGAAGTGGCAAGCGTCTGGGGCAGCCCCGATGCCGAAAGAATCCATCATGAGAATAAGCGCGCGCTGAACCATACCCTTAACGTCGCGTGCCACAGACCGCTTTGCAAGCTCGTTATCGACACATCCGACATTTTCAAACGATCTCTAAGACGCAGCATTCTGCTGAACCAGTGGCGGCAAGGCTCGGCTGGTCTCGGCGGGCGTGTCTGTCAGCATATCCGGCAGCCAGCATAGAACATCCGTGCCGCTCGACGACGACGTGAGGCTTACCTCCCCGCCGTGGAGTTCCACAATGCTGCGGACCAGGGATAGCCCTAAGCCCGCCCCCGCCTGCCGCCCCGCGCGCTCGAACCGCCCAAAAATGCGCGCTAGATTTTCAGCCGGAATGCCGGGGCCGGTATCGGACACGCGGATGGAGATACCGCCTTGCGGGCGACGCCGCGCGCTGATCGTTATCTTATCCGTCGGGCGGCAAAATTTGATGGCGTTAGAAAGTAGGTTGAACAGCGCTTGGCGCAGCCGTTTGGTGTCGCCGACGACGGTGCCGATCTCGGCAGTGGAATCGAGCGTTAGCGTAATGTCGCGGGCCTGGGCGCGCTCCCGCACGAGGGCGAGAGTGGAAACGATAAGGCTATTCACCTCAATCGTATCGCGCTCCAGGGCCAAATACCCGGCTTCTATCGTGGCAAGATCGAGAATATCGTTAATCAGCGACAGCAGCCGATGCGAATCAGCCAAAATACCCCGGCTATACTCCAACTGGCGCGTGTTGAGCGGACCGAAATACTGTTCGGTTAGAATTTCCGAGAAACCGATGATCGAGTTCAGCGGCGTGCGAAGCTCGTAGGAGACGTTGGCGATAAACTCCGTTTTCAGCCGATCCGCCGCTTCCAGCGCCTCGTTACGCTCGTGCAAGGCCAACTGTGCCCGGTTGCGCTCGGTGATGTCGAGGAACAGGTAGAGGGTTGCGCCATCGGGCATTGGCACTGAGGTAAAGTCGATCTCCTTACCGCCGCGCCAACTGAGCACGCCAGTCCGCAGGCGGCGTTGGCTGAGCGCGCTCTGATCCGGCTCTTCGCCTTCGGCCACCCACGGCAGGGTTGCGGCTTGCAATTCATCTAGGGTTGGCTCGCCCAACAACTGTTCTTCGCTGAGGCCCCAAATGTGCAGAAAGGCGGGATTATGCAGGCGCAAGCGCCGGTCGATCCCGAAGAAAGCCACGGCTTCGGACAGGTTATCGAGCGTTTCGCGCTGCACTTCGATGAGTGTATTGTACGACCGCTCTAGGGCGAATTTATCGGTCGCGTCTTCATAGGAATAGATCAAGCCGCCCAAGGGGTGCGGGGCAACGCGCTGAAACAAAGTGCGACCATCGGGCAGGTGCAGCACTTCCTCCTTCGCGCTTACCAAAGATTGAAACTGTGCCAGTTGCTCGCGCTTATAAGCCGCAAAGTCGATCACTTCCGGCAGTTGCCGCTTTTCGCGTAAAATATCTATCAACTCTTGCAGTGTCGGCTCCCGCGCCAACCATACGTCATCGAGATAAAATAGGCGGGCGAAGGCGGCATTGAAGAATTTGATCCGCCGTTCTGGGCCGAAAATGACAATCGGAGCATTCACCGCGTCCAGCACATCGTCTTGCGCCGAAATCAAGCGCGAGACCTGAAACATCAGGCTTTCGATCTGGCGCATATCGGTGGCCGACACCGAAATGCCGGCGGGGGAGGGCAGCGTGCGGAGGGAATACGCGTGCATCGCGCCGTCGATAACCAGCGACACGGTTTCCACCTGCTCGCTATTAAGGCGCAAGCCCCGCATGGCGAGTTCGCGCGCCTGTGTGATGAACGTGTCGCTGCCGCGCATGAGGCCGGACCACGCGAGGTTGCTTTCCACCAGCCGTGAATCGCGCCCGAACAGCGCGAGCGGCGTTGCGGCGGCATCCATCAAGGCTTGGCGGCGATCGGCGACCTGCTGGACGGCTCGTAATTGCTGCTGAATAGCGCGGCCCCGCAAGACAGCGCGAAAATGCAAGGTTCCGGTAATCAACAACGCCAGCGCAAACAGGCTGAGGAAGCCGACCAAGGGTTGCAGAATCGAAGGGGAGGTCAATTCGTTCGCTGCCGCCGTCGGGCCGAAACCAACCCCCAATAGCCCCACAATCCCGGCAAACAGGCGGGAGCGGGCGGGGTGACGGGACAAGAAGATGCACATAACCCTTAGTCTAAGCAATTGCCGTGCGCTTGAACAGGCGGGTTGAAATCCGTATAACTGAGTTGGCCTCTTTATTGTATTACGTGCTTATGGTAAACTTAACCAAGTTTGGTTTTTGCCATGCACCAAAGGGATTCGATGCAACTTACCCCGAATCGTAAGCGTATTTTGGAAGCCATCCTGTTCCTGATCCAGGAGGGTGAGCGGATTGGCGATCCCGTAACGCAATACGAGATCGTAAAATCATTATTTTTAGCTGATATGGAGCACCTGGAGCAGTACGGTCGCCCGATTACCTTTGATAATTACGCGGCCTTGGAGTTTGGGCCAGTCCCCGTAAGGTCTTATGATTTTTTGAAGCCGGATTACAATGGGCAGATTGATTTTCCGAATGAGGCATGGCCCCCTTGGACCCTAGAACACGCGCGCGCCAAAGCTTATTTCTACCGAGGGCCAAAGCGAAACCCGAATTTGCGCCTTTTGTCAGAAACTGACGTGGCGGCTCTCTCGGCGGCGCTTGAAGAGGTGAAGGATCTGAAGTTCGGCGGAGTGGTGGACAAGACCCACAAAAATCCGGCCTATGTTGCCGCTTGGGGTAGGCGGGGCGATAAGCGATCTGCGCCGATAGACTACATGCAGCTTATGGCGGAGCCAGATCCCGAGTTGCTGTCGAATCTCATTGATGCTTCGCGTTGCGTTTAGATGCATTCCCCTGGCGATGTAGTGCTATTCTGGAGCTATGAGGCGGATAAGGAGAAATACCATCTCTGTATCAGCTTGAATGAGAAATATCTCTTTGTAAATTCACCTAAAAAACGCCTTTATCCAGGCGATCTTGTTGTTCCTTGTTCAGATTTCCCTTTTCTTGATCCGACCGTTGACGGAAAATCCATAATATCTTGCACGCTTATTGTTGGTCAGCCGCCAAAAAATAAGCGTGCAGTCGTCAAGGGAAAAGTTAGCCCGGATGTGCTGTTGAAAATTATCGCTTTCGTTGAGGAATCTGCGGTGATCGGCGCTGAAGATCGGGATGTGATCCTGAAAGGGTTAGGCGACTGGGTTTAGCTAGAAGCGGTGGCAAGGCCCCGCCTCGCTAAAGGGGAAAAAGCCGCGTTCCTCACCTTTCTTGCATCAAGCGGCGAGCGTGGTATAACGCAAAGACTGACGTAATAGCTTAAGGTTGACCTTTTGTCCGCCCCTTTGATCTTGGTTCTGAATGGACCGAATCTTAACCTGCTGGGTACGCGCGAGCCGCACATCTACGGCACCGACACGCTGGAAGACGTTCGCCTCGCGACATCTCGGGCGGCAGACCAGCTTGGCTGTGCTCTCGATTTTCGCCAGTCGAACCATGAAGGCGTGTTGATTGACTGGGTGCAGGAAGCGCGCGGGACCGCCGCTGGAATTATCATTAACGCAGGGGCCTATACCCATACGTCTATTGCGCTGCTGGATGCGCTGAAGGCGGTGGAGTTGCCCGTTGTTGAGGTGCATCTTTCCAATATCTTCCATCGCGAACCATTCCGGCACACGTCCTACCCAGGGCGGGCCGCGATTGGCGTGATCGCCGGGTTTGGCGGTCAATCTTATGTGCTGGCCGTGGCCGCCCTCGCCAATCTGATTAAAACCGCAGCGTGACGCCCGCGTCTTGTTTTCGGCCTCACGCCCTGCTTGTTTAGAGAGAAACAATGTCTCAGCATCAACTCGATAGCGAACTAATCCGCAGTCTCGCCAGCCTGCTCGACGAGACCAAGCTGACCGAAATTGAATATCAGCGCGATAATGTTCGCATCCGCGTCGCGCGCAATTTGCCGCCGCAGAGTGTGGCTTTGCCTCCCGCGCCGGTCGCTGCCCCTGTTGCTGTTGCGGCGGCTTCTGTTGCCGCCCCTGCGCCTGCCGATCATCCCGGCATGGTGCCCTCGCCGATGGTTGGCACGGTTTATCTGGCAGCAGAACCCGGCGCGCGCCCCTTCATCGCGGTGGGCGACACAGTGGAGAAGGGCCAGACCCTGCTCATCATCGAAGCGATGAAGGTGATGAACCCGTTGCTCTCGCCGCGCACCGGCGTCGTGAAAGAGATTGTGGTGACGGAAGGGAAGCCGGTTGAATATGGCGAGCCGCTCGTGATCATAGGGTAATCATGTTCGAGAAAATCCTCATCGCCAATCGCGGCGAAATCGCCCTTCGCATCCACCGTGCCTGCCGCGAGCTTGGCATTCACACGGTTGCGGTCCATTCCACGGCAGATGCCGACGCGATGCATGTGCGCCTGGCCGACGAAAGCGTCTGCATCGGCCCGCCCGCGCCGCGCCAAAGCTATTTGAACATGCAGGCGATTCTGTCGGCAGCGACGATTACCGGGGCTGAAGCCATTCACCCCGGTGTTGGCTTTCTGTCGGAAAACGCCGATTTCGCGCAGATGGTGCAAGATCATGGGCTGGTGTTCATCGGCCCGTCGCCCGAGCATATCCGCATTATGGGCGATAAGATTACCGCGAAGAAGGCCGTGCAGGAGCTTGGTATCCCCACGGTTCCCGGCTCCGACGGCCCGGTGACGAACGACGAGGAAGCGCTGGAAATCGCCCAGCGCATCGGCTTCCCCATCCTCATCAAAGCGGCGGCAGGCGGCGGCGGTAAGGGGATGAAGATTTGCCGGAACGAGGCCGATCTGCGCCGGGAACTGCCGATCGCCCGCGCCGAAGCCCGCACGTTTTTTGGTAATGATATGGTATTCTTCGAGAAATTCCTCGAAAAACCCCGCCATATCGAGTTGCAGATTCTCGGCGACGGCCAGGGCAATGTGATCCACCTGGGCGAGCGCGATTGCTCGCTGCAACGCCGCCATCAAAAGCTGCTGGAAGAAGCCCCCTCCCCCGCGCTGAACGCTGACGAGCGCGAGGCTATCGGCCAGATTGCGCTGAAGGCGATGGGCACGCTGGGCTATGCGTCGGCAGGCACGCTGGAGTTTCTGTACGAAGACGGGCAGTTCTATTTCATCGAAATGAACACGCGGTTGCAGGTGGAGCATCCGGTTTCCGAATTCATCACTGGCATTGATTTGGTGCGGGAGCAAATCCGTATCGCCGCCGGCGGCAAGCTGACGTTGAGACAGGAAGACGTGCGCTTCAATGGGGCCGCCATCGAAGTTCGCATCAACGCCGAACACCCGGAAACTTTCGCGCCCTCGCCGGGCAAGATCATTGAATACCACGCGCCGGGCGGCCCTGGTGTGCGCGTCGATTCGGCGCTGTATTCCGGCTATAAGGTGCCGTCGCACTACGATAGCCTCGTGTCCAAGCTCATCGTTCACGGTAAAACGCGCAACGAGTGCCTGATGCGCCTCCGCCGCGCTTTGGAGGAGTATGTGATCGCCGGGATTCATACCACGATCCCCCTGCACCAGCGCGTGATTGCCGACCCGGATTTCATTACCGGCGATTATACGATTCACTGGCTGGAGCAGTTTATGGAGCGCATCGCCGCTGAAAAGGAGAGTGGCGACGCTTAAGCGGTGGCAGATCGGATGCGCCTAACCCCCGATCTGTTGCTGCGCGCTTACGCCGCCGGGATTTTTCCGATGGCGGACGGTCGGGACGACCCGGAACTCTTCTGGGTCGATCCCGATGTGCGCGGTATTCTGCCGCTTGATGGTTTCCACGTTCCCAAACGCCTGAAGCGCAGCTTGCGCGCCAAGCCCTACCGCGTGAGTATTGATACTGCCTTCCGCCGCACAGTGTCCGCCTGCGCCGCCCCGCGCCCCGGCAGCCCGGATAGTTGGATCAATGCCGAAATAAAGCGGCTCTACGGCTTACTGTTCGAGGCAGGCCGCGCCCATTCGGTAGAATGCTGGCAGGGTGATACATTGGTGGGCGGGCTTTATGGCGTTACCCTTGGCGGGGCGTTTTTTGGCGAAAGCATGTTTTCGGTCGCGCGCGATGCCAGTAAGGTCGCTTTGGTCTATTTGGTGGCGCACTTAAAGGCCGGAGGCTTCACCTTGCTGGATACGCAATTCAAGACCGATCACCTTGCCCAGTTCGGCGTGATCGAAATTGCGCGGGCCGAGTATCGCAGAAGACTGGACGAAGCCCTGCTTCAACAGGCAGTGTTTGGCCAGGTAGGTTTAGACCCGATAAGGTTAGAACAGCCGCTGTCGTTGGAGGACGTAATCCACTATGCGGGATGCTGAAACGCTGGATCTTGCTGAACTGCTCACGCGGCTACCCTCCGGCGATGAGGGGGCGTTTGCCACACTTTATCGGCAAGCGGGGCCGCATCTATACGGCGTCGCCCTCCGTATCACTAGGGATCGGTCCAGTGCCGAAGACGTAGTGCAGGATGTGTTGACAAAGCTGTGGTCGGGCGCGGCACGGTTTGAAGCCGGGCGAGGCTCGCCCCTAGGCTGGTTGCTCACGATGGCGCGCAATCGGGCGCTCGATCTTATTGCGCGGCGCGGGCGCGATGCCCCGCTGCCCGAAGAGTTCGATGACCTGCCGGACCCGGCGGAAGACGCGCTCTCGGCGCTGGCAGGCCGCGAGGATGCCAGCCGCCTGCACGCCTGCCTTGCAGTGCTGACGGACGATCAACGCCGGGCGATTCTGGTCGCTTTCTTCGAGGGGGCTACTCACGAGGAGGCGGCGGAAAAGCTGGAAACGCCCCTGGGCACAGTTAAAAGCTGGGTTCGCCGGGGCCTCTTGAAACTGAAAGGGTGCCTGGGATCATGAGCGCCTTGGACCGCGAAACGCTAACGGTTTTAGCCGGAGAATATGTTCTCGGCACGCTGCGGGGCCGGGCGCGTCAGGAGTTCGAGTCCCTGTGCGCGATGGACCCGGAGATCGCCGCCGCGCGCACTACCTGGGAAGAGCATTTCGCGCCGCTGTTGGTGCTGTCCCCGCCCGTGCCGCCGCCCGAAACCCTGTGGGCGCACCTTCACGATGCCCTGGGCTTCGAGGTTATCTCCGACCGAAGCAGTTCGGATCGCGGCTTGGTCGAGGAAGACGTACCCCACGCCGACGATGTGCCCGCAACCGCCGAAATCATTCACCTGCGCCGCAGCCTAGGGCGCTGGCGCGTGACCAGTGTGATGCTGGGCATGGCGGTGGCAGCAGGGCTGGTCAGCCTCGTTCTGGTTCGCCCGGACCTGCTGCGCGCCCCAACGCCCGCCCCTGTTCAAGTGGCGGAAGCGCCGCCCGCCAAAGCCGAGCCTGCCCCCCTGCGCCCCCTGCTGGTGGCGGTCATGCTCAACGAGCAGCAAGACCCGTGGTGCGTGATCCGCGAGGGCGCGCCCGACGGCAAACTCACCCTCACGCTGCTGACCCCCCTCCCCGACGATGGGCAGGACCGCGAGCTTTGGATTGTGGGCGACGATAGCGTGCCAAAATCCCTCGGCGTCATCGGCCCCACCGGCCTCTCCATCGACCCCGCTGTGGAAACCGCGCCGGGCCGCTTGATGGCGGTCAGCCGCGAACCTAAAGGCGGCTCCCCCACCGGCGCCCCGACCGGGCCGATCTTCGCGACCGGGAAGTTGGTGAAGGTGATGGATTTGTAGGGGGTTATCCCGCCTTGATTTTAGCGAAGCATGATGTTACCTATTGGGTAACGTTCTGAGGCGCTTATGGCAATCGTTAAGATTAAGCACAAAGGCTTGCGTGAGCTGTTCAATTCGGGGGTGAGTGCGTCTATCAATCGCCAGCATCATCGGAATGCTGTGCTAATTCTGGATCATCTCGATGCAATTACCTCGCTTGATGATTGCCAGGGTGTGAAAGATTTTCACGCGCTCGTGGGGAAACGATTAGGCGAATACAGTATGCACGTCTCAAGCAATTGGTGCATCACTTTCAGTTTTGATGGCAGTGACGTTACTATTCTCGATTTTGAGGATTATCACTGATGGACGACCTCCGCCGCACTCGCCGCCCGACCCTGCCCGGAACCATCCTGCGCGAGCATTACCTTGCCGCGCGCAGTATTTCGATCACCGACCTCGCCGCCGCGACGGGCCTGAGCCGCAAGCACCTTAGCCAAATCGTCAACGGTCACAAACGCCTTGAACCGACGGTCGCCCTGCGCCTCGCGAGAGTATTGGAAACCAGCACACGCTTCTGGCTCAACCTGCAAACCACCGTCGATACCTGGGACGCGGAAAATGCCACCGAGGCGTGGCAGCCGGGTCGGGTGTTTTCGGCGGAAGGGGTGCGGGCATGAGCACACCCCATGACGCCGATTTCTACACCTGGGCGATGGAGCAAGCGGCGCTGTTGCGTGCAGGCAAACTCGCTGCGGCGGATGTGTCTCAGATTGCCGAGGAGCTAGAGAGCTTGGGCCGTTCCGAAGCCGCCGCCCTGCGGTCAGCCTATCGGTTAATCCTGCTGCATTTGCTGAAGTGGCAGGTTCAACCCACCCATCGCGGCCAAAGTTGGCGGCTGACCATTCTGCGTGAACGCCTGAACACGGCGGACCTGCTGGACGATAACCCCGGCCTCAAACCCCACCGCGCGGCCCTGCTCGCCAAAGCCTACCCCGCCGCCCGCCTCGAAGCCGCCGCCGAAACCGGCCTGTCGCTGAAAACCTTCCCGGACGACAACCCGTTTACGCTGGAGGAGGTGTCGGCGGAGTTTTGGCCGGAGTAGGAGCGTGCCAGCTAAGGTCTCTATATTTGTCCTGAATATAATATCAGATGTTTAGGGGATAGATTTGTCGGCTGCCAATCGGACTTTTTACATATTCTGATTCTGGCCTTCCCAGTAATGCAATGAGAAATCGGCAGATGAGGCCACCCATTTCCAGAAGCATGTTTTCACCTGTGATATTGTCTTGTATTGCATACCCTAAAGGTTTCCCCATATAAATAGCTTCGTGCAGCGTTGCATTTCTGATTGAGGAAATTCGTGAACCGTCTTTTGGCGCTGGTTGTGCCCAGGTTGGAGTATTAATCTCGAACTTCTGGCATAACCAACTAAATCTCTCTGCATGCTTTGGATCTTTAGCGGGAGGGCTATTCTGTTTAGCAAGGGCATAACAAGCGTCAAGAGCAACATAACCATAAATAAATCTCTCATATTGCAAAAGTTGCGGGCGTTGATATAAGTACAAAGCATGAATTATTGCGCGAATTAGATCTATATTCTCTACTCTTGCCTTATTTTTGAGCCAATATATTTCTAGCAAACACATTGAATTTTTTTTTGGACTTACCTGAATAAAGTCCGTAAGTGACCCTAGTTTAATTGGTGCGGCATCAACAAATCCTGCTTCTGTTGTTGTTAATCTTAATCCGGTAAAAAACGATAACCCCCAAATAAGAAATTCTAAGTGCTCCACAGAATCTGGTTTATAATGTTTCATTTTATGAGTTTTTGGCAGACCAAATATACGAGATGGGTATGGTAAAATTGTTCTTTCAGATGAAATTATATTATAAGACTGTTGGTATGGTGGATAAATCCAACCTCTAAGCAATCCTGGATTATTATTTATACTCATTATGCTAGAATTAAATGTTGGTAAGGGGGATATATAAACAGAATCTGTGCGTATAATTTCATTGCATGGCCAATAACCAAAATCAATTTCGTTTTCTAGCATATTGCTTAGCTCTTTCTTACGCTGCGATTATTCAGAAGGGTATACTTTCTATGAAAAAATAAAATTCTTCAATAAATTAATTTTTACCTCAGGCTGCGCCAATCTCCCTATTGAAGATTGCATTATAAATTAACCTTGCCTCACTCCCCCACCCCCCAAATTCCGCGCCCGGCTTTCCGCGCCGCAGCCTCGGCCTCGGCATACGCGCCTTTCGAGTATTTCGCATAATCCCACGCCCAGCCGTTCGCCGCTTGGGAAAAACTCAAATCCTGGCCCCCCACGCAGCAGCGGGCCACTGTGCGCTTGTGGTCGTCGGTGTCCACGGCGGCGCAGGCGATTTTTCGGCCTGCCATCAGGGATTGCAGGGCGTCTTGAGATTTGCGGTGGCCGGGGGTGCCGCTTTCGGGGGCATTGATGCCCCAGAGGCGCACCAACTCGCCGCCCGTGCAGCGCCGCCCGGTGAGACTGCCGCCCAAGTGGATCGTGTCGCCATCCACCGCGCAGGCCGGGCCGATCAGCTTCGCCTCCGCAGGGCAGGGCCGGGCGCTATCGTCATAGCCCAGCCAGCCTGCGATGAGCACCGCGAGCAGGGCGAAGGCCGATAGAAAACTTGGGCGGGGCAGGCGCATCCCGCCGCGTGGCGGCAGAGGGGGCGTTTTCCCGCGTGGCGGGGGCGGGCGTGTTCCGCGTAAGCGCGCGAGACGGCTGAGGATTGGGTTGGGCGAACGGCTCATGTTCATGATATACCCCGAACCGCCCCTTGGCTGCACGCGAAAAACAGTCAGGGCTGCGCGGCCCTGGTTTGGCTTGGGGGGTTGGTGCAGGGCGGGGGAGGCTCTATATCCTTCACTATAAAAGGAGATGTTCATGTCGGTGTCGCTCAAATCGTCTGGGGATTTGCCAACCTGGGATCTGTCCGATCTCTATGCCGGGCCAACGGCCCCCGCGCTGGAGGCCGATTTTGCGTGGGCGCGCGACCAAGCTGAGGCGCTGGCGGCTGAGGCCGAAGGCAAGCTCGCGGGCCTCGCCTCGCCGCACTTTGCCGCCGTGCTGAAGCGCTATGAGGCGCTGGACGAGCGCTTGGGCAAAATCGGCTCCTACGCCCAGCTTCTCTATGCCGAAGACATGAGCAACCCCGATGTCGGGCGGTTTTACCAGTCGGTGCAGGAACGGATGACCGAGATTGCCAGCCGCGTGCTGTTCTTCGGGCTGGAGCTAAACCAACTCGATGAAGCGGTTGTCGATGGCTTGTTGGCCGACCCCGAAGCCGCGCGCTACCGCCCGTGGATCGCCGCCACCCGCGCCTTCCGCCCGCATCAACTGCCCGACGCGCAGGAAAAACTGCTGCTGGAAAAATCGCTCACCGGGCGTTCGGCCTGGGTGCGGCTGTTCGATGAAACCATGGCGGCGCTGCGGGTGCCGCTTGAGGGGCGCGACCTGACGTCAACCGAAGTGCTGGCGCTGATGGTCTCCCCGGATCGCAAAACCCGGCAGGAAGCAACGCAAGCCTTCGGTACGGCTTTGGGCGAACAGGCGCGCGTGTTCTCGCTCATTACCAATACACTCGCTAAAGATAAGGAAGTGGAAGACCGTTGGCGCAAGTATCCGCGCCCAATTTCCAGCCGCAATCTCGGTAACCGGGTAGAGGACGACGTGGTGGCCGCGCTGATTTCAGCCGTCCGCGCCGCCTATCCGCGCCTCGCGCACCGTTATTATAAACTGAAAGCCGGGTGGCTGGGCCTTAAGCAGCTTGAAGCCTGGGACCGTAACGCCCCGCTACCAGGAGCGCCGGATCGGCAGATCCCCTGGCGGGAGGCGACGGAAACCGTGCTGTCGGCCTATCGTGCCTTCTCGCCCGATCTCGGCAAGGTCGCAGAACAATTCTTCGAGAACCCGTGGATCGACGCGCGGTTACGCCCTGGTAAAGCCCCTGGGGCGTTCGCGCATCCCACGGTGCCCTCGGCGCATCCTTATTTGCTGGTGAATTATCAGGGCAAAGTGCGCGATGTGATGACCCTGGCGCACGAGCTTGGCCACGGCGTTCATCAGGTGCTGGCGGGGAAAGAACAAGGGCATTTGCTGGCCGACACGCCGCTGACCCTGGCGGAAACCGCCTCGGTGTTCGGGGAAATGCTCACCTTCCGGGCGCTGCTGGCGGCGGAGACCGATCCCGTGCAACGGCGCTTTCTGCTGGCCTCCAAAGTCGAAGATATGCTGAACACCGTGGTTCGGCAAATCGCGCTGCATTCGTTTGAAGAGGCCGTACATGATCGCCGCCGGGAAGGCGAGTTGCTGCCCGACGATCTATCAGAAATCTGGCTACAAACCCAGCGCGATTGCCTGGGTGATGCGGTACGGCTCGACGGCAGCTATAAGAATTTCTGGGCCTATATCCCCCACTTCATCCATTCGCCTTTTTATGTTTATGCGTATGCCTATGGCGACTGTCTCGTGAACTCGCTCTACGCCGTCTATGCCACGGCGGAAGACGGGTTTGCCGAGCGTTACTTAACGCTGTTGAAAGCGGGCGGCTCCCAGCATCATTCGGCACTGCTGGCCCCGTTTGGCCTGGATGCGCGCGACCCGGCGTTCTGGGATCGTGGCTTGCAAATGATTGCGGATTTCATCGACGAGTTGGAAGGTCTGCCCAGTCATGTCTGAGGAAAACAGCTTCGGCGGGCGTATGCGCCGCTATGCCACCGTGACCACGAAGATGAGCGGCGTTGCGGCTCGGCTGGCGGGCGAACGCTTCCTGGGCATCGGGATCGACCGCGATAAGCACGCCGCCGAACTCACCGCTATTCTGGGTGGCATCAAAGGCCCTTTGATGAAAGTGGGCCAACTGGTCGCCGTGCTGCCCGATGTGCTGCCGGACGAATATGCGCGCGAGCTTCGCCAACTTCAGTCCGACGCGCCGGCGATGGGCTGGCCGTTCGTCAAGCGCCGGATGCAGGGCGAGCTGGGGCCGAACTGGCAAAGCCGTTTTGCCGACTTCGGGCAGGACGCGGCGGCGGCGGCCTCCTTAGGGCAGGTCCATAAGGGTAAACTTCACGATGGCCGGGCGGTGGCGGTAAAACTGCAATATCCCGACATGGCCTCCGCCGTGGAAGCGGACCTTAAGCAGTTAAAACTGCTGCTATCGCTCTACGAGCGGGCCGATAAAGCCATTTCCACCGGCGATATTCACCTTGAAATCGGCGATCGGCTGCGGGAGGAGTTGGATTATGACCGCGAGCGCCGCCATATCCACCTGTATCGCGAAATTTTGGCCGGGGAGGCGGGGGTTTCGGTTCCCGAACCTGTTGATGAGCTGTCCACCCACCGCCTGCTAACGATGACGTGGCTGGATGGCGTGCCGCTGCTGTCGCTGAAAGATGCGCCGCTGGAGCAGCGCAATCGCCTCGCCTATAACCTGTTCCGCGCTTGGTACGTGCCGTTCTACCGCTACGGCATCATCCACGGCGATCCGCACCCCGGCAACTACGCCGCGCGGGCGGATGATGGGATTAACCTGCTCGATTTCGGCTGCGTCCGCGTCTTCCCGCCGCGCTTTGTGCAGGGCGTGATCGAATTGTACCACGCCCTCGATACCGGGGACCGCGACCGCGCGGTTGCGGCTTATGAAACCTGGGGCTTCACTGATCTTTCGGCTGAATTAGTGGACGTGCTGAACCAGTGGGCCAGCTTCCTCTACGGCCCCATCTTGGAAAATCGCACCCGCTTGATCCAAGAGGCGGGCGGCACCGAGTACGGCAAGGAAGTCGCCTCGAAAGTCCACGCCGAGCTGCGCCGCCTGGGCGGGGTAAAGCCGCCGCGCGAATTCGTGTTTATGGATCGCGCCGCGATTGGCTTAGGCTCAGTCTTCACGCACTTGCAGGCGGAGATTAACTGGTACGACCTGTTCCACGATCTCGCCGCAGACTTTGATGCAGACGCGCTGGCAGCCCGGCAAAGCGCGGCCCTGGCGGCGGCGGGAGTGCCGGAGGGGGTTTAGGGGAGATATTGCATCTTGTAGCGATACGCGATACACTTCCCTTATGATTATCGGCTTTCGGCACAAGGGCCTTGAGGTTTTCTTCCACACAGGCTCGATGCGCGGCATTCAGGCGGCACACGCTAAAAAACTGCGGGTCGTTCTTGCTCTGCTGAATGCTGCAATGGAACCGGAGGACTTAAATCAGCCTGGCTTGCGGCTTCACCCGCTGAAAGGGACGCTCGAAACCCATTGGTCAGTTTGGGTGAACGCCAATTGGCGGATCACCTTCCGCTTTACCGGGCTGGATGTAGAGCTTGTCGATTATCAGGATTATCACTGAGGAGCATGACCATGATGCACACCCATCCCCATCCCGGCGAAATTCTGAAAGAAACCGTGTTTCTGCCGCTCAACCTGTCGGTTACGGAAGTCGCGAGCAGGCTTGCGCTGTCGCGGGTCGCGTTGTCGCGCGTGCTGAACGGTAAGGCGGGGATTAGCGCGGATTTGGCGATCAGGCTAGAGGCGGCAGGCGTGAGCACAGCGCGGTTTTGGGTAACGCTTCAGGCCAATTATGATCTTTGGGTTGCTATGCAACGCGCACAGCCGCCTGTGCGGGCGTTACAAGAGGTTGCGGCGTAGAGCTTCAAGAAGCCTGCTAACTGTGCCTATAGTGTAGAAGAATTGGAGGGTAACGATGGAGCCGATTGCGCGCGATGTAATTCCCCTAACGCTTGCAGAAGCGATATTCTCGGATATTGCCGATGAGGTGAAAGCGGGGGCCGAGAAAATCATTACTAAAAATGGTGAGCACTATGTTGCGCTCATCAATATTGATCGCTTAGCCTATTATCATCGGTTGGAGCAAGAGCGGTTGGATGAGCTTCTGCTAGACGGGGCAACGAGAGGCTTGCGTGACATGGCGGCGGGGCGCGTCCGCGATGTTGGCGAAGCGTTTGCCGAAATTCGCCAACGGCGCACCACTCCGGCTGCCTAGGGGTGTGATGTGACGCTCACCGTTTGCGTTACGGAGGCATTTTTAACGGCCCTATCAGATATTGAGGCGTTTCTCACCGATACAGGCTACTCGATTTATTACGACCGATTGATTGATACATTGCAGTTGAGCATTATTCCAAGAATTCAGCAGTATCCTGCAATCGGTCGCAATTTTAATGTGCGTTCAGGTTTTTCCATCGAAGAATTACTTTACGCAATAGATGAACGCGATACTATATCGTTGATGAATGAAATTAAAGATATTCGAGAATATCTCTTTAATCCTTGTATACTGCTTTATGGCGTTTCGCCTACAAGGATTGATCTTCTTTATTTGCTACACCATCGGCAGGCTCTGCAATTCTAAGGCGGACTCCCCCCGCGTCCGAGGGGGGAGTCCGCAGCCCCTTACCCCGCCGCGATTTGTGCCTTCGCGACACCCATCAGGCGGTCCATCTCCACCCGCAGGGCCACCGTGTCGATATCAACGCCCTTGGCGGCAAAATCGGCGGCCACTTTTTCCAGCACGTCCCCGTCGCCGGGGCGGTCGAAGTCGGCGGCGACCACGGCTTTGGCGTAGGCATCGGCATCAGCTTCGCCCAGCTTTTCCGCAGCCCACAGGCCGAGCAGCTTGTTGCGCCGGGCCGTTACTTTGAAGCGCAGGCTGTCATCTTGCGCGAACTGGGTCTCGAACGCTTTTTCTCGATCGTTAAAGCCGCTCATGGCGCTCCCCTGGCTTGGTTATCCTGTTACGACACATAGGGGCCGCAGCCGAGCAACACAAGCGGGCAGCGCGTTAGGTTCCCAGAATTTCGGCTTTGGCGATGGCGTGCAGGCGGATTAATTCGTCGCGCAGGTTGGCGGGTTCGGCGTGAACGCCGCGCGAAGCGAGATCATCGGCCACCCGCTCCAGAATATCGTCGTCGCCAGGGTGTTCGATGTCGTAATCAATTAGGCCCTTGGCGTACATATCCGCTTCTGCGGTCGGCAGGCCCATGCGCTCGGCGGCCCACAGGCCGAACAGCTTGTCGCGGCGCACGACGGCCCGGAAGGCTTGATCTTGCTCCAGCGCGAAATGGGCCTCGAACGCCCGTTCCCGGTCTTCAAACTTGGTCATGCTCTGCTGCACTCCTGGGGGTACGGCCTGTAACAGTGGGCCTTGCAACGCGCGATCTGAAAGAACAGCTTACCCTAGTCTCAGGTCCGGCTCAAAGCTGGGAAATCACCTTGGGTGTTTAAGCAAATGCGTCGTCGCGCGTGAGGCCACCCGCTCGGGATTTGCGCCAAGGCTTCACGGGAGAGTGAGAAATGTGTGTCGTGCTCGTATTACGCCGTCCGGGCCACCGCTGGCCGCTTCTCCTGGCCGCAAACCGCGAAGAAATGGCGGATCGTTCGTCGCGCTTACCGGGGCGGCACTGGCCGGATCGGCCAGACGTGCGCGCGGGGTATGACGAAAGCTCCGGCGGCTCCTGGCTGGGGATCAACGCGTATGGCGTAACGGCAGCCCTCCTCAACCGCTACGGCACGCTGGGGCCGCTGCCCGGCAAGCGCAGCCGGGGCGAGTTGGTGCTGGAGGCGCTCGATCACGCCGATGCCTCGGTTGCGGCGAAATCCCTGATGCACCTCGATCCAAACGCCTATCGCGGCTTCAACTTGGTGATTGCCGACGATCAAGACGCCTATTGGCTGCGCTCGGATGAAGAAAAGCTGACCGTGGCTGAAATCCCCGATGGGTTTTCGATGTTCGGCGCGTGGGAGCGCAACGATGCGGGCGACCCGCGCGTGAAACGCCACCTGTCGCGCTTCATCGCCGCCCCTGTGCCGGTGCCTGATGCGGACGATTGGAGCGCGTGGCAAGCCCTGCTGGCGCAAGAGGATAAGGCCGATCCACGCCAGGGCCTAACGCTGCATTTGCCCAATGGGTACGGGACGCGCGCATCGAGTTTGATCGCCTTGCCGGTGTTGGGGGAGGGGCGTTTGCCGATCTTTCTGCACGCCGACGGCCCGCCCGCAACGCACCCCTATGAGGCGGTCGCATAGGCGGGTCCAGCCTTGGGCGCGCTTGGTGCCGTAAGAGGCTGTTTGAAAATGTCGGACGGGTCGATCCTGCGGGTCTTTTTACGCCCTGCTGCGTCGCCAATCTTGCAGATAGTCTCGATATCTGCTGCGCT
>JAYSQZ010000006.1:0-14478 GCA_043721315.1 Alphaproteobacteria bacterium
AGGCTTCGCGGGTTTCACCGACGGTGAGCGAAAACCGCTCGTTGAAAATAGCCTGACCGGAGCGGCGCAGTGTTAAACTCCCGCCATCGGCAGCGGTCACGAACTCCGCCACTAGCCCTTCATAGGCGTCATATTTACGCAGGAGCGGATCCAACTTCAGCGGCGTTGCGTCGTAGGCGGCGGCAGGATTGAGCGCCGCCACATCGGCCTCATCGCCCTTTGCCAACACCAAAGGCACGAGACCCGTTTTAAGCGGCCGGGCTGCCAGCGCCTGACGCCACGGATTACCCGCTTCCCAAAGCTGAACCTTATCGCCCTCGCGGAACAGGGGGAGCAGCAGCAACGGTTTCGGCGCGGCACGCAACTCTTCGGCCCCCGCTTGGCGCAGCAGCGCTCTAACCGATACGGGGCGGAAACGATACGTGAGCGTGCCAAGGTAGCGCACGGCGGAACTTGTTTCTTTCTCCACCTCAAAACCTTCGAGCAGCGGGGCGATTTCCTTGTCGGTAAAGCCGAGCAGGCGGCTCGTATCGCCTCCGACAGCCACACGCTCGATCAGCTTGCGCCACGCGCGGGTTTGCCCTTCGGTGATACCAGAGTCGCGCGCTTGCGCCGCCGTCGCCGCCGTTTTATCAATGGCGATCCCCGCCACGCTAAAGCTCTCATCCGCAGCCCCGCTCAGGCCAGAGCCGAGCAGAACGGCAGTGACAGCCAGACCCGAAAGAAACCGACGAGCGCGCATTCTGGAACATCCTCTTATCGTGGCGAAACCACCAATCGCCGCCCCTGTTGTATCTCAGCCGATGCCAGAAAGTCATCCGCTGTGATGATTTCTCTTTTGTCGTGAGACACCGAGAGGGTCGCATCCGTATCCCTGGGCTTCGCTGGCATAAGTAAGCTCAGAGCATACAGCAGGGCTTGCCCGTGCTGACTCCGGTTTCTTTGCAATAAACGCAAAGGAGCCACCCAACCGGGCGGATTCAGATAATGGGGAAAGGGTTAGGCTTTATTCGGAAGCGGCGGTTGTCGGCAGGCGATCTTCCGGCAGGATTGTGATTTCGTAGCTCCGCTCGATCTGCTCGTAGCTCAGACCGTAACCAAGCAAGCGCGGCAGACTGTGGATAATGTTTCTATAGCGAAGCTCAGGTCGCTCAATATCCATCTGCCGAATGTCATGAAGCATGTCCTGGCAGGCATCGTTCTCGTTGGTTACAATGATCATTACCGCCCCCCAAATATCTCTAAGCGCCTGACCATCTCAGAGTTTCTAAGGTCGATGCTACCGCGCCAATCGCTCTCGATGCAATGTCTCGACGCAGGCGCAACCAACTTTGTTGCCTTGGCACGAACCCCGCCCGTGCCCAAACATAGCCCCGGCGTTTGGCGCTGCATTGCAATCGCGCGCCGTTTCGCTATTGTCCCAGCAAAATTCTGACCAAGACCGCCAGCAGGCGATAGAGGTGCGCTATTTCTAACGAACGGACCTACCGGCACGCCGGTGTTGATATCGACGCGGGCAACGCGCTCGTCGATGCGATTAAACCCCTGGCGAAATCCACCGCGCGGCGCGGGGCCGATGCCTCCTTGGGCGGTTTTGGCGCTTTGTTCGATCTTAAGGCGGCGGGCTTTACCGATCCGCTGCTGGTCGCCACCACCGATGGCGTCGGCACGAAGCTGAAACTCGCGATCGAGACCGGTTATCACGATACGGTCGGGATTGATTTGGTTGCCATGTGCGTCAATGATCTGGTCGTGCAAGGGGCAGAGCCGCTGCTGTTCCTCGATTATTACGCCACCGGCAAGCTGGATGTTGCCGCAGGGCGTGCCATCGTTGCCGGGATTGCCGAGGGCTGCCGTCAAGCCGGCTGCGCGCTGATCGGCGGCGAGACGGCGGAAATGCCGGGGCTTTATGCCGAGGGGGACTATGATCTGGCCGGGTTCTCGGTCGGCGCGGTCGAGCGCAGCCAGGTCGTGACGGGCCGCGAGGTTGCGGCGGGCGATGTCGTCATCGGTCTTAAATCGAGTGGCGTCCACTCCAACGGCTTCTCGCTGGTCCGGCGCATTCTGGCGGAAGACGGCATAAACCTGTCGGACGATGCCCCCTTCGCCCCCGGCACCAGCGTTGGCCACGCCCTACTAATACCAACGCGGATTTATGTGAAATCCTGCCTTGCCGCGCTGAAGGCCGTGAAGGTGAAAGCCTTTGCCCACATCACTGGCGGCGGGCTGACCGAGAATATTCCCCGTGTGCTGCCGGATGGTCTGGGTGTCATCCTGGATGGAACAACGTGGCAGGCCCCTGCCGTGATGGGCTGGCTCGCCAGCCGGGGCGTGGCCCTTACGGAAATGGCGCGCGTGTTCAACTGCGGTCTCGGCATGGTGGTCGTTGTAGCGGAGACCGATGCACCCGCCGCCCTCAAAGCCCTAACCGAAGCCGGGGAAACCGCGACCATCGTTGGCCGCATCGAAGCCGCCCAGGGCAATGAGCGGGTTCACGTTAAGAATCTCGGGGCTGCATGGCGCGGGTAAAGCTCGGTTGCCTGATTTCGGGGCGCGGCTCCAATCTGCAAGCCCTGATTGATGCCTGCGCCACTCCCGATTTCCCGGCGGAAATCGGATTGGTGATCTCCAATAAGCCCGGCGTGCAGGGGTTGGAGCGGGCCGATAAAGCCGGGATTCCGACCCAGGTAATCCGCCACGCGGCGTTCCAAAGCCGCGCGGCCTTCGATGCGGCGCTGGATGCCGCTTTGCGCGCGGCAGGGGTAGAGATCGTGTGCCTAGCCGGGTTCATGCGCCTGTTAACGCCGGAGTTCGTGAGCGGCTGGGGCGATAGAATTGTGAATATCCACCCCTCCTTGCTGCCCGCCTTCAAAGGGCTTGACACCCACCAGCGCGCCCTTGATAGCGGCGCGCGGTTTGCGGGCTGTACAGTGCATATCGTCCGCCCAGCGATGGACGAAGGCCCGATTGTCCTGCAAGCCGCCGTGCCGATTCTGGATGACGATACAGAAGCGAGCCTGGCTGCGCGCATCCTCATAGCCGAACACCGCGCCTATCCCGAAGCCGTGCGCTTGCTGGCCGAAGGCCGTGTTCGGGTGAACGGTTTGCGCTGTCATATTGATGCGCCTGCCAACCCGTCGCCGCAGTTCAACCCCTCTTGTCGCCAATAGGGTTTTTCCGCTGGAACAGGCCGTTGCTCCCAGCCTGTTGCCTGAACGCGCGATTTTCGGTATCACCCTGTCAGACCCTTCCTAACGAGGACCGCAAAATGGCCAATATCGCCGACATGGAAAAGCGTCACGCCGCCTTTTATAGCCGCGCTCTGAAAGTTATGACCTACACGGGCATTGCCATTGCGGTTCTGCTGGCAGTGATGGCGGCAACGCTGGTCTAAGAGCCAGCGTACTATTCTCAAATAAAAAAACCCCGGCAGTCACCTGCCGGGGTTTTTCTTAAAGCAGTCTCAACCTTAGCCGACGATTTCGGTTCCGGCGAAGAAGTAGGCGATTTCGTTCGCGGCGTTTTCGAGCGAATCCGAGCCATGAACCGAGTTAGCTTCAATCGACTCGGCGAACTCGCGGCGAATGGTGCCGGGTTCAGCCTTCGACGGATCGGTTGCGCCCATGATTTCGCGGTTGCGGGTTACGGCGTTTTCGCCTTGCAGCACCTGCGCCACAACCGGACCTGAGATCATGAAGGACACGAGTTCACCAAAGAACGGGCGAGCCTTATGGACTTCGTAGAATTTTTCGGCCTGAGCCTGCGACAGCCACAGACGCTTTTGCGCGACGATTTTAAGACCAGCTTCTTCAAAGCGGGCATTGATCTTGCCGGTTAGATCGCGGCGAGTGGCATCGGGCTTCAGGATCGAGAGGGTACGTTCCAACGCCATGTCGGCATAACTCCAGTGGTTAGCGACTGAAGGGGCGGCCCACGACCTGCGGCCCGCCCTGCTTCAGACTTAAATAGCGTGCGGGTTATACCCGCCTCCCCCCTTAACAGGCAAGGTCCAAAGCTAAACCGAGAAATACTTTGCCTGCGGGTGTAGCACGACAATGGCGGAGGTTGACTGTTCGGGATGAAGTTGATCTTCGTCCGATAGGTTGACGCCAATCTGCTCCCCGCCCAGCAGTTTCATCAACAAATGTTGATCCGCAAGATTGGGGCAGGCGGGATACCCAAAGGAATAGCGGCTACCGCGATAGCCTTGTTTCAGCATTTTTTCGATCTCGCGATCATCTTCCGCTGCATAGCCCAGTTCGGCACGAATACGCTTGTGAACATATTCGGCCATCGCTTCGGCCATCTCAACGCCAAGACCGTGGAGGTAGAGATAATCCTGGTAGCGGTTTTCGGCAAACCAGTCGCGCGCCACATCAGCCACCTTCTGCCCCATGGTCACGACCTGAAGGCCAATCACATCCCGCTGCGGATCGTGAAGATCGCGGAAGAAATCGGCGATGCACAGGCCCTGGTCGCCCGCCTGACGCGGTAGCGTAAAGCGGCCAACTTCGGTCGTGCCGTCCTCCTCGAACAACACCACATCGTTGCCATCGCCCGCGCACTTCCAATACCCGTAAACGGCTTGGGGGCGCAGAATATCGTCCGTCTGGCACAGATCGAGCATCCGTTTCAAGATGGGTTTCACTTCCTGCGCGGCCCAGGATTTGAACTCGTCGAGCGACTTGCCCATTTTGCGAAAGCCCCACTGAAACTGAAACAACATAGTTTCGTTCAAATAGGGCACCAAGGTTGCCACCGGCACCCGCGCTAACACACGCGGCCCCCAAAACGGCGGATTGGGCGAGATTACGTCGCGGTGAAGCTCTTGGCGGCGCGTGCGGATTTCATCGGCATCCACCGGGCGGCGCTCGGCATTGGCCGCTTGGCCCAGAATGCGCTTCGTGTTCGTCGGGCGGCCTGCCCGCTTCTCCTGCGTTCCCGCGACATAGGTATCGAAACTGCCGCCAACCACCTTATCCATCAGCGATAAGCCATCGAACGCATCGCGGGCATAGGCAACGCGCTGGCCGCCATAGGCCGTAACACAATCTTCCTCAACGAACTTGCGCGTTAGCGCGGCACCGCCGAGCAGCACGGGAACGTCGATTCCTTCCCGGCGCAATTCTTGAAGATTGTCCTTCATAATAACCGTGGATTTAACCAGCAGGCCCGACATGCCAATGGCGTCGGCTTTATATTCTTTCGCGGCATTCAGAATGTTGGCAATCGGCTGCTTGATGCCAAGGTTGACCACCCGGTAGCCATTGTTGGTGAGGATGATATCGACAAGGTTCTTGCCAATATCATGCACATCGCCCTTCACGGTCGCGAGCACGATGGTGCCTTTCTCCTGGCCTTCAATTTTTTCCATGAAGGGTTCGAGATAGGCCACCGCCGCTTTCATGGTTTCGGCGGATTGCAGCACGAACGGAAGCTGCATCTTGCCCGCACCGAACAACTCGCCAACGGTTTTCATACCGTCGAGGAGGAAGCTATTGATAATCGTGAGCGGCGGATGGGCCTCCATCGCCTCGGCCAACTCCCCTTCAAGGCCCAAACGGTCGCCATCGACGATGCGGTCCTTCAGGCGCTCCTCAACGGTTTCGGCGCGTTTACGCGCGACTTTGGCAACCGCCTGCCGCCCCTCGAACAGCCCGAGGAATACGTGCAGCGGATCGTAGCCCTCGCGTCTGCGGTCGAAGATCAAATCTTCGGCCACGCGAACCTCTTCTTCCGGTATTTTATGCAGCGGCGTGATCTTGGAGAGATGCACAATCGCCCCGGTTAAACCGCGCTTGGCGGCGTGATCGAGAAATACCGAGTTCAGTACGTGGCGCGCGGCGGGGTTCAGCCCGAAGGAGATATTCGATAGCCCGAGAATGATCTGGCAGTCCGGCAGTTCCTTGGCGATCCGCTCGATAGCTTCTAACGTCCAGAGGCCCAGTTTCCGGTCATCTTCATTGCCTGTGCAGATGGTGAAGGTCAGCGGGTCGAACATTAAATCCGATGCAGGCAGACCGTAGCGGTTGACCGCGAAATCATAGAGCCGGTGGGCTATTTCGAGCTTACGATCAACGTCCTTCGCCATGCCCACTTCGTCGATGGTGAGCGCGATCACCGCCGCGCCGAAGCGTTTGGCGAGTTCCATCCGCTTGTCGGCAGGTACTTCGCCATCCTCGAAATTGATCGAGTTCAGAATGGCTTTGCCGCCGTAAAGTTTCAGCGCAGCCTCCAGCACAGGCAATTCGGTGGAATCGATCACCAGTGGCGCATTGACCGAGCCACGCATCCGGCTAACGGCCTGGGTCATATCGTCAATTTCATCGCGCCCAACGAAAGCGGTGCAAACGTCGAGCGTGTGCGAACCTTCCTTCACCTGCTCCCGCCCCATCGCAACGCACCCATCCCAGTCGCCCGCCTCTTGCAACTCGCGGAATTTCTTCGAGCCATTGGCATTGCAGCGCTCACCGATAGACAGATAGGCGTTTTCCTGGCGTAGCGGCACGGCGGTGTAGAGCGAGGCGACCGAAGGCACCCACTGCGGTTTCCGTTCCATCGGTACCGGACGGCCCAAGGAGTTGCCGGTTTGAGCGTCGAGCCGTCGCAGCATTTGATCCAGCGCGCGAATATGCTCAGGGTGCGTGCCGCAGCAGCCGCCGACCATATTGATGCCATCTTCCCGAATGAAGCGTTCCAGCCACATCGCCAAATCTTGGGCGGAAAGCGGATAATGGGTTTTGCCGTCCACAAGCTCCGGCAGGCCCGCGTTCGGCTGAACGGAAATTAGCCCCGGCCAGCTTTCGCCCAGCCACTTTACATGCTCGGCCATTTCCTGCGGACCCGTGGCGCAATTAAGCCCCATAACATCCACATCGAGCGAATGGATAACCGCTGCCGCTGCCGAAATATCAGCGCCAACCAGCAAGGTTCCCGTGGTTTCGACCGTTACCTGAACCAGCAGCCCGATGGATTTTCCGGCCTCTTTCCGCGCGCGCTTAGTGCCATTAACCGCCGCTTTAATCTGAAGCGGGTCTTGGCAGGTTTCGACAAGGATCGAATCCACACCGCCCGCAATCAGGCCCGCCGCTTGCACGTAAAAGGAATCTTCAAGGCTTTGATAATCAATATGCCCAAGGCTGGGCAGGCGCGTGCCCGGCCCGATGGAGCCGAGAATAAAGCGCTGCCGCCCATCGGCCTTAAACTGGTCGCGGGTATCGTTCGCGTGTTGCCCTGCAAGGCGGTTAAGCTCGAAGGCTTCATCTTGCAAGCCAAACTCCGCCAGCGTGATCGGCGCGCCGCCGAAGCTGTTGGTCTGCACGATGTCCGACCCGGCCCCGTAATAATTACCGTGAATCTCGCGGACAATATCAGGGCGCGATTTATTCAGAATCTCGGTGCAGTTTTCCTGCCCCAGATAATCGCGGTCCACGTCCAAATCCATCGCCTGCACCAGCGCGCCTGTGCCGCCATCGCATAGGAGAACCCGCTGTTTGAGGGCGGTCAGAAAATCACTCATAGCGCATCTCTCTCCAGCACAGGTTAAACGGCAGCGGGGGCGCGCACGCCCAAGCGACGGCAGAGGGCGAGCGTTAAGTCTGCCCGGTTTAGCGTGTAGAAATGAAAGTCGGAAATGCCTTCGGCCTTCAACTTCAGCACTTGCTCCGCCGCGACCGAGGCCGCGACCAGTTTGCGCGTGTCAGGGTCGGCATCAAGCCCCTCGAACGTATCGGCCAACCACTGCGGAACAGAGGTTCCGCAGGCTTTAGAGAATTTCAGCACTTGCGCCACGTTGGTGACAGGCAGAATGCCCGGCACGATGGGAATGGAAATTCCGGCTTTACGGGCGCGCTCCAAAAACCTTACGAACAGGTCGGTCTCGAAGAAATATTGCGTAATCGCCCGCGTTGCACCGGCATCTACCTTACGCTTCAGCACATCAATATCGGCATCCAGCGACGGCGACTCCGGGTGGCCTTCGGGATAGGCTGCGACTGAAATTTCAAACGGCGCAATGCGTTTTAACCCTGCCACCAAATCGGTCGAATAGCCGTAGCCGCCCGGCGTCGGCTCATACGCCCCGCCTGTGGGGGTGTCGCCACGTAAGGCGACGATATGGCGGACGCCCGAGTCCCAATAATCCCGCGCGATTTCATCAATCTCCTCCCGCGTTGCCGCAACGCAGGTGAGATGGGCGGCAGGCTCTAGCTTGGTCTCTTGGCGCAACCGCCGAACGGTCGCGTGGGTACGCTCGCGCGTGGAGCCGCCTGCGCCATACGTCACGGAGACGAAACTGGGGTTGAGCGGCGCCAGTTTTTCCACCACTGACCAAAGCGAGGCTTCCATTTCCGGGGTTTTCGGGGGGAAAAACTCAAAGGAAATGGCGAGGGACTCGCTCATCGGGGTAACTCCACAGCAGAGGATGGGTTGGGGCCAGGCACAAGGCGCTGTGCTGACCAGAGAATAACAGTAAGGGGCTTACCCGGCAGAACCTGCGACTCTTGCGGCTCCAGCCCAGCCGCCTCGGACCAAGCATCGACATCGCCCTGCGGAAAGCCTAAGCGGCGGTGCGCGTGGCGGTCACGCAACTCTTCCAGATCGTGCGGCGCAAAATCGACGATGATCAGCCGCCCGCCGGGGCGCAATACCCGCGCCGCTTCGGCAATCGCCCGGCCTGGGTCTTCCAGAAAATGCAAAACTTGATGAATCGTCACCGCATCGAAACTATCGGCCCCGAACGGCAGTGCATAGAGATCGCCTTGCCGGACGGAGCAGTTCTTATGACCGGCGCGATCGAGATTAGCGCGCGCCAAGGCCAGCATTTCGCGCGACAGGTCCAGCCCAATCGCCCGCTCGGCACGGGGGGCCAGCACGTCCAGCAGCCGTCCGGTGCCAGTGCCAATATCGAGAATATCCCTGAACGGACCCGGCCCAAGATGGGCGAGCACTGCCGCTTCAACCTCGTTTTCCGCCACATGGAGAATGCGGATACGGTCCCAATCGGCGGCATTTTCATCGAAATAGCGCGCCGCACTCTCCGACCGCGCGTGTTTCACCGTATGCAATCGCTCCAGATCGAGTTGGATTTGCGGATCTTGCAGCGACAACCGCTCGACCAGCCCGCGCGCTAAGCTAGCGCCGCGCCCACGTTGACTGAGACGAAAGAACGCCCAGGAACCCTCACGAAACCGCTCCAGAAGCCCGGCATCGCACAGAACCTTCAGATGGCGGGAGACACGCGGCTGACTTTGCCCCAGAATTACCGTGAGATCGCTGACCGTGAGTTCAGAATCGGCGCAGAGCACTAGCAAGCGCAGGCGTGTTTCTTCCGCTGCCGCCCGCAGGCGTTCAAGAAGCAGGTCGAGGGGTTCTAAATCTGGCATCAGCACATATAAATATATCTTTATGTGTTTGTGAAGCCCCTTTCGAGACCTATTCGTTAAAGAGTCGTTCTGCTTGCCACGCAAGGCCCGAAGCCACCCCACCAAAAGCATCGAAAGGCGTTAGGCGCGCCTCCGGCACCGCCGCTGCAATCGCACGCTGGACCAAGGGCATGAGGGAGGAGCCGCCCGTGAGAATAACCGCCTCAATCGCGCCGGGCGCAACCCCAGCCGCCTTCAAGCAGGCGTGAACTTCGGCGGTTAACTGCAGCCCTGCCCCGGCCAGCGCGGCTTCCAGCGCCTCAACCTTCAGCACTACGCTCATGGCCTCTTCGAGATAAGCCAGCGGCATAACGTAGTCAGCCTGCGTCGAGAGGGCGATTTTCGCGGCTTCTACTGAAGCTGCAAGCCGGTGCCCGTCGCGCTGTTCTAAAATTCGATGCAGACGGTTCAGCGGTTTTGCGTCCCGCGCTTCCGCCGCCATGCGAACCACGTCCCGGCTGAGGGAAGGATCGTAGAGAAAGGCAATCTCCGCCCAGGTGGCGAGCTTGGTGTAGATCCAGTTCGGGGGGGTCAGATCGTTCCGCAACAAAGGCTGCTGATAGCCCAGCAACGGCATAACATTGGCGAGCGACAGGAAACGGTCCAAATCCGTCCCGCCGAGGCGCAAACCGCCGTTCGCCAGAATATCCTCAGCCTGATCCTCGTCCGAGGCCCGGTTGGGCCGCGCGCGGATCACCGAGAAATCGGACGTGCCGCCGCCAATATCGGCCACCAACACCAGGGTTTCGCGCTCAATCTGCCGCTCGAACGCCAGCGCCGCCGCAATCGGCTCGTACTGAAACACAATTTCCTTGAAGCCAACGTGTTCGGCAATGTCTTCCAGTACATTCTGCGCTTCTCGGTCAGCCGCCTCGTCGCCATTCACAAAATGCACCGGGCGACCGTGAACCAGGTGAGTGATCTCTTCCCCCAACGCCGCCTCTGCCCGCGCTTTCACTGTGCGAAGATAGAGAGCGATAACATCGGTAAAGCGCCAGCGCCGCCCCAGCGCCACGGTTTCCTCATCAATCAAGCTGGTGCCGAGCGCCGATTTCAGCGAGCGCATCAGCCGCCCCGGCTCCCCATCCAGATAAGCGCTCATCGCCGCACTGCCGATTTCGACCGTTTTCTCTTCCGATTGAAAAAACAATGCGCTGGGAATGGTACGCGCGCCCGGCTCCAGCGGCAGCAGATCGGCTTTGCCGTTCCGCACAATCGCCAAGGCCGAGTTGGAAGTTCCGAAATCAAGCCCGCCCGCTGCCATAGTCGCTGCCTTTCTCCAAGGGAGTGCCAAAGGGGCGCGGACCCTAACGGCGGACGGGGGACGTGTCTAGGGGTTTTGCAAAGCTGCCCCTTGACCCCAGCTCCGATTCGCTGAAATCTCTCGCCCATGAATGATGCAGCGCAAAAATACCTCCGGGATAAAGTGCTTACCCGGCTGGTTACAGGTTTCAAGGAATTCCGCCGCGACTACTTCGAGCGCGACCGCGCGCTTTACGGCGGCCTGAGCCACAAGGGCCAATCGCCGGAAGTTATGATCGTCGCCTGTTCCGATGCGCGCGTCGATCCCGCTATCATCACACGCACCGAGCCGGGCGATGTGTTCGTTATTCGCAATGTCGCCGCCATCGTGCCGCCGCGCGAGGCTGATCGGCACTATCACGGCACCTCTGCTGCGCTGGAGTTCGGCGTGAAGGGGCTTGGCGTTAGCCATATCGTCATTCTCGGTCACGCTCTGTGCGGTGGTCTCAACCACCTGCGCGACCGCGCCCAAGGCCAGCGCGCCGCCGATGATGCCGGGGAGATGCAAGAGGATAGCGCCTATGAATTCCTCTCCGACTGGGTGACGATTGCCCGCCCCGCCTTCGATGCGGTGGAGCCGCTGCTCGCAACCCTGCCGCCCCTCGAGGCCCGGCGTACGCTGGAACAAGCCGCCGTACTGGTTTCCCTTTCCAACCTGCTGACGTTTCCGTGGATTAGAGATCCCGTTGCTGCGGGCACCTTGCGCCTGCACGGCTGGTACTTCGATCTAACCTCCGGCGAGCTTTCGGCCTTCGACCACGCAACCGCCAGCTTCCGCCCGGTGCGTGAGTTGCCAGAGTCCCTACCGCCTAACATTGCGGGTATCGCCGCCCGCCAGATCGCCGACTGCGGCTCTTGCGCGCCAACCTTGGGCCTTACGCGCTTCGTTGCGGAAAAGGCGAAGTTTTGGTGCGAGACGGTGCAGGAGTAGCCAAAAGACGGTTAGAGTTAGATGCTTCTCAAATTACCTTATTAGGGTTATTGTTGAGAATATGGAGAAGCGCGTTGCCCATCATCCTCTTACAACGGTCCACGCTTATTGCGCGGAAGGATCTTACCGGCTGACCAAAAGCGCGGCGTCAACAGCGGTTACTCTTAGTTTAAACAGACAAAAAATTATTCGAGTGCTTTTAGATCTTACGGTCAAGGATTTTTATAAAAGCATGACTAGTTATAATGACCCTACTCAGTGGCAGGACGTATATCATCCGAGTATCGGAGAAAAAAAACTATACGTGAAGCTAATTGTTCAAGATGGCCTTCTTATTCTGTCGTTCAAGGAGCTTTAGTCATGAAATGCCCAACCTGCAGTCACCCAGAAATGGCTTTTGATACCCGCGACATGCCCTATGTTTATAAAGGTAAGCAAACCATCATTCCCGCCGTCACGGGCGACTATTGCCCGAGTTGCGACGAGATCGTCATTGGGCAGGACGACACGGACCGAGTGATGGCGGGAATGCGCGATTTCAACAAGCAGGTCAACGGTAGCTTAACTGACCCCGCGTTCATTCGCCGCGTTCGGTTGAAGCTGTCTTTAGATCAACGTCAGGCTTCTGCGCTGTTCGGCGGCGGCCATAACGCTTTCAGCCGCTATGAAAGAGGCAGCGCTACCCCCCCTGTTGCCGTGGTTAAGCTATTGACCTTGCTAGACCGTCATCCAGAACTCTTGAACGAAATCCGCTAACCCTACCCCCGCGACCGCTCCACCGAGTTAATCGCCGGGGTCGCCCTAAGCGCTGCGATAATGTTGGTTAAGTGCCGTACGTCCGTCACTTCCACATCCACCAGAATCTCGAAAAAATCGGTCGAGCGCGCGATAAACTTCAAGTTGGTGATATTGCCCTGATTTTTGCCGATGACCGTGCCGAGCGTGCCAATCGTACCGGTCTCGTTGGACGCGATCATGTGCAGCCGCCCGATATGATGTTCGGGCATCGTGGTATCGGTTTCCCACGCCACGTCGATCCAGCGTTCGGGCGTGTCAGAGAAGGCTTCAAGGTTCACGCAGTCGATCGTGTGGACGGTGACGCCTTTGCCTGTGGTGACGATCCCAACGATCCTGTCGCCCGGTAGCGGGTGGCAGCAGCGCGCATAGTGAACCGCCATGCCGGGGATGAGGCCACGCAGCGGCACGCCGCCGCCCTCTTTGCGCGGCTTGGGTTTGCCTACGGGGGACTGCGGGTTTTTCGCCGTCGGTTTGGTGCCGGGGAAGACCGTGTGGATTACTTCCCGGCCCGTCACCAACCCCTCGCCAACCATGGCGTAAAGATCGTCAATCGTCGGCGCTTGCAGGGTTTTCAAGACGCCATCGAGGGCTTTTTCGGTGAAGGCATAGCCTTCATGACGAAATTCCTTTTCGATCACGGTGCGCCCAAGCGTCATGTACTGCGCGCGGCGTTGAATGCGAACATAACGGCGAACCCGCGCCTTCGCCTTGCCGGTAACAACAAAATCTTCCCAGTCCGCCGAGGGAGTTTGCCCCTTGGAGGTGATAATATCAACTTGGTCGCCGTTTTGCAGAGTGGAGCGCAACTGCACGATGCGGCCATTGATTTTGGCCCCAACGCAGGTATCGCCAATCTGGCTATGAACGGCATAGGCGAAATCAACCGGCGTTGCCCCGCGCGGCAGTTGAATAAGCTCGCCTTTCGGGGTGAAGCAAAACACTTGGTCTTGGAACATTTCCAGCTTGGTATGTTCCAAAAACTCCTCTGGGCCGGAGGCGTGTTCGAGAATATCGAGCAATTCCCGCAGCCAGCGATACTGCGCGCCTTCAGATTTGGCCCCGCCCATCGTGGGGGCTGGGATAATGGCTTTCTCCGCCCCGTCCAACGCCGCGTCGGAGCCTTGGCGCTTATAATGCCAGTGCGCGGCCACGCCATATTCGGCCACTTCGTCCATCGCATCGGTGCGGATTTGCACTTCGATGCGCTGACGCTGCGGGCCAATAACGCCGGTATGGATGGAGCGGTAGCCGTTCGGCTTCGGCGTGGAGATATAATCCTTAAACCGCCCCGGCACGCTTGGATAGAGCGCGTGCAAAACGCCCAGCGCCTCGTAGCACTTATCCGCAGTCGGCACGACAACACGGAAGGCGATAATGTCTGAAAGTTGCTCGAAGGCGACGTTCTTGTGCTGCATCTTACGCCAAATCGAATAGGGCGCTTTCTCCCGCCCCTTAACCTTGGCCTCAACGCCGGATTCCGTGAGTTTTACTTGCAGTTCGGCGATGATTTTCTGGATTAAATCCTGCCCACCGCCGCGCAAATACTCTAGCCGCTTGACGATGGAGGCGCGCGCTTCGGTATTGAGTTGAGCGAAGGCGAGGTCTTCCAACTCGTCCTTCATCGTCTGCATCCCAATACGGTCGGCAAGGGGCGCGTAGATTTCCAAGGTTTCGGAGGCGATGCGGGAGCGTTTCTCAGGCTTCGGAATGAAATTCAGCGTTCGCATATTATGAAGCCGGTCGGCCAGCTTCACCAGCAGCACACGAATATCTTCCGACATGGCCAGCACGAATTTGCGGAAGTTTTCGGCCTGCTTCGTTTGGTCCGACTGTAGCTCGATGCGCGTGAGTTTGGTGACGCCGTTGACCAGCCGTCCGATTTCCTTACCGAAGGCTTTTTCGATATCGGCTAGCTTAACGTCGGTATCCTCGATCACATCGTGCAGCAAGGCTGTTACGATCGAGGCGGTATCGAGCTTCAAGTTGGTCAGAATCCCCGCGACTTCGAGGGGGTGGGAGAAATAG
>JAYSQZ010000007.1:0-14286 GCA_043721315.1 Alphaproteobacteria bacterium
ATCCTAAACTCTCTATCTCTAAAGAAGCTTAAAACCAGCAGCCAAACAGGCCGCCGACTCCAAACCCCTTCCCATATAATCAACAATGTCAAAGAACCTATTTCCCAATTTCCGCAGCAATCTCAGTGGCTTAGCCACAAGCGCCACGTCATCGGGAAGCGATTTATAAGCCCGAGACATCACACTGGCAAGAACATTTTGTAAAAATCTTCATAAGGAGGCCATAAGCCCCTTATGCGCCGAACACCGACCAGCCCGCACGCTGGGCCAGCATCTCCAGGGCCAGAGTGCCGAGGAGAGAGTTACCGTTCTTATTCAGCCCCGGCGACCAGACTGCAATCGCCGCCTGCCCTGGGACGATGGCGAGAATACCGCCGCCAACCCCGCTTTTGCCTGGCAGCCCCACCCGATAGGCGAAATCGCCCGAGGCATCATAGTGACCACACGTGAGCATCAACGCATTGATCCGGCGCGCACGCTCCCGCGACACCACCGAACCATTCTTCGGCAACCGCCCACCATTCGCCAGAAACAGCCCGGCTTTGGCGAGCTGCGCGCAACTGAGGGCCAAGGCGCATTGGTGGAAATAGACCCCCAGCGTAAGATCGACCGGATGATGCAGGTTGCCGAAAGCGCGCATGTAATTGGCGAGCGCCTGATTACGAAAGCCGGTTTCGGTTTCCGATTTCGCCACGGCGGAGTCAACGACGATGCTCTCGTCATCGGCGAGGAAGCGGATGAAACGCAGAATTTCACCCAAAGCCTCGCGCGGTTGATGGCCCGCTAACAGCAAATCGGTGACGACGATAGCGCCCGCATTGATGAAGGGGTTGCGGGGAATCCCCCGCTCCTGCTCCAACTGCACGATGGAGTTGAAGGACGTTCCCGACGGCTCCCGCCCCACTCGCTTCCAGAGGCCATCGCCCCATTTACCCAAGGCCAGCGCCAGCGTGAAGACTTTCGAGACGCTTTGGATCGAGAAGGCTTCCCGCGCGTCGCCCGCAACGATCATGTCGCCAGAAACGGTGGCAACGGCAATCCCGAATTTCTGCGGGTCGATGCGGGCGAGTTGAGGGATATAATCCGCCACCGCCCCTTCCCCCCGGCGCGGCGCAAGATCGGCGTAGACGCTATCAACCAGCGCCTGAAGCGCCTCAGGGGCCACCGCGCTCTGGTTACTCACCAAGGTCCGCCATGCCGGTTTGGCGGAAGGGGTTGGCGGGATAAACGCCGAGCACTTTCACCTCACGGCTAAAAAAGCGGAGTTCTTCTAAAGCGAGACGCATCGCGCGATCATCCACATGGCCTTCGGCATCGGCATAGAATTGCGCCGCGACGAAATTACCACCGACCATATAGCTTTCGAGCTTGGTAAGGTTGATGCCGTTCGTCGCAAACCCGCCCATCGCCTTATAAAGCGCCGCCGGGACCGAACGAACGCGAAAGACGAAGCTGGTGATGCACGGCCCGTCCGCCAAATCGGGAATTTCGGCGACGCGGGCGAGAATGAGCATCCGCGTGGTGTTATGCTTGGCGTCTTCGATATCGGCTTTGAGAATTTCCAGCCCATAGAGATCGGCGCATAGCGAGGAGGCGATGGCGGCTTCGGTTGGATCGCCTTTTTCGGCCACCTGCCGGGCGGAACCTGCCGTATCGGCATCAACCACAGCTTCGATCCCCTGCGCGCGCAAGAAACCGCGACACTGGCCCAGGGCCTGAACATGGCTGCGGGCGCGGCGAATCCCCTCCAGCGTCGCCCCTTTCGGCGCGAGAAGCTGGTGGTTCACCCGCTGAAAATGCTCGCCAACGATATGTAAGCCCGATTTGGGCATCAGGTGATGAACGTCGGCAACCCGGCCCGCCAACGAGTTTTCGATGGGGATCATCGCCCGATCCGCCGCACCGTCCCGGACGGCGGCGAGCGCGTCCTCGAACGTCGGGCAGGGTAGCGTCGCCACACCGGGAAAATAGGCGCGGCAGGCAAGGTCGGAATAGGCACCAGCTTGGCCTTGAAAGGCAACGAGGCGGATACTGTCGGTCATAATCTCTCCAAAGCGCGCTAACGGGCTTAATTCGCGCGATTAATCAGCGCGCGGGCACGTTCCAGGTCCGCTGGGGTATCGACCCCGAGCGGGTTGGTGTGGACGATTTTCACGTCGATCCGCATTCCATGCGTGAGGGCGCGCAACTGCTCCAGCCGCTCCAGCGCCTCCAACTCGGCCACCGGTAGGCCAACGAAGCGGGCCAAGGCGGCGCGGCGGTAAGCGTAAATGCCAATGTGATGGTAATGTGGCCCCTCGCCCGTTGGAATCGGCGCGCGGGAAAAGTAAAGCCCCCGGCCAATGCTGGCGGCTTCGGAGGCGCGTGCAAGGGCAATCTTCACCACGTTGGGGTTATGGAATTCTGCCGCCTCAACAATCTCGACGGCAAGGGTTGCGATATCCACCGTCGCATCGGCTTCCAGCGGCAGCAGAACATCGCGCAGAATGGCCGGATCGAGGGTCGGCAAATCGCCTTGCAAATTGACGATCACGTTGAAATCGCCGGCAGGATCGACCGCTTGGGCCGCCGCCTGAACCCGGTCGGACCCGGAGGGAAGATCGGGATCGGTCATCACGGCAGTGCCGCCGCGCGCCGCAATCACGTCGTAAATCGCCCTGTCTCCGCAGGCAACGACGACCGGCCCCACTGCCGCCGCAACGGCACGCCGCCAGACGTGAACGATCATCGGCTCCCCTTGAATATCTGCCAACGGTTTATCGGGCAGGCGGGTGGCTTTGAGGCGCGTTGGGATTACGATCAGCGGATTGAGCAACATCTTGAACCCTTTTACCCCCCCCCTTGCGTTGGGGTGCATTTGTTGTGCCGCAACAGCTTAACCTTCGCAAGGGGCGGCAAGCACTGCGTTTTCCACACGCCCGATTTTCGGGATTGAAAAGACCGCAAAGACCGCTGCGATACGAGGTCGCATCAGTAATCTCGCGCTCCAGTGATCGTGACATTGGACAGGGCGGTTCTTTGCGGCTATTTTCCGGCCAATCGCTGAGCAAACGGGTCGAAGAGAACGATGTCGAGTTTCGAACTGAACAAAATCGCCGCCGCCGTTTTGGTTGCTGGGATCACGGCAATGGTTGCCAGTATCGGGGGCGGCATGTTGATCAAGCCGCGCGCGCTCGAAAAGAACGTGTATGTTGTGGAGGGCGTCGATGCCCCCGCCGCAGCCTCGGGCGGTAGCGCACCGGCACCGGATGCGCCGCTTGAGCCAATCGCGCCGCTGCTCGCCAGCGCCGATGTGAAGGCTGGAGAGGCTGCCGCGAAGAAATGCGTGGCCTGTCACGGTTTCACTAAGGGCGGCGGGAATAAGGTTGGCCCGAACCTTTGGGACATTGTGGGTGCTAAGCACGCGCACAGCGCAGCTTATGCCTACTCAGACGCTCTGAAGAAGATGGCCGCTGAGGATTGGTCCTACGAGGAGTTGAACAAGTTCCTCGCCAACCCGAAGGCTTACGCGCCAGGCACGAAAATGTCTTTTGCGGGCATAAAAAAGCCGGAAGAACGCGCTCAGTTGATTGTCTATCTGCGCTCGTTGAGTGACGCGCCGAAGCCGTTGCCCTAACCCGGCTAGGGATTTTTTCTCGCCTCCTTGGCTTGAAGCATCCAAAGACAGAAGGCCGCAGGTCCAGCCCGGACCTTCGGCCTTTTTTCATGAAATATCGGCAATCTGGGCGGGTTTGGGGGCAAAAGCCCTTGTTACGGTCTTATGAAGTTCCCATACCAAAAGGAACGCTGAGTTAGTATAGTCGTTGAGGAAAATTGGGGGTGGCGTGCTAATTGCTCCGTTAGCAGCACGCCAGAACCTAGGAGGGTTAGAGATGACGGCTGTTCCGATCTCGATTGTTACGACCATCGCGGGTTCCGTTCGCGCGGACACGAGTGCTGCGACTGAACGGAGCCAAGATCGCCGGGCCGAGATTCTCGCCGCCGCGCGGGAATTGATGCTCACCGAGGGCTACGATCGCACTTCTATGCGGAATATCGCCGCCAAGCTGAACGTAACGCCGACGACGCTCTACCTCTATTTCCGCAATAAGGAAGAGTTGGTTTTCCATTTGGTTCAGGAAACCTTTGGGATTTTGCTGCAAAATCTTCAGTCGGTCATGTGTCCTGTCACCGATCCGCTGTGCGCGCTGCGCCGGGGGCTGGAAGCCTACATCCGCTTCGGCCTATCCTACCCAGATCATTATCGCGTGGTGTTTATGACGCTGCCGCCCGAAGCCAAGCGCGACGTATGCCGTAAGAAGCAAGAAGATTGTTGCGATAACCTGTGCGAGCAAGCCTATGGCAGTCTGGAAAAAGGCGTCGCCCGCTGTCAGGCTTCCGGGCAGCTTCGCAGCGGTGATGCTGCCGCGATTACAGCGACTTTATGGGCCAGCGTTCACGGGCTTGCAGCGCTGTTGATTAGATCGAGCGATAATCCCCCTGCCCCGGCAGAGCTGATGATCGAAACGCTGCTGGATACCCTGCTGCGCGGCCTTGCACCCGAACCCTTGCATCAGCACTAATATGAAACGGCAGGAGGCGTGATGACGCGGACGCGATGGGCTATAGTAGTTGCAGCCGGGCTGCTGAGTTGTGCGTGGATACCATCTCCTGTTAGCGCGGACCCCGTGCATGGCATGGCCCTCTATGGCGCGCCTAAATATAAGTCAGACTTCGCTTATTTCGACTATGTTAACCCGAATGCCCCTAAGGGCGGCGACGTTCGACTATCCGTCTTAGGCGGCTTTGATAGTCTCAACGGCTTTATTCTGAAGGGCACGCCAGCCGCAGGGATTACGCTGCTGTTCGACACCCTCACGGTCGCTTCCTTCGATGAGCCGTTCAGCCGCTACGGCCTGCTGGCTGAGACCATCGCGCTTGCGAAAGATCGCGCCTCGATCACCTTCACACTGCGCGCCGACGCCAAGTTCCACGATGGAACCCCCGTAACGGCCCAGGATGTCGCCTTCAGCTATACGGTGCTGAAAGAGAAAGGCGCGCCCAACTACCGCAGCTATTTCAACGATGTAACCGGGGTGGAAACCCCCGACGCGCGCACGATTATCTTCCGCTTCAAAGATGGTAATAATCAAGAACTCCCGCTGATCGTCGGCGATTTCCCCGTGTTTTCCGCCGCTTATTATGCAACCCGGCCTTTCGATCAAACCAGTCTCGATGCGCCTTTAGGCTCCGGCCCGTATCAGGTGAAAAACGTCGATGCCAACCGCAGTATTGTGTACGCGCGCAATCCCAATTACTGGGGAAAAGACCTTGCGGTGCAGCGCGGGCGTCATAACTTCGATTTGTTGCGTTTCGACTATTACCGCGATGATGGGGTTGCGCTTGAAGCCTTGATGGCGGGCGATATTACCCTGCGGCAAGAACAATCCTCCTCCCGCTGGGCCACTGCGTACGATAAGCCCCCCGTGCGCCAAGGCTTGATCCAACGCACGGAAATCGGCGATAGCAGCCCGCGCGGTATGCAAGGCTATGTCTTCAACACCCGCCGCGCGCTATTTGCCGATCCGAAGGTGCGGGCGGCCCTGGCCTATGCCTATGACTTCGAGTGGACGAATAAAGCGCTTTCGGACGGGCAGTTAATCCGCACGGTTAGCTATTTCGATAATTCGGAGTTGCGCGCGCGCGGGCTGCCCAGCCCGGAGGAACTGGCGGTCTTGGCTCCGTTTAAGGGCAAAGTGCCAGGGGAAGTTTTTACCGCCGAGTATCTACCGCCCAAAACCGATGGCAGTGGCCTTCTTCGCGAAAACCTCCGCACGGCCCTCAGGCTACTGCGGGAGGCGGGCTGGACGGTGAAAGACACGAAGCTGACCGACGCCAAGGGCCAGCCGATGAGCTTCGAGATCCTCATTGATAACCAAGCCTTCGAGCGCAGCACGCTCCCGTTCATCAAAAACCTGGAACAGTTGGGCGTGACCGCCAAACTCCGCCTGCTCGACGTGAGCCAGTATCAGAAGCGCCTCGAAACCTATGATTTCGATATGGTCGTCGGCATTTTCCCGCAGTCGAGCAGCCCCGGCAACGAGCAGCGCGAGTTTTTCGGCTCAGTCAGCGCCGACACGCCGGGCGGGCGCAATCTTCCAGGAATCAAAGACCCTACGATTGATGCCCTCATCGAGCAGGTCATCAATGCCCCCACCCGCGAAGCCCTGGTAACGCGCGTTAACGCGCTGGACCGGCTGCTGCGCTGGGGCCATTACGTTATCCCGCAGTTCCACGGGCGCACCACGCGCTATGCCCATTGGGACTATTACAGCCGCCCCGGTATCGAAACCTTGCAACGGGAGAGCTTCGACCGCTGGTGGTGGGATGCGGAAAAAGCCGCTGCGACGCAAGCAAAACGCGGGAAATAGGCGGGGTTAGAGCGTCTTGCGTAAAGGTTGACGCAAGACGCTCTAGTTTTATCTTAGCCCTCGCCGCCAGGTGCGTTTGACGCGCCAAGCGCTTGGCCGGGCGCATCCGCGCCCTTGGCCGCAGCCTCACCCGACACGCCTGGCGTGTCAAACACGCCTGAGGCTGCTTTTAGAGCTGCGTCCGATTAATCGCACGCAGCTCTAGCCGGGCAAGCCATGCTGCTTCAGCATCTTGATACCGCAGCCGCAACGATTGCCCAGTTTTTCACCGAACGCGACTGATTTTTTTGGGATTAAAAAGAAATGGTGGCGGGAAGTGGAGTTGAACCACCGACCTTGGGCTTATGAGTCCCCTGCTCTAACCAACTGAGCTATCCCGCCACGGCATACCGCCTTCAGGGCCGTCTTCAGTACCGACCCGCCCCGCCCCTGTCAAGCGCTAAGGACGATTTTTTCGGGCCATTCGGGAGAGGTTCTATCATCGCCAACGCCTCAGTCTGCGGGCGTGATGGTGAGAGTTTAACCAAACATTTTCCACAAATTATAAATATTAACGAAGAATAATGTCAGTGAAAATTATACTCTAGGGTTGACATCCCTTTTTCAAAGAGAGGATGCTAGAGCATATCGGCAGATATACAGCCCCTATAACCCTCAAGCGACAGTGAGAATGAGCGCCAACATTTATAAAATAATGATCTCTTTTGAAGATTCAAAGAAATGCCTCTTTCATGGTATTGTGGCATTATCTTTGAATAGTGTGACAATTATTCTGCTTCTGGGCACACAGGAAGATCAGTGCCTCGCGCTTTTTCCCAGCGTGTTGGCGACCCCTTTTATCGCTCGGCTGTGCTGGCTGTTCGGCCAAGAAGTGCGGCGGTTGGCGGCCCTGGTTCCGGCATCGGACCAAGCCCGCGATTAAAAATACTCTGCGAGACTATCGCGCCGCGCCTGAAGCGCCGCATCCCCATACGCCACCGCCGCCCCGCTGCCCCACACTGGGCCGGGCCACGCCGCATCGCCCTCGTTCCGTGCCACGATGTGAATGTGCAACTGCCGCACGATATTCCCTAAAGCCCCGATATTCAGCTTGAGCGGGTTTAGCGCCGCGCGCAACGCCTCGGCACTCTGAGTGATTTCGGCCCATAGCCGCGCTTGATCCGTTGGCGATAAATCGAGAATTTCGACCGCTCCCGCCCGGCGCGGCACCAGAATAAGCCAGGGGAACCGGGCGTCCTGCATCAGCCGCACGGAACATAAAGCAAGGTCTGTTACCCGAACCGTATCGCGCGCAAGCCTGCTATCGAGCGAAAACCCGGCTTCTTGCTCATCTCTCGGCTTGACCGATGCTGCTGCCCCGCTCACTCTCTATCCCCCTTCGCCTCAGTTCCTTAGAGGATTACCGTGGATTTACTGCTGCACAATAGCCTTACCCGCCACAAGGAGGTTTTTACCCCCGCCGATCCGGCGCGTGTGACGCTCTATGTCTGCGGTCCCACGGTTTATGACCGCGCCCATATTGGCAATGGACGCCCGGCGGTGGTGTTCGATGTGCTGTATCGGCTGCTGCAAACGCGCTACCCGCAGGTGATCTACGCCAGCAATTTCACCGATGTGGACGATAAGATCAACGCTGCCGCTGCCGCGCGCGGGGTGCCGATTAGCGTGGTGACGGCGGAAACTGAAAAATTTTACCGCGAGGATATTGCGGCCCTCGGCGTTCTGCCCCTGGCGCTGCAACCGCGCGTGACCGACCATATCCCCGAGATTATCACCTTCATCGAAACGCTTATCGCGCAAGGCCACGCCTACGGAGCGGAAGGCCATGTGCTGTTCGACGTACCCTCCATGCCTGATTACGGTCGCCTTTCCGGCCATAGCCGCGACGAGTTGATTGCGGGCGCGCGCGTTGATGTTGCGCCTTATAAGCGCGACCCGGCGGATTTCGTGCTGTGGAAACCCTCTACCCCCGATCTGCCGGGGTGGGATAGCCCGTGGGGCCGTGGGCGGCCCGGCTGGCACATCGAATGCTCGGCGATGATTAAGGCGCATCTGGGCGAGACCATTGATATTCACGGCGGCGGTTCGGACTTAATCTTCCCGCACCATGAAAATGAAATCGCTCAATCCACCTGCGCCCACCACGGCGCACCCCTGGCACGCTATTGGATGCATAACGGTATGCTGCGCGTCGAGGGCGAGAAAATGTCCAAATCCTTGGGCAATTTCTTCACGGTGCGTGACCTGTTGGACCGCGCGCCCGCAGAAGCGCTCCGGTTCGTCCTGCTCTCCGCCCACTATCGGCAGCCGTTGGATTGGACCGAGAAGGGCCTGCAAGAGGCGATTGGCGCGCTTGATCGTTTCTATCTTGCCCTGCGCCGGGTTGCGGACATTATGGTCGATCCGCAGGAGCCGAAAACCGTGGTTGCGGCGTTATCCGATGATCTCAACACGCCGCTCGCGCTCTCGGCCCTGCACGCACTGGTGACGGAGATCAACAAGACCGAGAAATTCGAGGAGCTTGTGACACTGAAGGCGGAAATCCTTGGGGCGGGGCACCTACTGGGGCTGTTGCAGCAGGATCCCGAAGCCTGGTTACAGCAGGGCGGGGCGACCGATCTGTCGGCGGACGCCATCGAAGCCAAGCTGGCGGACCGGATTGCCGCGCGCAAAGCCAAAGATTTCGCCACTGCCGACCGTATTCGGGATGAGTTGATCGCGGCAGGGATTATTCTGGAAGACGGCATCGGCGGCACCGAGTGGCGGCGGAAGAGTTAACCGTCCTCAAGTAGGCCAAAGGCCGATAGGACGACAAAATACCGTCCTCACGTAGGCCAAGGGCCGATAGGACGACAAAAAAGAGCTGGGACAGATTATGGCAGAGCGCGTTTATCTCTTCGACACTACTTTACGCGACGGGGCGCAGACCTCCGGCGTGGATTTTTCCGTTGCCGATAAGCGCGCAATGGCGCTCGCCCTCGATAAGCTCGGCATTGATTACGTCGAAGGTGGCTGGCCGGGGGCGAACCCCACCGATGATGCGTTTTTCGGCGACGCACCCGTACTGAAACGCGCCAAATTCACCGCCTTCGGCATGACGCGCCGACCGGGGCGCAGTGTGGGGAACGATCCAGGGCTGGCGGCCTTGGTTAATTCCGGTGCGCCCGTGGTGACGCTCGTTGGTAAAAGCTGGGATTTTCATGTCGATGTGGCCCTGAACATCCCGCGCGAAGAGAATCTGGCGATGATTGGCGATAGTATCGCCCATCTGGTCAGCCTGGGGCGGGAGGCGATCTACGACGCCGAACATTTTTTTGACGGCTATAAGGCTAACCCCGCCTACGCCTTCGCTTGCCTGAAAGCGGCGCAAGAGGCAGGCGCACGCTGGCTAGTGCTGTGCGATACCAACGGCGGCACCTTGCCGCACGAGGTCGCCCGTATCGTCCGCGATGTGACGGCCCATTTCCCCGGCGAGCGGTTGGGCATTCACGCCCACAATGATACGGAAAACGCCGTCGCCAACTCGCTCGCCGCTGTCGAAGCCGGCGTGCGGCAGGTGCAAGGCACGATCAACGGCTTGGGCGAGCGTTGCGGCAACGCCAATCTGATTTCGGTGATCCCCAGCCTGATGCTAAAAATGGGCTTCGAGACCGGGTTTCCCGTGGAAGATTTGCGCCATCTCACCGGCCTGTCGCATCTGCTGGATGAGCGGCTGAACCGTGCGCCGTTCAAGCACGCCGCTTACGTGGGCGCGTCGGCCTTTGCCCATAAGGGCGGCTTGCATGTGTCGGCAGTAGAGAAAGACCCGCGCACCTACGAGCATATCCCGCCCGAAACCGTGGGCAACCGGCGGCGGATTGTCGTATCCGACCAAGCCGGGCGCTCCAATGTCATCTCCCGCTGCCGCGACTTGGGTATCGAGGTGCCGTCCGAGACCAGCAAGATCGACGCGCTGGTCGATCTAGTGAAATCCCGCGAGTTCGACGGCTATTCCTACGATGGGGCCGATGCCAGCTTCGAGTTGCTCGCCCGCCGCCTGTTTGGGGAAGTGCCGGATTATTTTACCGTTACCTCCTTCCGCGTGCTGGATGAGCGGCGCTGGAACGCGCTGGGCAAGCTCGTCACCCTCTCGGAAGCCACCATCCGCGTTACAGTGGGGGATAAACAGGAAATGACGGTGGCGGACGGTAACGGCCCCGTCAATGCGCTTGATGCGGCTTTGCGGAAGGCGCTGATCCCCCTCTACCCCAACCTCGATGATATTCACCTGACGGACTATAAGGTCCGCATTCTCTCGCCCCAGGATGGCACCAAAGCGGTGACGCGGGTGATGATCGAAAGCCAAAAAGCCAATGGCGAACGCTGGACCACGGTAGGCGTTTCCCCGAACATCATCGACGCCAGCTTTAACGCCCTGCACGATGTTATCTGCTTTGCGCTGCTGAAGTTTGGCGGGTAGAGGGCGCGGGCGATAGGGGCGAGACGCCAAGCGTTGCCAAGCGTACTCCACTATAAATTGCTCTTGAGAGTACAATATGACCTTGCGTTCCATGACTCGCCCGCCAGAAGATCAGCCCGCGTTTATTCTGGTTGAAGCACAGTTGGCCGATAACATTGGGTTTGCCGCGCGCGCGATGCTGAACTTCGGGCTAACCGCGATGCGCCTCGTAACCCCCCGCCCGGAGTGGCCGAGCGAGCGGGCCGTGCAGACTGCCTCCGGGGCTGGGTCGGTGCTGGAAGCCGCCACGATCCACCGCTCAATGCTAGATGCCATCGGCGACCGCCAGGTGGTCTATGCCACGTCCGCCCGCCCGCGCGAGCTTGTGAAGCGCGTTATCACGCCTCGGCAGGCGGCAATGGAATTGCGCGCCCATGCCGCCCAGAAGGTTCGCACGGCGGTGCTGTTCGGGCCGGAGCGAACGGGGTTGATTAACGATGATCTGGCGGGGGTCGATGCCATCATCACCTGCCCGGTCAACCCAGAGTTCTCCTCGCTCAATCTGGCGCAAGCCGTGCTGCTCATCGGCTATGAGTGGTTCCAGGCCGCCGATACCACGCCTGCGACCGAACTGCGCGCCGCTGGCGGCGATATTGCCAGCCGCGAGCATTTGGAAAGCTATCTGTTGCGCCTTGAGAGCGAGCTTACGGAGTGCGGCTTTCTACGCATCCCCCATATGCGCCCGGCGATGATCCGCAACATCCGCGCGCTGTTCGGGCGGGTTCAACTGACGGATCAAGAGGTTCGCGCTCTCCACGGCATGTTGACCGAGCTTGTTACCAAGCGCCTTTCTGCTAATTCACTTGATGCGCCCGATGGGGAGAAGTAGCAGAGACGGCAGCGTGCTGGTTTTATCCAGCGGATTGGTTAGGAGGCAGTGATGACGGAAAAAGTGGCCCTGATTACGGGCGTAACGGGGCAGGACGGGGCGTATCTAGCGCGGCTGCTGTTGTCCAAGGGCTATAAGGTGCATGGGGTTAAACGCCGCTCCTCCTCCTTCAACACGGGGCGGATCGACGATATTTATCAGGACATTCACGAAGCCGATGCGCGCTTTCGGCTGCACTACGGCGATATGACCGATTCGACCAATATCATCCGCCTCGTGCAAGAAACCCAGCCGGACGAAATTTATAATCTCGCCGCCCAAAGCCACGTGCAAGTGAGCTTCGATACCGCCGAATATACCGCCAATGCCGACGCCATTGGCGTGCTGCGCCTGCTGGAAGCCATGCGGATTCTAGGCTTGGGCAAAAAGACGCGCTTCTATCAAGCCTCGACATCGGAGCTTTATGGCTTGGTGCAAGAAACCCCGCAGCGGGAAACGACGCCCTTCTATCCACGCTCGCCCTATGCGGTGGCGAAGCTCTACGGCTATTGGATTACGGTCAACTACCGCGAATCTTACGATTTTTATGCCTGCAACGGCATTCTGTTTAACCACGAAAGCCCCATTCGCGGCGAAACCTTCGTGACGCGCAAAATTACCCGCGCCGTTGCCGCGATCGAGCTTGGCCAGCAAGATACGCTCTACTTAGGCAATCTCGATGCGAAACGCGACTGGGGCCATGCCCGCGACTATGTGGAAGGCATGTGGCGCATCCTTCAACACCCCACGCCGGAAGATTTCGTGCTGGCGACCGGCGAAACCCGTTCGGTGCGCGAATTTGTCGATCTCGCGTTTGCCGAAACAGGCCGTCAGATCATCTGGACTGGCAGCGGCGTGGATGAAGTCGGCAAGGACGCCAAAACCGGCGCGGTGCTGGTGAAGATTGATCCGCGCTACTTCCGCCCCGCCGAGGTCGATTTGCTGCTGGGGGATGCAACCAAGGCTCAGGAGAAGCTGGGATGGGTGCCGAAAGTAGCCTTCCACGATCTTGTGAAGGAAATGGTCGCATCCGATCTCAGCCTACTGAAAACTGGGGTAGGGCTTGGGGCGGGGTCTGCGTAAGCGGGGGGTAATGGCCCCACCACGCCGCCTGAAGCGTTCAGGCATATTTCCGCACGGACGGGGATAGCGTCCCGGCCCCGGCTTCGGTAGAATGCCGCTTATCATTGTGTATCGCTTGGGGTTTTTCTACCGATGACCGACGTCCGAAATTGGCAAGAACTCAGTCGTGCAATCGTGAAGCTCATCCGCGATCAGTATGGGATTGACGAGGCTATTCTAAAACGCACTGCCGTTTTAGAAAGCGATATCGGCCTGACCATTGATCAAGTTGAAACTATTCTGGATTATATTACAGAAAAATTTGAAATCCGCTTCCCGGCAGGCACGCTAGACGAGGTGTTGAAGCTAGAAGAGCTGTGCCTGCTCGCCTGTTGGCTAAAAGGGTATTATAAGCAACCCTCTTTTATTTCAGAAGCCTATGCTGGGGCCTGTCGCGCTGTTAATCCGGGTGCTCAATAGAAACAATGGCGCGGCAGTTCGTTTCGGCCCTGGTGGTTGCTCACAATGAGGAAACCCAGCTCGCTGCCTGCCTTGATACGCTCGGTTTTGCCGATGAAATCGTGGTGGTGCTCGACAAATGCACCGACGGGTCGGACGCCATTGCCCAGCGCTATACGGATCGTATTATCTCCGGCTCTTGGCCGCTGGAAGGCCCGCGCCGGAGGGCGGGGATCGACGCGTGCACGCATGTCTGGGTTCTGGAGATTGATGCCGACGAGCGGGTAACGCCCGAGTTGCAGGTAGAAATTCTTCGCTTCCTCGCAGCGCCGCCCTACGGTTATGCCCTGGTGCCAATTCGTAATTTCATCGGCGGGCGCGAAATCGTTCACGGGTGGGGGGCCTATAACGGCGTCGGCGCGAAACCAATCCTGTTCCATAAAGATGCTAAAGACTGGGGCGACCAGCCGGTTCACCCAAAAATCGTCCTGCGCGGCACCCGCACGCGCCTCGCAATCGGGCTACTCCACTATGTCGATAAAGACTTCGCCGACACGCTCCAGCGCCTCAACCGCTACACCAGCGCCCATGCGCTCGATCTCGTCGAAAGCGGCGATATCGGCACGCTCGGCGGCAATCTACGCCGCGTGGTAACGCGCTTCCTCAAGGCTTACGTGCAGCGCAAAGGCTATAAGGAAGGTGCACCCGGCCTGCTGCTGGGGGTTTTCGCGGCACTCTATCCGCTGCTGTCGTATCTGAAAGCACGGGAGATTTTAGAGCAGCGGGCAAATGATCGAAAGCCGGACCTAAACGCCTAGGCTCCGCAAGACTAATCTTAAAAGCGTGTTCGGCAGCAAAACGGGGGCACCGCAACCGCAATGCCCCCGCCTTAGAGGCTGTTTGAAAATGTCGGACGGGTCGATCCTGCGGGTCTTTTTACGCCCTGCTGCGTCGCCAATCTTGCAGATAGTCTCGATATCTGCTGCGCT
>JAYSQZ010000008.1:0-43824 GCA_043721315.1 Alphaproteobacteria bacterium
GATCCACGCTCCCGCAGGGGGAGCGACGACACTCCCACACTGTGTTGGATTATGTCAATCAGTTTCGATCCACGCTCCCGCAGGGGGAGCGACGCCAGCGCCAACACTGGCCCCGCCGCCGCAAACCGTTTCGATCCACGCTCCCGCAGGGGGAGCGACCGGGGTCGATCAACTGATGCGGCGCGGTGCCGACGTTTCGATCCACGCTCCCGCAGGGGGAGCGACAGGTATCGGTGCAAGACCGCATCACCTTTGGGCCGGTTTCGATCCACGCTCCCGCAGGGGGAGCGACGTGCGATCCGGCTTCGGCCCCGCCAGGGGCGCAAGTTTCGATCCACGCTCCCGCAGGGGGAGCGACGGTTTAGGCTTTAACAGAGTGTCCGTGCAAACAAAAGTCCGGCATAAGCGCGAGCCTGTTGGGCGGTGGGCGTGCTGCGTGCGGCTGCGACGGGCTAGTGCGAATCAAGTTCAATAAAATCAAAACGTTGCAAGCGGTGCGAACCGCCCTAGGGTTTGCGACACGCTTACGGTTCGCGCGCGGGGGGATATTAGAGAATTAAGGTGCCGCCGAGGTCGGTTGCGGGTTTGGCCCCGATGTGTTCCACCCGGCGTTGCCAATTTGCGCCTAGGTAATAATAGCGCAAGCTATCGGAGTTTACGTCGATAATGGTTTCCAGGCGATGCTTTAGGGCGGCCCATTGCGCGGGGTCCACCTCGATTTCAAAGACGGAGTTTTGCACGCGCTGGCCATAATCCTGGCAGGCTTTGGCCACGCGGCGCAAGCGGCGGGGGCCATTGGGGGTAATGGTGCTAACATCGTAGGCTACAAGAATCATCATGGGAGGGCGTTACTTCCAAAACCAGGGCGGGTAGGTATCGAGATCGCCGCGCAGGTGCCAGGCGAGAAGCTGGGCTTGTAGGTAGGGCACGAGGCCCAACGGGGCGGCCTCCCCCAAAAACGGATGGTTTCGCGCTTCCTTCTTGCGGTCTTGCCAAGCGGTGAGCACCTGCTTGCGCGCATCATCGGTTAGCGTTACCGCGCCGCTATCCTGAGTATCGAAATCTGCCGGGCGAAGCTGCCGCCGGTTGATGAGGGAAAGCACGAGGCGATCCACCAAAATCGGCCTGAATTCTTCCATCAAATCGAGCGCGAGGCTGGGGCGTCCGGGGCGGTCGCGGTGCAAAAAGCCCACAGCGGGGTCAAGCCCAACGCTTTCGGCGGCGCTGCGGCAATCGTGCGTTAGCAGTGTGTAGAGAAAGGACAGCAGCGCGTTGATCGGGTCGAGCGGCGGGCGGCGGGAGCGACCGTTGAAGCGAAATGCCGCATCGGGGCTGCGAATGAGGTGATCGAAAACGCTGAAATAGAGTTTGGCCGCATCCCCTTCCATCCCGCGCAAGGTATCGGCAGGTAAGTCGTAAGTGCCGATATAGGCAAGCGCGTGGGCAAGGCGCTGCACAACGGTTTCGATGGCCTGTTTTACCTCGGGCGCGTAGTCGCTCCCATAGTCGCGCAAGGCCCGCATGAGCACGGATCGCTGATTGGAAACTTTGCCCAGAATAAGGCTCTTCACAATATCATCGGGCGCGTCGGAGGCTTTATATTGCGCCCGCCGCAGCAGAACATTCCCGCTGACCGGGCCGTCGATGCGGGCTTGGAAGCGGCCATTGCGTTCTAGCAGAACCAGCGTAATGCCTTGCGCCGCGCAGGCGCCAATGAGGGCGGGAGAAATGAAAATACCGCCGAAAATCACGACAGACGTGAGCATATGCAGCGGGAAGCGGCCCACGGTTACGCCGTCGTTCTCCGCCACAAGGTTTTCACCATCCTTGCGAAGCCCGCAGCCTTCCGTAGTGATGTAGAGGGTGTTCAGCAGTTTTTTCATTCGGGTGCCTCGGGTGCCGCCAGCAGGCTTTTTACCATCCGGTCGCGCCAGGCTTTAGCGGGGCGGCCCACGTCCTTCGGGCGGCAGAGATCGCTCAAAGAACAGGCGCGACAGCGGCTGATGTGTTGGGTTGGCGGCGGGGTTGTTTGCGTCTCGAAAACGCGGCGCAGATCGGCAATCACGGTCAGCGTTAAGGCGCGCAGGTCGGCATCAAAGACAACCACAGTCCGGCGGCGGGTTTCGGCGTAAAACAGCGCGCCTTCGGGAACGGGCTGGCCGGTCATTTCTTCTAGGCAGAGGGCTTGCGCGCAAAGTTGCACTTCGTCGGCCTTGTGGGCCTTGGGCTTGCCGCGCTTATATTCCACCGGATAGGCGGTTTCCCCCAGGGTACCCTTTCGGTGAAATTCGACCAGATCGGCCTTCCCCGCGATGCCAAGGCGGGGTGCGCCGAGCACCAATCCGGTAACGCGGCGCACGCCCTTCTGGCTCCGGTGGCTCGGTTTATCGGCCACCTGATGCAGCACTTGGCCTTCGGCGGTAAAGCGGTTTTCCGCCCACAGCCGCTCTAGGTGAATCAGCGCAGCCTGCCGCAAACAGTAAACCGCGTGCTGAAGCGCCGAGAGCGGAATGGGGTCGGGCGTGCGCTCGTCCATACCGGGGCCGAGTGTTAGACGCGGTTTTCGAGGGTTACACCGTCCGGCAGATCGGCGGTATCGATCTGCACGATGTAATCCTTAAAGCTGCGCGCCGGCGGGTAATTATCGTAGCTGCGGTCGCCGATTTCTTTGAACGCACCTTCGATATTCCGCCCGACCGTGACGCGCTCGAACAACCGGTGCGCGGGGGCATTGCCCAGCGCGCAATCGTGCTTGAACACAATCAGCTTCCGCACCGCCATTTCCCCCCGCGCGGCAGAACGGTCGTGCTCGAACATATTTTCAACGGCTTCCAGCAGGATTTCGAGATCGGCTTCCGAAAACCCCGTGCGCTCCGCAAGCTTGGCCGAGATGAACCCATGCGCCCGATAGAGGCCGTAGGGAACGATATGCTTGCGGCCCATGGTGCGGTTGTCAGTGCGCTGATTATCGTCGCCGCCCTCGGTTTGAGCCTTTTTTTCGGCCTCGTTGGTCGCCGCCATGCGAGTGATGGAAATTTCCTGCGGCACAATCGGTTCAACTGATTCCGCGAACCCAAATTGGACCGGGCCGCGCACCTGACCGCAGTTGACGCCCGTGCTCATCACCGCGCCGAAGGTACGGACATCGAAGAAATTCTGGCACATGAAGTCTTTTAACTGCGCGGCTTCATTATCGTCTTTGGGGTTGAGCTTGCCATCTTTGGTTTTAGCGAGTTTCGCATCGTCAGGGCGTAAGGCAACATAGGCTTTGCGGTGTTGATCGTTCAGAATTGCGCCCTCGCGGACGTAAATATGAAACCCCGTCTCTGCCGGTTTAGCGAGTTCGATGTAGTTCCTGATCTTCCGCTTCAGGCTAACGTCCGAGACGAGGCCATGCCCCGTTTGGTCATCTGTACGGGGCAGATTGCCCGCGTCGGGGTCGCCGTTCGGATTACCCTTAGAGACATCGAATAGTACAACGAATTCATAACGATTAGCGAGCGCGCTCATTGGACAGTCCCTTCAGTTTTCTTGAAAAACTCGTTGCGTTGATGGTAGTAGCCCAACCCGAAGAGCGCTTGCTCTTGTGGAGAAAAAGCAATCGGAAATGGATCGGCGTCAGGCTGCATTAACTCCATGATCGCCATGATTTGCTTTTCAAGGTTAACCTTGAAGCCCGTCTTTTGTTTGCCGATTTTGGAGAGATGATTGGCCGATCCTCGTTCGAGAAGCGGAAAGATTTTACGCGGCTGCGCCGATGCCGACGCGTAAAATTTATCCTTAACGGAAGCGTTGATTTTATAATCCATCGCCGCTGCCTGGATGTATTCATAAAGGGCGAACAAACGGCCAAGTAGATAGCCCTTGTTCTCGTTCTTAGGATCAAGCGCCACCGGAGCCTCCTTTGACGACAGATTGCGAATAAGCATGGCTTTGAGAATGGCAACTCGCCGGGCATTGATTTTGCCGTCGGCGCGGATGCGAACGAGGATTGTGTTCAACAAGGTCAGCGGATAGTTCCCGCCGGTCAGAATGGCGCGCATCCACGCGCCTGCAAGGTTGGGCGGTACGTTTTCGGCCTTTCCCAGCACAGCGGTTTCGCGCAGATATTGCCATAGCGCGGGCGGCCCCTTTTGGTCAGGCGGCTCTAGGCGCATATCGTTCAGAAAGCTCTGATAATTCTGCGTCAACTCCCCAAAGCTGCTCTCGTACCAAAAGCGAATTGAAATGCGTGCCGCATTGGGGGCCAACCCCAACACGTAGAATCTCACGCCCTCAGCCAGCTTCGGGGCGATGCTAGAGAGCGGCTCACCCTTCCGAATAGCCTCTAGGATTGGTTTGATTTTATGCTTGGCTTCGGCGGCCTCATCAATCTCCCCGTCCCCCGCGAACATATCGGTGAAAAGGTCTTCGGCCAGGCTTGCGGTTTCGGCCTCAGGCGCTTCAGCCCAAAAGACGCTTGACGTGTCGCCGATTTGAACGCGGTTATGACTGCCTTTTTCGAGGAACTTATTCAGAACCGTCGTATAGGCAAACGCGGCGGCTTCCGACACGGGGGCATTATCGCCCTGCTCGTGACCGTAGGAGGTGAACGCATCGAGGTTGAAAGACACGATGGAAGCGCCGCTACTTTGCCCGCCCCAGACGCCCTTAATGCTGGGGTGCAGCCGCGTTACTGGTGCGCGCACGCCTGTGACCAGACAAATGGCCGACGCGCGTTCGCTCTCACTGCCGAGTGTTGCCCACAGGCGTTTCGCGGCAGGTCGATCGTGTAGGTAAATATTGTGTAGGCGCTCAGATTCCAGCGCGAAGACAATGTTTTGATCGAGAAGTTTCGGGCGCAGGTCTTCTGGCCAATCGTTGAAATTTTCCGGGTTCCAGGCTTGTAAAAATAGAGCCAAGGCTTGTAAGCCTGGATCATCCGACTTCTCAAAGGCACGGAGATGATAGTCTTTGAAAGCCTTATGCTCAGCTTTTAGGCGTTTACCTTCGTTCTTTAATTTCTGTTCATCTCCCGTGACTCCCAAGACGTAGGAGGTCTTGTCCCACAGGAAGCAAGGATCAATGCCCGCCGCTTTTTTAGGTGGTGAGGGCACTTCCATCACCCGCGCCACCGGCTTCTTCGCCGCCGCGCGGATATCGTGCGGCACTCCCGCCAGCGTGCCATCCGGGTTCAGCGATACGCAGAAGCTGATGTTCTGATTGGAGAACCCAAAGCTCGGCACTTCCTGGCGGGCGGCCAGGCGGTCGTAGGCGTGGGTGAGCGATTGCAGAATCGTCATCGGTGAATCTCCGAAGAGGAGGGATGCGGCACTGTCAGCACACCCTTATCGAGGCTCGCCCGAAAGAACATCGACGCTCGATCACGGGCATGGTCGATATCCCACAGCATAAAACCCAGGTCGCGGCTGTCGGCAATCGCTGGGGGCAGCGGTGCGTCCGGTTCAATCAGCGTGAAATCTGCCGGAAATTCCCGCGTGCCCAGGCAGGGTTGATGGAAGCACTGCCCCTTGCGCGCCCGGCGATTGAAGGTATCGAGATGCTTGCCGTCGCTATCTTCCGCCCCGCGCTTATCGGTCCAGTCGAAATGCGCTTCGATGACATAGGCGACATCAACGAGCAGAGTGGCGGCGCGTTGCTGCCTGTCCTCATCAGCGACAATCTGAAGCCCCTCCAGGCTGCCCCGGTTCATCGCAGTCTTGATCTTGCCAACAGGGGCCTTGTGAGCGACCTCATTCCGCCGTAATGTTTGAAACTTGATCGGCTTCAGCACATGGATCGCGTCGATCACCCAAGTAATCGCTGGTTTCCAGTGGATCGCCTCCAAAATGCCACGCGCCGCTGAGGGCGTCATGACATCGTAGGACACTCTTTCCACCTTCATTTCAGGTCTGGTGAACAGTGCGTTCTTGCCAGAGACGCCTAGTCTTATTCCTTGCGGCATCCACACCCTCTCTTTCTTTAAGCCTAGAGACTTAAAATCCTGCCGCGCTCAGGTTTTAAGTGAGCGCGGCTTTTTGTCAGAGAGTTTTAGCGTTTCATGCACGGTTTCGATCCACGCCCCCGCAGGCAGGAGGCGACAAGCCCAGGTTCTGGGCCAGGGGCAGATTAGCGCCCCTATCGAAACACGCAACCACGACAAAACTCGTCTCACTGTGGAAAATGCGCTTCATCCGTCCGTGTGTCAAGATATTATCTTCCGTGCATGAAAAGCTAATTTCAAATTATGGGATTCCCCAAAACATCCGCGTTTTCCCAGATCAGCCCCGTCTCCGCCGTATACAGATTGTCGCCCTCCACGACCGTTAGCACCGCAAACTGCTCGCCCCACAGGTCGGCACGGTGATAAGCGATGCGGCGATTGCTCAGCAGTTTTTGAAAATCTTTCGGCGGCACCTGCACGGTAAAGGTCTGCAAGTCCCGCGCTGCTTTGCCGGGGGAGGCGTCGGCGCTGTTCAGCCGGTTCAGTACGTCCAGCACAGCCGCGCTGTCGTTAATGATGATCGGGGTGAGGCCGCTTTCGATCAGCCGATAGTTCTGCGCGACCGTGCGATACTCAAACATCGCCACGCCGCCGCTGATATCGAACTCCCCAAGAATGGCTTTTTGATCCAGCCCGTCCTCGCCCTTTGTCCAAAACAATTCTTTGAAGTATGCCGTGATGGCGGCGGGGGCGAGCCAATCGTTGCAGTCTCTGGCCATGCGCTCGAAGGCAGCGGCTGCTTGCTCCAACGCGAACGGCGGTTTGTGCTGAGGCGGCTTAAACACCGTCACGATACTGTCTGCTGCCGACTGTTTGCCTTCGCGGTTACAGCGCCCTGCGGCTTGCAGAATATTATCCAGCCCCGCTTCGGCCCGCCAAACACGGGGAAAACTTATGTCGATGCCAGCCTCAATTAAAGATGTCGCAATCACGCGGCAAGGTCGGCCCGCGTCCAAATCCTTCCGAACCCGCGCTAGAATTTCCCGGCGTTGGGCCGCGTATTGGCGGGTGGTGAGATGCACTAGCCCCTCAAGCCCCTGCTCCTTCCCCGCCTGATAAAGGGCGAGCGCGTGCTTGCGGCTGTTGACGATCACCAAGCCTTGCGGTTGCGCGCCGAGCGCCTCGATCAGCGCGGCATCCTCCAGAGCGCCGCCCTTCACGAGGGTAACGCGCGTGAGTTGTTTGGCGAGTCCCGCCGGATCGGGGGCTAACTCCCGCCCTTCCAAGTCCAGGCCATTCTTTAAGTCGCGCTTATCGAAGGCTGGTTGCGTGGCGGTACAGAAAATAATCGTGCAGCCGTAATGCTTGGCCAATTCATCCAAGGCCAGCAAGCTGGGGCGCAACAGAGGCACCGGAAGGCTCTGCGCCTCATCGAGAATAATAACGCTGCCCGCAATATTATGCAGCTTGCGGCATTTAGCCGGGCGATTAGCGAATAGGCTTTCAAAGAACTGAACATTAGTGGTCACGACCACGGGCGCGGCCCAATCTTCCATCGCCAGCCGCAGCTTGCTGAGTTGCTCGCGGGGGTTTTTACGATCGAATTTCTGATCCTCAATCGAAGCGTGATGTTCCAGAATATATTCATCGCCCAGTACCGTTCGGAAAATCGCCGCCGTTTGGTCGATGATCGAGGTGAAGGGAATGGCGTAGATAATCCGCCGCAGCCCATGCGCTTCGGCGTGGCGCAAAGCAAAACCCAGAGACGCCAGAGTTTTACCGCCCCCCGTGGGGACCGTGAGCGTAAAGAGACCCGGCGCACGCTCGGCCTGCCCCAAAATATGGGCCAAGATATCGGCCCGCAGATCGTTTATTGCTAAAGGTTTTTCCGCTGCCCTTGCCGCTTTAGCAGCCATATGCGCGTCGAACTGACCGCGCAACGCCCCGATATGCGCCTGCAAGTCCGGCCACGTGCGGTCTGCGGTTGCTTGGCCGTGCGCCTTATAGAAGTTTTCCGTATCCTTGAAATCGGCATCAACAAGGCACGAAAAAACCATCCGCCCCCAAAAGGCCAGTTGAAAGGCGCGATCGGCTTTAACTGGGGAAATATGCTTGAAGTCTGGCGATAGCGGCCCAAAGTCGGTGCCAATTTCGTCCCGCCACACGGCATCGGCCTTATTATGGTCTCCTCGGTCGATGCGCTGCTGAAGCTCGCTGTAATCGGCAAGCCCCGCATGATGGCCTGCGATAGCATATTTCAATATCGTCGCTATTATTTTATCGGAGCGCGTTGTTACCAACGCTTCCAGCGCCTCTGCCCCCGCTAAGGAATGATCGCCGCCCTTGAGGGCTTTCTTTGCAATATAATGTTGAAAATTTAAGCAATACTTTCCTAGATCATGGAGCGCACCGCAGATAAAAGCGGCATTTTTTGAGTTAAAGACGCTTCCATAATCGCCACTACTCCGGGCTGTTGACAGCAGGTGTTCCCGCAGCGTATGCCATTTTGAATAATCAGGATCACCCTGAAGGCTATGTGCAAAATACATTTTTTCCTCCGACGACATCTTATTGTCGGCATAAAATCAAAAAACTATCAACTAGAAATATTTTTTAGATGGGTTAATCCGGGCTTTTAGTTGCAATGAATTTTTTGGGTAGACGGGTATTTGCACCCATCACTATGCAGAAGGCTTCTAAGAGGCTGTTTGGAAATTCGGCGGCTGAGAGCCTGCGAGGGATTTTTGGGGCCTGATAGGAGACGAGCGCAGCAGATATCGAGACTATCTGCAAGATCGGCGACGCCGCAGGGCGTAAAAAGACCCGCAGGATCGACCTGTCCGACATTTTCAAACAGGCTCTAAGTCGGCCAGCCTGGCACACACACACTTCGGCCTTGCCCGCGCAGGAACCCCCCGCCACGAACCGCCTCAAAAGCTCAAGTTAAATATTGAGGGGCCGAATGCTCCGCCGCCCTGCCTTATCCCTCTGACAAGAATAGCTTGTCTCAGCTATTTATATCAGCCCTCTGATTTTTAATCCGGCCCTGTCTTAAGTGCCGCCAGAAACGCGCTTTGCGGAATTTCGACTTTGCCGAACTGCCGCATACGCTTTTTGCCTTCTTTTTGTTTATCCAGCAGTTTGCGTTTACGCGAAATATCGCCGCCGTAGCATTTGGACAGAACGTCTTTCCGCATCGCCCGCACGGTTTCCCGCGCGATGATACGCCCGCCGATAGCGGCCTGAATGGCGATTTGGAACATTTGCTGCGGGATGAGATCCTTCAGCTTTTCGCACAGGGCGCGCCCGCGCCGGTCGGCCTGAGTGCGGTGAACGATCAGCGCCAACGCGTCCACCGGCTCGGCATTCACCAGAATGTTGAGCAAGACGAGATCGCCGGTTTCATACCCATCCAAGCTGTAATCGAAGCTGGCATAGCCCCGGCTAACCGATTTCAGGCGGTCGTAGAAATCGAACACCACTTCGTTGAGCGGCAGGCGATATACGGCCATCGCGCGGTTGCCCGCATAGGTAAGATCAATCTGAATACCGCGCCGTTCCTGGCACAGCGCCAGAATCGAGCCTAAATGCTCATCCGGCACCATAATGGTAGCCTTAATCCACGGCTCCTGAATCTCGTCAATCCGCACGACATCTGGCATATCGGCGGGGTTATGCAACTCCAGCGCCTCGCCATTGGTGAGGACAATCTTATAGACCACCGAGGGGGCCGTGGTAACGAGATCGAGATTAAACTCGCGCTCCAGCCGTTCTTGAATAATTTCAAGATGCAGCAGCCCCAAGAAGCCGCAGCGGAAGCCGAACCCCAGCGCCGTTGAACTTTCGGCTTCAAACTGGAAGCTGGCGTCATTCAAGCGCAGCTTTTGCAGGCTTTCCCGCAGATGCTCGAACTCGGCGGCATCGGACGGAAACAAACCGCAAAACACCACGGGCACCGACGGCTTGAACCCGGCCAGAGCCGTCGCCGCCGGGCGCTTTTCTTCGGTAATCGTATCGCCCACCGCGCAATCGGCGACCGCTTTGATGCCGGCGGTGATGAAGCCAATTTCGCCCGGCCCCAACTCGGCCATCGTTACGGCTTTCGGGGTAAACGCCCCGACCCGCTCCACCTGATGCAGCGCACCCGTAGACATGAGCTTAATTTTTGCGCCGGTCTTCAGAATGCCTTCGCGCACGCGCACCAGAATGACGACGCCAAGGTAGGCATCGTACCAGCTATCAATCAGCAGGGCTTGCAGGGGGGCCGACGCATCACCCTTGGGCGCAGGGAGGCGCTTCACCAAGGCTTCTAGTACATCGCCGATACCAAGCCCGGTTTTGGCGGAAATCATCACGGCTTCCGACGCATCAATGCCGATTACGTCTTCGATCTGGATTTTAATGCGCTCCGGCTCGGCGGCAGGCAGATCAATCTTATTCAGCACCGGCACGATTTCGTGGTGAGCATCGAGGGCCTGATAGACGTTGGCGAGCGTTTGCGCTTCCACGCCCTGACTGGCATCGACCACCAACAACGAGCCTTCGCAGGCGGCAAGCGAGCGGCTGACTTCATAGGCGAAGTCTACATGGCCGGGCGTGTCCATCAGGTTCAGCGTATAGGTAATCCCATCCGCCGCCTTATACTCAAGCCGCACGGTTTGGGCCTTGATGGTAATGCCGCGCTCGCGCTCGATATCCATCGAATCGAGCACTTGCTCCTTCATCTCCCGGTCGGTGAGGCCCCCACAGGCTTGGATCAGCCGATCCGCCAGGGTGGATTTCCCGTGATCTATGTGCGCGATGATGGAAAAGTTACGGATTAGCTCTAACGCGGTCATTCTCTCAGCCCCTAGATACCTGGGCCGCACCATACTGACCTAAGGCCAAGCCCGCAACCGAATGCAGCGGCAGACAATAACTCGGTCGATATCGTGCTCGGTGCCATCGTCAGCGTTTTCATCGCGACGACGATTCTCATGGGTTTATCGAACATGTGTTTTTCGATTATCGCGACCGCCCCGGACGATTTGCTGACCATCCTTGGGATGCGCTCGACCGGCGATGGCGACAGAATTCAAAGAATGGTGGACACGAATGCACTGAAAGCCGCCATCGGCACCAGTCAGATCGAAGGTGCGGTTAAGTCGGGATTAGGAGGTAAGGGCGGCGGAAAGGGTGCCCCGAGCCGACCGGAACGGTTGTCGGGTGCTGCTACAGCCAAGAAAAATGAAGACAGAAATAATATAAAATACGATTAGCTTTATCGAAGCTGATTGTACAATTTGTCGGCAAAATCTTTGGCCCAATTAGGTGCAAATCTTGAAGGGTCTTGATTTTTAATGCTGTTATAAGCTGCGTAAAAATCAGACCAAGATTGTTCGGTAATTGAGCCACCGTTTTTAACGACACTTTGAAGAAGTGCAATTGTTGCTTTTTTTTCGGCTAGAAGGCGACATTTATCATTATAATGTTCTTGGCTTTTTGCGCTCAAATACTTGAGCGTGTCACTTATTTCCTGGTCGGCTCGCCGAGCAGCAGCGGCCTGTTGACCGGCGAACATGGAGCCGAGGGCCTGGTTGCTCTCGGCCATTGTTTTGCCGAGCAAAAAACTGTCAAATGCATTCATTTTACCGCCCTCCCGCCGAATTACATCTTGACAATTGCATAAGCTGGATTGTTCCGCAAGTGAAAAAGGGCATTCCAGGCGAATTGGCGGAATTGTCTGCTCGGTAACGCCTTGATATGTATAGGAAACGAGATTTTCAGTGCGCTATCAACGTCATATCTTATTGTCAACTCAGAACATGGATGATAGCTTTTTACGAGAGATAAGCCCCCCGAAGGACAAACCTCCGGGGGGTTCCTCGACCAGACCTAGCGTTTTGTGCCGTAACTGAAGTTGAGCGTTAGGGTTTTTCGCCCGACTTCAAAGATGAAACTGAAACGTAGGGTTGGGATACGAAGCAAGTTGAGCATGGCAAAACTCCTTTTTGCCTTGTTTGCCGAGGGGTCTGTCCTAGCCGACAGATCCCTCAGCTTTTTCTGGCGCAGGATTGCGCCAACGAGAGTTTTATCGAAGGTTGTCAGGTAGTTACAATGTTAAAGATTATTTCGGAATGTTCATCTTTAATACCAATGTCATTTCAGAACGGCCCTTGTTCATAAGGCGGAATTGATCGACGGGCTGCACTCAATCCAGCCGATACCCGCCCTCGATGAGCAGCGCATCATCGCGCGGATGTCTCGCACCAGAGCATCAGCCTTTCCTTGAAACAGTAAGGATTTTTCCTTACCATTGTTTTTTCCTCTGGAAGGTCGATCATGCCCGATATCCACGAAGTCGCCACGTTGACCTCAAAAGGCCAACTGACGTTGCCGAAAACGATCCGGCAGGCGCTGGGGGTCGATATCGGCGGAAAAATTGCCTTCGATCTGAAAGACAATGGCGATGTTATCGTCTCCCGCGCGCATGAGGGCCATTCGGACCCGGCTATCGGCGCATTCCTAATCCTGCTGGAAGCCGATATTCAGAATGGCCGCGCCCTCCAATCCCTGCCCGAACCCTTGGCGCGCGCCCTCCGAGAGGCCGCCGACAGCGCGGATGATGGGGATAAAAATATTGATGGCGACGTTACACTTTAATGCAAATCCCGAGCGGGTGGGATCACCTGCGACGACGTATTTGCAAAATAAAACAATGGCTTAGAGCGGTTAACGTGAGCCAAAGCGAACGAAAAATGCTCTAATGCAAGCCCACGGCTGGACATTGCTGTTCCATGCTTGCCTCATCACGCAGATGCAGAAGCTACACGCCGCCGCTCTCCGGGCAGAGCAAAATGATCCGCACGGATTTGCGGGAAATGCGAACGTCAAGCTATTCCGCGCTCTCAGCCGCTTGATCTTGGAGGTTGTGCCGCGCGATCCGGGACAGGAGGCATTCCGGCAGGGCAATAGCCTGGGTTCGGCTCACCGTCTCTGGCGACGCGCCAAAATCGGGCGACGGTTCCGGCTATTCTTTCGCTACGACTCGACGGCCAAGATAATCGTTTATACTTGGGTGAACGATACGCAGACCCTGCGATCCGCCGGGAGCGCGTCCGATCCCTATGCGGTGTTCGAGAGAATGCTGCGTCAGGGGCATCCACCTACCGGGTGGGCGGGCCTCGTGGCGGCGAGCAAAGGGGATTAGTTATCGTAAACCTTCCCCTCATTGCCAAAAAAAAGTAAAGTGTTCTAACGTAGGAACATACTTTTGGGTAGAGGCAGAGCATGAGCATCACTACGCTATCCAGCCGGGAGTTTCAGCAGAACGCCAATCAGGCGCAAAAAGCGACCCAAATCGGGCCGGTTTTCATCACGAACCGGGGTAAGCCAACACAGGTGCTCTTAAGTTTTGAGGAGTATCAGCGCATAATCGGCGCACGGCACACGATTATCGAAGCTCTCGCCATGCCCGGCCTGTCGGAGATAGAGGTCACGTTTCCCAGAGTGCGCGACCTTCCCCGGTCCATCGACTTTTCGTAATGTTCATCCTTGATACCAATGTTATTTCAGAATTGCGTAAGGTTGGCGATGGCAAGGCCGCCCCCCCTGTCGTCGCGTGGTTCTCCAATGTTGATAGCGCGAGCCTATACCTCTCGGCCATTACTATTATGGAAGTTGAACTCGGCATTCTGAGACTGGAACGCCGGGATTCCGAGCAAGGCGCGCGGTTGCGGACCTGGATGAATAATTATGTCTTGCCAGAATTTGTAGGGCGCGTTCTTCAGATTGATACCGCCGTAACGCTAAGGTGCGCCCGGCTGCATGTGCCCGATCCGCGCCCAGATCGCGACGCCTATATTGCCGCGACGGCCCTTGTTCATAAGATGACAGTTGTGACCCGTAATGTGAGCGATTTCAGGCCAATGGGCTGCCAATGTCTCAATCCCTGGACCGACTAAACCGCGCCACCAGTTCCACATGGGGCGACCAGCGGAATTGATCGACGGGCTGCACCCAATCCAGCCGATACCCGCCTTCCACCAACAGCGCCGCATCGCGCGCAAACGTGTCGGGATTGCAGGAGACGGCGGCAATCAGCGGCACGCGGGAAGCAGCCAGTTCGGCGCTTTGGGCTTTGGCCCCGGCGCGCGGCGGATCTATGACCACCGCCGCAACCCCCTCCAACTCCAACGCCAGCATCGGGCGGCGCTCCAGGTCTCGTTGCAGGGTTGTGACGGGGAGTTGCGCCTGCCGGGCCGCGCGGTCTAGCGCCGTTAGCGGATCAGCCAAGCCCTCCACCGCAGTCACACGGTGCCCTTCGGTCGCGAGCGGCAAGGCGAAGGTGCCAAGCCCGGCGAAAAGGTCCATCATCACCGCGCGCGGCGGCACGCCCGCCAGCGCGGCGCGCACCCCGGCGATCAGGGCCGCCTCCCCTTCAGCCGTCGCTTGCAAAAACACCCCCGGCGGCAAGAGGGCGCGGGCGGTATCGACCATCAGCCAGGGCGCGCGGCGTTCGGCCAGAATTTCGACGGGGCTGGTCGCGTCTTTGGACCAAGCCAACCGAGCGAGATCGAGCCGATTGGCAATCTCGGCCAAGGCTTCCCGGCCTGCCAGATCGGGTTTTTCAAGCCCGACGAGCACGAGATCAAGCCCCGCGCCGGTTTCGGTCATCTGCACGTCCAGCGTGCCGCCGGGCGGCATAAGGTGGGCCAGGGCTTCGCGCACTGCGGGAAGCGCCGCCACCAGGGCCGGGCGCAGCAGCGGGCAGGCATCGAGCGGTAGGATCGTTGCGGAGGCTGCTTCGTTGAATCCCAAGATCACCCCGTGCGCCGTGCGCCGTGCAGCAAGGCTGGCGCGGCGGCGGCTGGCGGGTGCGCTCATAGCCAGCGGGCGCAGCGGCACATCCCCCAAGCCCTGACGGTGCAGGGCGCGGCGAATGCGGTCGATCTTCAGGTCTGCCTGGGCGATGTCGCTGAGGTGATGCAGACTACAGCCGCCGCAGCGCAGGAACAGCGCACAGGCCGACGGCACCCGCTGAGCGTTATCGCCCGCCGTCACCGTCTCCACCCGCCCGGCCCACCCGTCGCCGCGCCGCACGGTGAGAACCGCCGTCACGGTTTCGCCCGGAAGCCCGCCGAGCAGGAACAGCGGCACGCCGTCTAGCTGCGCCAGTCCATCGCCCTGCACGCCGATACGGTCGATGACAAGGGTCACGCGCTCGCCGCGCCGATCTTTACCTTTGGCGGGCGGGCGTTTGGCGGGCGTCCGCTGATGAGAAGATTTACGCGCGCTCATTGTATCTCCGCCCAAAGAACATCCGCGAGCCGTTCGGCCCCCGTTGCCAGCATTACCAGTCGATCAAACCCCAGAGCAATTCCCGCAGACGCGGGCAGACCGTGGGCGAGCGCCGCTAGAAAATCGTCATCAATCGGGTAGCGTTCGCCGTAAAGCGCCTGTTTCAAATCCATATCCATCACAAAGCGCGCGCGCTGCTCGACAGCATCGGTAAGTTCGCCGAAGGCATTGGCGAGTTCCACGCCCGCCGCGTACAGCTCGAACCGTTCGGCCAGGCGCGGGTCTTCCGGTTTCGGGCGCGCTAAGGCCGCCATCGAGATTGGATAATCAATGAGGAACGTCGGGCGCGCGCGGCCTAAGTGCGGCTCGATGCGGTCGAACATAAGCCGGAAGACGATATCGTCCCAGCGGTCATCCGCCGCCACGCGCACACCCAGGCGCTGCGCGTCTTGCGCGAGGCGTGCTGCCGCCGGGGCATCGCTGCCGGGTTGCTTTGGGTCCGGGGCGCTTGCCAGCAGATTGATACCGCAGAATTTCTGGAACGCTTCGGCCACCGTCAGCCGCTCGAAGGGTTCCGTCACCCCGACCGACAGATCGCCCCGCCGCAAGGGTTCCCCGCCGGTGACGCTACGAATCAAGCCTTCGCAGTCCGCCATTAAATCGCGATAATCGGCCCCGACGCGATACCATTCCAGCATCGTAAATTCGGGCGAATGCGTATCAGACCCCTCGCGGTCACGCCAGACGTGGCCGAGCGCATAAATCTGCCGCTCGCCCGCCGCCAGCAGCTTTTTCATCGTGAATTCGGGCGAGGTGTGCAGATAGCGCCGTAGGGCGGTGCCATCGGGCCGGTGTAAAGCAGCGGCAACCGCGTGCAAATGCGGCTCCAGCCCCGGCGAGACTTGCAGTGCGGGCGGATCGACTTCCAAGAAGCCTTCATCCTCGAAAAAGGCGCGCGTCTGCCGCAGCATTCGGGCGCGCTGGTGCAGAAAGCCGCGTTTAGGCTCGAACCGGTCTGGCCGCCACCAGGGGGCCGCGCGGGAAGGGGGCGTGTCGCTCATTGCCCATGCTTGGCCTGAGCCTACCCCAAAAAGCAAGGCCGTCGTTCCTATCTCTCGGAAAGACGGCCTTGAGAGAAGTTTATTGGCAAGCGTTAGGCGAGAATGGAGTTCCCCGCCACCAGTGCATTGGCGGCAATGCCCGTGAAGGTGCCGATTAGGTGGATTTCAGCCACCTGCCACGCGCCATCGTTATTGCCGCCTGCGGCTGCCGCGTCCGATGCCCAATATAGGAACGCGCTGCCGTTCTGATACCCGAGCAGATAGGTCGAATGGCCTGCGCCTGCCGCTTGGATTTGCGTGTAGGTGTCGGCAGCGGTGTTGCTGGTCAGCGCCTTCAGCAGTTCCGAGCCGTTGGCCGACAGCGTAAGATCGCCGCCGTTGGTGCCGCTGGTCAGGGCCACGCCAGATTGCAGCACGATCACGTCGGTGTTCGCAGAGGTCACGGTGCCAATCAAATAGGCCCCGCCGCCGGTGGCCGCAACACTGCTATCGGCCCCGAACACGGGGTTAAGGCCGGCTGTGGTTCCTACGGTGGTGAGCGTTGCCGACAGCACCAGCACGTCGGCATTGGTTGCGCCTGCCGTGAAGCCGCTGATGGTGTCGCGGTTGGTTTCCAGCGTAATGCCGTTAAGGTTCACGCGGTCGATAAAGCTATCCCCTGCCGTGCCAACCGTCAGCACGTCGATCCCCAGGCTACCTTCCAGCGTATCCGTCCCCGCGCCGCCGTTCAGCGTATCGTTACCGATACCACCGAGGAGCGAGTCGTTATTGGCGGTTGCAGTGATGTTGACCGCACCATTGCTTTCGGCGCTCCCGTTCCAGGTCAGCGTTGCCGTGCCGGTCGAGCCGGAGGCGTTCACCGTCAGCGTGCCGCCCGCCGTAATCAGGCTATCCTTGGCCACATAGTTGAAAGCAAGGTTGGAGCCGGTGAGCGTGAGCGTTTCGACATTGCTTACATTGTCGAGGTCAGCGCTCGAATTCCAGCCGCTGTTGAAGATGGTATCCGTGCCCGCACCGCCGTCGATCGTATCGCTCGACGTGAGTGCGCCCACGCCCGCGAACGTAAAGCTATCCGCCCCGGCACTGCCGACGACCGAATGCGCGACGCCGCCATCAATGTAAGCGAAGGTGCCCGCATAGGTGCTGGCGATGATCTTCGTGGCCACCCCAGCATTGCCGCTATCGGTAAGCGTGAGGGAGCCTGCGCCTTTGATATTAACCGTCGCGGCAATCGTATTGATCGCGCCCAATTGGGTTGCGTTCGCGCCGGTCGTCGTTAGGTCCAAAACCTCAAGGCCCGTGGTATTGCCATAGCTGATGCTGGAGCCGGAGGTAACGTTCACAAGGTTCAGGGATAACACGTTGGACGCCGCGCCATCGCCCACCACAGTGAAACTCTGCGCCCCATTTACGCCGTTCAGCGTGTAGGTGGGAGCCGCAATCAGCAGCGTCGCCGGGTCCAGCGTGCCGCCGAGCATCGACGTGCCGGTAAAGCTGGTCCCTGAAATCGTGACCGACTTCGCCCCACTGATCGCCGCGAACGACATCGTGCCGCCAAAGCTTTGCAGGCTGATCGTTTCAATGTTTTGCAGAATCGGCGCGCCGATATTGGACGTTACGAAGGCCGACAGGCTATCGTTATCGCTGGTCGAAGCATCCGAAATAATCGTGGCCGACGACAGGAAGCTGCCGCCCCCAATCGTATCGTTATTCGCCGACAGATAGGTTCTCGTACCCGCCTTATCGGTACCCAGGTTGGACGTACTGTTGTTCAGGTTCACAGTGCTGGCGGTTAGGTTGAACGCGCCGCCCGCTGTGTTCGACACGCGACCTTCGCCAACCCCGAACATCACATAATGCTGAAGCGCGTTTTTGTAGGTACCTGCCGTAATTGCCCCGGCAACATCGGGGTTGGCGGCTAGGTAAGCCGCGCTATTGAACGTGGTAAGGCTGCCGTTGGGCGCGCGGCCTTCAAACACACCATTCGAGACATAGTGATCATAAACGCTGCTGAAACCGCCCTTATTAACAGCATTCAAAGCATCTATATTATTCTCAGCGTAGTACTTCGAGTCGAAAATCGCATTCGGATTCCGCAACTCGCGTGCGCCAAAGCGCTGAAAATGATCTAGCCCGCTGGCAACCTGCCGCTGCGAGATGGCCTGTAACACATCGGGATTTTGTTGGATATAGTATGTTTCATTAAAAGTTATAGACATGTCAGCCTCCTGCGTGATCAAGTTTCTGTATCACAACAAGTATGACAGGGCTAGCACCCCGATGAAAAAATCTCGTACGACCGAAAAACCCCGCCGAAGCGGGGTTGAACGGGTGGGGTGCCGAGTAGCGAAATTATGGGCGTTAAGCCGCCCGCACATTGGTGAGGAAGACCGCAACGGCTTGCTTAAGGTCTGCTGCGGTACGGTTTAGCCCCGTTGCAGCCAAGCCAACAGCTTCTGCCGCTGTGCCGGTTTCACTGGCGGCATCTTGCATGGTGAGCACATTGGCGCTAACGACGTCGGTTCCGCGCGCGGCTTCTTGCACGTTCCGAGTAATCTCGCCCGTTGCAGCCCCCTGCTGGCCTACGGCAGCGGCAACCGTGGTGCTCAGGTCGCTCATCCGCCGGATCATATCGGAAATCTGTGTGACCATCGTCACCGCAGCCCCGGTTTGGCTTTGAATGGTGGAGATTTGCGCCTGGATTTCCTCGGTCGCTTTCGCGGTTTGACTGGCAAGGTTTTTAACCTCCGATGCCACGACCGAAAAGCCTTTGCCCGCATCCCCCGCCCGCGCCGCTTCAATGGTGGCGTTTAGGGCCAGCAGATTGGTTTGGCTGGCAATATCGTTGATCAAGCGCACGACGGTGCCAATTTGCTCCGTCGTTTGCGCCAAGGCTCCAATCGCGCCCGAAGTTGCTTCAGCAATTGTCACCCCTTCGCTCGCCATACCAACCGATAGGCTGGTTTGGCGGGTAATCTCGCCGATAGAACTGGAGAGTTCTTCCGTTGCCGACGCCACGGTTTGCACATTGCTCGCCGTTTGATCGGCGGCGGAGGACGCGGCAGAGGCTTGGCGAATGGCCCCGCTGGCAGAGGCTTGCAACTGGATTGCCCGCGCACCCAAATCAGCCGCAGCCGCAAACGTGCCCTGCATCAAGGTGCCAACGCTCTGTTCGAACTGAGTGGCAAGCCCCAGCATGGCGGCGCGCTTATCGGCCACCGCGCGCGCTTCGGCGACCTGTTGATCGGCGGCGAGGGTGAGATTAAGGTCCGCTTGTACTTTGAACTGTTGCAACGCCGTCGCCAGATTACCCAATTCGTCCCGGCGGCCCACCCCCGGCACTGTGCCCGCGAGATCACCACTTGCCACCCGCATCATCGCTGCCGTAATACGCTTGAGCGGGCCAGTAATTTCCCGGCGCGCAATAATCAGAGACCCTAGAAGACCCAATAGAATACCAACCCCACCGAAAAGTAACGATTGAGTATCGGCCCGATCAGCATAGGCTAAGAACTCTTTGGTCTCGGTTTCGATAATTTTAACGTAACGATCATCAATCGCGCGCAATTCTCGGCGCATTTCTGCAACGAGAGGGATTTGACCGAAGGCTTCCGCTTCCGCTATTGACAGGCCGCTCGCGTTGCCCTCGCGGGTCATCGCTTGAATTTTCAAATAAGCCTTCTCGTAGGTTTGTAGCCGTGTGTTGATGGCTTCGAGATTGCCCTTATCGGCGGGATCGAGGGCATTTTGGCTCAATTGCTCCAACCGCACGCGCAGGCGTTTCAACTCATCCGCTGCCGTTACTTCCATCGCGCGGCGGTCACTGGAAATAAGGTTCAACGGCATAAACTCGACCGCCCGCACGAACGACAGAAGATTACCCGTCGCCCTGCCCGCAGCGTGCAACTGCTGCACCGCCGCTGCTTCCTCCTCGAAACGCTCCCGCCCCTCTTTCAAGGCCGAACGAGACAGGAAGACCATAGCTGCCGTAAGCAGACACAGGCCGACAACGAGGGCGAATATTTTATGACCAATCTTCATCGGTCGAGTTTCCTTATACGAAGGGTTGTTTGGCTTTTCATACCGATACCGTAAGAAGATAAACATTAAAATTTATATAAAAATTCGACAAGTAATATGAGAAGTAATTCTCAAAAAATCATAGGAATATACTTTAATCTAAAAATATATTTTCATTTTTATTTTTTAGTTCGGTAAAAATATTCAAAAACAAAATTTAATTTTGTATTTTTCAATAATTTTTACATATTAAACCACATAAAGCGAGTCAATGTATTAAATATTTCTTCGTATAAACAATCACTTAGCCCCCACGGGGATAGAAGGTCGCACCCTTTAGAGGAAGAAAAGGTAGCGTTCAGCATGGTGCTTGTCAGATATAAAATAGACACGGCCAGCTCTCTCTACTTCAAAAAAATATACTCCCACATTCATAAAACTGCAATTTTTCTCCTCGCTTGAGGCAAATTATCGGTTTCTGATGAAGGTTTGCGAGGGCAGTAGCACCCCAAACACCCTTATGAGCAATCTGCATCAATCCCTTTTCAATCCCGCCCTCTATCGTTACACATGTACTCTTTCGCTGTCCTTTGCTGTGATGAGTTGTATCCCGATGCTCCCCTTATCCTCCCCTGTTTTAGCCGAAATCACGCGCGGTGCGCTGGTTGAAAGCCGCCATGTTGGGGCCGCCGTTGTGGTTGATGCTACGGGTGGTGTTGTGGCGGAATGGGGGGATAGTGCGCGTCTCACCTACCCGCGCTCTTCAAATAAAATTCTGCAAGCCCTGCCGTTGATCGAAAGCGGTGCGGCGGATTACTTCACTCTGAGCAAAGCCGAACTGGCGTTGGCCTGTGCCTCCCATCGTGGCGAGGCCCGGCATGTGGAAACCGTGCAAGCCTGGCTCGCGCGCCTGGGGCTGTCGGATCAAAACCTCGAGTGCGGCAGCCACTGGCCCTTCGATGAAGCTGCGATGATTGATCTTGCGCGCAGCGGGGCCACCCCGACAGCAGCCCACAATAATTGCTCCGGCAAGCACTCGGGCTTCCTAACCACCGCGCTACACTTGGGCGAACCCCTGGCGGGGTACGTTGGTTACGATCACCCCGTGCAGCGCCGCATTACCGAAACCCTGTCGGAGATGCTGGAGGTCGATCTGTTTGCCGCGCCCTGGGGGGCCGATGGCTGCGGTATTCCCACAATTGCCGCCCCGCTGAAATCCCTCGCGCTGGCAATGGCGAAATGCGCCGACCCGTCCCGCCTGCCCGAACGCCGGGCCGACGCGGCGCACCGCTTGGTCGATGCGATGGCTACCGAAGGCTTTTTCGTCGATGGCACATTGGGTTTTGCCACGCGGCTTATGGCGGTTGCGGGCCACCGCATCGTCTGCAAAATCGGTGCAGAAGGGCTGTTTACGGCGATTATCCGCGATAAAGGCTGGGGGATTGCGCTTAAGATCGAAGACGGTGCGGCCCGCGCCGCCGAAGTCGCCCTAGGCGGTATTTTGCGCCACCTTGGGCTGCTAACCGAAGACCAACAACGCAGGCTTGCAGCCGTTCTGACCGTCCCCGTCAAAACCCGCGCCGCGCTGCACGTGGGCGACCTGCGCGCCCCCGACCTAGGCACGCCGGGGGCGTTTTAGGTCCGCGCTTTCGGCCAAGCTGAGCACAAGACGTGCCGTGCCGCCTATGCTATGGGTACGGCTCTGAATGCCTGACAGCGTGGGAGCAGTAACGGATGCAGTTTCGGAAGTCCCTTAGCGTGGGTGTGCGGTTCCGCACCGCGCTGGCGTTTTTGATGCTCGGCCCTGCTCTCTCTGCCTGCGCGCAATCGGCCCCAACGCCCGTACCGCAACAGACTGCCGAACCCAGCACGGTCAACGTCCAAAGCGCCTTCGGGGCCTATCTTGCCAGCACGAGTGCTGCCACCGCCGGTGATTACGCCGCCGCCGCCGATCTTTCCATGCAAGCGCTCGCCGCCGATCCCGATAATCTCGACCTGATGCGCCGCGCCTTTGTGTTCAGCACGGGCGAAGGGCGCATGGAACAGGCCGTTCAGCTTGCCCGCCGCTTGACCGCGCGTGACCCGAGCTTCCCGCTGGCGCAAATCGTCCTTGCCTTCGAGGATATAGGGAGCGGGCGCAAGGAGGAGGCGGAAAAGCGCATCGCTGCGCTACCGCGCTCGGGTGTCAATAATCTGCTGTTGCCGGTCGTCGGGGCCTGGATCGCCGCCTCTCAGACTAAATGGGATGCTGCCGAGCAATCCTTGCGCCCACTTGCCGATATTTCGCCGCTGGCAGGGCTTTATGATTATCATAACGCCCTTATCGCCGCCCGCCGGGGGGACGAGCGCGCGCTTGAAGCCGCTGTCGAGTCGTTGCTAAAAGCCGATGAAACCCCGCCGCTCCGCATCGTGGAACTGGCTGGAGCTTTTTATGAGAGCACTCAGCGGCCCGAAAAAGCCAAAGCGCTCTACGATATCTATCAGGCGCGCAATCCCGATACGCTCTATCTCACCAACGCCTACCGCCGTCTTGCCACGAAAGCCCCGGCCCCGCGCCTCGCCCTGACCGATAAGGAAGGCTTGGCCGAAGCGTTGTTCGACGTTGCCACTCTCGTTCAGCGCGAGCGCCAAGGCACTGAAACGGCGCTGATCTACACGCGCCTCGTGCTTTCTTTGCGGCCCGATTTTCCCGCAGCCCAAATGCTGCTGGCGGAAATTCTGGAAACTCAGAACCGCGAAGCCGCCGCGATCAAAACCTACCAGAGCGTTGGGCCGGACTCGCCGTTCCGCTGGGTTGCCCGCCTGCGCGTTGCCGGAAACCGCGATGCGTTAGGCGATACCGAAGGCGCGCTGGCCGATTTGAGGCAAATGGCGCTTGAGCGCCCCGAACGCGACGATGCCTTGGGCTATGCGGGCGATCTGCTGCGTCAGCACAGCCGTTTCGCCGAAGCCGTGGTGCTCTACGATAGCGCTTTTGGCCGTATTCCGAAGATCGAGCGCCGTCACGCCTCCCTCCTCTTCAGCCGCGCGATTGCCCTGGAACGCTCGGGTCAAGTGGAGCGAGCGATTGAGGATTTGCAACGGGCACTCAGCCTAGAACCGGACCAGCCCTATATTCTCAACTACCTCGGCTATACCTGGGTCGATCAGGGTAAGAACTTGGAGCAGGGCCGGAAGATGCTCGAAAAAGCCGTCGAACTGCGCCCGCGCGATGGGGCCATCGTGGATAGTCTCGGCTGGGCCTTCTTTCGCTTGGGCGACCTGCCCCGCGCCGTGCGCTGGCTAGAACGGGCGGTGGAGCTAAAGCCGGGCGATCCCACCATCAACGATCATCTGGGCGATGCCTATTGGCGCACTAACCGGAAGCGGGAAGCGCAGTTCCAGTGGGAACGCGCGCTGAAGCTGAACCCCGAACCGAAAGACCGCGAACAGACCGAACGGAAACTCAAAGAGGGCCTGCCAACCCCGTGATGATGACGCCGTGACGATAACCATGCCGGACGTTTTAACCGATCTTGCCGCCGCAAAACTCAACCTGTTCCTGCGCGTGCTGGGGCAACAGGCCGATGGCTATCACCGGCTAGACTCGCTGGTCGGCTTTGCTGAAATCGGTGATCGGCTAACGGTTGCGGCCAGCGAAACCCTGTCGCTCACCATCACCGGGCCATTCGCGAGCGCCCTGCGAGACATCCCGCCCGAACAGAACCTCGTCTTCCGCGCAGCCAAAGCCTTGCGTTTAGCCGCAGGCAGGCCGGACCTCGGGGCAACTCTGACGCTTGAAAAACACTTGCCCATTGCGTCGGGCATCGGGGGCGGGTCTGCCGATGCGGCTGCGGCCTTGCGCCTGCTTCCCCGCCTGTGGGGGATTGACCCCGCGCGCCTGCCGCTTGTAGAGATTGCGGCGCGTTTGGGGGCCGATGTTCCCATGTGCCTTCTCAGTAAAAGCGCCCGGATTGGCGGAGTGGGCGAGATCATCGCCCCCGTGCTGCTGCCGCGCGTTGCCGCCGTGCTGGTCAATCCAGGGGTGCCGGTGGAAACCAAGGCTGTCTTCGCCGCGCGGGAGGGGGCGTTTTCCCTCCCCCTGCTGGCCCTGCCGCCCCTCACGAACGTCGATGATCTGGCCGATCTCGTGCAGCGCGGCGGCAACGATCTTATGCGCCCCGCCCTTACCCTCGCCCCAGCGATTGCCAACGTGCTGAACGCCCTGCGCGCCGCCCCCCACTGCCGCGCCGCCGCCCTCTCTGGGAGTGGAGCCACCTGCTTCGGCCTCTTCCCCACCCGCGACGCCCGCACCGAAGCCGCCGCCCGCATCAAAACCGCGCACCCCGATTGGTGGGTGGCGGGGACTTGGCTCGGGGGGTAAAGCCCCTGATGCCCCATAAGAGCACCCTGATGAGTCTCACGCCCGATGCCGCCACGACGCCGATGATGGCGCACTACCTCGCGTTGAAGCAGCAGTATTCTGATTGCCTGCTGTTTTACCGCATGGGCGATTTCTATGAGATGTTCTTCGACGATGCGGTGCGGGCGGCGCGGGCGCTGGATATTACGCTGACGAAACGGGGCAAGCATGGCGGCGAGGATATTCCGATGGCCGGCGTGCCAGTACATGCTGCCGAGGGGTATTTGTCGCGCCTGATCCGCGCCGGGTTCCGCGTGGCGGTTTGCGAGCAGATGGAAGACCCGGCGGAGGCCAAGAAGCGCGGCCCCAAGAGCACCGTAAAGCGCGACGTAGTGCGTGTGGTCACGCCAGGCACGATCACCGAGGATGGATTGCTGGACGCGCGCCGGGCGAACTTCCTCACCGCCCTGTGCGATCATGGCGGGCAGGTGGCGCTGGCCGCAATTGATATGACCAGCGGTAGTTTTCAGGTTGGGCTGCTGGGCGATACCGGCAAGCCGGGGTTAGCGGAAGCCGCCGCCGCCGCGCTGTTTCGGCTCGATCCGGCGGAAATTCTGCTGCCCGAACGCTTGTTGAAGGCCGAACGGCTGTTTGACGTGTTTGCGGAGTGGAAATCCCGCCTTGCGCCGCTACCGGGGCCGCGTTTCGATGCGGGCAATGGCCGTAAGCGGCTGGAGGCTTTGTTCGAGGTTGGCACGCTCGAAGGGTTTGGCCGTTTCAGCGTGGCGGAAATTGCAGCAGCGGGGGCCTTGGTTGATTATCTGGACCTTACCCAGCGCGGTCGTCTGCCCCGGCTTGATGCGCCAACGCGGCTGGAAACTGATACGACGATGGCGATTGACGCCAGCACGGCCCGGTCGCTTGAATTAATTCGCACTCAGAACGGCGAGCGCAAAGGCTCCGTTCTGGCGACGATCGACCGCACGATCACCCCCGGCGGCGCGCGGTTGCTGCACGCCAGGCTGGTGGCCCCCCTGACCGACCGGACCGCGATTGGTGGTAGGCTGGATGCCGTAACCTACTTTCACACCTATAGCGACCTGCGCGCCAGACTGCGGGAAGAGCTGAACCGCGCGCCGGATTTGGAGCGCCCGCTGACCCGCCTCACTCTGGGCCGGGGCGGGCCGCGCGATCTGGCCGCCATCCGCGACGGGCTGCGCGCGGCGGAAACCTTGCGCGAACGCCTGCTGGCAGACCGCTCCAAACTGCTGCCCGCCACTCTGAGCGCCGCCTGCGCCGATCTTCGGCCCGATACTGGCCTCATCGACCGGCTGGAGCGGGCGCTGAAGCCCGATCTGCCGATGTTGGCGCGCGATGGCGATTTCATCGCGCCGGAGTATGCGCCGGAGCTGGACTTTCAGCGGTCTTTACGCGACGACGCCCGCCGTCATATTGTCGCGCTGCAAGTTCGTTACGTTGCCACAACGGGCGTTTCCAGCCTGAAGGTAAAGCATAATAATGTGCTGGGGTACTTCGTCGAAGTCACCGCCGCCCAAGCCGATAAGTTGGTCGAACCCTTCATTCATCGGCAGACGTTGGCAGGCGCGGCGCGGTTTACGACCGTTGATCTGGCTGATCTCGACGCGAAAGTCGCCAAAGCAGGCGATACCGCGCTCGCCCTAGAACAACGGCTGTTCGAGGATTTGGTGGGCGAAGTGCTCGCCCGTGCCGAGCCTATCGCCGCCACCGCCCGCGCTCTTGCGGTGTTGGATGTGGAAGCCGCGCTCGCCGATCTTGCCGCCGACAGGGGCTATACCCGCCCAGTGCTAACCGACGGCACCGAATTCGACATTCAGGGGGGCCGTCATCCCGTGGTGGAAGCGCTGCTGCCGGGCGGGGCTAGCGGCTTTATCGCCAATGATTGCGATCTCGGAACGAGCCGCCTCTGGCTTATCACGGGGCCGAACATGGCCGGGAAATCCACCTTTTTGCGCCAGAACGCGCTGATTTGCCTGTTGGCCCAGGTGGGATCATACGTTCCGGCGCGCGCGGCCACGTTGGGGATCGTCGATAGGCTGTTCTCCCGTGTTGGCGCGGCGGATGATCTGGCGCGGGGCAGGTCCACTTTCATGGTGGAGATGGTGGAAACTGCCGCGATTCTGAACCAAGCCGGGCCGCGCGCGCTGGTGATTCTCGACGAAATCGGGCGCGGCACGGCCACCTTCGACGGTCTTTCAATTGCCTGGGCCGCCGTCGAGCATCTGCACGAGATCAGCCGCTGCCGCTGCCTGTTCGCCACCCATTATCATGAGTTAACGAAACTGAGCGCCCGCCTGCCGGCCCTCGCTTGCCACTCGATGCGCGTGAAGGAATGGCAGGGGAACGTCGTGTTTCTCCACGAGGTTCAACCCGGCGCGGCGGATCGGTCCTACGGCATTCACGTGGCGAAACTCGCGGGGCTGCCGAAGCCAGTGCTGCGCCGGGCCGAGCAGGTGCTGAAGCTGCTGGAAAGTGGCGACAGTTCAACGGCACTCTCCCGCCTTGCCGACGATCTGCCCCTGTTCGCCACCCTGCGGCCTGCGGCGGAGGAGGTTCCAGAAGAGCCGCCCGCGCGTCACCCGGCGCTGGTCGCCTTGGCCGAAACGGACCCGGACGCCCTGACGCCTAGGGAGGCGCTGGAGGTGCTGTATCGGTTGAAGGGGTTGGCGGTTTAGGGTTGATCTTCGGCTAGAAGCCACGGGTTGAGAATTGGCACCCCTGCTGCTTCGAACGGGCCAACGTCGCGCGTGGCAACTGTAAATCCGTTCGCAGCCGCAATGGCGGCAATATACCCATCCGGCGCCGGAAAGCCTCTCCCAGCGGATCGGGCAGCGGCAGCAAGCTGGGCGTAGGTTCGAGCGGCGTCGATATCGAACGGCAACACTCGGTTATCAAACAGGTCCAACACCTGCTTCAGAGTCGCAGACAGCGCTACTTTTCGCCGCCCCTCTGGCAGCGCCGCGATACCGTAGAGAAGTTCGGCCACGGTAACGGCAGAGAGATACATCGTTTCGGCGGCCTGCCGGTTGAGCCAAGCCGTAACTGCTGGGGTGGCGGAGGGTTTCATCGCTTCGGAAACCACATTGGTATCCAAAACAAATATTAGAATGTCATCGGCTCGGCAGGCGTAACATCCCGAACTTGGTCTAAAGCTGCGACATCCGCATCAGTCACCCCGGCGCGTCGGGCAATTTCGGCCAGGGCATCCCCCATGCGCAGGGGCGGCGTTACGGCATTTGTCAAAATCGCGCGAACCTCTGCTTCCGTGCTGCGCCCATGCTCCGCCGCTCGTATCCGTAGGGCACGGTGAACCTCCCCCGGCACGTTGCGCACGGTCAAAACGGCCATTGGCGTGATCCTCGCAGCGCTTTCGATGACAGCTATTTTAGGCCGATGCTGTCACAGGGACAAGGAGAGTCTTTACGCCGCAAACCGACCGGACGGCGGTGGAATAGGACGCCCTTCCAAGCGCAAAACGGTTAGGCAATCTTCAAGCGCGGCGATGCCATCGGCAATTGCGGCCTCAATCGTTTCGCCATCGCCATGACAGCCGGGAAGATCGGGAAAGCTCACAAAATAGCCGCCACCCTCCGCCTGGAGGAGCGGTTCAACAGTCAGGGGGTAGGGGCTATGCTTCATAACAGAGTCTCCTGAGTCCTTTTAATCGGAAACTTCAGCGCTTATTTTTCTCGGCCCATTTTTTAAATATAGCCATACAATCATTGCTCTCAATTTTCTTAAAGAATCTAACATTCACACCATAATTAATTGGCACATGAGAGATTTCATGCAAATACAGAGGATTGGTCCCCCATTTAGAGAGAACTTTATTGGCATCATTATAGATTCCGATGTGCATCCAGTTTCCTAACTCATTATAATAGCATATGAAATCTCCATATCCAGGACACACTGTCTCTTCAAGAAAATTCTCAGTGATCCATTCAACAAACCTCTTCCCACAAAATATATCTCCAAACTCGCCTTCCCAACTAGAAGCTATGTTTGTATATTCTTCGTGCCTAAACAAACCAAATGCAAAAACAGCACACGTAAAGTTTATATCAGAACCACGAAATTTTATATCTATACCATACCTTTCGGACACACGATTAACACGTTCGACATGCTTATTCTCATCATAACCTTCTAATTCAAGGTCTCTCCGCAACTCCAAATTTTGTCCTGATAAATCGATCATCGGCATCTACCTTGTAAAAATGGGTTCGCCAAGGGGCACGCCCCTTGGCCGGAGGTGCAGGAGGCAGCGCCTCCTGCAATAGCAACGCACGAACCCTACCGCCCCAGCACGCTTTCCAATCGCCGGGCAAACGCGCGCGGGTCACGCACGGGGGAGCCTTCGAGGATATGGGCTTGGTCGAGCAGCAACCAGGCGGCATCGTCCAGCGGGGCATCCTTGGGGGTGGCGGTGAGTTTGGTGATGACGGCGTGGGTGGGGTTGATTTCCAGCACGCGTTTCGCGTCTTGCTCCAGGCGCTGATGGGCGCGGAGGAGTTTTTCCAAGTGGAGATCAACATCGCCCGCGTCGGCCACCAAGCAAACCGCACTATCGGTCAGCCGTTGCGAAACCCGAACGTCTTTCACGGTGTCGCCATAGATGGCTTTGAGCCGTTCGATCAGGGCCGTAAGGTCCGGCGTGGTTTCCGGGGCGGGGGCGGGGTTTTCCTCGCCCTCGGCGGTAATCTCGCCCAAGTCGGCGGCGCCGCGCGTGATGGATTGGAACGGTTTCTCCGAAAAGTTACCGATCATCGGCAGCCAAAACTCATCAATGGGGTCGGTGAGATACAGCACTTCGACGCCCTTAGCGCGGAAGCCTTCCAGGTGCGGGCTGGCGGCAATCGTCTCCACACTGCCGCCGGACGCGGTGTAAATCGCCTTTTGACCCGGCTTCATCCGGCCCACATAGTCGGCAAGGCTCACCCAGCCGCTTTCGGTCGAAACACGAAAGCGCGCGAGGCCGAGCAGGGCTTGGCGGTTCTCGAAATCCTCATACAGCCCTTCTTTCAGGACCGGGCCGAAGGCTTCCCAGAAAGTTTCGTAAGCGGAACGACCGTCTTCAGCTTTCGCTTTTTTCTCTAGTTCCGAGATGATTTTCTTCACAAGGCCGGAGCGGATTTTGCGGACAACCGGGTTGTTTTGCAGCATCTCACGGCTGACGTTCAGCGGCAGATCGGCGGAATCGACGACGCCCTGCACGAAGCGCAGCCACAAAGGCATGAGATCCTTGCACTCATCGGTAATGAACACCCGGCGCGCATAGAGTTTCACTCGGCTTTGGCGGTCTGCCGTGAACAGATCGGGCGGGCGTTTGCTGGGCAGATAGAGTAGCGCCGAATATTCCAGCGCGCCTTCGGCCTTAATATGCAAAGTGGCGAACGGGTCCGCACTATCGTGGGTCAGGCTTTCGTAGAAGGCTTTGGTTTGCGCTTCCGTCACCTCGCTTTTCGCGCGCGTCCAGAGGGCGGAGGCGGCGTTGATCGTCTCCTCCTCTTCCGGCGTCTTCAGCTTAATGGGCAGGGCGATATGATCGGAATAGCGGCGCACGATGGCTTTTAAGCGCCACTCATCGAGAAATTCGGCGGCGTCTTCTTTTAAGAATAGGGTAATGCTTGTGCCGCGCTCTTCTTGTTCCGCTTGCGAAACGGTGAAGCTGCCGCGCCCGTCCGATTCCCACGCAAAAGCGCTTTCCGCCCCCACTTTGCGGCTGACCACGCGCACCTTATTGGCGACCATGAACGCCGAATAGAAGCCCACGCCGAACTGGCCAATGAGGGAGAAATCTTTCTTGGCCTCCCCCTCCAGCTTTTCCAGAAACTTGCCCGTGCCCGAGCGCGCAATAGTGCCGAGGTTTTCGATCAGGTCCGTGCGGTCCATACCGATGCCGGTATCGCGGATGGTCAGCGTCTTCGCCTCATCATCCGGTACCAGCGTTACGGCATAGTCGCGTTGCGGCCCCGCTTTATCCGGCTCGGTTAGCGCTAAATAGCGGTGCTTGTCGCAGGCGTCGGCAGCGTTCGAGATCAACTCGCGCAGAAACACTTCCCGCTCGCTATACAGCGCGTGGGCGACGATATCGAGCAGGCGGCTGACTTCAGCCTGAAACGCCAGCGTTTCAACCTGAGTTTCGCCTTTAGTTTCAACAGTCATGGCACGGTCCTTTCTTCTTATGGGAGTATGTCGTGTCCGAGATAAGTACCCGCCGAGCGTGAATCAAGGGGAGGTTATTTTACCCCGTTGGCGGCATTCAGAATGGGGGCAATATCAATACCGTTCACCAGCACGCCGCCCGTATCGGTTACATCAATGCGGTAATCATATTGGCTGCGGCCATCGGCAGCGGTGCCCTTTTTACCAACGCCCTTCATAAGCTGCAAAAACAGCACGGCCTGGGCCGCGTTGCGGGTTTTCATCCCCTGGAGCTTAGTGAGCGAATCCTCAAGCCCAACAACGGAGATGTTTGTTCCGCTTGGCGGCGCTTTCGCCGATTGGGCGGACGCCGCCCCCGTCGCCAGCACGCCTGCGACCAAAATCCCCATCAGCCCAATCCGCATAACCGCTTCCTCCCGCGAAAAACTCATGCCCCCTAGATAGGGTGCAGGCGCGACCTTGTCTTGCCTCATCGCCAAGTTTTTACGGACCATAGACAGAACGCCTGAAAAGGTCTGGTGATGCACAAGATGCTTGCCACCGCCAAAGCCACGCCCCCCCCTTACGGATGATTCTGAAGTCTGATGTAGGGTTTTAAGGCGTTTTTCGTTCACATTCGTTCACGATAAAGGCTCTAATCTTTTGTTTCATTTGGAAAATGCGTTGTCGCAGGTGTGCCACCTGCTCGGGATTTTCTCTAGGCCGCGTGGCTCGGGATATGCTCCAACTCGGCTTTCAAGGCCGCTTCGGCTTTCCAAAGATCATGGGCCTGCTGCATCCGCAGCCAAATACCCGGCCCATTGCCGCAGAATTTTCCCAACCGCAGGGCCATCGCCGGCGTCACGCTAATCTGGCCTGCAAGAATACGATGCAGGGTTTGGCGGGAAATGCGGAGTTGCGCCGCAGCTTCGGTCACGGTCAGGCGCAACGCGGGGAGAATCGTTTCCCGCAGCAACGCGCCGGGGTGCGTTGGGCAACGATTGGGCCGTTCAGCCGCACTATCTTGGACTTTGGTCATAGGAGTATCCTCAATGATATTGCTCCAGATCCACGCTTAGAGCGTCACCCGCTTCAAACGCGAACGTCACGCACCAAGGGCCGTTCACATGCACCGTGTAGCGTTTCGGTTTGCCTTGAAGTCCGTGAAAGTTAAAACCGGGGATATTCATATCTTCTGGCACCACTGCCACATCTAAAGCGTCTAAGATTCGTAAAATGCGGACCTGAAGGTTGATAGCGACCTTGCTGCTCCAGCCATCTCGGAAAAGCTCTTTCAGTCCCTTGTGCCTGAAGCTCTGGATCATAAAATAACTGTAGCATAGCACGCGACATAACGTAAATATCTTAACATAACGCCACGCCTCCTTCAGCCCCCACACAGCGATGCAGCCAACCGTTGACCGTCCAGCGCCCCTCGAGCGGATCGTCGGACGGGCAGTGGACGCGCGTGACCGTGTGGAGATGCGTCGATTGAAACAGCACGAGGGAATTATGGGCCGGCTCGATACGGGTAAAGCTGAGATCGCCGCCTGCCGCCGCATCGAATAACAGCAAGTCGCCCCCCGTGAAACCGCGCGGCAGGCGGTGGAAATAATAGATAAAGGTTAGATGACGCGACCAAGCCAGCGTGCCGGGATTGACTGCGGCATCTGTGTGAATGCTGAAAAAACCGCCGTCGCCGTGGCGGGTTACCTGAAGTTCGCGCACGCCGACCGGAAAAGGCGCGAGGCCCAGCCGGGAGAGAAGCGCTTCCCGCACGATAATCGCGTCTAACCACGGCAGAAACCAAACGCCTATCGCGTCGGGGCGGTCGAGCCGATGGGCGTCGCGGATCGCACCGTCGATGCGCGACTCCCCCGCCTCCCGCCCCTGCACGGCAGCGGGCCGAAGGCTGGGCGCTTCGGTCGTGAGCGCTTGCCACAGCAGCGCTTGCTGGTCTGATGATAGCGCCTCTCTAATCTGAACGAACGGGGTTGGCCCCACCGCTTCGGCGGGGAGGGGCTGGCCCGCAAAGATTGCCGCCCCCGCCTGCGCCGCCCTGTCGTCGGGATTAAGCGCCAGCAGCGCGCGATAGGTTTCCGCCGCCTCATCCCCGCGCGATAGCCCCCGCAACAGGCTGGCCCGCCGATGCAGCCCGGCCCGATCCGTTCGCGAGAGCCGCGCATCAAGCTGCGCTAAAAATTGCTCCAGCATCGCCGGGTGCGTGAGCAATTCCACCCGTGCGGGCGGCAGAGAGCGGGAGGGGGTCATTCCTATCCTGCCGAAACTATGGAAACACCGATCATCCTACACGCGCCAAGCCCATAACCAAACCGCAAGAACCGGAACGGCAGTCTTCGGCGCGCAGGCCAAATTAGGGGCCATCGCTTAACCAGGAGACCCACCATGAGTTTTCATATCGTCGGCCTGTCCCCCGAACCCTACGTATCGCTCTACGGCCTATCGGACGCGGCTTTACGGGAAAAAGGCGTCGTTCGGCGCATCGTCGATACATCGCCGGGCTATCCCGAGCGCATCGAACTGCGCGATGCCGACGTGGGGGAAAGCGTTTTGCTGCTCAACCACACCTATCAACCCGCCCTCTCGCCCTATCATGGCCGCCACGCGATTTTTATTCGGGAAGGCGCGCGGAAGGCGGCGCAGTTCACCAATGAAGTGCCGGAGGTGATGGGCCGTCGCACTCTCTCGTTGCGCGCGTTCAATGCCGAACATTGTATCGTCGAGGCGGATTTGGTGGCGGGGACAGAGGCCGATGGGGCCATCAATCGGCTCTTCGCGCTCCCAAATGTTGCGTATTTGCACGCACACTACGCCAAATACGGCTGCTTTGCCGCGCGGATCGACCGGATTTAAGCATGGGTAGCGGCGATTAAGGGCGATCCATCCCCAATCGCCCAACCCGCCCTCTATTTCATTTCGCTCAAAATCCACGCGAAATCTGAAAATTTATTGCTCGCCTTGCGTTATATCAGGCATTCTCCCCTATGCGTCAAGCGGACGCAGTGTGTTAGAGGAAACAGGGCGTGCGAGCATGAAAATCGCAGTACTTAAAGAACGCCGGCCTCATGAGCGGCGGGTTGCCGCTTCCCCCGAGACGGTCAAAAAATTCATCGGCCTGGGTGCCACGGTGACGGTGGAAACCGGCGCGGGCGACGGAGCTTTTTTTCTCGATGACGCTTATCAGGCGGCAGGGGCCACGATTGCCGCCAGCGCTGCCGAGGCCGTGACCGAGGCCGAGGTGATCTTGAAGGTTCGCCGCCCTCTCGCGCCGGGCGAAGGCTCAGTCGACGAATTGGCCCTGCTCAAGCCGGGTCAGATCGTCGTCGGGCTGCTCGATCCCTACGGCGGGCAGGCGGATGCTTTAGCCGCAACGGGGGTGACGGCGATTGCGATGGAGTTCGTGCCGCGCATTACCCGCGCACAGGTTATGGACGTGCTGTCGTCTCAAGCCAATCTGGCAGGCTATAAGGCCGTTATCGAAGCCGCGTCGGTGTTTGCCCACGGGTTTCCGATGATGATGACCGCCGCCGGAACCGTTCCCCCCGCCCGCGTGCTGGTGATGGGCGCGGGCGTGGCCGGGCTTCAGGCGATTGCCACCGCGCGCCGCCTGGGCGGTATCGTGTCGGCAACCGACGTGCGCCCGGCAACGAAAGAACAGGTGGAAAGCCTAGGCGCAACCTTCGTCGCCGTAATCGACGAGGAGTTCCAGCAAGCGCAAACGGCGGGCGGTTACGCCAAGGAAATGAGCGCGAGCTATAAAGAAAAGCAGGCCGCCTTGATCGCCGAGACGATCAAAAAGCAAGATATTGTGATCTGCACCGCGCTTATACCGGGCCGTAAGGCCCCGATTTTGGTGACGGAAGCGATGGTGAAGAGCATGAAGCCCGGCTCCGTCATCGTTGATTTGGCGGTGGAGCAAGGCGGCAACTGCGCGCTTGCAGAATTCGCGCAAATCGCCGTGAAGCATGGGGTTTCGATCATCGGCCACGCCAATATGCCGAGCCTCATCGCCTCCGACGCCAGCGCCCTCTACGCCCGCAATCTGCTGGCGTACCTGACGCCGCTGATTGATAAAGAGACGAAGAAACTCACCCTCAATGAAGACGACGAGATTGTGAAAGCCAGCGTGATCGCCAAGGGCGGCGCGCTGGTTCACCCCTCGCTCGTTAAGCCTGTAGCCTGAGGTGCGCCATGTCTCCTGAAGAATTCCAACGCGCCGCCTCGGGCATTGCCGATCAAGCCCAAGTGCTTGCCGGTGAAATCCAAGCGCTCGCGCTCAACGCCAAAACCGTTGCGGCCAACGCTGCCGCCCACGGCGGTGTCGATCCGGCGATTTTTGGCCTCACGGTCTTTCTGCTCGCCTGTTTCGTCGGTTATTATGTGGTGTGGAAGGTAACGCCCGCGCTGCATTCGCCGCTGATGGGCGTGACCAACGCCATTTCCTCCGTCATCATTGTCGGTGCGCTCATTGCCGCCGGGCCTACCGATGTTAGCTTTGCCAAAGTGATGGGGTTCTTCGCCGTCATTCTGGCCAGCGTGAATATCTTCGGTGGCTTCATCGTGACGCATCGGATGCTGTCGATGTTCAAGAAAAAGACGAAATAGGGGGCCGCGATCATGTCTGAAAACCTATCGGCGCTGCTCTATCTCGTCGCCTCCGTGTTGTTCGTGCTGTCGCTGCGCGGGCTATCCAGCCCGCAAACGGCGCGGCAGGGCAATCTGTTTGGCATTATCGGGATGGCGATTGCCATTCTCACCACACTCGCCGGCCCGCATGTGCTGAGTTACGGCACCATTCTCGCGGGTATCGTGATCGGTGGGGCCATTGGCACGATCATCGCGTGGCGCATTCAAATGACGGCGCTGCCGCAACTGGTCGCGGCCTTCCACAGCCTCGTTGGCCTTGCGGCGGTGTTCGTGGCCCTGGCCACTTTCTCCGCCCCGGACGGCTACGGCATTACCGATGCGAACGGTATCAAGCTGATTAGCCGCATCGAAATGGCGATTGGCCTTGCCATTGGGGCCGTAACCTTTACCGGCTCGATCATCGCGTTCGGCAAGCTCCAGGCGCTGATTTCCGGCAAGCCCTTAGTGTTTCCGGGTCAACATCTGCTCAACGCGGGCCTTGGCCTTGCCATTGTCGGGCTAACGGTGTGGTTCTGTATAGATCAAAGCTGGACCGCGTTCCTTCTGCTCTGCCTCGTATCGCTCGCCCTTGGGTTCCTGCTCATCCTGCCCATCGGCGGGGCGGATATGCCCGTGGTGATTTCGATGCTGAACAGCTATTCCGGCTGGGCGGCGTCGGGCATCGGCTTTACGCTGCACAATAACCTGCTGATTATTACCGGGGCGCTCGTCGGCTCCTCCGGCGCGATTCTGTCGTACATTATGTGTAAGGGCATGAACCGCTCGATCTTCAACGTCATCCTCGGCGGCTTCGGCACCGATGGCGGCAGCGCCCCTGCCGCTGGCGGCGGCGGTGGCAGCGGCGATAAGCCGGTAAAAGCGGGATCGGCAGATGATGCTGCCTTCATTATGAAAAACGCCCAAAGTGTCGTTATCGTGCCGGGCTACGGTATGGCGGTGGCGCAAGCCCAGCACGCCTTGCGCGAAATGGGCGATTTGCTAAAGAAGGAAGGCGTGCAGGTTCGTTACGCTATTCACCCAGTCGCAGGCCGGATGCCGGGACATATGAATGTGCTGCTGGCGGAAGCCAATGTGCCTTACGAAGACGTGCTGGAGTTGGAAGAAATCAACCGCGATTTCAGCACCACCGACGTGGCCTTCGTCATCGGCGCGAACGATGTGACCAACCCCGCCGCCAAAACCGACCCGACCAGCGCGATCTATGGGATGCCGATTTTGGACGTGGAAAAGGCCAAAACCGTGCTGTTCATCAAACGCTCGATGGCGTCTGGCTATGCCGGGGTCGATAACGAGCTGTTCTTCCGCGATAACACGATGATGCTGTTCGGCGACGCCAAGAAAGTCACCGAAGAAATCGTGAAAGCGATGGGGCATTCGTAAAATAGGGAAAGGGGCGTCTTCGGACGCCCCTTTTTTTTAGACAGAGTTAAACTCTACCCCCGCCCGCGATACGATGGCACGGCCTGATCCGGCACCCAAACCCCTTCGGGCGCGGGGCCGGTTTGGTAGAAGACATCAATGGGAATACCGCCGCGCGGGTACCAATAGCCGCCAATCCGCAGCCATTTCGGCTGGATCGTCGCCACCAGCCGCCGGGCGATGCCGACCGTGCAATCCTCGTGAAACGCCCCGTGATTGCGGAACGCCGTGAGGAACAGTTTCAGCGACTTGCTCTCCACCAGCGCCGCGCCGGGGATATAGTCGATGACCAAATGGGCGAAATCGGGCTGCCCCGTGAGCGGGCAGAGGGACGTGAATTCCGGCGCGACAAAGCGCACGAGGTAATCCACGTCTTGCGTATTGGGAACGGCTTCCAACACGGCCTCGTCGGGGGTCGCGGGTTGGGCGGTCGCCTGCCCAAGTTGGGTTAATCCGGCGTATTTACCAGAATCTTTGTTCGTCATGATGCGCTAATTATAGCGGGCCGGAGGTGCCTGACAAGGCCCTCGCCCCTATGCCGATGAACCGCACCCTTGACCCGCGCCGCTAAAGCCGATAGCCGAAGGGTTTAGATCGCCCCAACCCGTTTCCCCGACCTGTTTAAGGAGACTCCCCCGTGGCAAAGGTGCAGCCGGTACGCGGAACCCATGATCTTCTGCCCGAAGACGCGCGCCGACACCGCCATGTGGCCGAAACCGCCCGCCTTATCGCCGGGCGCTATGGGTTCGAGGGCATGGCGACGCCGATTTTCGAGTTCGTCGATGTCTTCGCCCGCACCGTTGGCGAAACCTCCGATATTGTCTCGAAGGAAATGTACGTCTTCACCGATCGCGGCGGGGAAACCCTGGCTTTGCGCCCAGAAGGCACAGCGGGCGTCGTCCGCGCGCTGATTTCCAACGGTCTCACGCAAGCCTTGCCGTTCAAAGCCTTCTATTATGGCCCGATGTTCCGTTACGAGCGCCCGCAGAAGGGCCGCTTGCGCCAGTTCCATCAAATCGGTGTGGAGTTGATTGGCCCGGCAACGCCGCTGGCGGATGTAGAAGTCATCACGGCGGGCGCGGATATTCTGGAGGCCCTCGGGCTGCTAGACCGGGTGCGGCTGCATATCAATACCTTGGGCGACGCCGACAGCCGCACGGCGTATCGGGCAGCGCTGGTAGAATATTTCTCGGCGCATAAGCACAAACTCTCGGAAGACAGCCTCGCCCGGTTGGACAAGAACCCGCTGCGGATTCTCGATTCTAAGGATGCGGGCGACAAAACCCTGGTGGCGGATGCGCCCTTGTTCGGCGAGTATCTTACCCCCGCCGCGCAAGATTTCTTTAAGGCCGTAACCGATGGGCTGACCGCCGCTGGGATTGCCTATCAGCATGATCCGCACCTCGTGCGCGGCCTCGATTACTACTGCCATACTGCTTTCGAGTTCGTGACCCATGATCTCGGCGCGCAAGGCACGGTGCTGGCGGGCGGGCGTTACGATGGCTTGGTTGAACAAATGGGCGGGCCACCCACGCCCGGCGTTGGCTGGGCCGCTGGGGTGGAGCGCTTGGCGATGCTCGCGACCGAGCCGCCCGCAAAGCCGCGCCCGTTGGCGTTGATTGCGCTCGGGGAGGCGGCGGAAACCGCTGCCATTCCACTCGCCCGCAGCCTTCGCCGCGCCGGAATCGCCGTCGATCTCGGCTATGGTGGCACTCTGAAAAAGCGCCTCGTCCGCGCCAATGGCCTTAACGCGCGCTTCGCCGCTATCGTGGGCGAGGATGAGTTGGCGCAAAGCATGGTGCAGTGGCGTGATTTGGATGAAGGCGCGCAAGTGCCGGTTCCGCTAGCGGAATTGGTGGGCTATGCCTGCGCCGCGTTTCGAGAATAAAGGTAGCAGCCTATGAGTATGGACGAAAAACTAGCGCGGCTCACGCAGCGTCACAAAGACCTGAACGAGTTACTGGCCCAAGAAGGGCTGGACCCGCCTGAAATGGCCAAGCTCTCGAAGGAATATTCGGACCTGACCCCCATCGTCGAGAAAATCGGCGAGCTGACGGAAGGCCAGCAAGAACTCGCCTCGCTCGCGGCCATGTCGGAAGACCTGAACCTCGATGCCGATATGCGCGATTTTGCCATGCAAGAGTTCCACGATCTGAAAGATCGCCTGCCCGATCTCGAACGCGCGCTCTATGTCGAACTGCTGCCCAAAGACGCGGCGGACGAAAAGAACGCTATTCTCGAAGTCCGCGCCGGAACGGGCGGGGAGGAGGCTGCGCTGTTCGCCTCCGTCCTGTTCCGCATGTATCAGCGCTATGCCGAAATCCACGGCTGGCGGTTCGAGGTGATGGATGTCGCCGATACGGGCCTGGGCGGGATTAAGGAAGCCAGCGCCTCTATTACCGGACGGGGCGTGTTCGCGCGCCTAAAGTTCGAATCCGGTGTTCACCGCGTCCAGCGCGTGCCGGAAACCGAAAGCTCGGGCCGGATTCACACCTCCGCCGCCACCGTGGCGGTGCTGCCGGAAGCCGAGGAAGTCGATATCCACATCGACGAAAAAGACCTGAAAATTGATGTGTACCGCTCCTCCGGCCCTGGCGGCCAGTCGGTGAATACCACCGACAGTGCTGTGCGGATAACGCACTTACCCACGGGCTTGGTCGTGATTCAGCAGGATGAAAAGTCGCAACATAAGAATAAAGCTAAAGCGCTGAAAGTCTTGCGCTCGCGCCTCTATGATGCCGAACGCCGTCGCCAAGACGATATTCGCGCCGCAAATCGTAAAACCCAGGTCGGCAGTGGTGATCGGTCAGAGCGCATCCGCACGTATAACTACCCGCAAGGCCGCGTGACCGATCATCGTATCAACGTAACCTTGTATAAGATTGATAAAATCCTCAATGGTGAAGCCTTAGATGAAATGATCGAGGCGCTGATTACCGAAGATCAGGCCGAACGGCTTGCCGAAATCACCTGACCCGCAAGACATTTGGCGGGAGGCAACCCGCCGCTTGACCGAGGCCGGGATCGACGGCGCGCGCCGGGATGCGCGCCTACTGCTGGAAGCGGCCTTCGGGTGGCCCCCGCACGCGCTCACGCTCGGAACGCCCGCTGTTTCGGGGGAGGGCCTGGCGCGGTTCGAGGGGTTTTTGGCGCGCAGGCTGGAGCATGAGCCGGTGAGCCGAATTTTGGGGGTGCGCGATTTTTGGTCGCTGCCGTTTCGGATTTCCCCGGCCACGCTGGACCCGCGCCCGGATTCGGAAACGCTGGTGCAGGCCGTGCTCGACCGTACTGAAAAAGATACAGCCTTGCGCCTGCTCGACCTTGGCACCGGCAGCGGCTGCCTGCTGATTGCGCTGCTCACCGAACGCCCGAACGCCTGGGGCGTGGGGATAGACCGCACCGCCGAGGCGGCGCAGATGGCCAAGCGCAACGCGGTTAGCCTGGGTGTGGGCACGCGCTCGGCCTTTATGGTGGGCGATTGGACGGGCGCGGTTCAGGGGCGGTTCGATGTGATCTTCTCCAACCCGCCCTATATTCCGTTGGCGGACCGCGAGGGGCTGGCCCGCGATGTGCGCGACTATGATCCTAGCCTCGCCCTGTTCGGCGGCGCGGATGGACTGGAACCCTACCGGCAGTTCGCGGTGGCGCTTCAAACTTTGCTGACGCCCGGCGGGCTGCTGGTCCTCGAAATTGGCTGGGATCAGGGCGCAGCGGTGCAGGGGCTTCTACACCAGGCAGGCTGGCACGCTGTGGCCTGTCTGCCCGATTTAGCCGGACACGATCGGGTAATTGTTGCCTATTCGCCACAAAGCCCCTTATTTTCAGATCAACCCCCCGAGAAAACAGTTGGAAAATTGGGAGGCTGCGTCTAGGGTCAAGTTGTTCCGGCACTTAGTGATCTTAGATCACGCGCAGATCAGGATCGTTAATACACCTGATCTTTGCTTCTTTCCCGTTAGGCGCGGGAGAAGCACCGGGGGATACCACGAAAATTGGTTTCCCGTGGAACTGGAACCCCAGGTCATTGGATGAATAAGCAGCCAAAACCCTGCCGACAAACATACTGCCAAGAAACGGGTACCATGAGACAAGGTCCGCAGATTAAGCGTCCACGGGGACGAAGCCAAGGCGGCTATCAGGGCAGTAACAACCAGAGCAATGGTAGCAGCGGGAATACTATGAGCCGCAAACCAGGCTCCTCCCGCCACCAAACCTTCGACAGTAATGGCCCCGACACGCGCGTGCGCGGCACGGCAATTCAAGTTTACGAAAAATACATGTCTCTCGCCCGCGACGCCACGTCGTCGAGCGACCGCGTAATGGCTGAGAATTACTATCAGCACGCAGAACATTATTACCGGATCATCGCCTCCTTCACCGAAGGCCAGCCCTATGTTCCGCAGCATATGCAGCAGCGGGATGCCTTTGAATACGAGCAGGACGATGAACGCGCGCAGGACGATGGCGAGGCCGGATCGCTCGATCAAACCATAACCGACGCGACGCAGCCAGACCTGCAACAGGGCGAGTTACCCCGCGAGACCCCTCGTTCAGACATGGCGCGCTCTGATGGGGGCCGGGCTGATGGGGCGCGTTCTGATGGGGGCCGCTACGAGAGCGAGCGCCGGGAGCCGCGACGCGATTTCCGCAATGAAGGGCGCAGTGATCCGCGCAGTGACCCCCGGAACGAGGGGCGCGGAGACTATGCGAGCCGCGAGCCGCGCGGGGATTTTAATCGGGGCGACCAACGCAGCGAGTTTAATCGCGGCGAACCTCGGGCAGAGTATAACCGGGGCGAGCAACGGATAGACTCTCGAGGAGAGTACAACCGGAACGAGCCACGCGCCGAGTATCGCGGCGAGCGGCGGCCCGATCCTCGGAATCAAGACCCCCGGATCCAAGATCCCCGGATACAAGATCAACGTCTCCAAGATCCCCGCAATCAAGACCCGCGCGCACAAGATCCCCGCACGCAAGATCCCCGTACACAGGATCAACGCGGCGAGCCACGCCAAGGTGGCCGGCAAGAAACGGGCGATTATAACGAGCACCCGGCCTTTCTGCGTCAGCCTGCCCGTCGCCCCCGCGAGGAGCAGGAGCCGCGCCCGGACACGCGCGATCCCCGGAATGACGGACGCCTAGAGGGGCGTCCAGATGATAACCGCCTAGACAATAACCGCTCAGACAATCGGGGGCGCGGGCGTTCGGCTTATCAAGGCGGGTACGAGCCGCAGCCTTACGAACAGCCTGTAGCACCGGCTCATCTTGGCCCGGTTACGGTTATCACTCCCGCAGGCGGCGGTTTGCCCCCGCGCGACCCACCGGCCCCCCTATCTGTTCCTGCGCCCCTATCTGTTACTGTGCCGATGGCCTCGGCCCCACCGCCCCCGGTCGTGGTGGAAGCATTTGTGCCGCCACCTGCCCCAGTGTCCTTTGCACCGGTGAGCGTGCCCATTCTTACAGCGTCCCTGCCGCTCGATCTGCTTGCGCCCGCCGACGCACCAACAGAGCCGCCGAAGCGCAAGCGTGGTCGTCCGCCGAAAATCAAACCGCCGATTGAGGCGTAAAGCTTAAGCCCCGATCTTTGGAAAGATTGGGGCTTTTTCTTAGGCTTTTTTAAGCATCAGCATCAGCGCTCCGCCCGCAATCAGCCCCCAGAAAGCTGGGCCGATCCCGAAGAAGCTGATACCGGAGGCAGCGACCGTGAAGGTGAGAATGGCGGGAAGCCGCTCGGCGTCGCTCCCCAAAGCTCCCGCGAGCGCATTGGCGAGACTGGGCAAAAGCGCTAACCCAGCGACCGCCTGAATCAACCGGGGCGGTGCGGCAATGATGAAAGCCGCAGCATAACTCGCACCCAATCCCAACAGAATATACGTAAAGGCCGCCGCCACGGCCGCCCGGTAACGCTTGGCAGGATCGGGATGGGCTTCCGGCCCGGCGCAGAGGGCGGCGGTAATCGCCGCCAAATTCATTGATTGTCCGCCGAACAGGGCGGCCACGGCACTGCCCATGCCGGTGATCGTGAAAATAGGGCGCGGGTCCGGGTCATACCCATTGCCGCGCAGCACAGCGAGACCGGGAATATTCTGCGACGCCATCGTGACGATAAACAGCGGCAGGCCGATGCTAATGGCCGCTTCCAGGGAAAACATCGGCAGCACCAATTCCGGTCGCGGCCAAGCGGAGGCTAAATCCGGCAGCGGCGTGCTCCAGGCGATCAAGACTGCCGCAACCGCAACGGCGACGGGCACGGCATAAAGCCGAGCGAAACGCAGCATGACGGCCCAGGTCAGCACGATCGGCAGGGTCAGCCAGGGGAGGGCTTCCATCGCGCGAATAGGGGCGAGGCAGAGGTCGAACAGCACCCCCGCCAGCATGGCACTCGCCAGCCCTATCGGAATGCGCGCCACCCACCGCCCGAACAACGGCCACAGCCCCGCCAGCACGATCAATGCCGCCGCCACCAGAAAGCCGCCAACCGCAGCCGAGAACCCGCCCGTCGGCATCCCCGTTGCCACCAACAGCGCGGCACCAGGGGTGGACCAGGCAATCGAGATGGGTAAGCGGCTGGACCAGCCCATCTGAATACCAATCAGCCCCTTCACCACACACAGCGCCATCAAGCCAGAGGCCGCTTGCAGCGGTGTGGCTCCCGCTGCCGCAAGGCCCTGAAGCACAATCGTAAACGCGCTGGCAAACCCGACGACTGCCGCGAGAACCCCGGCACTGAGCGGCTGCACGTAATCGCCAGCCCCCTCCTGTTGCCCTGCCATTGCCGCACCCTTCGCACTATAATTTAGAGCGTCTTGCGTAAAGGTTGACGCAAGACGCTCTAGTTTTATCTTAGCCCTCGCCGCCCGGTGCGTTTGACGCGCCAAGCGCTTGGCCGGGCGCATCCGCGCCCTTGGCCGCAGCCTCACCCGACA
>JAYSQZ010000009.1:0-14181 GCA_043721315.1 Alphaproteobacteria bacterium
AGGTCCCAAGGGTTCGGCTGTTCGCCGATTAAAGTGGTACGTGAGCTGGGTTCAGAACGTCGTGAGACAGTTCGGTCCCTATCTGCCGTGGGTGTAGGAAGTTTGAGAGGATCTGTCCTTAGTACGAGAGGACCGGGATGGACACACCTCTGGTGTACCAGTTGTCGCGCCAGCGGCATCGCTGGGTAGCTATGTGTGGACGGGATAACCGCTGAAAGCATCTAAGCGGGAAACCCACCTCAAAACGAGACTTCCCTATCAGGGGCGTGGAAGACCACCACGTTGATAGGCTGGGTGTGGAAGCGCTGTAAGGCGTGAAGCTAACCAGTACTAATACCCCGATCGGCTTGATCGCAAAAATCTTGCGTTGCGGCCTCAAGTAGGGCAAAGCCCGATAGGCCAAAACACAAAAACTCTCGCGCGCAGCGGCAAACCCCACATACGAAACCTCGCAAGTTCATTCCAAAAACCCAAATCAAAACACGCGCTGAACACGCGCGCGTCATTCATGGGTCAAGACAGCCTGGTGGCCATAGCAAGGAGCCTACACCCGATCCCATCCCGAACTCGGCCGTGAAAATCCTTAGCGCCAATGGTACTTTGTCTTAAGACACGGGAGAGTAGGTCGCTGCCAGGCCCTCTTAACCCATGAAAAAAAACGCCTCAAGCAGCGCAACGCGCGATAGGCGAACATAAAAATCAACACACATCCACAAATACTCAAAAAATCAATACTATATAACGCGGGGTGGAGCAGCCCGGTAGCTCGTCAGGCTCATAACCTGAAGGCCGCAGGTTCAAATCCTGCCCCCGCAACCAAAACAAACCCCCCGACTGGTAACAGCGGGGGGTTTGGCTTGGGGGGCTAGGGCCGCCCGCTCAACCACGCCGAAAACTCCGACGCCAAGCCTAAAACAGCACGGCCCGCCTCCGCAACTCGGCTCGGTGTCATCCGTGCCGCGAGTCCCGAGACGGACAGCGCGCAGGTGACCTCCCCCTGCGGACCCAGAACTACGGCGGCGACGCACCGCAGGCCGAGGACGAATTCCTCATCGTCCACCGCATACCCCCGGTCCCGGATCAACGCGATTTCGCGGCGGGCGGCGGCGGGGGCGGTCAGGCTGTGCGGGGTTTTGCGCTGGAAGCGGTGGGTGCCTAGAAACGCTTCAATCGCGCTATCGTCCCACGTTGCCAGAATGGCTTTGCCCATCCCTGAATAAAGCACCGGCACGCGGCCCCCCGGCGGCGAGATGGCGCGGGTGATCTCGCGGCTTTCTACCTGAGTGAGCGTGATCACTTCCCCGTCTTCGATAATACCGAGGTTGGCGGTCTCGCGCGTTGCATCGCGCAGGCGGCGCAGGTACGGCAGCGCGGGGGCGACGAAATTACGCTGGCGAATGAACGCCGCGCCCACAGCAAAAGCGCTCCGCCCGACGTGCCAGCGCCGCGACCCGGCATCGGCATGCGCGAAGCCGCGCTGCTCCAGCGTGGTTAACAGCCGGTGCGTGGTCGAAACCGTTAGCCCCGCTGCGTGCGCGAGGTCCGACAGGCGCAGCCCATCGTCTTGCGCGGCAAGATGTTCGAGGAGGCTTAGGGCGCGCTCGACCGATTGCACCCCGCCCGTTGGTTTTTCCATCCTCCCGGCCTCCGCAATGATTTCCATCTCAGCATAAGCGATTTCCGCATCGTGGAAATTTTTTGCGTGCCCTCCTGCATTACGCCGCAGAAGTTTCTAAAGTGATTTGCTGAGTTTAGAGGAGATAAGCCGTGAGCGACTATTTACCCCGCGCCGGGCTACAGGTGGCGCAGCCACTTGTGGACTTGATCGAAACCCAGGTTTTGCCGGGCCTTTCGGTGACGGCAGAGGCGCTGTGGTCCGGCTATGCCGCGCTCCTGGCTGATTTGGTGCCGGAAAATCGGCGGTTGCTGGCCGTGCGGGAGGAACTTCAGGCGAAGATCGACGGGTGGCTTGCCCGTCGGCGCGGTCAGGCATGGGATGGCGATGCCTATAAGGCGTTCTTAACCGACATCGGCTATCTGGTGCCAGAGGGCGAGGCATTCCTGATCGGAACGCATACTGTCGATGCCGAGATTGCAACCCTCGCCGGGCCGCAACTGGTCGTGCCGGTCATGAACGCCCGCTTTGCCCTGAATGCCGCGAATGCCCGCTGGGGATCGCTCTATGACGCGCTTTATGGCACCGATGCGCTGCCGGGTAGCGCTGAGGGCGCGGGCTATGATCCGACGCGCGGGGCTGCGGCGGTTGCGTGGGCAGCGGAGTTTCTCGACACGGCGGTGCCGCTGGTTAAAGCCTCCCACCGGGATGCCCGTGCGTATCGCCGCGATGGGGCCGTGCTCACCGCCGTGGTGAATGGGCAGACGGTGGGGTTTGCCGATCCTGCGGCGTTTGTGGGGTATGCAGAGAGCGCCGATCCGGCCTCAAGTAGCGCGGCACGCGATAGGCCAACGCAGAAAGCATCCTACCTGCTGCGCCACAACGGCTTGCACATCGAGCTTGTGATCGACCCGTCTCACCCAGTCGGCGCGGCCAGCGCAGCAGGATTACGCGATGTTGTGCTGGAAAGTGCGCTGACGGCAATCCAAGACTGTGAAGATTCGGTCGCCGCCGTCGATGCCGAGGATAAGGTAGCGGTCTATGCCAACTGGCTTGGGCTGATGAAGGGCGACCTAAGCGAGACGTTCGAGAAGGGTGGCAAAAGCCTCACCCGCCGCCTCAACCCCGACCGGGTTTTCACCGCACTGGACGGCGGCACGCTGACGCTGCCGGGGCGAGCGCTGCTGCTCGTGCGGAATGTCGGGCATCTGATGACCACCGATGCGGTATTGCTGAACGGCGAAGAGACGCCGGAAGGAATGCTCGATGCGCTTGTAACGGTGGCCTGCGCCCTGCACGATCTCGCCCGTACGGAAGGCCCGCGCAACTCCCGCGCCGGATCGGTCTACATCGTGAAGCCAAAGATGCATGGGCCGGAGGAAGTTGCTTTCGCCGATACGCTCTATGGCCGCGTGGAAGACATTCTCGGGTTGCCGCGCAATACGGTTAAGCTGGGCGTGATGGATGAGGAGCGCCGCACGTCGGTAAACCTGCGCGCCTGCATTCGCGCCGTGAAAGACCGGCTGGTGTTTATCAATACCGGCTTCCTTGATCGCACAGGCGATGAAATCCACACCTCGATGCAGGCGGGGCCGTTCGTGCCAAAAGCCGAGATGAAAGACGCCGGGTGGCTTGCAGCTTATGAAAACGGCAATGTCGATGCGGGCCTTGCAACCGGGATGCAGGGCAAGGGCCAGATCGGGAAAGGCATGTGGGCGAAACCCGATGACATGGCGGAAATGCTCACCATCAAGATTGGTCATCCTAACGCCGGGGCGAATACGGCTTGGGTGCCGTCGCCCACTGCGGCGACCTTGCACGCCACGCACTATCACCATGTCGATGTTTTTGCTCGGCAGGATGCGTTGAAATCGCGCGCCCCCGCCAGTCTCGATGCGCTGCTAACGCCGCCCTTGCTGGCAGGCCGGAACCTTACCGAACAGGAGGTTTGCCGCGATCTCGATAACAACTGCCAGAGCATTCTAGGTTATGTGGTGCGTTGGATTGATCAGGGCGTGGGGTGCTCTAAAGTACCCGATATTAATGATGTGGCGCTGATGGAAGACCGGGCGACCTTGCGGATTTCCTCGCAATATCTCGCTAATTGGCTGCTGCATGGGCTGATTACGGAAGCCCAGGTGGAGGAGAGCCTGCGCCGGATGGCGCTAGAGGTGGACCGGCAGAATGCGTCCGATCCTGGCTATGCGCCGATGGCTCCTGCCTATGACGGGCTGGCGTTCGCGGCGGCGCGGGAGTTGATTTTTACGGGCGTTACCCAACCCTCCGGCTATACTGAACCCGTGCTCCATGCCCGGCGACGTGCCGCCAAAGCCAAGAAGGCAGCTTTACGATGATCACTCTTTCCCGTCTCGACCTGGCGGATGCTGGAACCTTGCTCACGGGTGCCCGCGCTCGGGCTACAGAAATCGGCGTACCCATGTGCATCGCCATTACCGACGAGGGTGGCAATCTGATCGCCTTCGAGCGTATGGACGGCGGCAAGATCACCTCGATCACCATCGCTATCGACAAAAGCTACACGGCTTCGGCGGCCAAGAAAGCGACGCACGAGTATGGCGCGATTTCGCAACCCGGCGGCGTTGCCTATGGTATCGGCTCGGCCATTGGCGGACGGTTGATCGTGGTTGGCGGCGGCCTGCCGGTCATCGTTCAGGGCGCAGTCGTTGGCGGGATCGGCGTGAGTTCGGGCAGCCCGGCGCAGGATCAAGACGTGGCCCAAGCCGGGATTGATGCGTTTCTGAAGGGGCTATAGGCACCAATAAATAACCCCCAGAGATTTGATCTGGGGGTTATTCATGTTTGCAAGCAGGATCTAGGCGGTCTTTCCGATCTAATTGCTAGACCGGGCCTGTTGGCGACAGAGGCATTGCCGCTCTTCAGACATTTTCACCATACGGACAGATTCTTAATATGACAATAAAATTGACGTTAAAAATATAAGAGGGCGGCATTTTTTTCCGGTTTCATCGGAAGGCCGAACATATTACCTTCTTATCGTCCAGGGTGAAGGTTTAGCGGCAAAAAACACTGCTGCTCTTATTGCCATGCGACGCACTATTCCGCAAGTGTTTTGTATGACATGCGCGGTGTAACAGTTCGGACTCTGCTAGGGGCGTGCGACACATGGCGATTCAATATTTCGATGCCGCGTACTATCTGCGAACCAACAGGGACGTTGCGACTGCCGTGGCAGCAGGGCGCTACACGGCAGAGGATCATTTTACCCGATTTGGGGCCTCTGAAAAACGAAATCCCAACGGTTATTTTGATGCCGAGTATTATCTTTCAAAGTATGCTGACGTTGCCGCAGCGGTAACAGCGAAGAAAACTACTGCATACGATCACTTTATTAGTAATGGTATTAAGGAAAATCGCGACCCGAGTTCATTTTTTGATACAAACTACTATCTAAGAAACAACGTTGATGTTGCTGTTTTAACGTATCGAAACGAAGTGTCGCCGTTTGATTATTTCTCTCGTATCGGCAATACGTTGGGCAACACGCCAACGCCTTATTTTAACCAAGTATCTTACTTGAATGCTAATGGTGACGTTAGAGTGGCTATCGGTGCCGGGCGAGTGGCGAGCGCTTACGATCATTTCGTGAATTATGGTGTGGCTGAAGGGCGAAGCCTTGGTAACGGTATAGATCTTGCGATGTTCAAGGCCGACAAAGTTTTCACCGATGCGATCTTCGCGGGTAAATTCTCAGCCGCCTTTGCGCGCGTCACGCAAATTGCACCGTTTTTCTCGACCTTTACACTGCCGACCAATAGTGGTGTCGATGTCTCGAAGCTCGCGATTCCCACGGATTTTACGCCCATCGCCGGGCAACTTCTGTACATTCCCGTTGGTCTGGACACGACCGGGAAAACCATTCCTGGCTATTTTGTCAGCCCTAATTCGCCTAAGATTTCATCGTCTGGCCCTTTGGACAATAGCTCTGGGTTTAATCCTAAGTCAGACCTAACGATTACTTTCAATAAGGAAGTTCAGCTTGGTGCCTCTGGCACACTATCGCTCTTTAGGTCCGATGGTACATTGGTTGAGATATTTACGGTTAAATCATCTCAGGTAAAGCTCACGACAACGGTGCTAACGATCAATCCAACGGATGATCTGTTATCGAGTGGCTCTTATTTTATAAAAATAGATGCCGGGTTCATTAAGGATAAAGATAGCAATAATTTTGCGGGTATATCAGATGCAACCACGCTGAACTTCAGCACAGGACAAAACTTTATCATTACCAATACGCAAGGTCAGATAACCGCTAGCGGCGTTGTTTCTGCGACGGTAACGGCAGATCTCGTGGCTCAGACGATCAATGGAACGGCTATCGGCGGCAATGCGGCGGATCGAATTAACCTTTCGGGTGTAGTGGGTGCGGGCGCGACGATAGCGGGCAATCCGTCGGATAATGTGATTGTCGGCACGCAGCTTGCCGATACGATTACGGGGGGCGAAGGCTCCGACACGATGACGGGGGGTGCCGGGGCAAACAGCTTCGTGTTTACCACTACCTCCACGAAAGATGCGACATCGACCAAATTCGACACGATCACCGATTGGCGCAGCGGGCTTGATAGCAAAATAGATTTTTCCGCGACTCTCACGCTGGCCACAACGGTCTTCGCGGCAGCAGCAGGGGTTGCGACCGTAGGGGCCAAGGGCGTGTTATCGTTCAATGCCGCCGACACGTCGTTACAGCAGCATCTCGATGCCGCTGCTAATGCTATGACGACGGCGGGCGCGACGGCTATTTGGCAAGAAGGCAGCGACGCTTTCATCCTGATAAGCGATGGCACGAACGGGCTTACCCCCAGTGACGTTCTCATCAAGCTCGTCGGGGTCACGGTCGGAGCGGGAATTACAATCACGGGTGGCGATATTACGCTGATTGGTTAAGGGCAAGCGTGGCATATTTACGCCAGTCTTCTGCATTCGTCCTGGGGAGGAGTTGTCTTTAACTCGAAACTCCTGTTAGGCTAATTTTCTTAAATGTGGAGGCTCGTTGATCCGTGAACTATAGCGGTCTTGCCAAGATTATCCCCTTTACCCCGCGCGCTCAGGTCCGGGTTGGCCCGCCTTGGAGCACTGTAGAGCTGGGGGAATTGTTCCGAGTGGCGCATGTTTTGCGGCAATCGGGCATGATGATCGAGACCGATATGGGTTTGTCGGATGAAGGCGACCCTTGGTTTGTGTTTTTTGCGACCCAAACCGAAGACGTAATTGCCCATTTTGCGCGTATCAACGGTGAAGTTGTCGTGCATGGCCTTTCGGCTAGTGGTGTTGTGAGTGGTGTTGACTTGGCGGATGTTGTGCGCCGGTTGCAGCCCGTACAAGCCATGGAAGCTCAACAACGCTCTCAGGCTGACCGTTCAGTCGTTTTCCACCCTTTCATGCTTCTGGTTGCTTTTGTTGCCGCCTCGTTTTTGGCAACAGAAGAAAGTCAGGCGGCGGCACCTGCCCCTGCGGCGGCTGAATCCCCCGATCGCAGCGTTGAGGTTGTCAAAGCGAAATCCGACTGGATTGATCGTGCCATGACCGTGTTGCAAGGCAAGGCGAAGGACCGTATTGAAGCGCCGGGCAGTGAAGCGCCGGGTTCGCGGAAACTATCGGCGAGCGATGCGACGCAGCATTCCATGGCCCTGGTCATGCTCGCCGCAGCGATTACGCAAGCTCAACAAATAGATGCGGCGAACGCAACGGATGATGCTCTCGACAATCCTGTTGAAACGAAGAGCGTGACGATTGCCACTAAACTCGTGACGGATGATCTATTTGTTAAGGACGATATGGCGGCGGCGGTTGACGCGGCCAAGCCGAATACGGCGCAAGCCCATACCCCATCTCAGCCTGTCGATCATAGCGTTGCGGACCACAATCTGAATATTGTTTCGCCTGTGACGGGAATTTTCATTGGCGCTGCCGGTCTTAACGCTGGATTGCCGACGTTAAGTTCCGTTCTAACGCTTAATCCTGTCAGGGTCAGCATTGAAGTGCCGCAGGTTAGCGCATCCCCAGCGCTTGTTTCGTCTGAAGATACGCTTGCGTTGCCGGAGATCGTTCCCGTCGGGGCGACGCCGGTGACGTTCAATGCAGCATCGGGCCTGCTGGTTGGAAAGGCTGTCGTCTCCGCATCGGCCATCTTGGCAACAGGGCCGACAAGTTTTGACGTGACTCTGGAAAGCGGAACACTTCTGTTCCATCAAACGATTATCGACACACAGCTATTGGACAAGATTTCATCGCCAGGACTGGGTAAGGATACTGCCGACGGCACGATCTTATCACAGGGGACGGGTAAGAATGCCGTTGGTCCTGAAGCTAAAGCGAGTGAAAGCGGCCTAGCGACGCTGGGTTCAGTTAGAACAGAGAAGCTTTTAACTCTGACGGATGCACAGGATAGTGTTTTGGTTGGCATCGGTCATCTCAAGATCAAGAACTTTGCTTTCGGTATTGATCGGCTTGTTCTGCAAGACCCGAGCGTGATGGTGAAAGCTCCAGAAGTGCTGTTCTCCTACGCGGGTGATATCATCATCAAATTCAGCGCAGCCACGCAAGTTACGCTGGTTGGGATTTTTCAGCCCTCTGAAATGGTTTCCGGCGTCGCTTCGGCGGAGATTGCCTAGTTGGCTGTGCGCGCGTGAGCCTGCGGTTGCTTTGGATCGGTTATGAAGCTCCTATTTGTTCATCAAAATTTCCCTGGTCAGTTCAAGGCTTTAGCCCCTGCCTTTGCCGCGATGAGCGATGTGAGCGTGGCGGCTTTGTCGATGCAGCCAGGAAAGCAGTTTCCCGACATTCAGGCTTTCGCGCACGTGGCCACGCACGGGACAACGCCGAATATCTCGCCCTTGATGTTGGATGCCGAAGCCAAGATGATCCGCGCGGCGTCGGCGGTTAAAACCGCGCAGGAAATGCGCGCGCAGGGCTTCACGCCCGACGTGATTGTCGCGCATCCTGGCTGGGGTGAAAGCCTGTTTTTAGGCGAGGTTTGGCCGAACGCGCGACAACTGCATTTCCTTGAGTTTTTTTATCATAGCCAGGGTGTCGATACGGATTTCGATCCCGAGTTTGCCCATGCCGATTTCGATAATCAGCTGCGGGTTGCCAGCAAACAGCCTTCACCGTTGTGGGCGCTGCATCAAATGGACTGGGGATTGTCGCCAACCCAGTGGCAGAAAGAAACCTACCCGCGTTGGGAATGGGACCGGGTTTCCGTGATCCATGACGGTGTGGATACGCGCACGATTGCCCCGCGTGCGGGCCTTAGCATCACCTTGCAAGAGGCCGGAGTCGTCCTAAAATCCGGTGATCCAATCGTAACCTTCGTTAATCGAAACTTAGAGCCGTATCGGGGTTATCATATTTTTATGCGGGCGCTGCCCGAAATTTTGGCCCAGCATCCGACCGCGCAGATCATGATTGTCGGCGGCGAGGGCGTGAGCTACGGGGCGGCCCCGCCTAAAGGTGGCCCATCATGGAAGCAGCGCTTTTATGATGAAGTCTCTGATCGTATTGATAAGCGCCGCGTGCATTTCTTAGGCAACCTTCCCTATGCCAGCTTCATTGGGCTTTTGCAGATGTCTGCCGTGCATGTGTATCTCACGTATCCGTTTGTTTTGTCTTGGTCGCTGCTAGAGGCAATGGCGTGCGAATGCCTTATCATCGGCTCGCGAACCGCGCCGGTGATGGAGGTAATCGAGGACGGACAGACGGGGGTTTTGGTGGATTTCTTCGATCCTGCGGCCCTGTCGGCAGCCGTACTCGATGGCTTGATGCGGCCTGAAGTCTATCGCGGGATGCGGGCCGCCGCGCGCCGAAAGATCATCGAGAAATATGATTTATCGACGGTTTGCTTACCTGCACAGGTTAATTTAGTACGCTCTGTGTACGAGAAAGCGCGCCGTTATTAAGGTTGAGGCAGGCTTGTAAAATCATTTCTCTTGCTTACCTGTTGGGTGGTCTTGTTGGAGGGGGGCTAGTCTAGCTGTACCTCCTTGGGGCTGAGTGCGGTGTCAGGTTGACCTGACACACTTTGTCGATTATGGCTAACGCGCTTCACAGTATACAGTAACTTGTTAACGGCCTGTGGGGGCGTTTTCCAAGGGGAAGCGTTCGGCGAACTGTCGCCGGCCGTGCAACAAAGGCGAGAAGGAGTGCGCCTAGGTGTCTAAGGGTAAAAACGGAAGCGCTAAGGTTAGCGTGCTGAAGCGTGCGCTGCGCTCCTGCCGAGGGGCATTTTATGCCACGGCAATCTTCAGCTTTTTCATCAATCTGCTGATGTTCGTGCAACCGCTTTATATGTTGCAGGTTTATGATCGTGTGCTTGTTAGCCGTAGCGAACCAACACTGGTTTTTCTAACCCTCATTGCGGGTGGGATGCTGCTGCTGATGGCGCTGCTCGAAATGGTTCGGTCGCGGGTGCTGGTGCGCGTTGGGGCGCATCTGGATCGCCAACTTAGCCTGCGCGTGTTCCGCGCGGTGTTTGATCAGGCAAACCGCCAAGCTGGTGTGGGTCCGCAAACGCTGGCCGACCTGAACACAGTGCGCGAGTTTCTAACCGGCTCTGGTTTTATATCTTTTTGCGATGCTCCGTGGGCACCGATTTTCTTGATTATCGCCTTTCTCATTCATCCGTGGTTGGGGATTCTCAGCGTCATCGCAATGGTCATTCTGGTCATTCTGGCCATTCTGAACGAAGTTTTGACACGAGAGACGCTGCAAGACGCCGGGCAAATGTCGGCAGCGGCCTCGCAGTACGCGCAGAATAGTATGCGAAGTGCCGAAGCGTTGCAGGCGATGGGCATGATGCCGGGAATCGCCGCGCGCTGGTCGCGCAAGCACGGGCGGATGCTGGAGCTTCAGGCCCTGGCGAGCGACCGGGCGGGGTTGATTGTCGGTCTTAGCAAGTTCACCCGTATTTTCGTGCAGGTCATGGTGCTGGGCCTTGGCGCGTATCTTGCCATCGAGAATTTGATTACGGCGGGTATGATTATCGCCTGTTCGATCATTCTGGGGCGGGCGCTTCAGCCGGTTGAAATGGTGATTGGGCAGTGGAAGTTTCTCATTAACGCCCGCGCGGCGTATGGCCGGCTGAACGCGGCTTTAACGGCGGTTCCGCAGGATCACGTGAATATGGCCTTGCCGCGCCCAGAAGGCCGTTTGGTGGTGGAGCGGGTTGTGTCGATGCAGCCGGGCACGCAGACGGCGATTCTGAAGGGCGTGAGCTTTGCGCTGGAACCCGGCGAGGTTTTGGGCGTGATTGGCCCGAGCGCGGCGGGGAAATCTACCTTAGCGCGCGTGCTGATTGGCATTTGGCCGATCATGGCGGGTGCCGTTCGCCTGGATGGTGTCGATGTTCACCAGTGGTCGCGGGAGGAAGTGGGTCCGCACTTAGGCTATTTGCCGCAAGATGTGGCGCTGTTCGATGGCACCATTGCCGAGAACATCGCGCGCTTCGGCCCCGTGGATTCGCTGGCGGTGATCGAGGCGGCGCAGAAGGCCGGCGTTCACGATATGGTTCTGGGGTTCCCCTCTGGGTACGATACCGTGATTGGCGACGGCGGGCATGTGCTCTCGGGCGGCCAGCGTCAGCGGATTGGCTTGGCGCGCGCGCTGTACGGTCGCCCGGCGTTTGTGTTGCTGGACGAGCCGAATTCCAACTTGGATAGCGTGGGGGAGGAGGCGTTGATGCGCGCCATCAACCAAATGCGGCAGGAGAAAACCACCGTTGTGGTTATCAGCCATCGCATGAACATCCTCACGGGCGTCGATAAGATCATGCTGCTCACCGATGGGCAGGTGGCGCAGTTTGGCCCGCGCGATCAGATTATCAGCCAGCTCACCCGGCCCGTACCACAACCGCAACAACCGCAACCCCCGCAACCTCAGCGGCCTGCGGGGGGCGCAACGGGAACGGTAACGCCGCTGCCTCCGTCCGCAGGCGTGGGTCCGTTGCCCCCGGCGGCGCCCCCCCCTCCCTCATCGGAGTCATCGGAGGGAACTGAAGGCCAAGAAAGGAAATCGACATGAGCAATGGCACGCTAGCACCCCGCCCCGCTGCGGGCGATCCGGTGCCGACGAAGCAGAACCCGGTCGTAACCCTAAAAGGCGTCGAGTTTCACGAAAGCTCCGACCCGTCGATAGCGCTTAACTATCGCGGCCCGATGCGCGCGGGTTTGATAACGATTTTCCTATGCTTTGCGGTTTTCGGCACTTGGTCGGCTTTGGCCCCGTTGGATGCGGCGGTGGTGGCGCATGGCACGCTGGTGGTGGAAAGCAAGCGCAAGACGGTTCAGCATCTCGAAGGCGGCATTGTGCGCGAACTGCTGGTCACGGATGGCACTGTGGTTACGGAAGGCCAGCCGTTGATTAGGTTGGACCCCACGCGCGCCCAGGCCAATCTGTCGGTCGTGCAGGGGCAGTTGGATGGCACGATGGTGCTGGATGCGCGCCTTGCGGCGGAGCGCGATAAAGCGAAAGAGATCATCTTCCCGCCCGAACTGCTGGCCCGCGAGGCCGACCCACAGGTAAAGCAGCTTACCGAAGCCCAGCGCCGCCAGTTTATCGAGCGGCGGTTGTCACTCGAAAACCAAGTGGCGATTAACGAGCAGCGTATCCAACAGTTGCGGGCGCAAATCGGCGGCTACCGTGTGCTCGAACTCAGCAAGCTCGAACAAATTCAGCTCTATGAAGGGCAGTTGGTGGGCCTGCGCGATTTGGAGAAGAAGGGCTTCTTTCCCCGCTCGCGCCTGCTGGAAATGGAACGGGATTTAGCGCGCATTAAGGGGGACAGGGGGAACGACGTGCAGTCTATCGCTCGGTCCGAAATGGCTATTGGCGAAACCCGGCTGCAAACCGCGCAACTCCGGCAAAAATTCACCGAAGACGTGCTGGTGCAACTGCGCGAAACCCAAAACCAAATCTCCGATCTCCGCCAGCGCGTTGTGGCTGCGGCCGATGTGCTCACCCGTCTCGATGTGCTGGCCCCCCAGGCCGGTATTGTGCAGAACATGAAAATTGCCACACCGGGCGGGGTTATTCAGTCGGGTCAGCAGCTTATGGAAATCGTCCCGGTCGATGATCGTCTGATCGTCGAAGCGCAAGTAACGCCCAACGATATTGAAGCGGTCTATCTGGGGCAGCTATCGGAATTGCGCTTTAGCACGCTCAACGCCCGCAATACGCCGGTGATTGATGCGCGCGTGATTGCCAAAACGCCGGATCGTTTGGTCGATGAGCGCAATGGGATGCCCTACTATCAAATCCGCCTGGAAGTTGTGCCGGGGCAGGAGGGAAAGTTCGGCGATCTTAAGCTGCAAGCCGGGTTGCCTGTCGATGCGATGATTAAGGTCTCCTCCCGCTCGGCGTTTGAATATCTGGTGCAACCGCTTACCGATCATGTGTCGCGGGCGTTTACGGAGCGTTAAGCGCCGACAGGCGCTTAAGCCGCCCCAGGCGTGTTTGACACGCCAAGCGTATCGGGTGAGGCGGCGGCCAAGCGCGCGGACGCGAGCGCCCGGCGAGGGCTAAGAATAAGAAGCTCGTTTTGTGGTTGACCCCACTCCCGAAAGCCTCTATACATCAACTTACATACCCCCTAGCAGCGCAACGGGCGCGGCACTAGGGGGTGAGCTTAACGGTACGGTGCCCTATGTATAGTCATCCTCAACAGGGCAGGCTGCCTGAAACTGCGGAACTGCGAAAGCGGGTAGGGGTGTGGCTACAAGGGCTGCGCGAAGCCAGGGGCCTATCGCAGCGTCAGCTTGCGCTGGCGTTGGGGCTTGATTATTACACGTTCATCTCCCAGGTGGAGTCGGGCCGGGGCCGTATTCCGCCAGATCGTTATGCGGCCTGGTGTGCTGCCCTGGGGGTAGAGTTAAAGCCGTTCGTGCGGGTGCTCATGCGCCACTACGATCCGATGACATACGAATGCCTGTTCGATGATGCGGGGGAAGACCTGCCAAGCCTAGAATCTCTTAAGGTTAACCGCCAATAGCCTCTATCTCTTAAAAAAACCTTACGACCCTCTTGCGAGGGGGTGTTGTGTATGCTAGTTACGCTACCGCTTGTATCTGTTGTGTGGGTACAAGCCGCTTGAGAGTACCGGGTAAGCAGCCGATTTTGCGGCTGTTTACCCGGCACCCGCAAATAGCCTCCCGCCCCTAGCGGGGGCGGATGGGTTGGTGTCGGCGTGGCAAGCACGCGGATCACTTTGGAGGTCATTCACATGCCTAATGTTACTCAATTCGACCCTTCTTTTTACCTTTTGAACAACCCGGACGTGGTCACGGCGATTTCGCTGGGCGCGTTCCGCAGCGCTGAAGATCATTTTGCCCGCTTCGGCGCGCGTGAAAACCGCAGCCCGAACTCTGTATTCGATGCAAAGTACTATGCAGCGAATAACGCGGATGTGCTGAATGCCGTTTCGGCGGGCGCGTTCACCAGCGTGTTCGCGCATTACATCGCACGCGGCCTGACCGAAAACCGCGCGCCGAGCGCAGCGTTGGCCGGTTTTGACGGTGCCGATTACCTGTCGC
>JAYSQZ010000010.1:0-42194 GCA_043721315.1 Alphaproteobacteria bacterium
AGATCAGCGACGGCGGGAGTTGCGCGCGCTGGAAGAGCTTGCGGCGCAAATCGACGCCTCTATCGTTGCGCTCGATGCCGAGGTTGTGCGCGAACGCCAGCTTGCCGCCAGTGATATGTTGCTCGCCCGTTACTGGCCGACCTATGCCGACTGGGCGCGCGGGCGGCGGGAAGAGCTTGTGCAGAACCGGCTGCAAATCGGCGAACAAATTCTAAAAGCCGAAGATGCCGTGACGGAAGCCTATCGTGAGCTAAAAAAATTCGAGGTGGCCGAGGCCAATCGTCTCGCCCGCGAAAAAGCAGAGCAAGATCGCAAAGATCGCATCCGTCTCGATGAAATCGCCGAGGTGGCGCATCAGCGCAAGGGACAGTGAGGCGCAATGGAGCCAGATCTTCCGATAGAATTTTGGGTATTGGGTACGCCCGTATCACTTCAAACTAAAAATCCGAGTGCACGAGAAGAGTGGAAAGAGCGCGTAAGGTATGCCTGCCGCGAGGCTCTAAACGAAGGTTTTTTTGTTATAAGAGATGATCTATCGCTTTCGGTGACACTCTACTACTTTCCAGAAACGTCTATGCAGGGTGATATTGATAACATTATTAAACCCATTCTTGATGCTTTGAATGAATTTCTCTATGCTGATGATCACCAAATTGATCGCGTTCTTGTTCAGAGATTTATGCCTGGAAATCTTAGCTCTTTCCTCAACCCTACCCCGGTGCTTGATCAGGGGCTATCTTTTCAACGCCCAAATCTCTATATTCGAATTGCAGATTGTAGTCAGGAGGTTGAGTGATGACACGCCTCAGCGGCCTTGAGGCAGAGGACATGGTATTAAGCCAGATAACCCCCGCGCTTGAAAGCGAGGGGTACAAGATTATACGGCATCCGTCCCGTTCTATCCTTCCTGATTTCATGAAGAACTACCATCCCGATGCGATAGCTCTCGGCAAGAACAAGAATATAGCAATCGAGATAAAGTCCAGAGAATCTGATCATAAATCTCAAGATGAGAGTATTGATCGCATAAAGAAAATATTTGAAAAAAATGATCAGTGGGAATTTCGTCTTTTTGTTATAGATAGAAGTCAGCATCTGGAATCAATTGCGCTGAATGATCATGAAATCATTTCGCAATCTATAATTCAGTTGCATGACCTGATGTCTGAGAAACAATTTCAAGCTGCATTTTTAATGGGGTGGTCTGTTTTTGAGTCTCTCGGCAGGGGATTGCTGAAGGGGCGCTTTTTATATCCTCAACCATCAGTGAATTTAATTTCCGCTTTAGCAGAGGAAGGCTATTTAGTTCCGACGGATGCAGATTTTTTTCGTGAACTGATGCCGCGCAGGAAAATGCTCGCTCATGGTCAGCTCAATATTGAGCCAGATCAAGCAGAGTTATCAAGATTTATTGATGTTTTAAATTATTTACTTATTTTTCTTAAAGAGTAAGAATTTTTTTATTTTTGTTTGAAGCCTATTGCTGTATGTGCCTCAAGACTCGGAACTTTTTGTTATTTCCATCAGAATGGAAATGTTTTAGGCTCCTAGGGTTAGTTGTCTGGTATGCGAAAAAGCTGAGCAGGTTCGCGCGGCCTAGGTCAGTCTCTTGATACAGAAAAGGCTGGTTCCGAATGCAAGGGAACCAGCCTTTTCTTTATTGCCCAAGCTGCGGATCGGCAACCTCATAGGTCCAGACGCGGAAGGATTTCAGCAGGTGCGGCCCGAAGGAGTTTACCAGCGGAATATCGGCGGCGTCCCGCCCACGTGCCACGATAATGCGGCCAATACGCGGCTTATTGTTGCGCGCATCGAACGTGTACCACTCGCCCTCCAGGAAAACTTCGATCCAGGCGCTGAAATCCATCGGATTGACCACGGGCACGCCGATGTCCCCCAGATGGCCATTGATATAGCGCGCCGGGATATTCAGGCAGCGGCAGAGCGTGAGCGCGAGATGGGCATAATCTCGGCACACGCCTACCCTTTCGTTAAAGGCTTCAAAGGCGGTGCGGGTAGAGCGGGCCTGCATATAGTCGAAGCGAATGTGGGTGTGAACGAAATCGCATACCGCCTGCACGCGGCTCCAGCCGGGCGCAAGGTGGCCGAACATATCCCAGGCGGTTTGGCTTAACCGATCCGTCTCGCAATAGCGGCTGCCCATGAGGAACACAAGGCACTCATCGGGCAAATCAGTGACGGGAACTTCCCGCGCGTCCAGGTTCTTGCGGTCCACCGCCCCTGAATCTTCTAAAGTCGCGTCGCCCCAAATCGTAATATCCCCAGCAGGGGCGACCATACGGCGGCAGAGATTTCCGAACAGGTCATAGTAGGTGGTCGTCGGCACCTGGGGATTGGTGAAGGTGGTTTCCGGCACGCGAATATCCGCCGCCCGATCTTCCGTGACCGAGAGTAGGCAGACGAGCGCAGTGGGGGCCGCGCAGTTCAGAATAATTTCATAGCCATAGCGAATGAACATCCAAGGGCCTCGATTCAAGCGTTGGGGAAGGCATTGATCGAAGGTCACGCCCGGCAATCGACGATCACCGAGCCAGCGACTCTCTAAAAGTTAAGGGTATAGGGAAGTCGGTGTAACCGCTATGCCCTTGACTCGCGAAGATATTTTTTGAGATAAGTTTAGGCTTATAACACTGTTAAGTGGGCGATTTCAGGCGTTTAATCAAGAGGCTTGCGGCACAGGGCAGGCGCGCGGGGTAAAACCTGTGGCACTGCGATAGAAGCCCCCTTTTCTAAGGCGGATTTCATCTCATATGATGAAACAGGCACCCAGTGCTCTCAATGCGTCAACGGGCCTGAAAGTTCCCATTTCTCTAGCCCAATCCCTTCCACCTGTACGGAAAATACCTTTCGAATAGCATGAGCGACGATCTGAAAAACGGAAATTCCGGCACCAACACGGGCGTTGCGGTTAAGGCCAAGCCGAAAACCAAGAAGCCTTCTATGTACAGAGTGCTGATGTTGAATGACGATTACACGCCGATGGAGTTCGTCGTTCATATTCTTGAAAGGTTTTTCCAGAAGAATAAGGAAGAAGCCACGCGGATTATGCTGCATGTCCATCAGCGTGGTGTGGGAGTGTGTGGTGTTTTCACCTACGAGGTGGCGGAAACGAAAGTCACGGAAGTGATGGACTTTGCCCGAAGACATCGGCACCCTTTGCAGTGCACCTTGGAGAAGGAGTAGCCTCGATGCTCTCGCGGAACCTGGAAAAGAGCCTGCATACGGCCCTGGAGCTTGCTAACAAGCGGCGGCACGAGTTTGCCACGCTAGAGCATCTTCTGATGTCTCTTACTGAGGATCAAGATGCGCTGGCCGTGTTCCGTGCGTGCGGCGTTGATCTCGATAAACTGCGCCGCGACCTCACCAACTACCTCGATAACGAGCTATCGAATATCGTGAGTAGCCGAACCGAAGACGCCAAACCAACGTCGGGCTTTCAGCGCGTCGTGCAGCGGGCGGTGATTCACGTTCAATCCTCTGGCCGGTCGGAAGTGACGGGGGCAAATGTGCTGGTCGCGCTCTTCTCGGAGCGGGAAAGCCATGCCGTCTATTTCCTGCAAGAGCAGGATATGAGCCGGTTTGACGCGGTAAACTTTATCTCCCACGGTATCGCAAAAGTGGCGGGGCGCTCTGAAACCCGCCGTAATGCAGGTGCGGAAGAAGAAACCGCCGCAACGCCCCCCCCCAAAGAGGGCAAAGAGGCAAAAAAAGGCCAAGAGGCGCTGGAAGCCTATTGCGTCGATCTCAACAAGAAGGCCGCGAACGGCAAGATTGATCCGCTGATTGGTCGCGAGGCCGAGGTGGACCGGACGGTTCAGATTCTATGCCGCCGCACCAAGAATAACCCGCTGTATGTGGGCGACCCTGGCGTCGGTAAAACCGCGATTGCCGAGGGGTTGGCGAAACGCATCGTCGATGGCGACGTGCCTGAAGTTTTGCTCGGGGCCACGATTTTTAGCCTCGACATGGGCGCACTGCTGGCGGGTACACGCTATCGCGGCGATTTTGAAGAACGCCTGAAGCAGGTGCTGGGCGAACTTGAGGCTCATCCCAATGCCATACTGTTCATTGATGAAATCCATACCATCATTGGCGCGGGCGCAACGTCGGGCGGGGCTATGGATGCCTCGAACCTGCTGAAACCGGCCTTGGCGTCGGGTCAAATGCGCTGCATCGGCTCCACCACTTATAAGGAATATCGCAGTTACTTCGAGAAAGACCGCGCCCTTGTGCGGCGTTTCCAGAAGATCGACGTGGCCGAACCTTCGGTGGAAGATGCGATCAAGATTCTGAAGGGCCTGAAGCCTTACTACGAGCAACACCATAAGGTACGCTACACCAACGAGGCGATTCGCACGGCGGTGGAGCTTTCGGTACGCTATATTAACGACCGTAAGTTGCCCGATAAGGCTATCGACGTGATCGACGAAGTGGGGGCGGCGCAAATGCTGCTGCCGCTCTCGAAGCGCAAGAAAACGATTTCGGTGAAAGACGTGGAAGGGGTGGTTGCCAAAATTGCCCGCATCCCGCCAAAAGCCGTCTCGTCGGACGACCGTGAAGTGCTAAAAACCTTGGAGCGCGATCTGTCCACGGTGGTTTTCGGCCAAGATGTAGCGATCAAAGCGCTCTCAACGGCGATCAAGCTGGCGCGGGCGGGGTTGCGCGAGGCCGAAAAGCCGATTGGCAATTATCTCTTCTCCGGCCCTACCGGCGTTGGCAAGACCGAAGTGGCGCGGCAGTTGGCGCGGCTCCTAGGCATCGAGTTGAAGCGGTTCGACATGTCGGAATATATGGAGCGACATACCATCAGCCGCCTGATTGGGGCGCCGCCGGGCTATGTTGGGTTCGATCAGGGCGGGTTGCTGACCGATGCGATAGATCAAACCCCGCACTGCGTATTGCTGCTGGATGAAATCGAAAAGGCCCACCCGGACCTTTACAATATTCTGTTGCAAGTGATGGACCACGGCAAACTGACCGATCACAACGGCAAGAATGTCGATTTCCGCAATGTGATCTTGATTATGACCACGAACGCCGGGGCGGCGGATATGGCCAAATCTGCGTTTGGGTTCGAGCGGGAACGGCGCTTGGGCGAGGATAAGGAAGCTATCGAGCGGATGTTTACGCCCGAGTTCCGCAATCGCCTGGACGCCACCATCCCCTTCGCCAACCTGTCGCCAGAAGTGATGGACCGCGTGGTGGATAAGTTCATCATTCAACTCGAAGCGCAATTGGCCGACCGCCACGTGGTGCTAGAGCTTTCGGACGCGGCTAAATCGTGGCTGTCGAAGAAAGGGTTCGACCCGCTTTATGGCGCGCGCCCGTTGGGCCGCGTGATTCAGGACACGGTAAAAAAGCCGCTGGCTGAAGAGTTGCTGTTCGGCAAACTCACGCACGGCGGGCATGTGCAGGTCGATGTGGGCAGCGATGGCGAACTGTCGTTCCTCGTTACCTCCGCACCGGGCCGCAAAGCGATCGAGCCTGAAGCGGAGTTGGTCGAGTAAAGAAACAAAAGGGCCGCCTTAAAGGGCGGCCCTGCTGCTTTTAGAGCACAGCCTCTTAGACAGGTCGTTAGCTTAAAATATCCACATAGAAAGCAATACCTTCATACTTGAAAGTGGGAATGTTTCCGATGATATGATCACGCTCCGCCTCCGCTGTTGTAAAGAAATGTGCGCCTGTTGTTGAGTTATAAAATCTATATAATTCTTCCTGAGGGCCAAAATCGACCGTGTAAGATTTAAAGCTGCTGGATTGATATTCAAATTGAGGAAGATTTTTGATGATACTATCGCGTTCCGCCGGGCTAATTGTATAGAAATAAGCGCCTGTTTCTTTGTTCTGAAAGCGAAACACGTCGAGACCGGAGCTTAGTTTCGCCGTTGAAAAGGCGAAACCCTCGTCACTCATCTGTTCTGTTGTCGAGCGTATGGAATAGGTTTCAGCGTTGGAGCCAGTGTAGAAATGCGTTCCCGTTACCGTGTTGTAAAAACGGTGGACACCTGTGGTAATCCCGGCAAGATCTTCTACCCAGAAAGTGCCATCGTTAAATCTAATTTTTTCAGCGGAGACAAGACTATCGCTAAATCCATTGCCTTTAACAATGTAAGCTGATGCCGCAGCAGAGTAGGTTACGCTATAAGCACTGCGATTACCGCTATAAACGACTGTATCTGTTCCCGCACCAGCATTGAGCGTTACAGAGCGGCCCGTATTTTCGAAGTGAATTTTCAAAATATCCGACTGATTTGTACCCACCCCCATATCGGCCAGCATCGCCTTTTCCAGGCTTGTCACCGAGAAGCGCACGCCCGGATCTATGTAAGGGGCCATCATGGCGCTCCACAGATCCTCCCCTGCGCCCGAGTCGTTGCCGACATGGGATAGATTGTTGCGCGTTAACGGCAGTGAACCATAGTAACGCGACACATTTTCTCCAACAAAATAAGGCTGTCCACTAATGAACTGAATGTAGTCATCATAAACAGATTTATAAGAATAATACGCCCCGGTGGTATCGCTTCGGTAAGCATAAAAACCAAGGCCATGACCGATTTCATGAATCATCACGCTCAAGAAATCATAGCGATTTCCGGGTAGGCCTGCTGATCCATCGTAGGGGTTCGGGTCAATGTACATTTCATCAAGATTATAGGCATTAATGGTAATGTTCAAATCGGTCAAAGACCCATTATTATTATGGCCAGTACGCAGTTGATGCGCGATGGCAGATTCGTAGAGTGATCGCCCACCAACAACCCCAAGATAGGCTTCATTCCGAGGAAGCGCCGAGGCGAAAGTATTAGAAATCGAATAATTAACCGTTACATTAACCTGGATATTCGCATTTCCAGCTAAAACGCTCCCCCACGTACTGAAGGCCGCATTAATATTGGCGAGTGCGGCCTCGCGGTCTGAGCCGAGATAGTTCCGCGAATCGGAGAGGTTGATAGAAGCCGAAATTGCCATAGCGTTTGTCTCAACTTTTAACGAGCAGTCCGGATATAATCCGTAAATCGCGATTAAGATCAAGTTAAAATATAATTCCTATGGAATTTGATCGCTGCATACATTTGTATTTTTTTGAGGTGACGTTAATTTTCAGAATAAATTCAGATTTTAGGAGTTGTTGACAAACTGGATTCCCAAACTGTTTGAAGCGTGATTCAAGGTAGCTTTCGGAGTGGGCTATCTTGGCTCGATTGTTGGTGGAAGACGCCGAATGGGCGTTTTTCGAGTCGTTGATCATTCGGGAAAAGACCGTCCTCTGGCAGAGGGTCTATTCGGCGGCACTCCAGCCCCATCAGTTCGGCCAAACAGCTCGACACCGCTTCAGTCGCCGCGACGAGGGCTGCGTCAGGGCGATGCACATAGCGCGAGGTAACGCCGCGTCCCTTATGCCCCAGCAATCCCGCAATCGTCGCGTTGGAATAGTTAAGCTCAGAGGCGACCGAGCCGAAAGTGTGGCGTAAGGGTATGGTAGCTTGCATCCACGATCTTGGTCGCCGCGCGTACCGGAAAAAACGAAGGGCGAGCCTACGTGCTTCGGCCAGTGGCTTAGAAGCGCGGAGGATTCAAGGCCGATTGCTCGCATACTGCGTCCGGTTTTGGTATCATCGAGGTGTAAGCTGTGGTCTTTGCTGTCGAATTCGCTCCAGCTTAGCATAGTAATCTCGCCAGGGTGGCAGCCGAGGAGGGTGAGCAGGTAGAGCGCTCTGGGTTAAAGCGCTTTCCGTTCGCTGAGGCTCACGGTAAATAGGCTCTAATCAGTTGTTTGTTAAGCAAATACGTCGTTGCGGGTGATTCCACCCGCTCGGGATTTGCGTTAAACGAAACCCAGAACGCTCTCGTTATGAATCTATCGATACATGTTCGTGCGTTTATGCTGTTTACGCGTCAGTCATCTCCTGCCCGTAGCGGCGTACGCGCAAATCGGCTTGAGCTTTATGGCCGGCAAAGCCTTCAAGCGCGCACAGGCGTGAACAATAGGCGCCGACGCGGGCGGATGCTTCGGGCGTGACCCGCTGATAGGTGCAGGTTTTGATGAATTTTCCGACCCAGAGACCACCCGTATAACGCGCAGCTTTGCCCGTGGGCAATGTATGATTGGTGCCGATCACCTTATCGCCGTAGGATACGTTGGTTTCCGCTCCCAAGAACAGCGCGCCGTAGTTTTGCATATTCTCCAGGAAGTAATTCGGGTTCTTGGTAAGAACCTGCACATGCTCGAAAGCGAGATCGTTAGCCACTTGGATCATTTCATCGTCGGTTGAACAGAGAATGATCTGGCCGTAATCTTGCCAGGATTTTCCGGCAATCGCCGCCGTTTCTAGGGTTTCCAACTGGCGAGCGATTTCCGCCGGAACCGCTTCGGCCAGTGCGCGCGAGGTGGTAAGCAGAATAGCTGGGGAGTTGAAACCATGCTCGGCCTGGCCCAGTAGGTCGGTCGCCGCCATTTCGGCATCGCAGCTTTCGTCGGCGATGATGAGGGTTTCAGTCGGTCCGGCAATCAGATCAATCCCAACGCGCCCGAACAACTGGCGTTTGGCTTCGGCAACGAACGCATTGCCCGGCCCGACGATCATGGCGACCGGCGTGATGGTTTGGCTACCAATGCCCATGGCTGCAATTGCTTGGATCCCGCCGAGGCTATAAATTTCATCTGCCCCGGCCAAGTGCATCGCGGCGATGACCGCCGGGTTCGGTGCGCCGTCGAACGGCGGAGACATAGTGATAACCCGCTTCACGCCCGCCACCTTTGCCGTCACCACGCCCATATGGGCCGAGGCGACCAGCGGATATTTTCCGCCCGGCACGTAACAGCCTACGCTTTCCACCGGCAAATTACGGTGCCCGAGAGTGACGCCCGGCAGGGTTTCCACTTCCACATCACGCAGGGCGGCTTTTTGGGCTTCGGCGAAGCGGCGCACTTGTTCTTGCGCGAAGCAAATATCGGCAATATTGCGGCCCGAGAGCTTGGACAGGCAGGCTTCGATCTCCTGCTCGCTCAAGCGGAAGCTTGGTGGCGACCATTTGTCGAATTTTTCCGAAAGTTCCCGCAAAGCAGCATCGCCGCGCGCTTCCACATCTTCAAGAATACCGGCAACGGTATCGCGCACGCTACGGCCATCGGCGGCCTTCAGCTCTGCCGAGCGACCGGCTTTCAACACTTCAATCATAAGAGACTCCTATTGTCTGACAGGATTAAACGCGCGCCCGGCGGGCATAGAGGCCGGTCGCAAGAATGATGATCACGCCCTTAAGGATAAGCTGGAACTCGACAGGCAACCCGAGGATCACAACGAGATTCGAGAGCAGCACGAGAATCAAAACACCCAGAAGTGCGCCAATAATGGAACCGGATCCTCCCGCCAGCGACACGCCGCCGATGACAGCGGCAACAATCGAATCAAGCTCGTAACCACGCCCGACCCAATTATCGACCGTGCCGACGAAACCGACGAGAAATAACCCGGCAATGCCTGCCAGCATCGAGCCGAGACAGTAGCAGAGCATAGTAACCCGCTGGGCCGAGAGGCCCACGAGTTCGGCGGCGCGTGGATTGCCGCCGATGATGTAAATTGCCCGCCCCAGCACCGTGTACCGAAGCATCACCCACAGCCCGAGTGCCAGGATCAGCAATACCGAAAGATTGACCGGAACGCCGTACATCTGCCCGGTTCCGAGCCAACGAAACCCGCTGGGAAGCAAACCGGAAGGCGCGCCTTGAGTATAAGCGAAGCGCACTCCTTGCAGCAGAATCATCATGGCGAGGGTGGCGAGAAGCGGCGACACATTGCGTCGCGTTACCAGCCAACCGTTAATCCCGCCGATCACGACACCGCCAAGCAGGACAGCTCCAAAAATCAGCGGAATATCAGCATTGTCGGTAGAAGTGAAGGCCGTAGCCAGAACTGCTGCCGACGCCATGACCGAGGCAACCGAAAGGTCAATCCCACGCACCAGCATAATCAGGGCTTGGGCAAGCACCACCATTCCTAGGGGGGCCGCTTGAGTGAAAATATCGCGCAAGTTCCCCAAGGTCAGAAACGCCGGAGAGAGAGTTGCCGCGACGACCGTCAGCCCGATGACGGCACCGATCAGGGCGAACCGCTCCAAGCGCAGGGCCGCCAGAGCAGCGCGGGCACCCCCTGTAACCGCTAGGCCGCTCATAACACTGTTCCTTTTTGTCGTTGGAAGCTTACGGCGGCGATAATCACCAACCCTTGCGCTACCCACTGCACGAAGGTGGAGAGGTTCATGTAATTCAACAGATTATTGAGCAACGAGATCAGCAATACGCCAAGAAACACACCGCCCAAGCCGCCGCGACCACCGCCCAGTAAAATTCCGCCAACGATCACCGGGGTTAGTGACGCCAGGGTTAGCGCATCGCCTGCGTGGGGATCGCCCACCCCCGTACGGCTAACGTAATAGGCACCGGCCAGCGCGGCGAAAAAGCCAGAGAGGGCATAAGTGGTAATGATCGTTGGCCTCACTGAAAGACCCGATAAGCGCGCTGCCTCAGCATTACCACCAACGGCATAGACTCGGCGTCCGAACGGGGTGCGGGTCAGCACGAGCGCCGTAATGAGGAATAACGCGCCTAGCAGTAGGCCACTCAACGGAACACCGGCAAGGCTACCGAAGGCGAAGCCCTCGAACCAGAACGGCACCGAGCCGCGCGGCTGTGGTGCATAGAGCAGGGTGATGCCCGAGAGCACTGATGCCATGCCGAGGGTTACGATCAACGGATGCACGCGCAGCCAAACCGTAAGCCAGCCGTTCATTGCTCCTACCGCCGCCCCGCCCGCAAGCACGAGCAGCAGAGAGGGAATGAACAGCGCCTCGTTGCCGCCATGAAGGCCAGCCAGCAGCACCGCTGCCAGGCTGGCAATCGCCCCAATGGACAGATCGATCCCGCCGCCCAAAATAACAAAGGCTTGGCCAAGGCTAACAAACCCTAATGCCGCAAGCTGCTCGGTAAAATTCCGCAAGTTGCCCAAGGTTAGAAAGCGCTCGTTCACCATCGCGCCGACAGTAAGCGCGATCAGCAACAGAAGTGGGACGACCAGAGCTTGCGGCGAAATACGGCCGGTCATGCGGCCTCTCCTTGTGCGGGCGCATCGGCGGTAGCGAGCGTCATGATCGCTTCCTCCGATAGGGCTTCGGCGGGAAGTTCGCCCATCACGCGGCCTTCTTTCATCACCAGCACGCGGTCGCACAGGCCGATGACCTCGGGCAACTCCGAGCTAATCATTAGAATGGCAACTCCCTCCGCCGCAAGCGCGCGGATGAGGCGATAGATTTCCGCCTTCGCGCCGACATCGACGCCGCGAGTCGGCTCGTCGAGAATCAGCAGCTTCGGCCTAATCGCCATCCAGCGGCTGAGCAGGATTTTCTGCTGATTGCCGCCGGAGAGGTGCCACACGCCGGAGGTTGGACCGGGCACAGCAATGCGAAAGCGTTGAATATCCCGCGTCGCCAGCGCCACTTCCTGCGGGCGGCGCAAAAAGCCCAAGCGGGTATAAGCGGCCAAATCGGGCGCGGTCATATTGGCATAGACCGGCAGTTGCGCCAGCAAGCCTTCGGTCTTGCGGTCTTCAGTCAAAAAGCCGATCCCGCGCTGAATGGAAAGGCGCGGATTGCCGGGCGGCATAGCCTCCCCCTCCAGCGTTACCCGGCCCTGAGTGCGGGCTAGGCTGCCGAAAATCGCGTGGGCGAACTCGGTACGCCCGGAGCCGACCATGCCTGCCAGACCGACGATTTCCCCGGCGCGAACGCTGACATCGACCCCCCGCACGCGCGGCGGCAGGTGAATATCGCGCGCGGTCAAAACCACCGGGGCGGCATTCGACTGCGGCGGGCGCGGCGGGTAGAGATCGGCCAAGGGGCGGCCCACCATCGCGGTTACGAGGGAGGCCCGGTCAAACTCTGTCACGGTCCCAGCGCGCACGTTTTTACCATCTTTGAGAATGGTAATGCGGTCCGCCAGTGCAAAAATCTCTTCGAGCCGGTGGGAGATATAGATAATGCACACCCCCCGGTCGCGTAGGCGACGTAAACGCTCGAACAGTGCCACCACTTCCTTGCCGGAGATCACGGCGGTCGGCTCGTCCAAAACCAGCAGTTTTACATCGTGGCTGAGAGCTTTGGCGATCTCGACCATCTGTTGATCGGCAACCGACAAGTCACCCACCCGCGCGCGCGGGTCGAGACGGTGGCCGAGTTGCGACAGCGCCACTTCGGTTTTCTGGATCATCGCCTTGCGATCAATCAGTCCCCAACGGGTGCGCGGTGCGTGGCCTATGAAAATATTCTCCGCGACGCTGAGGTCGGGAAACAAAACCAATTCCTGATAAATGACGTGAATACCAGCCTGCTGTGCTTGCTTGGGCGCGGCCCAAATGCGCGGCACGCCGCCGAGAGTGATTGTGCCGCTTTCGGGTGTGTAGGCCCCGGCCAGCACTTTAATCAGCGTCGATTTTCCGGCACCATTTTCTCCGAGCAGCGCGTGGATTTCGCCCGCGCTAGCCGAAAAATTAACCTGATCCAAGGATTTAACGCCGGGAAAACTTTTGCAGATAGCCTTAAGCTCGATCATGGGACATCTCCCCCAAAAAGGGCGGGATCGTCCGGGAGCCGCGTGTTCCCGGACGTCACAGGCGCAAGATTAGCGCGGCAGGTCGGCTTTAAACGTCTTCGGATCGTAGGTCTGCCCCATACCGTGACCCATGATGAGATCGCCGGGCGCATCCATGCGGACGTAATCTTCAAGCGCCACGTCGGCCTTAACCGATTTCGTGTCCTGGCCCTTCGGCAGCACGATTTGGAAGTTCACGTCCACGCGCTTCGGTACGGGTTTGCCTTCGAGCACGCTGAGGGCAACATCGACAGCAGCAATACCCATCGACGGTGTGTAATCGATGCCGATGAAGGGGAATTTATGCTCTTGAGCGAGTTGGTACATGCGGTTGAGATCGCCCCCAGTGTGCGGCGGAATCTCATTGGATTTGAAGCCTGCACCTAGGAAGGCTTCGACGGAACCTGAACCCTGCAAGCCGCTATCGGCCCAAACGCCTTGAATGTCCTTACCGTAGCGCTGAATGATCGCCGACATGATCTTCTTGCCGTTGGCCGGACTCCAGCCGGTGTACTGCGTATCGAGAATTTTGATCCCCGGCGCTTGAGCGAAGACTTCTTTTGCTGCCGACAGGCGCAGTTCTGCGGGGCTTGCGCCGGCAAGGCCGGGGAGCAGTACGATATTGCCCTTACCGCCGAGCTTCTCCACCATCCACTGTGCGCTCATACGCGCCAAGGCAGTATCGGACGCCGTGACGAAGGACACAAAATTATCGTCCGTCTTCACGCGCCGTGCTGCTGAGACGACTGGAATGCCCTTCCGCATTGCCCGGCCCACAATGGGGTCGAGCGCGTCAGCCGTGGCGGGGTTCACCAGCAGCAGATCAATGTCTTGGTTCAATAGATCTTGAATGTCGGAGACCTGCTTGGTCGCGTCGCCATTCGCATCGGTCATAATGAATTTGCTGATTTTGTCTTTGTTATTGCCAACCTGAAATTGCACACCGTGCATGAAGGTTACTAGCCACAAATCGCCTTGGGACGCATTGGAAAAGCCAATTTTATAGGGCGGCTTCTTTTTGAACTTGCTGGTATCGACCAGGTCGTTCAGGCCGGGATTCCACAAAAAGGTGCGCGGAACGCCATCATATTCGGCGCGCACCGGGGCCGACGCCAAAAATGCCGTACCGGCTACTGCGGTTACGAGTAAAGCCGATGCCAAACGGGCGCGGCGGCTGGTGACGAAATTTGCCATGGATGTTTCCTCCAGAGTTTTTTTTGAGTGAGCTAAGAGAGAGTGCATACCCGCAGCGGGAGCTGCGGCCAGGGGCGCTTTAGGCGTGAAAAAAAGAACGCATCGGGGAGTTTGGGGAGAGAAGGGAGTCTTTACCCTAGGCTTGCCCCCGATGCGTTGGCGGAGGGTTTTAACCGACCACCGGAACCGACGGGGTATTCGCCCGGCTTTCGTCCAACTCAACCCAGGGGCGGCGGTGCTGTTCTTCCGACAGACCGTGCTCATAGGCATCGACCACCCCAGCGGGGGCCGTCTGCAATACCGGGAAATCCCACCAACCGACGACTTCTGCCGCCGCGATGGAATTATCGCGCGTGATGGAGGCTTCCACCAACGCAGGCCCGCCGCAGGCAAGCGCCCGCGTGAGGGCACTGGCGAGATCACCCGGCTCATCAACGCGCAAGGCAACTTCCACACCGCAAGATTTAGCGAAGCCGACGAAATCGACCGAATAGGGTTCGCCATTGCGAGTGTGGTGATTGAACTCGGAGCCGATTTGCCGCCCCATCAAACCGCTTTGCCCGTCACGGATAGAAATATAACCACGATTATTGAGAATGAGAAAGACGACAGGAATATTATACATGACGCAAACGGCTAGTTCTTGCATCGACATCATAAAGTCGCCGTCGCCGATAATGCAGACCACCGGCGCTTCTGGCTTGGCCAGTTTTGCGCCAATAGCAGCGGGAACCGCAAACCCCATCGACGAATAGGTACCGGAGGTGATGTGCGTGCGCGGCTCGTACACAGGAAATGCCTGCTTGGTGGAGCTTTGCGGATGGCCAGAACCAACCGTAACAATACCATTGCGGGGCAGCACTTTCCGCAACTCGGCCAGAACGCGCAGCATGCTCATCGGCGAGCCATCGAATTCACGGCGGCGGGCAAGAACCTTTTCCCAATCGGCTTTTGCGCGATCCAGGTTCAGCACATAATCGTCGCGGCGGGCGCGGGCGGCTTTCGCATGATCGGCGGAAATTTCTGCGAGCAAATCTTGCAGTGCCGATTTGCAGTCGGCGACGATCCCAACCGCAGCCGGGTAATTCTTCCCGATTTCATGGGGATCGATATCAAGCTGAATGAGCTTGCCGGGCGGGAACGAGAAGGTCGCGCCCTTGCGGTAGGATGACGATGACCAGTCGGTGAATTTGCACCCGACCGACAAGACGACATCGGCAGAGGCGGCAAGCTTATTGCCCGGCGTCGAGCCTGGCCATCCGGCGGTTCCGGCACACAGGCGATTGTCTTCGGCAATCGCACCCTTGCCGTTCCAGGTAAAGACCACGGGAATATTCAGCAGTTCCGCAAGGCGTGTCACTTCCGGCGCGGCATCGCTGGAAATCGCGCCGCCGCCAACAACAATGCAAGGCCGCTCCGCCGTCAGCAGCAAGGCTGCTGCTTGAGTAATACTCTCTTGCGAGGCGCGCGCCCTGCCCACGGGCATCCGGCGTGCAAGATCTTGGATTTCGATATCGTCGGACATGACCTGCACGTCCAGCGGCAATTCCATATGCACGGGGCCGGGGCGGCCCGATAGCATCGCATTGAAGGCGCGATGCATCACGAAGGGCACCTCATCCGGGCGGATTACATCGAAGCTACGTTTTGTGACCGGGGCGGCGACGGCGGGAAAATCGGGCGAACGGAACCGATCCAACTCCTGCATTACACCGTGACCACGCATGTGCGTGGCTACGCTACCGGTTATCAGCAGAAAGGACGTTGAATCGGCATAGGCTGTGGCGAGGCCCATCACGGCATTCATCGCGCCGGGACCAATAGAGGTGCAGGCGGCAATTGGTTGCCCGGTAACGCGGAAATGCGCGTCGGCAATATGCGCCGCGCTTTGCTCGTGCATCACCTGAACGAAGGGCATGCCATCCTTCGGATCGGCAAACGCATCCAATAGGCTCCAATTACCATGTCCCGGCAGGCCGGCAACATAGGGCACGCCATAGGCTTTCAGCGTCTGAACGATCATCTGACCGACGGTAAGTCTCATCGTTTCCTCCACGATATTTTTTTCCCGAAACAAATCCCCCCCCCCTTTTTTTTGATTTTGGGAGCTTGATTTGCACGCTGTGCAATTTGCACAATCATTTTCTATAATATTTATGACACGAACACTTTAAGTCCGTCAAGACCCCTTGTAACAAGGTTCGATTTGGTTAAAGAATAGAGCAAGATGTGTGCAAACTTTATGTAAAGATCAAGATTGATAGATATAGTGCAAAATTTGCGCAACTCGATCATAAGCCACCGGCAGGGGGAAACACCACATGGGTAAGACGAGTAAACTCGTGACGCTGGAGAGTTTAGCCGCGCAGGCTGGCGTTTCGACCGCCACAGCTTCCCGCGCGCTTGCAGGCAATCCGCGCCTTTCCACCCAAACGCGGGAGCGCATTGTCGCGCTTGCCCGAGAAATGGGCTATGAGCCGCGCGCCAAGCTGGCGGGCGCGGCGCGGCGGCGGCAAGGCGTAATTGGGCTGGTTGTTGCCGGCCTCAAGAACTCCTTCTCCACCTATCTTTTGGAGCATATGCACGATGAATGCGCGGCGGCGGGCTATAATGTCGTGCTCATTGTCGATTCGCTGGAAGATCATGATGACCGGCTGACCGCGCTGGTGCAGGAGAAGCTGGATGGGCTGATTCTCACGACGGCCAACATCGGCTCTCCCATTGTTGAGCGGCTTCAGGCTAACGGCATTCCGTTCGTGCTGTCGGTTCGCAATTCTGACCATCCCGGCGTTGATGTCGTCGAGATTGATAACGCCATTGCGGGGGAGGCGGCGGCGCTGCACCTGCATACGCTCGGCCATCGCCGTATCGGGTTTCTAATGGGGCCGCAGAATACATCTACCAGCCGGGACCGTTTCTCCGGCAGCAGCCGTCTGCTGGCCTCTGTCGGCACCCCTATCCTCTCGGAATTAGTGCTGTGGGGCAGCTACTCTCACGAAAGTGGGTATTCGGGCTTGCTTACGATGATGCAACGGCCAGAGCCACCCACCGCGCTGATTTGCGGCAATGACGTTGTGGCGATTGGCGCGCTCGAAGCCGCCCATAAGCATCGTATTGCCGTTCCTGGCGATTTATCACTGGTTGGATTCGACGATATTCCACTGGCAGGTTGGCACGTGGTGCAGCTTACCACCATTCGCCAACCTATTCAGGAAATCGCCCGCGTTTCGGTGCGCTGCCTGATTGACCGGATTGAGAAGCGCGACCGCCGCCCCGCGCGGCGCGAGATTTTGCCCGCGCATTTAGTAACCCGCGCCACGACAGCCCCACCCCGCTAAAGGAGGAAATTATGACAGAGCCTCTTACTCCCCCCGGTGCTCTTAGTCGCATAGATCAAGCCGTGAGTTTGAAGGCGCGCATCGCGCTAGGGTTTGGAAGCCTGCTGGTACTTTTAGGTTTTATTAGCGCTCTTGCTGTTTTAGGCGCACGCACTTCGCTCGACGGGATGCAACGGTCTATCGCGGGGGCGCAGATCATGGCGTTGTTCGACACCATTGAACGCAAAAGCCTCGCTCTCGGGCCGCTCGCGGCGGAATTTGCCGAGACCGGGCGCGCGGCAGCGCTCGGCGGATTGAAAGACACGTTGGGAGTGTTGGAGCAAACCATCACCCTGGCGGAAACCCACGCGCAAACGCCCGAACTTCAGCGCAATATTACCGAAGTCCGCACCTATCTTGCCGCTTATACCGAGCAACTCGGGCAACTTCAAAAACTACGCCTGACGCTGAATAGCCTCGCGCGGCCCCAGTTGATGAGCATGGTCGATCAAAGCCTCGCAACCCTCGCAGGGCTCTCGCGCAGCGCGATCGATGGCACCGCTCGCCGCACTATCGATCAAGCCCGCGATGCGCTTGAGCAAACGCGCACGGGTCTGTTTCTCTTTTTCGAGGCTCCGAGCACAACGCTTGCCAGCCGCCTACGCGATGGCCGAGACGATATTACCGATGCGCTTACCGCGCTTGCCCGCCACCCGGCCTTGGCTGACGCTGCCGACCAGAAGCAAGTGCGTGATGCTAGTATTGTGCAAACCGAATATGGCGCGCAATTAACCGAAGCGCTCGACCTAACCCTGGCCGCTCATACGCTAACCCAAGGGGCGATGGGTACGACTTTGCAGGAGTTGCTGTTGTCCAGCCAAATCGCCCACACGCTCCAGGCGCAAATCGGCGAAACGCTGAATGCGGAAACGGCGCAGTATTTCAGCCTTGCTGAAGAGCTAACGCTTGGCTTTGCTATCGCCGCCGTAGCCTTAGGGCTTATCGCCGCCGTAGCCCTCGCACGTAGCATCAGCCGCCCATTACGCGCGCTGACCAACGCCATGACCCGGTTGGCAAAAGGCCATCTTTCGCAAACGATCCCAGCCCTGGGACGGCGGGATGACTTGGGGCATATGGCCCGCGCCGTGCTAGTGTTTCGCGACAATACCGAAACGATGAACCGGCTGCGCGACGATCAAGAGCGCTTGCGCCAAGAGGCCGAAACCCAGCGACGGGACGATTTGAGCCGCCTTGCTCAACGCTTTCAAAGCCAAGTTGGCGGCATCGTCCGCGAGGTGGCCAGCGCCGCTGACCAAATGCGTGCTATGGCTGTTATACTGCAAGAAACTGCCGCGCTAACATCCGCTCAAGCCCTCAGCGTTTCAACAGGTGCGGAGGAAGCAGCGGTTAATGTCGAAAGCGTTGCCGCTGCCACCGAAGAACTCACCGCCTCTATTACCGAAATGGCTCGGCAAGCCAATGATGCCGCCAGAAACGCCGCTGCCGCCGTTAGCGATGTTGGGGCAACCGAATTGACCGTAGCCAGCCTGATTGCTGCCTCAAGTAAGATTCAGGGCATCGTCATCTTGATTGCCGATATTGCCCGGCGCACCAATCTGCTGGCCTTGAATGCTACCATCGAGGCTGCACGGGCGGGCGAGGCCGGGCGCGGGTTTGCCGTGGTCGCCAGTGAGGTGAAGCTCCTCGCAACGCAAACCGCGCGGGCCACCGACGAGATTGCCGGGTTAATTGCCGACGTGGAGGCGGCTACCCAAAGTGTCACCGGCTCTACTCACGGTGTTGGAGAAGTGATCGCGGAGCTGGAAATTATCGCCCAGACCATCGGGCGCGGCATGGAGCAGCAGCTTGCTGCCACTCAGGAAATCGCCCGTAATATCGATCACGCCGCGCAAGGTGCTCAGGACGTGTCGCACAGTATTGCCACAGTCAGCCTCGCCAGTGCTGAGAGTGGCCAAGCGGCTGAAAAAGCACGCCATCACGCCGATAAATTGTCTCAGCACGCCCGCGCGCTGGCTGAAACTATATCGGGCTTCATCGAGCACCTGGAACGTGGCGCGGCTTAGGAATTTTTGACAAACTGGATTCCCAAACTGTCTGAAGCTTTATTCAAGGTAGCTTTCGGACGAGGCTATCTTGGTTCGATTGTTGATGGAAGACGCCGAATGGGCGTTTTTCGAGGCGTTCATCGTTGCCGTTTGGGGGCGCGGCGAAGCGCAATGGCAGGATTTGTCGGAGGAGTTTGGTAAATAGTCAAGCGTCTATTGCCAGTTCCGGCGTTGGACGCTGGCAGGCGTTTGGAAACTGGTTTTCGATGCGCTCAACGGCAGTGGCGCTAGATCCAGCCAAGTTCAGATGATCGACAGCACCATCATTCGGGCGCATCATCGAGCGGCTGGCGCAAAAGGGGGACTCAGAAAGAGGGTTTTGGCCGTTCAAAAGGTGGCTTTACGACCAAGATTCACCGCATTACCAACGCTCACGGCTTGCCTGTCCGGGCGGAGATAGGTGGCGGCGAAGTTTCTGATTTCAAAGGCTTCGGTGCGCTTCCTTGTCGATGGCATCACCTATGCCTTGAGAAACCGGATCGAGCGCTGCTTCAACAAACTCAAATGCGCGCGCTGAATGGCGACCCGCTACGACAAAACAGCCGTCAGGTGCCTCGGCTTCATTCACATCGTCGCTGTGAGATTGTGGGTGCGGAGTTTGTCAACATGACCTAAGCAATGTTATTTCAAATATTGTGAATCACAAACGTCTTATTATACCTGCAATACTTTCAAATCTCAAAATATTGCATTGGATACGGAAGAGGGCGCTTGAGAGCGCGCAAAAAAGAACCGCCCCAGGGGTGGGGCGGTTCCAAAAGGCAGAGACGCAGGCTCTAGCGATTAACGCCGCCACCAGCCGCGCTTCGGTGGCAGGGCCGCTTGATCGACATCGACCAGTTTAACGGCTTCGGCAACGGCTGCATTCTCCGTAGGAGCAGGCATCACTGGGGCGACAACCGCAGGGATGCTCTCCAACGGAGCGCCAACCGCTACCTCTGCCACAACACCCTGGCTCAGTTCGGCTTCTACCGGAGTTTCCACCGATTTTACCGGGCGCGTCCGCCGGGGGCGAGCGGGTTTGGCCGGTTCAGCCTCGACGACCACTGCAACGGCGGACGCTGGGACTGTTTCCGCCGTCTCATCCGCCTTTTTGCGACGCGGGGCGCGCTTTGGTTTCGCGGACGCTTCTGCTGCCGGGGCTGCTTCTGCGACTGTGGCATCGCTAGGCTTCTTACGGGCAGGGGCGCGTTTGCGTTTCGGGGCCTCGTCTGAGGCGTCTGAAGCCGCTTCAGCAATCGGAATCACAACCGGGGCAGCGTTGCGCGCCGGGGCAATCGCGTCTTGCGCCCTTGCCTCGGCAAAGCCTTCGCCTGCCTCGGTTGCGGTCTCGTCGCCCGGCATCCCCTCGCCCGGCATCCCTTCACCTCGGCGGGAGCGACGGCGACCGCCACGTTTGCCGCGACGGCGCCGGGGGCCTTCTTCGCCCTCGCCCGTTCCTGCTTCCGGCGTAATGCCCGCGTCGGCATCGCTCTCGGCACCGGCATCTGCTTCGTCGGCGTCGCCGTCGCCGTCTTCCCCAGCATCGCCGTCGCCCTCGCCCGGCGTGCCCTCGGCAGAACCTTCTTTCGCGTCGCCTTCAGGACGGCGACGGCGGCGGCGGCGGCGGCGGCGGCGGCTGTTATCGTCTCCCAGCTTATCGCTGCCATCGAGTTCCTGTCCGTCGTCCTCCTCCGTCTCGTCCTCATGGGCGAGGGCGGCCCGGTCTTCGGCGGTCAATTCTTCGTCTTCAGAGGCGAGGTCTTCGGCGTCCGGCTCGAAGGTTGCTTGGGCTACGGCGGCGAGCGCTGCAAGCTCCGCAATCTGTTCCGGCGTTTTGGCTTCCAGACGGTCCAGGCGATGATCGGGCGGCGTTAGTGTATCGTCGCGGCCAATCTGCACGCGGAAGCGGTAGCGGTCTTCGATATGGCCCAAAGCGTGGCGCTTCTGGTTCAGCAGATAGAGCGCAATCGCGGTTGGTACATACACCAGAATTTCCGCCGAACGGTTGCGAATCCCCTCTTCCTCAATCGCGCGCAGTACCGTGAGCGCGGTCGATTCGGTCGAGCGGATTACCCCCGTGCCTTGGCAGTGCGGGCATTTTTCCGTATGGGCTTCGATCACCGAGGGGCGCAGGCGCTGGCGCGAGAGTTCCAGCAGGCCGAACGCCGAAATCCGCCCGATTTGGATGCGCGCCCGGTCGGCCTTCATGGCCTCCTTCATCTTGCGCTCGACCGCTTGGTTATTGCGGCCTTCTTCCATATCAATGAAATCGACGACGATCAGCCCGGCCAAATCGCGCAGGCGCACTTGCCGGGCGATTTCTTCCGCCGCTTCCATATTGGTTTTATACGCGGTTTCTTCGATATGCCGTTCGCGCGTTGCCCGGCCCGAGTTCACGTCGATGGCAACGAGCGCTTCGGTGGGGTTGATGACGATATAACCGCCGGAGCGCAGTTGCACGACGGGCGAGTGGATTTGATCGAGTTGCGTTTCCACTTGATAGCGGTGCATCAGCGGAATCGTCGGGTCGGTATAAGGCACAATCCGGCGTGCGTGGCTGGGCATCAGCATCCGCATGAAGCGTTTCGCGCTCTGATACCCGTCGTCGCCTTCCACCAAAATCTGTTCGATATCGCTCGAATAGAGATCGCGGATGGCGCGCTTGATCAGATTGCCCTCCTCGTGGATGAGGGCGGGGGCGGCTGATTCCAGCGTGCTTTCGCGAATCTCGTCCCACAGGCGCAGCAGATACTCATAATCACGGCGAATATCAATGCGCGACCGCTCCATCCCCGCCGTGCGAACGATGACCGCCATACCTTCGAGAATGTTAAACTCGTCCAGAATGCCCTTTAGGCGCTTCCGATCCGGCCCGTTGGTGATCTTGCGACTAACGCCACCGCCACGCGGGTTATTCGGCATCAGCACGCAGTAACGGCCCGCGAGCGACAGATAGGTTGTGAGCGCCGCACCCTTATTGCCGCGTTCTTCCTTTACCACCTGCACCAGCATAATCTGGCGGCGAGTGATAACGTCTTGAATTTTGTAATTCCGCAGATTGCGGGCGCGGCGCGGCGAGACATCATCGAACTCGTCGCCGCCAACTTCTTCCACGGCTTCGCCGTCTTCGCCCTCGTCATGATGACGGGCCTCGGCGGCTTCGCGTGCGGCCTCGGCAATCAAGGCTTCACGGTCGGCAATCGGAATCCGATAGTAATCCGGGTGAATTTCAGAAAAAGCCAGGAAACCGTGGCGACCGCCACCGTATTCCACAAACGCCGCTTGCAGCGAAGGCTCTACCCGCGTGACTTTCGCGAGGTAAATATTGCCTTTAAGCTGCTTTTTGGTGGATGTCTCGACATCGAACTCTTCGAGACGCTGACCGTCCAACACGACGACGCGGGTTTCTTCCGCGTGGGTCGCGTCGATCAACATACGCTTGACCATAAGATATAGACTCCAGCAAACCCGAAGTGGCCAGCAACGCCAAACGACCGCCTAAAGCGGTTGGGCGGGGCGTTACGGTCAACACTTGGACTTGAAATAGGGACGGAGCGGTAAAACGATCTAATATCCCCACCCGAACGACAGCCAAGGCGGCATAAGCCCCCTTGGGCGTCGGGTTTAAGCTGCGATGACCGCACGCGTTGGGCACTAGACTGACGGCTCCTGGGTTAGACGCAAGACCATCTCGCGAAACCTGTTGGGGCGCGTGCCGGGGGGCAGAACCTACCGATCGTTCCGGGTAGCGCTAAACCCCCTCTAACGGGAATGGATCTTCCGTCTGAGCAGGGCCGCTCCACCCCTTACGGGCCGATAAGCCAACAACCGGAAAAAGATACGGGCTGACCTTGAAGTCGCCGCCGATCCCGGACATGCCACGGCACAATAGGCATAAGCGTGTGCAACGACAATCATATTCCTCGTCGGCTCTTAAGATTTAAGGGGAGGAAGGCGGGGACAAGTCAGCCCGAATGCCGAAGGCGGGTTGCACCGCGCGATGCACGCAGGCATTCTGGTACTATGATGGCATTCATGAGTAGTTTCACAGGGGTCTCTAAGGCTCCGCGCCGCTTGGGTTGGGCAGCACTCAGCCTGCTGGCGCTGATGGTCCTACTCCCGGCACAAGGGCAGGCAGAGGCTATTGCAACCGGTTGGCGCGTTGGAGTGCGGGACGGGGGAATTACCCGTTTCGTGCTCGATGTTTCAGAGCCAATCCCAGTGCGGGTGCAGCCGCGTGGGCCGGATCGCGTGTTCATTGATCTCACTGGCGTCACCGTGCGTTTGGATGAAAAGCCGCCGAAAGGGGGCCTCATTCAACGCGCGATCACATCCTTGGATGCGACCGGACGGCGCGGGATCGAGTTAGTGCTCATCCGCCCGGCGCAAATCCAGGCTGCCAGTTTGTTTCCGCCCGAAGGGCCGCAACGCTATCGGTTGGTGGTCGATCTCGTGCCAGGAACGCCTGCGCCGATCACACAAGGTGCACCGCAGGCCGCAGTACCGAGTTTGGGGCCAAGCCTGGGACTGTCCGCGCCGCTTTTGGCTCCACCGCTTCCCAATACGCCTCCTATTCCGCTGACCGGACTCGGTCCCGCCCCCACAATGGGGTTGCCGCCGATTGCCGAAACGCCGGGCAATCGGCTGCCCAACCGCGCCGCCGCGCCCCCCGGTCCCTTTCCTGGACCCTTTCAAAGCCCGCCGCCCGTAGCAGGTCAGGTTCAAGCCCTACCGCCGCCGCAACCACCGGCACCGCCGCCCGCAATCCCGCGCCCAAAAGTGCGGATTGAAACGCTGGATATCTCCAAACCTGCCGCACTCGTGCCAGAAGGTGCGCCTACAGGCCCCCTTCTGGCAGCGCGGACTGAATCGGCTCCGGTCTCTAGTCCGGTTCGGGGCATTGTTTACGAGCGCGCGCCCTATCGCTCCGTCCGCGTGATCGTGCCACTCGGCCCGCCGCGCTTCGCTGCGCCGCCGCTACCGAAGCCGGACCTGCCCGTCATTGTGCTCGACCCTGGCCACGGTGGCAAAGACCCCGGTGCAACCTCCTATTCCGGTAAATTCGAGAAAGACATTGTGCTGGACTACGCGCGCGCCGTCCGTGAACGGCTCCAGGCAACGGGGCGTTATCGCGTTTTACTCACCCGCGATAGCGACGCGCTGTTGCCCTTGCGCGACCGAGTGGCGTTAGCGCGCAGCGAAAGCGCCGCTTTGTTCATCTCGATCCACGCCGATGCGCTTGCCGACCGCACTGTTTCGGGCATGTCGGTCTATACACTCTCCGACAAAGCGACCGACCGTGAAGCGGAAGCCTTGGCGACGAAGGAAAATAAGGCCGACATTATCACGGGGGCCGATTTGTCGGGCGCGACGGGTTCTGCTGCCTCTATTCTGATTGAGCTTGCTCAACGCGATACCCGCGCCACATCTCGCCAGTTCGCCGTTGTGTTAGCAGGAGAGCTTCGCCGCGATATTGCTCAGGTGAATAATGCCGTTCGGTCAGCGGGGTTTGCCGTGCTGACCGCGCCCGATATGCCCTCGGTTTTGCTGGAGTTGGGCTATCTCTCCAACCCCGAGGACGAGCGCCGCATTCTCGCCCCGGAGTTCCGCCGCAGTATCGCCGATGGCGTTGTGCGGGCAGTGGATACTATCTTGCCGAAGCTAATCGGCGCGCGGGCGGGGTAAAGCCGGGCATCCGTGCGGTCTTTGCACGCCGGCCTTGCCGTTACTGCCGCAAGAATTCACCTGACCATCGCCATTTTCTGATAAGGGAATAGGGCAATTTTAGAGGGTTCTGGCCGACCATGCGGATTTGGTTTATCGCGATTCTATCGGTTTTGCTGATCGCCACCGTGGGGGCGCTCGGGGGGTTTGTTTGGGTGCTGCGCCATTATGGCGACCAGCTTCCCGATCATGGGGAGTTGGCTGAATATCGTCCCCCCATCGTCACGCGGGTTCACGCCGGCGACGGGCGCTTGTTGGCGGAATTGGCGGCAGAAAAGCGCGTGTTCGTGCCGATTACCCTCATCCCCGCGCAAGTGAAGCAGGCGTTTATTTCTGCCGAAGATAAGAATTTCTACACCCATCCCGGCATTGACGCGGTGGGTCTTAGCCGGGCTATGGTGCAGAACCTTGGCTACTACCTGTCGGGCCGTCGCCTGATTGGAGCATCGACGATCACCCAGCAGGTAACGCGCAGCTTTCTTCTAACCAACGAGCGCTCGATTGACCGCAAGATCAAGGAAATGATCTTGTCCATTCGTATTGAACAGGCGCTTACGAAGGATCAAATTCTCGAACTCTATCTGAATGAAATCTATTTGGGGTCGAGTGGTGGTTCCGGGGCTTACGGTGTCGCAGCGGCAGCGCTGATGTACTTCAACAAGTCGCTCGATCAACTGACCTTGAGCGAAGCCGCTTTTCTGGCCGCCCTACCAAAAGCCCCCTCCAACTATAATCTCTCCACCCAGGCCGAGCGCGCCCGCATTCGCCGCGATTACGTGATCGACCGGATGTTGGAAGACGGGTTCGTAACCGTGGAAGAGGGGGCGAAGGCGAAGGACGAGGTGCTGACCGTCCGCCGCCGCGAGGCCGATGAAACCGTTAAGGCCGAATATTTTGCCGAAGAAGTGCGCCGCGAACTTGTGGCCCGTTATGGCGAAGAGGGGGCTTATCGCGGGGGGTACATGGTGCGGGCTTCGCTCGATCCGCGTTTGCAGGAAATCGCCGACCGTACGTTCCGCACTGGCTTGATCCGTTACGACCGCCGCCACGGCTGGCGTGGGCCGTTGGAAAAAGCGGTTCCGGTCAATGAGTGGCAGAAGATTCTTGCCGCGCGCACGCCGCCGGGCGGGGCCGGGGGCTGGAGCCTCGCGCTGGTGTTGAAGGTAACGGATACCGCTGCCGACATCGGCGTTCGGGAGAATCGGACTGAAACCAAGCCGGGCAAAATCCCGCTATCCGAACTTAGCTGGGCGCGGCCTGTGCTGCCGGAGCAAAAGGTAGGCGCGCCGCCGAAGAAAGTGTCGGACGTGCTGACCGTGGGTGATCTTATTCTGGTTGAACCCGTGACCGCCACGCCCGACGGCAAAACCAAATATCCCGCCGAAACCTATGGCCTGCGCCAGCTTCCCGACGTGTCGGGCGGCATGGTGGTGATGGACCCGCACACGGGCCGCGTGCTGGCCTTGGTTGGCGGTCTCAGCTTCGAGCTGAGCCAGTTCAACCGCGCAACGCAAGCTAAACGGCAACCGGGGTCTAGCTTCAAGCCGTTCGTTTACATGGCGGCGCTGGAGAATGGCTATACGCCCGCCTCGGTCGTGCTCGATGCGCCGTTTGTGATGGATGACGGTTCGGGCAAAAAATGGCGGCCTGAGAATTATACCGAAAAATTCTACGGCCCCAGCTCCTTGCGCCTCGGTATCGAGCAAAGCCGCAATCTGATGACCATTCGCCTCGCCTCGGCGGTCGGTATGGAAAAAGTCGTCGATATTGCTGGGCGTTTCGGGATTACCGACACGCTGCCGCCGCTGCTCTCCATGTCGCTCGGGGCCGGTGAATCGACGCCGCTTAAGATGGCGGCAGCCTATGCGATGATCGCCAATGGCGGCAAGAAACTGGTGCCGACGGTGATTGATCGGGTGCAGGACCGTTACGGTGCGACCGTGTTCAAGCACGATCCACGCACTTGCGCCAATTGTACGGTTGAAACCTACACAGGGGGCCTGCCGCCGTATCCCGTCGATAATCGCCCCCAAGTGATCGACGCGGCCACGGCGTTTCAGATGACGGCGATGCTGGAAGGTGTTGTTCAGCGCGGCACGGGCGGGTCCATCGGTGCGGCACTCAAGCGGCCACTGGCGGGGAAAACCGGCACCAGTAACGATAGTTTCGACAATTGGTTTGTTGGCTATTCACCCGATCTAGTGGTGGCGGCCTATATTGGCTTCGATCAGCCGCGCACGTTGGGTAAGGCCGAAACCGGCGGCGGCAATATGGCCCCGCTTTTCCGGGACTTTATGAAGGAAGCGCTGGACGGTGTGCCGCCGATTCCCTTCCGCGTGCCCCCTGGTCTGCGGATGGTGCGCGTGAACCGGGAAACGGGGAAGCTCGCCAACATCGGCGATCCGAAGGCGATTTTTGAAGCCTTCAAGCCCGGCACCGAGCCGGGCGCCGATGATCCCGATAATCCAGACCCCTTGCTCGGCGACCTGCCGCAAGGCTATAGCCTTGCGCCTGTTCCGGGAAGCGAGGGCGGCGGGGCGGATCCGGCAGCGGTTGCTCCTACGGGCGAAACACCGCAGCCCCCGCCACCCCCGCAGGCCCCGGCTAATTTGGGCGGGATTTACTAAAGCGTTTTCATTCGAGACGAGGATAAAGATATGCGTGCCGAAATCGTGGCGATTCACGATCACATCAAGCAGCAACTTGAGCTGCTAAGGAGGGGTCTTTGACTGGGATGTCTCTGTCGCCCGTCTAACCGCACTCACCGATGCCGCCAATGATCCGGGCCTGTGGAACGATCAGGCAAAAGCGCAAAGCTTGCTGAAGGAAAAGACCGCGCTGGAGCGCAAGGTCAACGGCTACCGGGCGATCGAAAACGAACTCGCCGACGCCCTCGGGCTGCTGGAAATGGCCGAAGCCGAGAGCGACGCGGACCTAACGGTTGAGGCGGAGGTGGCGCTAGACGCTCTCAAGGTTGAAACCGATAAGCGCGTCCTGGAAAGTCTGCTCTCCGGCGAAGCCGATATGAACGACGCCTACCTGGAAGTAAACGCCGGGGCCGGGGGCACCGAAGCCCAGGATTGGGCGAATATCATGCTGCGGATGTACACCCGCTGGGCCGAACGGCGCGGCTTCAAAGTGGAGTTGCTGGAAGAAAGCCCTGGGGAAGAAGCCGGGCTGAAATCGGCCACGATCATGATCTCCGGCCTCAATGCTTATGGCTGGCTGAAAACCGAAAGCGGGGTGCATCGCTTGGTCCGCATCTCCCCCTTCGATAGCCAGGCGCGGCGGCATACCAGCTTTTCGTCGGTTTGGGTCTATCCGGTTGTCGATGACACGATTGAAGTGGAGATTCTGGATAAGGATTTGCGGATCGACACGTTCCGGGCCTCTGGCGCGGGCGGGCAGCACGTCAATAAGACCGAAAGCGCCATCCGCATCACTCATATGCCGACCGGCATCGTCGTCGCCTGCCAGTCCGACCGCTCCCAGCACCGCAACCGCGCAACCGCGATGCAAATGCTGAAAGCGCGGCTGTACGAGCGCCAACTCCAAGAGCGCGAAGCCAAAGTGGCTGCCGCCAACGCCACCAAGTCCGAAATCGGTTGGGGCCACCAAATCCGCTCCTACGTGTTGCAGCCCTACCAAATGGTGAAGGATTTGCGAACCGGGGCCGAAATGGGCAACTCCGGCGCAGTGCTGGATGGGGACATCGACACTTTCCTCGAAGCCGCGCTGGCCGCGCGGTTAGGGTCCGTTGCGGGGTAGGCTTCAATGACGGAAATTCTAACTCTCTCGGTGGCTGAAATGGATGCAGCCCTTCCAGACCTTAGCAGCCTGCTGCATGCCTGCGTTCAGGCGGGGGCGAACATTAGTTTCGTGCTGCCGTTCTCAGCTAAAGAAGCTGCGGTGTTCTGGGCCGAAAAGGTGCGGCCTGGCGTCGCCTCCGGCACGCGGCTTCTGCTGGTCGCCCGCCATAATGGTGCGATTACGGGGACCGTGCAACTCGACATCGACACCCCCCCAAACCAGCCGCATCGGGGAGATGTGTGCAAGCTGATGGTTCACCCCGAGGCGCGGCGGCAAGGCACCGCGCGCGCATTGATGCTGGTTTTAGAGGCGGAAGCCTGCCGCTTGGGCCGCACGCTGCTCACGCTCGATACACGCACGGGCGATAAGGCCGAGCCGCTTTATGCGGGCCTGGGCTATCAGACCGTCGGCACTATCCCGAATTTCGCGTTGAATACCGGGCGCGATGGGCTGCACGGCACGACGATTATGTATAAGGCGCTTTAGGCCTATATCCCCCACCAGATATTCATCTGGACGGCGGCGGCAAAATTTGATGACGTTGGCGTCAAGTTTTTGGCGCGACAGCCAACGCCCTACCGTACGGCTGGGTGCAACAGAAGAATGAAGCCGGGCCGTGTTGCGATCCGGCGGTTAGGTGGAGGAAAACCCTGTGACTGCTCTGCGTTCCGATCCCTCGACTCCCCCCGCGCCAGGGCTTGATCCTATCCTCGATCCGAGGCTGCTCGCCCGCGCGCTCTCGGGCAAGCTGCTGATTGATGGGGTGTTGGTTCCTGCCCTAAGCGGCAAGACATTCCCGGTCGTGAACCCGGCCAATGGCGAAACCGTGGCCGAGGCGGCGTTAGGGGACGCTGGCGATGTGGACCGCGCGGCAGTAGCGGCGCAGAGGGCGCAAAAGCTGTGGGCAGCCCGCCCAGCGCGCGAACGCGGCAAGCTGGTGGCCGCCTGCGGGCAAAAGCTGCAAGATCATGTGGAAGAGTTGGGCCGCTTGGTTGCGCTTGAAACCGGTAAGGCGCTGCGAACCGAAAGCCGCGTGGAAGCCTCGATTTTGGCGGATGTCTTCACCTTTTTCGGTGGGCTTGCCCCGGAAATGAAGGGCGAAACCGTGCCGTTCAACCCGGATATGCTTACCGTCACGCTGCATGAACCCTTGGGCGTTGTCGGTGCGATCATCCCCTGGAACGTGCCGATGATGCTGATGGCGCTCAAAATCGCCCCAGCGCTGGTGGCGGGCAATAGCGTTATCGTGAAGTCGGCAGAAGAAGCGCCGCTGGCGGTGTTGCGCGCCTGTCAGATCATGGCCTCGGTGCTGCCCGCTGGCACGCTCAACATTCTGTCGGGCTTCGGGCCGGAGTGCGGCGCGCCGCTAGTGGCGCATCCGGTGGTGAAGAAGGTCACGTTCACGGGGTCGGTTGAAACCGGCAAGATCGTGGCGCGGGCAGCAGCGGAAAAGCTGATCCCGGTGACGCTGGAACTCGGCGGCAAATCTCCCATGATCGTGTGCGCGGATGCGGACCTAGACCGGGCGGTGGCGGGCGCAATTGCCGGCGTGCGCTTCACCCGCCAAGGCCAAAGCTGCACGGCGGCCAGCCGGATTTATGTTCACGCCGATTTGCACGATGCCTTCATCGCCAAGCTCACCCAAGCGGTGAATGCGATGAAAATGGGCGACCCGCTCGATGATGCGACCGACATCGGCACGATCATCTCGCAAGAGCAGTTCCAAAAAGTGCAAAATTATATTGCCATTGGGGAGGCGGAAGGGGGAACTGCCCTGCGTTGCGCGCAAATGCCGACCGATCCTGCGTTTTCCAAGGGCCTGTTTGCTCAGCCAGTGGTGTTCACCGGGCTTCCCGCCCATAGCCGAGTGTTGCGCGAAGAAATCTTCGGCCCCGTGACCTGCGTGCAATCCTGGACCGATTTCGATGCCGTGATTGCCGCCGCCAATGATAGCGACTACGGGCTTGCCGCAACCTTGTGGACCCAGAACCTCAAAACCGCTCTCGACGGCTCCCGTCGCCTCGAAGCGGGGCTTGTGCAGGTCAATCAAAACCTCGTCGTGCAGCCCAACATTTCCTATGGCGGCATCAAGCAGTCCGGCTTAGGGAAGGAGGCATCTCTCGAGTCGATGTTAGAGCATTTCACCCACAAAAAGACAATTATCCTAAACATGACTTAACATCTCTAGCTTACGGGCGCGCTTGCTGGGTGCGCCCGTATTTTTCTTTTACGTCAAAAATCGACTTATAGTTTCAAAAAACCGCAACTTCTGATTTGCTACTCTCTGACGATAGGCCCGTGGGGCCATTCTGGGGATACCGTAGGAGAAAGATGTTGGCAGGGTTATTTTCACGGCGCTCGTCCGAGGACGCAGATTTTATTTCTCTGTGGGAAACGCTGGCCGGGGTTGGTCTCTGGCATGTGGCGTTGGCTGACGCTAATCCCCTAAATGAAAAAAGCCGATGGGTTTGGTCGGCAGAATTCCGCCGCTTATTGGGCTTTACCGGCGAGGCTGAGTTTGCCAATACGATGCAGGCGTTTGCTGCCCGCCTGCACCCGGAGGAGGCCGAAGATGTGAAGGCCAAGCTGATCGGGCTAATCACCAAGCGCGGCAGCACCGAGCGCTTCGATCGTACCTTTCGCCTGAAAGGCAAGGATGGGAATTTCCGCTGGTTCCGCTTTACCGCCGGGGTGTTGCGCGATAGCGGCGGGGCTGCCACGAAGGCAGGCGGGGCGCTGATTGATGTGCACGACGCCATCGTGCTTCAGAGCAGCCAAAGTCAGCGGGTGGAAACCCTCGGCACGGTCACGCGGCAGCTTGAACAGTCTATCGCCGGTGTGGTTGAAACCTCGGCGGTGCGTTCCGGCGACGTGCGGGCTGCTGCCCAGCGTCAAGCTCAAACCGCTGTTCGCGCGCAGGAGCAACTAACGACGGCGGCAGCATCGTCCCGGCAAGCCCTGAGCGGGGCGGAAACGGTGGCGGCGGCGACCGAAGAACTCTCGGCCTCGATTGCCGAAATTGGCCGTCAGGTTACGGAAGCCTCGTTGATTTCCAATACGGCAACCCAGGAAACCGGGCGGACCAATAACATCATTCAAACGCTGGCCGGGGCGGCGGATCGTATCGGTCAGGTTGTGAGCTTGATCAATAATATCGCCGGGCAGACCAATCTGTTGGCCCTCAATGCCACCATCGAAGCCGCGCGCGCGGGCGAGGCGGGCAAAGGCTTTGCCGTGGTCGCGACCGAGGTGAAGAGCCTCGCGAGCCAAACGGCCAAGGCGACAGACGAAATCAGCGAACAAATCGCCGCCGTTCAAACCGAAACCGCCCGCGCGGTGGAGGCTATCCAAAAAGTGACGGACGTTATTTCCCGCGTGCAGACGATCAACACGCAGATCGCCGCCTCGGTAGAACAGCAAGACGCCGCCACCCGCGAAATCGCCCGCACTGTCCAGCAAGGCGTAACGGCGACGCGCGGCACCAGCCAAACTTTGGATAATGTCGCAACCGCCATGTCCGAAAGCGCCGCCCTAGCGCATACCGTGCAAGGTTCGGCGGATGATTTAACCCAGCAGTCGGAAACGCTCCGCAAAGAGGTTAAAAGCCTGCTGGAGATTTTGCGCCGCGCCTAACCTAAAAAACCCTACCCGGAGAGGCACTTTCCGGGTAGGGCCGATGACGGTCGCACGGCTCCGCCAGCGCTTCCAGAATGCGGCAGTCGCTAATCGTGCCGTGGCAGTCTTCGGCGGTCATGCGGGCAACCTCCTCCCGCAGGGCGCTGAGCCGGGCGATTTTATGATCAATGTCGGCGAGATGCGCGGTGGCAATCGCGTCGGCATCTTCGCAAGGGCGGTCACGGTCGCCCGCGAGCGCCAGCAGTTGCCGAATGGCCTCCACCTCGAACCCCAACTCCCGCGCGTGGCGGATGAAGCGCAGGCGGCGCGTGTCGTTCGGCCCATAGAGCCGCCGATTGTTGGCGCTGCGGTCGGCGGCATCTAGCAGGCCGATGCTCTCATAATAACGGATAGTGGGGATTTTCACGCCGGTTTCGCTGGACAAGGCCCCAATGCTGACGGTCTGCATTTTCCGTTTGCTCCTCTAGTCACTAGAGGATGTAGGGCTAAGGGACGCAGTATTAAAGGACTGATCCCAAAATGTCCCACGCTCACGACCATTCTCACTCTCATATCGAGCCGCAGGCCGAAAGCTGCGGTTGTCACGGAACGCCCGTGTTCGATGGCGTCGATCCGCGCTACCGCCGCACGTTGTGGTTGGTGATTGCGCTGAACGCGGGCATGTTCATCACCGAAATTCTGGCGGGGCAGCACGCAGGCTCGCAAGCCTTGCAGGCCGATGCGCTGGATTTTTTGGGTGATAGCCTTACCTACGGTCTAAGTCTTGCGGTAATCGGGTCATCAATCCGTGTGCGGACCAATGCTGCCCTTGCCAAAAGCCTCAGCCTATTCCTGATGGGCCTGTGGGTATTCGGCGCAACCCTGTATCAGGTGATCGTCCCGAGTGTGCCGCAGGCGGAGGTAATGGGCATCGTCGGCTTTCTTGCGCTCGGCGCTAACCTTGCCTCGGTCGGGTTGCTGATGCGCTATAAGGACGGCGACGCCAATGTGCGCTCCGTCTGGCTATGCTCGCGGAATGACGCGATTGGCAATCTGGCGGTAATGGGTGCGGCGGTAGCGGTCGGCTTCACTGGCACGCGCTGGCCTGATCTGATCGTGGCGGGGGTGATGGCGGGGCTGTTCGTTTGGTCCGCTGTGCAAATTTTGCGGCAGGCGTTGGCGGAGCGGCGCTCTGTAGCAGCTTAAGCCGCTGCGCTTACATCCGACAGGTCGGTCGCGGTGATCCAGCCGCCACCGAGCACCTGGTCACCATTGTAGAACACGGCGGCTTGACCGGGGGCGATACCGTGTTGCGGCGCTGTAAGCGCGAGCGTACCGCTGCCATCGGCGTTCCGAGTGAGGCGCGCGGGGAGGGGGGCTTGCGCCGAACGCAGTTTGATCGTGCAAGCAGCGTCTCCGGCATCGGGTGCACCCAGCCAGTTCACCTCTTTCAAATGCACCAGATCGCGGCCCAAAGCGGCGCGTGGCCCGACGATAACGCGGCGGCGGTTGGGTTCTAGGCGAATGACGAACAGCGGCTCGCCGCCACTCACCTCCGCCCCCAACCCAAGACCCCGGCGTTGGCCGATCGTGTAATGGATCACGCCCTGGTGTTGGCCGACGATGCGGCCTGCAAGATCGACGATCTCACCGGGTTCCACCGCTTCCGGGCGCAGGCGCTTGACGATGGCGGCATAATCGCCGTCCGGCACGAAGCAAATATCCTGGCTGTCGGGCTTATCGTGAACCGTTAGGCCGTAACGCTGCGCCAACTCCCGCGTTTCGGGCTTAGTGAGATGCCCCAGCGGAAAGCGCAGATAGGCCAACTGCTCCGGCGTCGTCGCGAACAGAAAATAGGATTGGTCGCGCGCCGGATCGGCCCCGCGCAGCAACTCCGGCCCGTGGGTTCCCAGGCGGCGCTGAACGTAGTGGCCCGTCGCCAATGCATCCGCGTTCAAATCTTGTGCGGTTGCCAGCAAATCGCGGAATTTCACGGTTTGATTGCAGCGTACGCAGGGGATCGGCGTTTCGCCGCGCGCGTAGCTATCGGCAAACTCTTCGATCACCTGTTCTTTGAAGCGGGATTCGTAATCGAGCACATAATGGGGAATGCCAATGCGTTCCGCCACCGTCGCCGCATCGTAAATATCCTGGCCCGCACAGCACGCGCCCTTCCGCAAGGCCGCGCCGAAATCGTAAAGCTGAAGGGTGATGCCGACGACATCATACCCCTCGTCCTTCAACAGGGCCGCCACGACGGAACTATCCACCCCCCCGGACATGGCAACGACCACGCGCGTTTCGGCGGGTGGCTTTGCGATACCGAGGGAGTTGAGCATAGGCTGTTAGCCCGCCATCATATTACGGCTACCGGTGGGCAGGGAAACCCTTAGCCCATCCAACTCTTCCGTCATCATAATTTGGCAGCCCAGGCGCGAGGTGGCGGTAAGGCCGAACGCGAGATCGAGCATATCTTCTTCGTCTTCGCTGGCTTCCGACAGGCGCTCGTAATCTTCGGGATCAACGACGACGTGGCAGGTGGAACAGGCTAGCGAGCCTTCGCACGCACCTTCCAGATCTATTTTATTGCGATGCGCGATTTCTAGAACCGATAGGCCCACCGGCGCTTCTATCTCGTGGCGATTGCCGTCGCGATCAATGAACGTCAATTTCGGCATCGGTCTTCCTCGTGGGGGTTAAAACGCCCCTGTTTACCCGCTTGGGTGCTGCCGGTCTAGATTAAACGCTAAAGCTCTCACCGCAGCCGCAGCGGGCTTTTTCATTCGGGTTGGTGAAGGTGAAGCCGGAGGTGAATTTATCCTCCCGGTAATCCATTTCCGCGCCGATGAGGAACATCACCGCCGCCGGATCGACCAGCACAGTCACGCCCTTATCTTCCACCACTTCATCGAACTGCATCTTGCTGTCGGCATAATCGACGGCATAGGACAGACCGGAGCAGCCGCGTGTTTTAATGCCCACCCGCAAGGCCATCGCGCGCGGCTCACGCTTTTCCAGCAGCGATTTAACGCGCGCGGCGGCGGCATCGGTGAGGGAGATCACCGCTTTTGGGGCAGGTCTCGGGGTGGGGTGGGGCGATAGTTCGGTGTGGGCCACGGCGAAGGCTCCTTAGTCTAACGTAACAAGATTAGTATGGGGGGTGAGGCCACGCCCTGCAAGCCGTTGCCACGCGGAACAGAATTGCTCCAACTGCGCCGCTGTCGTCCCGACGCCGAAACTAACGCGGATCGTGGAACCCGCAATCGCATCGGCATAGCCCATCGCGGCCAGCACGGCGCTGCGCTTCACCTTGCCGGAAGAACAGGCCGATCCGGCACTGACGGCAAATCCAGCCAGATCCAGCGCGATCACTTGGGTTTCAGCGGGTTTGCCGGGTAAGGCAACCGAAAAGCAGTTGGGCAGGCGGGCGGCACCCGTGGCAGCGGGAAGGATTGCCCCTAGTGCGCGCAAATCAGCTTCGGCTTGGTCGCGGAGGGTTGCGAGCGCTGCCATCGCCGGAATCTCGGCCTTGGCGGCTTGGGCGGCGACCCCGAAGGCGGCAATCGCCCCAACGGCCTCAGTCCCCGCGCGCCTACCTTTCTCTTGCCCGCCGCCGCGCAACAGCGGCAGAGGCTCGCGGGCGGTACCGCTGATAGAGGCCCCCAGAATCAACGCCGCTGCCCCCGGCACCCCCCCGAGCTTGTGCGCGGAAAGCGTGAGCAAATCCGCCCCGAGCGCCGCCATATCGAGCGGCAGGCGTCCGGCAGCTTGCACCGCATCGCAGTGCAGTAACCCGCCCTTGGCATGAACGCGCGCCGCAATCTCTGGAATAGGTTGAAGAATGCCGGTTTCGCTATTGGCCAGCATGACCGAGACCAGCGGCGGCGTCCCCAGCCTCGCTAGCACGGCATCGAGCGCGTCCAGATCTAGCGTGCCATCGGCTTTAATCGGCAAGATCGTGGCATTCGGCGCGGCCTGCCTCACGGCATCGTGCTCAATGGCTGAAACGATGCTGGCGTAATCCGGGTAGCCGCCGAGGGCCATATTGTTGGCCTCGGTGCCGGTCGCGGTGAAGATCACCTGATTGGCATCGACCGCAACCAGATCGGCGACCGCCCGCCGCGCTTCCTCCACCCGTCGCCGCGCCGCCCGCCCAAGGCTATGGACGGAGGAGGGGTTGCCGCCGGCTTGAACGGCGGCAACAAGCGCTGCCAGCGCTTCCGGGCGGGTGGGGGCGGCGGCGTTATAGTCGAGGTAGATCATAAAGTTTCGTCATTCGGCGGCAAGCGGGGTTTCGGGGACCGCCACGCGCCGCTCGCACACGTCTTCCAATGATACCGACGCGAGGAATAGGCCGATTTGCTCCCCTAACGCCTGCCACAGATCATGCGTCATGCAGCGCGCGCCTTTCAGCGTGCAGCCTTGGGGGGAGCCGGGGGCGCAGCGGGTGGCTCTAATCGGCTCGTCCACGGCTTGAATGATGTCGGCGATCCAGGTTTCGCCAGCGGGGTTGGCCAGCAGATAACCGCCGCCCGGCCCCCGCACGCTGCGAACCAGCGCCCGCCGCCGCAGTTTGGCGAAGAGTTGTTCGAGGTAGGACAGCGAAATATCCTGCCGCTCGGCAATCTCCGCCAAAGCCACCGGCGCGCCTTTGCTAGTGTGCGCGAGATCGACCATCGCCATCACGGCATAGCGGCCTTTGGTGCTGAGCTTCATGGCGGCGCTATTCGGCAGGCAGTGTGGGCGCAGGCGCGTGCGCCTTTTGACCTGCCGGGCGGAGGGGGGACGCCTCTTCAAGCTCGGTAATCCGGCTTTTAAGCGCGCTTACCTCTTCCAGCAAACCGCCAATCGCGCGGGCCAGCGGATCGGGCAACTCGTCGCTCGATAGCCCATAGGCACAGAAATCAATCTTAGCCTCGCCGACAACTTTAGCCGGAATGCCCGTGACCGTAGCCCCCGCCGGAACCGCTTTCACCACGACAGCATTGGCCCCTACCCGCGCCCCGCGCCCAACGGTGAAACCGCCAAGCACCTGCGCGCCGGAGCCGACGATCACATTATCTTCCAGCGTTGGGTGACGTTTGCCGCCGTGCAAGGATGTGCCGCCAAGGGTAACGCCTTGGTAAAGTGTGACATCATTGCCGATAATTGCGGTCTCGCCGATAACGACACCCATGCCGTGATCAATGAAAAATCTTTGCCCAATCTGCGCGCCGGGATGGATTTCAATCCCCGTTAGCATCCGCCCGATGTGAGACAAAGTGCGGGCTAGCGTAATCCAACCGCGCGCCCAGGCCCCATGCGCTACCCGGTAAAACAGCACGGCATGTAGCCCCGGATAGCAGAGAATCACCTCTAGCCGGGAGCGGGCGGCGGGGTCGCGGGCGAGAATACTGTCGATCTCATCGCGGAACTTCTTGAAGAGCATGGTGCCCATCATTATCACTAAGGCCGCCCAGAGCGCGGCTACCCATGGTATCGTGCAGTAGCATATAAAAAGACCTACTGCTGCGGTCAAGTATGCGGCAAACGGTGTCCCGCCTCCAGTATCTCTTCTGGAGCGGGCGGTATGTTGGAAAGAAGGTGCGGAGTTCTATGCCCGAAGTCATCATCAATGGGCCTGAAGGCCGCTTGGAAGGCCGCTACCATCACGGCAAAACGCCGAACGCGCCGCTTGCCGTGGTTCTGCACCCGGATCCGCGCGGCGGTGGCACTATGAACAATAAGATCACCTATGCGCTGTATCAGACCTTTGTTCAGCGCGGGTTTTCGGTTCTGCGGTTCAATTTTCGCGGCGTTGGCCGGAGCCAAGGTAGTTTCGACCGGGGTGAGGGCGAATTGTCCGATGCCGCATCGGCGCTGGATTGGTTGCAAACCTATAACCCGAACGCTTCGGCAAGCTGGGTTGCGGGTTTCTCCTTCGGGGCGTGGATTGGAATGCAGTTGCTGATGCGCCGCCCGGAACTGGTGAGCTTCATCTCCATCGCGCCGCCCGCGAATATGTTCGACTTCACGTTCCTCGCCCCATGCCCGGTTTCGGGTCAGGTTATTCATGGGGATGCCGATGAAGTGGTGCCAGAACCCTCGGTGGCAAAGCTGGTGCATAAGCTCTCGAACCAGCGTGATATTCATATTGATTATCAGGTGGTTCCAGGGGCCGGGCACTTTTTTACCGATCATTTGCCAACGATTACGACGGCGGTAGATCGTTACGTAAAAGATACGATGGCAGCCCTGCCAGCAACCGGCAGCGGTGGCCCTGGTCGCGCGGCGTTTCGGTAAAGCGCGTCTAGCGATCGCCTGCGTTAGGATTGAAGGTGGGCGGGGGCGGTGGTTTGGTGCCGCCCTCCTCTCCACTTGAACTGCTGCTGCTGCCCTCGAAGATCGAGCGCAGAATCCCCGGTGCGAAGCCGGAGAGTGGGTTTACGCTCACCTGCGGGTCTGCCATTTGGCCGGTAACGGTGAAGGTCCAGGCAAATACGCCGCCGCCGTCGCCCCCCGTCAGAATCGTTCCCAACAGCGGTATCGCGGCGATCACGCGGTTGATCCCGGCCATCGGCACGATTGTGCCGTGTAAATCCAGCTTCTCTGTGGTGCGATGGATCGTGCCGTCTAGCTTTAGGCCCACCGATAAGCCGGTGGTGCGACCTTTGGCGAGGATGATCTTTTGCGGGCTAACGCGGTAGTCCAGCGAGGCGCTTTCAAAGGCAATGCCTGCCCCCTGCAACAGTTCGGGAATGCCGGTGATGGACGCAATGGCGAGGATGCGGCCCAGCACGGGTTCTTCCAGCAGGCGGTAGGCGGTCATTTTCGCCTGACCGCGCCAGCCTTCGGCATCGGGCTGCCCGGTCACGGTAAGGGTTCCGCCGCGCACCGTATCAATAACGCCGCCGAAAGCCAGAAACGCCCCAGCATCGGTGGCTTCCAGGGTAAGGCTGCGGTCTTTCCCCGCTCCCCGGATCGTTGCGGAAGCGTGTCCTTGGCCAATTTTGGCCTTGAAACTCAGGTCATTCCACACGTCCCGGTCCACCTGCACGCGCGCGTCAATGGTTTGCGCTTCCCGTTGCGGGCCGAGCACGAGCTTATCGAGCTTGGCGGTCAGTGCTAGGCTCAACGGCGGCGGCGGGGTGGCTGTGGGCGGCTTTTTCGCTTGCGCCGCCATAAACGCGGTTAGATCGAGCGAGCGCCCTTCAAGCCCAATAACCCAGCCATCGCGACCGCGCTTGAAGCTGGCGGCAAGATCGGTGCCGGGCATCTGTACGCGGCGCAAAACTGCTTCGCTCAGGTCCATTTTGCTATCGAACTGAACGCTGCCCTCCGCGCCTCGGCCCGTCGCCGTGCGATAGTCGAAGCTAGAAATCTGCGTGAGGCGGTTGTTTTCCATCACCAGCTCGGCGGTGAGCTGGCCGGACTCACCGAGGGGCTTGGTGTAGAAAATATCTTCTACCTGCACCCGCGCGCGGGTTAGGTCAGCCTTAAGGGAAACCTTGGCTTGTTTCGGTTTCGGTTCGATATAGCTAAGGTTAAGATCGACAGGGCCGCTAACATATCCCTCTCCCGGCAGTTTGAGCGCCGCGCGCCCAGCGTCATTTACAGTCCCCACGAGGGTTAGGCTGCGCCCGCCGCTATCGGTGAAGGCTTCCGTCCAGCCGATTTGAAAGCCAACGCCGTTTAGCTTGCCTGTGCCCGCCCCGGTCAGTCCCTTCGGTGTTACCTTCAGCAGCAGATCGGCGTCAGAGAGCGAAACGTCTTCGATCACATTCTTAAGGGCGGCTTGGGTTAGGGTTGCGTCGGCGGCAATTTCAAGCTGCTCCACCTTCAAAGCATCGAGTAGGGGGAAGCCCATCCGCAGATTGATCTGGGCGCTGCCCTGGCTCTGCTTCGGATCTATACCGAAACGTTTCATAAAGCCAAGCGGCGGCTGGTCTAGCAGCGACAGGGCTTCCGCAACCGGCCCCTCAATCGCCATCGCTAACGCCATGTGCTGATCTTTGGCCTTCAACCCCGTGATGCTGATGGTGCCGCTCGGCACGGTTAAGCCGCCGCGCACGCGCCCATCTTGCAAGGTCATGGCGAGGCGACCATCGCTATGGGTGTAGGTCAGCGCGCCGCCCACGCCTTCGACCGGGGGGAGTTTGCCGAGGTAGGTTACGTCGATGTTGGCGGCCTTGAGCGAGGCGTTAAGCGCCTTTATGTCGGGTTCAGCCTCGCGGGAGGGTAGAACGGCCTTCAGCGTGGCCGCAGCCTCCGAAACCCCCCCCTTAGACAGATTGGCCAAAATCCAGCGGCGCGGATTGACGGCGACCGTCGCGGGCCATAGCTCTGGTAGATCGGCTAAAGCAACCGATTTAAGCGCTAAAGTCGCATCCACTTGAAGCGGGAAATGAAGCTGATCGAGCGCGATTTTCGCCTTCAGGCTTGCGCCCGTGCTAAGGCTAAGCCGGTTTATATCAATATCCAGACGATTTTGATTAAGCTCAATCTTCATCTCCCCGCCGGTTACAGCTATAGCGCCTGTCGGCAACGCCTCATGCCTTAAGCGGCCTGCGCCGAACCTAAGATCGGCTGATAAGGTTTGCGGATAGCCCGTGCTATCCAGCACGGCTTTGGCCTTCACCTGTGTTGGCACTTCTAACCCGCTGATCTCTGGCAGGCCGGGTAGGCGGGCCGCGATAACGGACGGCAATAGGTCCATAATTTCAACAGAGACTGTCCAAATATCATCCGTCTGCTTCAACGGGTCGGCGAGATCAAGCCTGCCATTCAGTATGAGCCGCGTCACCCCGTTGGGCAGGACGAGCGCGCCTTCCATTCCGCCAAGGGGATTGCCGGCGGCATCGGCTTGCACGGTGGCGGAAAGGTCGGTCACACGCCATTCCACGTTCATCCGCTCGTCCAGCAAAACCGCGCGGGTGTCGCGCAGGCGCACCTGCCGCAGCCCATTGGATTTTCCGAGTTTGAAAACGTCGGTGAGCCATTGGACGGGAGAGCGCGTAGCATCGGTAGGCGCGGTAGCCGCTTGCACTGGGGCGTCGCTGTCGGCCTGAACTCCGAGCGAGAAACTGCCGTTTTCGGCGCGTCGCCCTTGCAGCGTAAGTCCGGTGAGCAGCAAAACCGTAGGCTGTATCCGCCCGCGCAAAAGTTCGGGACCGCTAATTTCAAGCCACGCGGTCGGCAACGTCAGTAGGCGGCTGCCCTCCGGGGTGCTAAGGCTAACATCGCCGAGATCGAGGCCAAGATCGCTAATTTCCCGATTCCAGGACAGGGCGGCACGCTGAACTTGAATTGTGTGGCCCGAGACGAACGACAGGGCCTTTTCCAATGGCTCTAGCGCAAAATCGAGCGGCACCGGCCCTTGACTGAGCCGATAGACCCCATAGCCGAACAGTCCGACAATCAGCATCAAAACCGCAAGAAGCGCCCGCAAGCCGTGGCGCGTAATTCCATCAATGACACGACGTCGCTTGACCCGCTTCTTGCGGACGGCTACCGAACGTAGGGGATGCACGCCAACCCGCCCCGGTTCAGCGGCGGGTTCGGCAGAAGAAGGATCGGTCGATGGCGTTTCAGTTTCCATTCCTGGCGACACTCGAACAGTTACCCCGGCCCGGTCGGCCTGATCGGGTGGCGGTTGCCGTAGAACGGTTGATTGACCGGGCAGAAACAGTCGGCGCGGAGTGTACCGCAGCCATAAAGGAAATTCTTGAGCATCCGCAAGGTTCCCGTCTGATTGCCGCGATTTTTGGCAATAGCCCGTTT
>JAYSQZ010000011.1:0-13366 GCA_043721315.1 Alphaproteobacteria bacterium
TGGCGCGGCTCTAAAAGCCGCCATTGCGGCGGCGGCCAAGGGCGCGGATGCGCCCGCCCGGCGAGGGCTAAAATAAAGTGAGAGCATTGTGCGTCATAGCTGACGCACAATGCTCTAGCATGGCATCCTACGAAACCCTGAAGTTATGTCCTCTCGTGCTTGCGGGCGGTAACTTTATTAAAATCTAATTTATTCTGCCCTCCTAATGAATTTTTTAATAAAATCGAAACATATTATCGTCTTAAATTGTTTCTGATCTTTGGTGCTTCTGGGAAACTTAGAACACTCTTATCGAGTGCAAGTTGCTTTTTAGAGCATTTTCCGTTTGCGACAGCTAACGGTAAACGCTCTAAATTTTTGTTTTGTTCAGCAAAGGCTAGTTGCGGGTCATCCCACCCGCTCGGGATTTGCTCTCATGTTTGGCTCTGAGGATTATCTATGAACAGTGCTCATCCCAACTATACCGTTCTTTTTCTGTGCACCGGCAACTCGGCGCGCTCGATTTTGGCGGAAGCGATTTTAACGAAGGTCGCGGGCGATCGGTTCAAGGCTTATTCGGCGGGCAGTCATCCCAGGGGCAGTGTGCATCCGCTGGCGCTGGAGGTGCTTAAAGCCAAGGGGCACGACACCAGTGCCTTGCGCTCCAAAAGCTGGGGCGAGTTTATTAAGCCCGGTGCCGTGCCGATGGATTTCATTTTCACCGTCTGTGATGCCGCGAGTAGGGAAACCTGCCCCGCGTGGCCCGGTGTGCCGATGACGGCCCATTGGGGGATGCCCGACCCGGCGGCGGTTGTCGGCACGGTAGCGGAACAGCGCGCCGCGTTTGAAGCGACCTATGATGTGATGGCCCGGCGTATCCAGGTTTATACCTCGTTGCCTTTCTCCACGCTCTCCAAGCTGTCGCTGCTGAATGAACTAACGCAGATTGGTCGCGCGGCTTAGAGGCCGGTTGCCCACTGCTTAACATCGGGAAGATCACGCTGCCCTTGCACCAAGGACGCGGCGGTTTTGCCAATTATCGAGCCGAATTTGAAGCCGTGCCCGGAGCAAGCTGAAACCGCGAGCAGCTTATCCTGCTGGTGAAACACGAAGCTCTCGTGCGGCTCGACAGTGTAAAAGCAGGCTTTTGGTTCTAAAATCCGGTAAGCATCGAGGTTCCTGATCTGGCCTCGGCACTGTTCCAGCACGGCGTGCGCTTCGGCGATGGTGGCGGTGCGCGGGGCGTCGGGATCGCCCGTGCGGGAAAAACGGTGGTCGCCGATTTTAAGGCCCGTGCCGGGAATCGGCGGCACCATATAAAAGCCCGCGTTATTCTCGCCGATATTCAGCAGCATCGGCATTCGCTGCCAACGCACGACGGTCTCGGGCGGCGGGGCGACATAGACGATAATCTGCCGCGAGGGCGTGAGCGTGGGGGCCAGGGCCGGAAGCAGCTTCGTCGCCCAGGCCCCTGCCGTAACCACGACGGCATCTGCCGCAAGCCGCGTGCCCCCTGCCAGCGTTACTTGGGCTAAGACGGGATCGACAGCGACCACGGGGCTATGGGGCCGCAGGTCCGCCCCCAGAAATGCCAAATGCCGGGCAAGCGCTTGCACAATCCGCCCACAGCGCAGCGCGCCGCCGCTGCTCATCCGAAACCCACCGGTGGCAATCGCGGCCTCTTCAAGTAAGGGGTAATCGCGCGCAAGCTCGGCCTCGGTCAGCCAGTCTACAGCGTGCCCGGCTTGGGCGAGCGTTGCCACGGTCGCTTTATTATAAGCATCGGTAGGACCGCCCAATATCAGCGTTCCGGTTTCGACATAATGGCGTTCCCCAAGATCGGCCCACATCTCGTCCCAGGCGGCATAGGCTTCCCCCACCATGCGGGTAAAGCCCAGGCGCGGGCCATAGGGGTAGCGGATCAACCGATGGTCATCGACCGAGCTTGCCAGCGGGTTGGGGAGCGGCCCTTGCTCCAGCAGCGTAACCTGCACGCCAGACTTTTGCAGCGACCAAGCGGTCGCAAGCCCTGCAATGCCACCACCGACAACAATCACCCGCATGATGTATCCACCCTTCTTTCAGACCGCTCTAGCCAAGCACAGAGGGAGGGTGGGGGGGAAGAGGGTATTACCCTTCCTCACGGGCGTTTCGGCAAGAGACCGAAGCTGTTAGAATAAACGCGTCGATTATGGGAAGAGCGAAAGAAAATGCCTGAAATCAGCCGTTTTTTCGGACTTATCATAGCTATGTTTTACAATGACCATGAACCTCCGCATTTTCATGTGAGATATGGGGAGCAAAAAGCGCTTATTGCGATTGAAACCCTTGATATAATTGAAGGTATTCTTTCCCGCCGCGCTTTGGCGCTGGTGAAAGAATGGGCGACACTGCACCAAGAGGCTCTTTGGGAGGATTGGCGATTGGCGCGGCAACAGGCTCCCTTAAACCCGATTGCTCCTTTAGAGTAAGCCAATGCTGAAGGATATTATCTCCGTTCGCCCGCTTGAGGGGCATCGCCTCTGGCTCCAATTCGAGGATGGGGTTGAAGGCGAAGTATCGATTTCTGCCCTCGTTGCATTTTTGGGGGTTTTTGAGCCGTTGCAAGATCCAGTTCGATTTGCCGAGGTTCAGGTTAGTCCTGACCTCGGAACCGTCTATTGGCCTAATGGCGCGGACCTTGATCCCCTTGTGTTGTACCGGATATTGAGACGCTCGGGGGGCGCAACAACCGTCTTAGACTAACATGCAAGAATTGTTTCTGAATTATGAAATAACTGTGGCTTTGTTAATCTCTTAAAACTAAAAAAAAGCCCCGCAGCGAACTGCGGGGACAAGTTGAACAGGGAGGCTTCACGTCTGGGAGACGTAGGGTTTCAAAAGAAACCCCTAACCGGGAGGGAACCCGGTGGATTGCTGCGTCGCAACAATCACAGCAGCATAGGTAAGGTCTTGCGCATCGTAAAACTAGAGGCAAAATCCCGCGCCAGACATGCGCAACCCGCATGTCTTTGTATCCCAGACATTTTTTCGAGATCTAAACAGAAGCGCCTCCCCGGTCGAGAGTGACGGGGAGGCGCTTTAAGGGATTGATTTAGAAGGCTTGTGCTGAAACTTGCCGCAGCAAAAAGTCGCGTAAAACCGAAATACGCTTGGAGTTCCGCAGCTCTTCAGGATAGACGAAATAGGCCGGAACGGCGGGCACTTCCACGTCCGGCAACAGGCGCACTAGCCCAGAATCGTCGTTCGTCATGTAATCCGGCAATGCTGCAATGCCGATACCCGACTTTACGGCCCGGTAAATGGCGTAGAAATTATTCACCTTCAGCACTGCCCGGCTGGAGAAATCATTTCCCCCCGCTTTCAGCAGCCAATTCACTTCCGGGAAGGGCGCGCGTTTTGGATCGCCGTAGCAAATGAGCCGATGGTTGCTAAGGTCGGTCAGATCGGCGGGCGTTCCATGTTCCTTCAGATAGGCTTCCGAAGCGACGATATGGAAGTGAAACGTGGCCAAGTGGCGCTGGATAAGATCGGCCTGTCGCGGCACGGTCATGCGAACCGCGACATCGGCCTGGCGCATCGACAGGTCCAACTCGTCGTCGTCCAGCAACAGCGTTAAGCTAATTTCAGGGTGTAATTCCAAAAACTCGTTCAGCCGGGGGGCAAGCCAAGTGGAGCCGAAGGCCACGGTTGTCGTTACCTTCAACGGGCCTTTGGGGCGATCCTTGCTTTCGTTCAGCATCGCTTCGGCCATCGCCAACTTGGCGAAGATTTCCTTAGTCGTGCGGTACAGAAGCTCGCCCTGCTCCGTGAGGATCAGGCCACGGGCATGACGGTGGAACAAGGGAACCGACAGGCTATCCTCCAGCCCGCTGATTTGGCGGCTAACCGCCGACTGGCTGAGATTCAGCGCATCCCCGGCATGCGTGAAACTTCCCGCTTCGGCAACCGCCAGGAAGACACGCAGCTTGTCCCAGTCCATTTTACCCCTCCTGTCCTGCCCGCCCCCGGATGGGGAGGGCGTTTGTTATCGCTATTCAGCAGCTTCGGCGCGAACGGCCTGACTGGCGAGAAACTTTTCGGCCTCAAGGGCTGCCATACAGCCCATCCCCGCCGCCGTTACGGCTTGGCGGAAATGCTTATCCTTCACATCGCCCGCCGCATAAACGCCGGCAATGTTGGTCGCGGTCGAATCTGGCGCGGTGATGAGGTAGCCGTCGCTATCGAGCGCCAGTTTGCCTTTGAACAACTCCGTCTGCGGCACATGACCGATTGCGACGAAAACGCCGTCCACCGCAATGTCCTGAACCGAGGCATCGCGCGTGCTTTTCAGCCGAACCGCGCTCACCGTTGGCGGGGTGCCTGTCGCAAGAATATCCTCGACCGTATGATTCCAGATCACGCTGACCTTGGGATTGCCGAACAGCCGGTCTTGCAAAATTTTTTCAGCCCGCAAACTGTCGCGCCGATGAATAAGCGTAACGTGGCTGGCGTGATTGGTTAGGTATAGCGCTTCTTCTACGGCAGTATTGCCGCCGCCGATGACGGCAACGGTCTTGCCCCGGAAGAAGAACCCGTCGCAGGTGGCGCAGGCGGAAACCCCCGCGCCGCGCAACCGCTCTTCCGCAGGCAGCCCCAACCAGCGGGCGGTGGCACCTGTGCAGATGATGATGCTGTCGGCGGTATAAACTGCGCCGCTATCGGCCTTGGCGCGGAAGGGGCGGGCGCTGACATCGACATCCGTAATAAGATCGTACACAATCTCGGTGCCAACATGCTCGGCCTGGGCGCGCATCTGATCCATCAGCCAGGGGCCTTGGATAACGTCGGCAAAGCCGGGATAGTTTTCCACATCGGTGGTAATGGTCAGTTGGCCACCGGGCGTCATGCCGGTGACGAGCATCGGCTTCAGATTAGCGCGCGCAGCATAAATCGCCGCCGTATAGCCCGCTGGACCCGCGCCGATAATCAGGACTTTTGTGCGGCGCTGCTCCGCCATTTCTGCAACCCCTATATTCCTTGAGCATGACCCTACCGGGCGCGGCCCCAGCAAACAAGGGTCTGTTGCCTGAAATTCCGTCTTTTCGTCCGTTACTTAGGCAAAAGCCACGCCCGCTTCACGAACACATGGTGCGTTAGCAGCGTCATGCCGATCCCCACCAGCGAGCCTGCCAAAATATCGGCAAGCCAATGGGCGTTGGTAATGACCCGGCTGAGGGCGATCACGCTGGCGAGACCATAGGCAGCGGGTGCCCAGCGTCGAGGCAACAGCAGCGCGAGAGACGTTGCGACCGCAAACACCATCGCCGTGTGGCCCGAGGGTAACGAAAGATAGAGCGCCTTCAGCGCCGGTGGATCGAACGTGTAAAGACCATGATCGAAAAATAACCGAGGGCGCGCGCGACCAATCACGCTTTTCAGCAGCGAATTGGTGATCCCGCTCACGGCGCACGCGCTGAAGAAGAAGAGCGGCGGGCGCAGTCGCAAGGTCCAGCGGTTACGGGTCGTCGCATCTGCCGCCCGCCAAGCCGCAAGCCCGCACCAGCCGATGATGAGAGCCGATCCAACTAGCCACCACACGCCGAGACCGAGATTGGTGATCGCCTCGAACACCGCGCGCACATCATGGGGCAGGCCGCGTGCCCAGCGGGAAATATCGCGATCAAGCGCAAGGATACTGAAAGGAACAAGCGGCAGAATGATCGTGGCATAAAGCCGATACCGCCGCAGCGGGGTGCTGGTTTGCGCCGACAGATACGCCCGCAATCGCGCGCCTCCAGGATCGAACATCGCCCAGTGCAGCGCCCAAATCAGCCCACCGACGAAAAACCCGGCGAAGATTACGTCCGATAAAAAATGCCCGCCTTGCAGAATGCGGTTCGCGCCGAAGACCAATCCCGTCGCCAGCGCCGCTATCACGGCCCGCCGCCGCCACGCCAGCGGGGCCAGGAGCGCGGGCGCAAGAAAAGCGAAGCCCCCAGCGGCATCGCCGGAAACGAAAGCGCAGTTCTTAGCGCATTGATCCGCTGGAATAAGCGGGGGTGAAAATTGTTTGGTGCCGCCAAACTCGATTGTATGGGAGGGGCGGGCGCGGCCCCAATTGTCTTTAAGAATCGTATTGGCCAGCAGCCCCGGCCCGAGGCCCACCGCAAGCAGCAGAAAGACGGTTTTGCGCCCGCTGAGTTTCCCCGTCACGCGACCGACAAGCGCCCCTATCGGGATAAGCGCGATAAAGAACGGTACGGCATCATGCAGCGCTAGAAACGGAAAGCGTTGCCCCAAGGCAAAGCCCACCCCAGGCGCATAACCCAGCCCGGCGATGCCCAGATCAATCTCGGGAAAGGCGATGAACAGCGCGCCCAGCAAGGCTGCGGCGCAGAAGACTAGAAGGGGCCGCATCGGTTAGCCCGCGCGGCGGAAAAAAGTAACAGTCACCCAGCGTCCCTTAGAATAATTATAGCCGCGTTCGATGCTCAGGGCTTCCACGGCAACCCCAGCAGTCTCGGCGGCTGTACGGAATTTGGTGATGTCGCGGTCGCCAATCAAGGCAAGATCGGCCAGATGATCCGCCAAAAGCCGGGCGGCAGTGTCGGCATCGGTTAGGCGGGTCGTGGTTTCGGTGAGGAACACGAGGCTCGGTTCAGCATAGCCCGCCGCCACCAGCCGCGCACCGGGGGCCAAAATTTCGGCCTGAACCGCCAAACTACGCGAGAGGAAGAAGCCGGAACTTGCGGGCAATACGCCCGACAGCAGCGCGCCATAGCCGAGCGCCGCCACAGTAATAGCGCCCACCAGCGCCGGCGCTCCCGCGCCGCGCCACACCCAACGCAGCGTTAAGCCGCCCCCAATCAGAAAGACAGCGGCGGCGATGAGGGCGAGCGGGTTCAAAGTTTGATCGAAATAAAGCCCAATCCCCACCGAAAGGGCCGCGAGCAAGAAGGCCACGGCCCCCCACAGCACTTGCGAAATCCGGGCGGACCAGGGCGTTACGTGATCGACGGCTGCCGTCAGCGCAAAGCGGGCGACGAGGACGGCCAGAGCCGGGTACAGCGGCAGCACATAATGGGGTAGCTTGGTGGGAATCAGCTCGAAAATCAGCCAACAGGGTAGCACCCAGGCAAGGGCAAAGCGCACTAGCGGGTCCAGCCGTTCGCGCCACGCCGCCCGTAAAGCCGGAATTAGCAGCAACGTGCCGGGGAAGAAGGTCACGGCGAGCAAGGCTAGGTAAAGGCCGGGCGGGGCACCGTGGCCTTCTTGACTGCCGATTAGCTTGGGCAGCAGATCGCCGCGAATGGCATCGAGGAAGAAATTACCGCCCGCGCGAGTACTGCCACCACCGGGTTGGGAGAGAATGGCCCAGGTCCACGGCGCGACGATAAGGGCGGCAAGCGGCAGGCCCAGCAGCGGGCGCAGGCGCTTTAGCCATGCCCAAGATTTATCGGCGAACCCAAGAGCGAGCAGCGTTGCTACCACCACCATCGGCACCACAGGCCCTTTCACGAGAACAGCCGCCCCCAAAGCCCCCCAAAACAGCGCAACATAGCGTAGGGGCAGTTTGGCTTCGTCGGGCAAGGGCCGATAGGCGCGCAGCAGCGCCACTTGCGCGCCGACAGTGCAGGCGAGCAGGGCCGCATCGGTTTTCGCCAGATGGGCTTCGACGACGGTGAGCAGCGTGGCGGCGAGTAGCGAGGCGGCAAGGAAGGCTGTCGCCGGATCGGTCTGCCGTCTCAAGCCTGCAAACAGCAACAGCACGGCTGCGGTTGCCGCCAGGGCCGAGGGCAAGCGGTAGGCTGCGATGGGCGCATCCTCCCCCCCGAACAGATGGGCGGAGGCGGCCTGTGCCCAATAGATGCCGATAGGCTTTTTATTGCGCGGCTCGTGTTGGAAGGAGATGCGGATATAGTCGTCGCTCTCGATCATCTGGCGGCTGGCTTGAGCGAAGCGCGCCTCGTCGCGGTCGAACGGCGGTAGCGTGAACATCCCTGGCAAAAACAGCACGAGGCAGAGGGCGAGCAGCCCGGCCCAGGGGCCAATGCCTTGGCTCAACCGAAACCAGCGCGAGCCTTCCTCCGGCGAGGAGCCTCCCGAGGGGCGGGAGGGAATCGGCCCTGGAACGGGCGATTGGGGCGTTTGGCGCAGCAGACGATTCATACCGGGGTCATACGCTTTTCTGGCCCGGCGGAAAAGCCCCCGCGCGGGTTCTCGTCAGTAAATCCGCTACGGCAGCGGCAGCCCGCCCGGTTTCATCGAAGGGGGGTGGGGTGAACTCGGAAAGAGTGCCCGTGAACGGGCGCACTAAGCCTAACGCTTCTAGGCGCTGGTGAAACGCCGCGAACTTCCCAGGCGCACCCGGCAGATCAATGCGGTGAACCGGATGGCCCGTGCTCGCGGCCTCCGACAGCATCGAGACGCTATCGCCCGTTACCAGCAGATGATCGGCCAGGGCAAGCAGTGCCAGATAGGGGTTATCGCCCTCCCCATCCCAGAAGAAATGCGGATAGGGGGCGAGGCCAGCGCGCAGCCGTTCAACCACCTCGGGCGGGGTACGGCGGGAGGGGGTGACGGCAAACCGAACCCCCGTTTCGGCCAGTTTGGCGAGATCGGTCGCGAGGCGGCGCGCGGTGGCACTATCGAAACTGTAGCGGGCGCTATTGCCGCCCAAAAGAACCGCGACGAACGGTTTTCCAGCCGCCACCGCGCTAGCCCGCAAGGCCGCCAGCGCGGGCGGCGGTTGAGACGCAGCCTCCGCCAAGCGAGCGCGAGAAATTCTGTGCGGTGCACCGTCCAGGGCCAGCAGATTGGCCCCTTCTAACCCATCATGGACCGGGGCGATTACGAGATCGAAGGCGCTCAGCGGTAAGCGCGGGTTCTGAAGCGCAACAACGCGGCTGTGCCCACAGCTCAACCGCCGAATGGCAGCGGCGGGGGCAGCGGCGCTGCGGCCTGCGGCAATCACCAAGTCTGGCCAAGGGGGCGCAAGCGGCGGGATCAGGGCGGCTAGGGCAAGTCTTGGCCCGAGCATCCCCCAGAGCCGCGCGGGGAGGTGGCTGAAGGGAAAACGGGCGCGGGCGATGTGCTCAGTCACCGCCGGCGGAACGGGCAAAAATGTGGTCAAAAATCCAGGCAAAAATTCAGGCAAACGCTCGGCCACACCGCGCGCCTGATTGAGCGTGCCTATCTTATCATCGCAGATTAGCCAGATCGTCAGCCCCCGCGAGGAAGGGGGATTTTGAAACACTGCGGTGGGATGTGCTTGCGAATTGGGCATGACTTGACCGAATAGAAAGGTTATAAGAAATTATATGTCCAGAAACCCCAAAAGCGGATCGTAAATATGCGACACATCAAGTTGGACCGGATTGATCGGCGGATCCTCCGCGATCTCCAGGCCGACGGCCGCATGACGAATGTCGAGCTGGCGCAACGGGTTGGCATCTCCGCACCCCCCTGCCTGCGCCGGGTTAGGGCGCTCGAAAAGGCCGGTCTCATTCGGGGATATCATGCCAATATCAACCCAGAGGCTTTGGGTTTTGGGGTAACTGTTTTTGCCCAGGTTGGCCTTTCTAGCCAGTCGGATGTCGATTTGCGGGCGTTTGATGAGATGGTATCTCACTGGGCAGAAGTACGCGAATGCGCGCTGCTCACCGGCGATGTCGATTATCTCTTAAAGGTTGTCGCTCAGGATTGGGAGGATTATCAGCGCTTCCTAACCACTAAGCTCACGGCGGCCAAAAACGTCGCTCATGTTCGTTCCGCTCTGGTGATGCGGACAACGAAGGACGTGCCGGGTGTGCCTATCGCTATTGAAGAGGTCAGCGGCGCTCAAAGCTAGCCGGTTGAGGTTAAACGAAAAGGGCGGCTCTGAGGTCGCCCTTTTCGTTAGGCCCTTTTCGTTAGGGCACTTAAGCTTTAGGGCCGCATCCGATCTATCGTTCACGGCTCTAAACAAAGCTAATGCCGACGATCTCGTAGGATTTAGAACCGCGCGGCGTCGTGACTTCCACTTTATCCCCAACCGACTTACCGATAAGGGCACGGGCGAGCGGGGCTGTGATCGACAGCAGCCCGGCTTTAATATCGCCTTCATACTGGCCGACAATCTGAAACGTCTGCTCCTCGCCGGTATCTTCATCGGCCAGATTGACGTTCGCCCCGAATTTGATGGTCGAGCCGATCAATTTGGCAGGATCTATGACGTCGGCGCGGGAAACCACGTCTTCAAGTTCGGCCACGCGGCCTTCAATGAAGCTTTGGCGCTCGCGCGCGGCAGAATATTCGGCGTTTTCGGATAGATCACCGTGCTCGCGCGCTTCCGCGATCGCTCGGATCACCGCTGGGCGCTCCACCGTCTTCAAATGCTTCAGCTCTTCTGTCAGCCGGGCATAGCCGCTGGCTGTCATTGGCACCTTTTCCATGCCCTATTAACCTTTCCGGTCCGGCAATCTCATACGATTAGATTAGCACCCATGGGCGCGATCTATTGAGTGGGCGCGGAGGATAATGCGGCAGCGCGCGGGTTACAAGCGGCCTTACAGCCCCCTTTGTCGCTTTCTTAGGAGCAACCGCCAGAAAAGACTCGGCTTTCGATCTGTGTCAGGCTCATAACGCCTCTTGCTTTACGAATTGGTAATCTCTTAAAATTAGAGTACAATTTTCTGCTGTGGGCTATATGTTTCGAGTCCCTAGACTTAGAGAAGGTAGAGGATCTGCCGCTGATGAGTGATGATAGCCGGTCTCGTTTAGCTCAGGAATTGATGGCCACGCTCAAGGTCGATCATGAGCGGTCTGCGCGGCATCGCGCCCTGAGCGATCAGCGCGATGCTGCCGACGAGTTTGATCGGCAGGAACGCCTGTCCAGCCGGGCAGGGGGTGGGATTGCAGCTCGGCCAGGCGGGCGGCTTAATGAGGGTGGCGACGTTCCAGCGCGTTCGGAAAATCATGCTAAAGATAGCGTTGGTTTGGCCGCGCACCAGAAGCGCGATAACCGCCGCTTTACCGATCCTGTGCTGCGAATAGGCATTTTCCACGATAGCTACGAGACGATTGATTGGTCTTTAGGGGGCCTTATGGTGGGGAATTATATGGGCGAGTTAAAGTCTAACAATCGTTTTCAGATCACCCTCACGGTGGCAAGTGCTAAGGCGGGGTCTGCCTATTTTGCAGCGCAGGTTCGGGTTATCCGCGTTGATCCGCGCAAGCGCACGTTATCCCTCAAGTTTGAAAAACTGGCCTCGGGCGCGTTCGACTTTCTCTCCGGTTTGCAGTTGCAGCAAGCGCGCAAGCGAATGCCCTAACGCTCCCGGTTTTTTGCGATAGCTGCATTTTTCGCCCTCCAATTCTCTGGAGGGCGTTCGTTTTAGGGGCTGTGTTCACGCCTAAATGCTGCGCTGCACCTGAAAAACTGAGGTTAGGTGCGACAATCCGCGCGCTACAAATGTGGCATTTCCTTGTCGCGTTCGTATTATAACCTCTGTACCGTCTTATGTGATATTTTGTTTTCAGTGGTTTTGCCGCGCGGAAACAAGATCACCCTGTAGAACGATAAAGATAAAAATTAGGGAGTCAGAAATGTCTAGCATGGCACGGGGCGCTCCGGCGACCACCCCGGCGGAGGAGCGGAAGGTTATTATCGCTTCTTCGCTCGGCACCGTTTTCGAATGGTACGACTTTTACCTTTACGGGTCGTTAGCCACGACCATTGCAAAGCAGTTCTTTTCCGGTGTGCCGGAAACCCAAGCGCTGATTTTTGCGCTGCTAGCATTCGCCGCCGGCTTTGCGGTTCGACCCTTCGGTGCCGTCTTCTTCGGGCGCATCGGTGATCTTGTGGGCCGCAAATACACTTTCCTCGTCACCATTGTTATTATGGGTGCGGCGACCTTCGGGGTCGGTATTCTGCCTACCTACGCCCAAATTGGCATTGCCGCGCCGATTATCCTCATCATTCTGCGCTTGCTGCAAGGCTTGGCGCTGGGCGGTGAATATGGCGGGGCTGCCACTTATGTGGCCGAGCACGCCCCCCACGGCAAACGTGGCGCGCACACGGCTTGGATTCAGACGACGGCAACGATGGGCCTGTTCCTGTCACTGCTGGTCATTCTCGGTTGTCGCAAGTACTTCGGCCCGGCTGACTTTGATGCCTACGGCTGGCGTGTGCCGTTCCTCATCTCGATCTTCCTGTTGGCGATCTCGGTGTGGATTCGGACGAGGCTGAACGAGTCGCCTACCTTCCAACGCATGAAAGCCGAGGGCAAGCAGTCCAAGGCTCCGTTAACCGAAGCGTTCGGGCAGTGGAAGAATCTTAAGCTCGTCTTGATTGCGCTGTTCGGTGCTGTCGCGGGTCAGGCCGTCGTTTGGTACACGGGGCAGTTCTACGCGCTGTTCTTCCTGACCTCGACCCTGAAAATTGATCCCGAAACCGCCAATTATCTCATCGCAGGTTCATTGTTGATCGGTACGCCGTTCTTCATCGTCTTCGGGATCTTGTCCGATAAGATTGGCCGGAAATGGATCATTTTGGGCGGCATGATGCTTGCGGCAATCACCTACTTCCCAATCTTCCAGGCGCTTACCCAGTACGGCAATCCCGATCTGGCGGCAGCGCACGCGAAGAATAAGGTGGTTGTGTTAGCCGATCCGGCAGCCTGCTCCTTCCAGTTCAACCCAACCGGCACGATCAAGTTCAACAATCCGTGCGATTTGGCGCGGGGTGATTTGTCCCGGTCGTCGGTCAACTACGAGAACCAAGTGGCTCCGGCCGGTTCGGAACTGGTCATTCGCTTCAATGATGTTGAAGTGAAGGGTTACGACAAAGCCAAGTTGGCGGAAGCGATCAAGAACGCAGGCTACCCGGCTAAGGCTGATCCTGCGAAGATCAATCACTTCGCAATCCTGGTGTTGCTCGTCATTCTTGTATTCTATGTGACGATGGTTTACGGCCCGATTGCGGCAATGCTCGTGGAACTCTTCCCAACGCGCATTCGCTACACCTCTATGTCATTGCCGTACCATATCGGGAATGGTTGGTTTGGGGGCTTCCTGCCGTCGATCAGCTTCGCGTGGGTCGCTGCGGCGGGGAATATTTACTCGGGCCTCTGGTATCCAATCATCATCGCAGTGGGTAGCTTTATTATTGGTGCTCTGCTGCTGCCGGAAACCAAGGATAATAATACCGAGGATTGATCCCCTCTCTCAGGATAGTCTCTCGACCCCTCCCCGGTCTGCCGGGGAGGGGTTTTTACTTAGAGCCTGTTTGAAAATGCCGGGCAGGTCGATCCTGCGAGGGATTTTCGCGCCCTGCTGCGTCGCCAATCTTGCAGATAGTCTCGATATCTGCTGCGCTTGGCTCCTATCAGGTCCCAAAAATCCCTCGCAGGCTCTCAGCCGCCGA
>JAYSQZ010000012.1:0-13281 GCA_043721315.1 Alphaproteobacteria bacterium
CCCGAGGCACCAGGGCAGGCCGAGTTGGATTTCTATGTGGACTTCGAGTTCCATAATAGAATGCTACAAAAAATCATCGAAACTCTGTTCAACGAAGCCGTAAAACGCATGGTATCGGCCTTTGAGAGCCGGGCGAGGGCGTTGTACGGGTAGGGTTACTTATTGATGCTATTACCGCTGCCGACGATTTGAACGGTTTGATTGTTGTTACCCTTGACCATCGCGGTCTGCGACGTTTCCCCAACGCCAAGTTCTTTCAGCAAGGCCGCGAGTTCCTCTTTCAGGCCGGGCTGTTCTTCCAGAAGGTCGGTAAGAACCGTCTGAAGTTTTGCGGGTGCAGATTTTTTATCCGGCGCTGCCGCAACCTCGGCGGTAATTGCAGCATTGGTGCCGGACACCTTACTCTTAATCCAGCCAAAGACGGATTTCCCCCCGGCAACCGCCCCTTGCACGGCGAATTTCGTGGCTTCTTTCAGCGCCGCATCGGCGGCAAGGGCGATCAGGTCAGTTGTCATCGGGGGCGTCTCCAGAGGGGAGGGATTGAAAGCGGGTAATGATCGGGGCGAGGAGGGAGTGGTCTGGGTCGTCTTGGTGCTCCGTGATATTGAGATAAGTCTGTGCGAGGTTATAAGTAAGGGAGGCTACCGCTTCGGGGAGTACCAGAAACAGTGGCGACAGGGTGGTGATAGCCGTCTCGATCGCATCGCGCGCATCGCTAAGTCTATCTGTCGCTGCTAACCGCTGGGCAAGGGCACCAAGGCTTCTAGCGAGATCGGCCCGAAAGGCCTCGCGGTTCTGTGCAAAAAGGGTTCTGTAGAGAGATGTACTCTCTTGGATATTATTCAGTGCGTGATGGGGCTTCCCACATTCGGCTTGGCGGTTCGAGAGTGTGTTCAGCGCTGCCGCGAGAAGAGGGCGAAAAGCCGCCGGGTTTTGGGCATAAAGGGCTTTGCAGAGATCGCAACCTCTCTCGGCGGCGCTTAGAGCTTCCGTCCGCTTGCCGCAGGCAACCAGATAGCCCGAGAGATTATTCAGCACCCCGGTCAGATTGGGACGAAGAGCCTCGGAGTTCTCAGCGTCAAGCATATTGTAAATTCTGACACTCTCCTCGGCAGCGTCCAACGCTTCTGGCTGCTGATGAAGCCCGGCGTGTCGGAGTGAAAGAGTATTCAGTGTTCCCGCGAGATCGGGCCAGAAGGCCACAGCGTTTTGCACCAAAAGCGTACGGTAAATTTTGATACTTTCTTCGACGGCGACCAGAGCGCCTTTCCGATCACCTAACTCGGCGCGACAATTTGAGAGAGTGTTCAGGGCCATTGCGCGAATGGGGCGATGCGCCTCGGAGTTTTCAGCATCAAGCTGATCGCATACTCTGACGCTCTCTTCGGCGGCAACCAGTGCTTTCAGCGACTGGCCAAGGTCTGCCAAGCGGTTAGAGAGGTTGTTCAAGGCGAGAGCAAGCAGCGCCGGAGCGTTCACCACCCGCGCCTTTACCACAAGCGATTGCGTGATTTCCGACGCTATCTTCCGTAGTTCCACGGTTTCATGGGGGAGTGCTTCCACGAGATCGACAAGCGCCCATAAATCCCCCTCACTTTCCGCATGAAGTTGCTTCAGCCAATCAAGGGGCAGGCCGTGCCCGCGAATGATGAAGTCGCGCCCACAGCGGATTACAGTGTCGAACACCGCTCGCCGCGCTCGGTGGCTGGCGCGGGTAAGGGTGGCGGTACCCTTGTCCGGCAGTGCTTTGAAGGCTTGAAGGATCAGCGCCTCCCCCAAAATATCGGGGAGAAGTGGGGCTATCGCGCCGCCGTTCCCCGGTAAGGCTTGGTGGAGGGCGGAATAGGCGGCAGAGGTACTTCCCGATGGAATCGCTTGGTGAAGCGCCGCCGATTCCTCCGCAATCATCGCATGGGCCGCCGATTCGTCCAACCCACCGCAGAGGGTAACGACAGCCGCAAGATGAGCGGGCAGGGAGCGGGCTTGAGGTTTCGGCAAGCCTGCGGCGGTCCAATGGGTTTCGATGCGCTTCTGCTCTTGTCCGGCCAGATTGAAGGCCAGTTTATCGGCAGTTAACCCGTCCTTTGCTCCTAGCCCTTACCGGGCGAGAACCAGCCCGGTCATCGCCAGAAACAGCGGTTCGCCGCCAAGGGTAAGCTGGGCGAGGGTTTGGTCCCAGGCGGGGCTGCGGTCGGGGGCAGATTTCCCGCTGGCGAGCACATAGGCCTCGGCAAAAACCGCAAACCGATCTTCCTCAGCCAAGCCTTGCAAGTGGATGACGTGAGCCGGATCAAGCAGGTCGGTAATCGGCCCGTCGCGATGGTCGGTGCCGCCGAAAAGATGCCGCCACCAAAAAGATTGAGGCGTCCCGACGCGCTCCAGCAGCAAGAACCGCAGTTTTGGGGCGTCTTTGGGGGGATGGCGGACCAGCGCGGCCAGGGCGATTTTTAGGGCTTCGGCTTGTGCGGCCACATAATCGACGATAATCAGGGTCGGCTGGTTCCAGGCCCATCGGCTGCCGTTACTATTGAACGGGGCAAAAGCGTCGCGTGGGCTAAAACCGGCCAGCCACCCTGCGGCCCGCGCTGTGGCGGCGAGTTCGACGGCCAACCGGGTTTTCCCGCGCCCGCCCGCGCCCATCACGATGTGCGCGGAAACTTCACTTTCTGCCGTCAACCAATCCCACAGGGCCGAAACTTCTGCCTGACGACCGCGAAAACTAAGGCTTTTTCGGTTGATGGCCCAAAGTATCTTGGTCTCTCGATACCCGGTCGGCGTAAAGCCCGCCATACCGCGTTTGGTCGGAGTTTGTTTCGGCCCGTCGTCGTTGCCATCTTCACTGAGGCACAAGGCCCCTGCGCCCGACAGCGCGATATAATTATTGTTGCCGACAATCTGGATTATCTGATTGCCGTCCCCCTGCACGCTGGCTCTTTGATGACTATCGTCGCGCTCGGCTGGGTCGGTCATCTTGGCCCCGTATTGCTCGCTTTAAGCGAAGATACTGGCGAAGGTTTAATTCAAGGTCAAGCAGTCCCGAACCAAAGGCTTAATTCGGCTTATCCGGCGTCCCATACCGCTCCTTGAATACTGCCAGCACGGCCCGCGCTTTACGTTTTTCGTCTTCCGTGAAGGGCTTATCGGCTTCGGGCAATACGATGCCTTCGCGTTCGCGCACGGCGGCGATGGTGCTTTCCTTACCGCTACGGCCCCAGAAACGCGCCATTTTAACCGGGTCTTTCGGTGCGGGCGCGGCGTCGGCGGGTTTTTTGGGGGAAGCGAGAAAGGCTGCGGGATCAATATTCAATCGCCGCAAGGTTTCCATCGCGGTTGCTTCCACTTCTGCCGAAATGAAGCGTTTGCGTAAGGCCCTGGCAATCGCGCGGGCTTCTTCGGGAGGGCGAGGGGTTTTTCTAACCATATTATCTTTAATCTACGGTGCTTGAGGGTAAAAGGCGAGTCTTACAGCAGGCTAAAACCCTTTCGCCGCACCCAACGCATAGAGGAACCAGCGGTTATCCTGTCGGTGAAGTCCTTCGAGCGCCCATTGCACTTCGTAAGTGCGGGCTAGGCGGCGGGCGCGGGGAAGATGCTCGGTAAGGTTGGGATACCCTAGGTCTGCGACAGCCTCCGTCCCCCAATTATATAGCAGCCCGGCAATATCAACGGCGGCATCGCCGCGCCCTGCCCGGCCAAAATCCAGCAACCCCGTTAGGGCACCGGTTTCGGGATCGTGGAGGATATGAGCAGTGTGCAGATCATCGTGCAGAAGGGCGGCACCCGTTAGGGCCAGGGGCGTTTCGATCATCGCGACCAGGGCCGCCCGAAGATCGCGGGCGAGGAGGGCAGAGACTAGCGGAAAAAGCTCGGTTTCGGCCTCTACCAGCACATCGCGCCAATGGTCTGGGGCGTGCGGCGTTTCGGCGGGGGGATGATCCGGTGTTGGCGGCAGCGCGTGTAAGGCGGCGAGCAACGCCCCAAACTCCCCCAGAAACCGCGCCCGCTGTGCGGCAGGGAGGGCGGCAAGATCGCCTTGCCCCGTCGGTTGACCGGGCAGATGGTGGTGCAGCGCCCAACCCTCCCCCACAAGCTCAGGCACGGGCAGGCAACGGCGCATCTCCGGCGGCAGAGCAGCGGCAATCGCGTTTAACAGCAGAGTTTCCCGCACCAGTGGTGCTTCCTGGGACCGGGCAAGGCGTAAGACCCACGCACCGTTGATCCGCAGCGCGAAAACGCTGGTGCCATCATCGTTTGCCTCAATCTGATCGAAGGGGCCTGTTCGCGCGGTGATCCGAGTACAATCGGCTTCCGAAAGCTGCTGGAGGGCGGCTTGAGTGGCGTAGGGTGAGGGCGTGAAAACCATAGCCCACTCTGCGCTGCCAGGGCTTCGGGAGCAAGAGGGGGGGCGGCTTAGAAATGCGATGCCTGCGGTTTATTCAGAGCGCGCTTAAAATACAGGCTATTCGCCTAAATTATGCACAAGTCCTTGAAAACAGTCAAAAAAACGGCAAGATCAATAGTTTGATCTTGCCATGCTGCAATGCAGAAGATACCTTATTCATACGACGACAGCTTATGCTGTTTGTCTCCGCCTTGTGGCGATTCCTCCCTAAACTCGGGCTGCGCGCTTTTGTCGCGCAGTCTTTTTATTTTCTGGGGGAGTATAAGCACGCGCTTTTGCGTCTGTCACTCAATTTTTTCGCCTAAATGTAGATACTTTGTGAGATGGGGGCCGATGCTACCACGATCAAGCCCCCCGAAATAAATTAGAAAGACAGCCCAATCGGTTGCAAAATTTTTGCCGGGAAGATTTTGCCGTCTGGGGTTCGGAAATGGAATCTGTTAAACTAAAATTATGGTTCAGTTGGAAAAAAATAAGCGCGCCTGCGCGCTCGCGGCACATCTTGTTGCATGGGGCGCATTCGGAGTGCTGATTGGGGGACTCTGGGTTTCGCCGAGCCATGCCCAGGCCCCGCGTTTTCAGATGAATATCGGCGGCAATTCCAGCGTGCTCGGCGCGCCGGATGCGGAGATTTGTCGGCAAGCGCTGACGACTCTTTCGCCGTCCGAATCCCCAACCTATCAGCCGGGTACAACCGCTTCGGGGGGAACGGTAGCAGGGGCTGATCTGCCGGGGGGTGCCCTCTACGGTGGCGGCCTTGCGGGCGGTCTTAACCCTTCTACACGCCTCTACGTCGATCCGAATGCGTATGGTGGCCGTTTGCGCGGCCCGCTTCAGGGTGAGACGACGGTGGGGACAGTGCAGATTGCGCCCGATGGCACTAGCCTGCTCAATGGCCGCCCCCTTACCGGGGGGAATGACGACCTGATCGAACGCTGCCGCGCCGCAGGCTATCGGTAGCCGGTCTCCGCTTGGGCGTGGACAAGCAAGGTTCTGCCGCCTAAAGTCGCGCCCGGCTATTCCTTATAAAATCCGAGATTTTTCATGCGCTTGTCCCAGTTCTTCCTTCCCACGTTGAAAGAAACCCCGGCGGAGGCGCAGATTGCCTCGCACCGGCTGATGCTGCGCGCGGGCATGATCCGCCAGCAAAGCGCGGGGATTTATACTTGGTTGCCGCTCGGCTTGCGCGTGCTCAACAAGGTGGAAGCCATTGTTCGCGAAGAGCAAAACCGCGCGGGTGTGGTGGAACTCCTCATGCCAACCATTCAATCGGCGGACCTGTGGCGGGAAAGTGGGCGCTATGATGATTACGGTAAGGAGATGCTTCGCATTACCGACCGGCACGAGCGCGACCTTCTGTTCGGCCCGACCAACGAAGAAATGATTACGGATATCGTCCGCAGTTTTGTAAAATCTTACAAGCAGTTACCGCTAAATCTGTATCATATCCAGTGGAAGTTTCGCGATGAGGTTCGCCCGCGCTTCGGCGTGATGCGCGGGCGCGAGTTTTTGATGAAGGATGCCTATTCCTTCGATCTCGATGAAGCTTCGGCGCGCGTTAGCTACAATAAACAGTTCCTCGCGTATCTCCGCACGTATGCGCGGCTGGGGCTGAAAGCCATTCCGATGAAAGCCGACACCGGCCCTATCGGCGGCGACCTGTCTCACGAGTTCATTATTCTGGCCGAAACGGGCGAAAGCCAAGTGTTCTGCGATAAAGACTGGCTTGATCTGGACGTGCTGGATAAAGCGCCGAAGAGTGTGGAAGAGCTGCAATCTTTCGTTGATTGGGCCACGGGCTTCTACGCCGCGACAGAAGAAAAGCACGATGACGCCGCCTGCCCAGTTCCGGCGGAACGGCTGCATTCGGCGCGCGGTATCGAAGTTGGGCATATTTTCTACTTCGGCGAAAAATATTCAGCCCCGATGAAAGCCACCGTAACCCAGGCCGATGGCTCGGTAGCCCCCCTCCACATGGGGTCTTACGGTGTCGGTGTCTCGCGGCTGTTGGGGGCGATTATCGAAGCCAGCCATGATGAGGCAGGGATCATTTGGCCGGAGGCCGTGGCACCCTATCATGTTGGTATCATTACGATGAAAGCGGGCGATGCCGCTTCCGATGCCAAGGCGATGGAAGTCTATGACGCCCTCACGGCAAAAGGCTTGGACGTGCTCTACGATGACCGGGACGAGCGCGCGGGCGTGAAGTTCGCCGATATGGACCTGATCGGCCTGCCCTGGCAAATCATCATCGGCCCGCGCGGCCTCGAAAAAGGCGTGATCGAGTTGAAAAACCGCCGCACCGGGCAGCGGGATGAACTGTCGGTGGCGGATGCGCTGGGGCGGTTGGGGGCTGGTGTGTTTCATTGAAGAGCCTCGCCCATAAAAAGCCAGGATTGAGCGCTTCTCTTTCTGCTAAACTTGCGGGCCGGTAGCTTGGCGTGACGCTAGGGAGAGAGCAGGATGACACAAGGGTTTGAGGCTGTATCCCGGCCTGTCGAGCTATTCAGAGATAATCGGAATCAGGCGATCCGTATTCCGATGGAGTTCGAGTTGCCCGGCCATACCGCCTTGATGCGCCGGGAAGGGGATCGTTTGATTATCGAGCCTCTCCGCAAGATTGGCTTGCTGGCCCTACTCGCAAGCTGGCAGCAGGTCGCGGATGAACTTCCCGACATCGACGATGCGCCGACCGAACCCGAGGACATTTTTTGACGCTCCTCTATCTGCTCGATACGAATATTTTAAGTGATCTGGTCAAGAACCCGGCGGGTCTTGTGGCAAACCGCGTTGGGGTAGTCGGCGAGGCTGCGGTTTTTACGAGCATCATCGTCGCGGCGGAACTTCGCTATGGCTGTGCTCGAAAGGGTTCAACTGCCCTTACAAATAAGGTCGAAGATCTCTTAAGGGCTATCAGGGTTCTGCCGATGGATGTGCCGGTCGATCAGGAGTATGGCCGCATTCGGGCGGAATTGGAGGCGGCGGGGCGTAGTATCGGCCCCAACGACCTTTTAATCGCTGCCCACGCCTGCGCGCTTGGCGCGACAATGGTCACGGCGAACGTGGACGAATTTATACGGGTTGCGGGGTTGCGTGTCGAAAACTGGCTTCAGCCCTCAGCGGAACAGGAAATAGAATGATCTTTTCGGCATTTGAACGGCTTGTGGCGTTTCGCTACCTGCGGGCGCGGCGGCAGGAAGGGTTTATCTCGGTTATTGCCTGGTTCTCGCTGCTGGGGATCGCGTTGGGGGTGGCCACGCTGATCATCGTGATGTCGGTGATGAATGGGTTTCGGGCAGAACTCTTGGGCCGGATTTTGGGGCTGAACGGCCATATCACTCTTAGCGCGCCAGCGGGCCAACCGATTCCCGACGCCGATGCGCTGATCGCGCGGCTGAAGGGCCTCGACGGGGTGGTGTTCGCGGCACCAATGGTGGAGGGGCAGGTGATGGTCAGCGCTAACGGTGTTGCCGGCGGCGCGTTGGTGCGGGGGATGACGCCGGACGATCTGCGCGCCCGCCGCCTGATTGCCGACGCGGTGCGCCAAGGCAGTATCGAAGATATGGGCGACGATGGCGTGCTGATCGGCAGCCGCATGGCTTATCGGCTCGGCTTGAAGCTGGGTGATGGTCTGACGGTGCTCAGTCCGCGCGGCGAGAGCACGGCGTTCGGCTCGGTGCCGCGCATCAAAACCTACCGCGTGGCGGGGATCTTTGAAGTCGGCATGTATGAGTATGATAACACGTATGTTTATGCGCCCTTAAGCGCGGCGCAAATCTTCTTCCGGCTGCCGCAGGGCGTGTCGGGGATCGAGATTATGCTGACCGATCCGAATAAGGCGGCGGTCATCACCTATATGCTCTCCGGCCTTGTGCCGCCAGGGGTGCGCGCGGTCGATTGGCAGCAGGCAAACTCCAGCTTTTTCAATGCAATCCAGGTGGAACGCAATGTGATGTTCCTTATTCTCACGCTCATTATTCTGGTGGCGGCCTTCAATATCATCTCCTCGATGATCATGATGGTGAAGGATAAGGGCCGCGATATTGCTGTGCTGCGAACCATGGGGGCGACGCGGGGCATGATCTTGCGGATTTTCCTGCTATCGGGGGCCAGTATCGGCGTGATCGGCACAGGGGCGGGGCTACTGATAGGGGTGCTGTTCTGCGAGAATATCGAGAATATCCGCCAGTTTTTGCAAAACCTGACCGGCACGCAACTCTTCCAAGCCGAGATCTATTTTCTCTCGCGCCTGCCTGCCAAGATGGATGTTACGGAAGTAACCCAAGTGGTCGTGATGGCCTTTAGCCTAAGCTTGCTGGCGACAATTTACCCGGCTTTGCGTGCGGCGCGACTGAACCCGGTGGAGGCCCTGCGCTATGAGTAAGCCGGTTCTAGTGTTGCGCGGAGTCGAGCGTTCTTATGGCGACCTTACGGTGCTGCGCGGCGTCAATTTCACGCTGAATGCCGGGGAAATGGTGGCGCTGATTGCCCCCTCCGGCGCGGGGAAATCTACCCTGCTGCATATGGCGGGGCTGCTTGATAGCCCGACGGCGGGCGAAATCGAGATCGACGGGCAGGCGAGCGCCAAGCTGAACGATACGGCGCGCACGGCCCTGCGCCGCCGTACTATCGGCTTCGTCTATCAGTTTCACCAGCTTTTGCCGGAGTTTTCGGCGCTGGAAAATATCGTGCTGCCGCAGATGATCGCGGGCGTGTCGCGCCGGGCGGCTGCTGTGCGGGCAACGGAGTTGCTGACGCTTGTGGGTTTGAAGGACCGCCTTAGCCACCGTCCCGGCAAGCTATCGGGCGGGGAGCAGCAGCGCGTGGCGATTGTCCGCGCGATTGCCAATCAACCGAAGTTGCTGCTGGCCGATGAGCCGACGGGCAATCTCGACCCAACGACGGCGGACGGCGTGTTCACCGAACTCATGCGCCTCGTGCGGACCACAGGGCTTGCGGCCCTGATCGCCACGCATAATCTGGAGCTTGCCCGGCGGATGGACCGCGTGGTTACGCTACGGGATGGGGCAGTTGTGCCGGTCTGAGACTACCAATGAGACTGATTTTTATCAGACTCATTGGTAGAAGCAGCCATTGAGGCTGCGGCCAAGGGCGCGGATGCGCCCGCCCGGCGAGGGCGAATAAAATAAGAGAGTTTTGCTTTAGCAAAACGCTCTGGCGCCAGCATCGTCAGCGCCAATCCGGCGAACACGAGGCCACAGGCGAGCAGCGTCATCGCATCCAGCTTCTCGCCTAGGAAGAGGGCGGCGGAGAGCAGGCCGAAAATCGGCACGGCTAGGGCGAAGGGCGTTACCTTGGCGGCGGAATGGCGTTGCAGCAGCCAATTCCACACCGCGAAAGCCAGAACGGTCGATGGCCCGGCAACATAGAGCAGCGCGGCAATCGTTACCGGAGTCGCATTCAGCACGGAGGCGGCAATAGCATCCGGCCCTTCGATCACCAAAGACAGCGCCAGCAAGGGCAGGGGTGGCACGAGACTAACCCAGGAAATCAGCCGAAACGCATCTTTGCTGCCCGATTTCTTAGTGAGAATGTTGGCCACGGCCCAGCACATTGCCGCCAGAATCACCATGCCGAAGCCGAGTAAGCTGGTCCCCAACGGCAAATCTAAGGCCAGCAATGCAAGCCCGCCGCCGGAAATCAGCATCCCGACAAGCGCGACCGGCTTAACCCGGTCGCCTAAAAGCACCGCCGCCGCGAGAATGGTGAAGAAAACTTGGCTCTGCATAAGCAACGAAGCCAGCCCCGCGCCCATACCAATCTTAATCGCGGTGAACAGCAGCCCGAATTTCACCACGCCCAGTGCAATCCCGATACCCACAACATAGCGCCACGCCACCGGCGGCCCACCGCGCAAAAACAGCAGCGGCAGGGCGGCGATAGCAAACCGTACGCCGCAGAAAAACAGCGGCGGCATCCCGTTTAGTCCCACCTTGATGACAACGAAATTAAAGCCCCAAATCGCGGCAATCGAGATGGCTAGGGCAGCGTGGGCGAGCGGCATGGCGAGGACTCAGCAGAGGGATAACGCCTTCACCCAAGCGTGCTGCACTCTCCCTGTCCAGCCGTGAATTGTCCGGGAGGCAATGTTACTCTCCCGAATTACTCCCCGAAACTTCGCACCAAACTACCCGCGACGAGATACCAGCCATCAACCAGCACGAAGAAAATCAGCTTGAACGGTAAGGAGATGATAACCGGCGGCAGCATCATCATCCCCATCGCCATCAGGATGGACGCGACCACCATGTCGATGACGAGGAAGGGGATGAACAGTAAGAAGCCGATTTCAAACGCGCGCCGCAACTCGCTAATCATAAACGCTGGGATGAGAACGCGCAGGGGTGTTTGTGCGGCGGTTTCTACAGGCGGCGTGCGGGCAAGATCGAAGAACAGCCGCAGGTCTTTCTCGCGCACATGGCGGATCATGAACCCGTGAAACGGCTCGATAGTGCGATCAAAGGCTTGGGCTTCGGTGATTTCTTCATTCATCAGCGGGCGCAACCCCTGATTATAGGCCCGCTCTAGGGTTGGCTGCATAATGAAGCCCGTCAAAAACACCGCGAGCGCCACCATAACTGAGTTCGGCGGCGACTGCGGCATCCCAATCGCGTTCCGCAACAGCGACAGCACGATGACGATGCGGGTGAAGGATGTCACCATCATCAAAATCGAGGGCGCTAGGCTAATGACCGTTAGCGTGGCCAGCGTCTGAATGATCCGGCCTGTGGTGCTGCCACCGCCGTCGCCTAGGTCCAGCGTTAGGGCTTGGGCCATCGCGGGATCAGTCCAGAGAATGCCGAGCAGCGCCACAAACGTCACGAGACCGGAAAGCGCGCTCCACTTGGCGGCAAGGGCGAGAGTGGAAGCCTGAGGGCGGCGCATCCTAGGTCTCCCGATCTGCGGCTAGAAACGGGTTTTTCCGGGTTTTATCAGCAGTTTCCGGCAGCAGCGCGGGAGCTAGGGCGGCGGTTGCAACCGGTGCCGCCGTCGAGGACAGCAGCGCCTCGTGCGTCGCCCCCAGCAGAATTAGATGATCGGTTTCATCGTGGCGGATCAGCACCAGTTTGCGTTTCTGGTCGAGCGGCATCACTTCCACCAGGGTGAGACGACGGCCTTTCCCCCGAAAACCTGCCGTTGTGCCCAAGCCTAAGCGTTTCGCAACCCAGACCGCCACGACAATCATGGCCAAAACCACGAGCAATCCAACCACAAAGCGGATATAGCCGTCGTTCATCACATCGGCACCCATACTCATCCCTCGCCTTGTTCGGGTTTGCGGTAGGCTGAAATCGCCGAGCGGTGTTTGGCTTTCGCCTCAACCTGTTCTTGCGTGCTGCTGTCGGTCATACGCTCGCTCAACTGGCTGCTGAGTTTTTCAAGCAGATCGGTCATCGCGCCCATCCGCTTCAGCACAGGATCGGCAGCGGGGCCGGTGATTTTCATCGTGGCACCACACAGCCGCTCAATCTCCTCATCAAGGCCAGCGAGATCGACCGCGCCCTCCTCTTCCAGCGTTGTCAGGGCCGCTTCCAGCGCCAGGATAACGCGGTTGAAGCCCTCTATGACGGCTTGGGGATCGGGCAATGGCGCGCGCGCCGGGGCGGCTTTCCGGGGGGCGGGGGAGCGGGCGGGAGGTTCGGTCACGGTCTCTCTCTAGTCCAGTTGCCCGATGTGGCGGTTAATAGCGGTTCGGCTCGTCCAACGGGGCGTCGTTCATGCCAGCGACGGGCGCACCGCTTACTCGCGCATTGGCTTGATAAAGGTATCTTAGAACCTCCGCAACTGCCTCGAAACAATTGACGGGGATTGGACAATTTAATTCCACTGCCGACAGCAATTCGGCAAGGTCGCGATCCTCGCGCACCTTAACGCCATTGGCGAAGGCGATTTCGAGAATTTTCTCCGCAATCGCTCCGCGCCCAGAGGCCACAACCTTCGGCAAGTCGCCCTTCTGATAGTTCAGGGCAACCGCAATCGGACGGCGCTTTTTGCCCCCGGCAAAAGATTCCGAGGGTCGGTCATGGGAATCATTCATCGCAACACATCCTTCATGCGAAAAGTCAGCTTTCAACGCTAAAATACTGTAGACAAACGCTTTGACCAAGCATAAACCTAAGTTTGAAAGCTGGCGTAAGGTTTGCTTGCAGGGGGCTACGGCTTAAGGCAAAATTTCCAGGGCTTCTAATGGGGTGGTAGGCGATGAGTGACGGCAAAACCAATCTGATGCAGTTCATGGCTCGGCGCATGGATTATCTCGGCGACCGCCATAAGGTGCTGGCCCAGAATGTTGCCAATGCTGATACCCCCAATTACCGCCCCAGCGACCTGCGCCAACAGAATTTTCTTCAGGCGATGAAGGAGGCCAATTCGCGCCAACCTCTTGCCATGACCCAACCTAACCATCTGACTCCCGTCAGCCCGCAAACTAAGTTCGCGACTGATAAGGAGAAGAAGCCCTACGAAACCTCGCTGAGTAAGAACGGCGTAGTGCTCGAAGAGCAGATGATGAAGATGACGCAGAACCAAAGCGATTATACGCTGAATGCCGAACTTTATAATAGGTACACAGCCATGTCTAAAATGGTTCTGCGCGGCCAATAATCGCGCGGTAAGGGTTCAGTGATTAGGCGAGACAAAAGGGGCTAAGTTCATGAATCTTAAAGACGCAATGCAAATTTCTGCCGCTGGGATGCGCGCTCAAGGCGAGCGCCTGCGGGTGATTTCGGAAAACCTTGCGAATGCCGATTCAACGGCCCAAACGCCCGGCGGCGAGCCTTATCGCCGCAAAATCATGACATTCAAGAACGTGCTTGATCGGTCGATCAATGCCGAGATGGTGCGCGTCAACAAAATCA
>JAYSQZ010000013.1:0-4721 GCA_043721315.1 Alphaproteobacteria bacterium
CAACGATTGGATCGTGCCAATCGGCAAGGCCAAGGTGGTGCGCCCCGGTAAAGACGTGACGATTACGGCCTTCTCGATCACTGTGCGTCATGCGCTTGCTGCCGCTGAAGCCTTGGCAGGCTTGGGTATTGAGGCTGAAGTGATCGACCTACGCTCCATCCGCCCGCTTGATACCGACACGATCCTGGCCTCAATTGCCAAAACCAACCGCTGTGTTACGGTGGAAGAAGGCTGGCCCTTTGCCGGGATTGGTTCGGAAATCGGGATGCAAATCATGGAAAAGGGCTTCGATTTGCTCGATGCCCCCGTGCTGCGCGTGACGGGTAAGGATATTCCGCTGCCCTATGCCGCTAATCTTGAAAAGCTCGCTCTGCCGACCGTGGACGATATTGTCCAGGCCGCGCGGGCGGTCTGCTATCGCTGACGGGGGCGCGCTATGCCAATTCAAATTCTGATGCCCGCCCTGTCGCCCACTATGACCGAGGGCAATCTTGCCCGCTGGCTCAAAAAGGAAGGCGACAAGGTTAAGCCGGGCGATGTGCTGGCCGAAATCGAAACCGATAAGGCGACGATGGAGGTTGAAGCTGTCGATGAAGGTACTCTCGGTAAGATTCTAGTCGCCGACGGTACCCAGGGCGTGAAGGTTAACGAACCCATCGCGCTACTGCTGGAAGAGGGCGAGTCCGCCTCGGCGCTCTCGGCTCCGGTCGCCGCTGCCCCTGTCGCCGCGCCGATTGCGGCCCCTGCTGTCGCGCCTGCTGTCGCGGCGGCGGCCCCAGCGCAAGCCGTCTCCCACGGCGCGCGCCGAGTGGCAAGCCCGCTGGCGAAACGCTTGGCCGAACAGGCGGGGATTGATCTTGCCACGGTTACGGGGTCTGGCCCGAATGGGCGGATCGTGAAGGCCGATGTGGACGCGGCTAAGGCGCGTGGTCCTGTTGAGGCTGCTGCGCCTGTTGCGTCTGCTCCTGCACCTACTGCCGCGCCTGTACCTGTGGCAAAGCCTGCTCCGGCTTCGGTACAGACCTTCGGGCTTCCAGCTTTCAATTTGGTGCCGCATTCCTCGATGCGGAAAACCATCGCGCGTCGCCTAACCGAAGCCAAACAGTCGGTACCGCATTTCTATCTAACGGTGGATATTGGGCTGGATGCGCTGCTGAAGCTGCGCGCCGATCTCAACGCGCGCGGCGAAAAATCGGGCGTGAAACTGTCTGTCAACGACATGATTATCCGCGCCTCGGCCCTCGCATTGAAGAAGGTGCCGAACGCCAATGCGGCTTGGTCCGATGAAGGCTTGATGGTGTTTAAGGGTGTCGATATCGCCGTTGCGGTCTCGATCCCCGGCGGCCTCATTACGCCAATTATCCGTGATGCGGATAAGAAGGGCCTTGCCGAGATTTCTGCCGAAATCAAGGATTTGGCGGGCCGGGCTAAGGCGGGCAAGCTGAAACCGGAAGAGTTTACCGGCGGTACCTTCTCCATCTCCAATCTCGGTATGTTCGGCATTCGCGAGTTCGCGGCGATCATCAATCCGCCGCAGTCTTGCATCCTCGCCGTTGGCGCGGGCGAGCAGCGGCCTGTCGTGCGGAATGGCGCGCTGGCGATTGAAACCCAGATGAGTTGCACACTTTCTGTCGATCACCGCGTCGTCGATGGTGCGCTGGGGGCGGAATGGCTGCAAGCCTTCAAGGGCCTGGTCGAAGACCCGCTCTCGATGATGCTCTAGGGGGACGATCATGGCAGAAACGAAATTCGATCTGATCGTCGTCGGTGGCGGCCCCGGTGGCTATGTTGCCGCTATCCGTGCGGCGCAACTGGGTAAGAAAGTGGCGCTGGTCGAGCGCGAGCACTTGGGCGGCATTTGCCTGAACTGGGGTTGTATCCCGACAAAGGCGCTCTTGCGCTCGTCGGAAATTTTCAGCCTCATCAATCACGCGAAGGACTTCGGCCTTGAGGTGAAGGGCGACGTGACTGTTATCCTGCCAAAAATCGTGGAGCGCAGCCGTAAGATTGCGGGCCAGCTTTCGGGCGGCGTGAAGCATCTGCTGAAGAAGAACAAGGTTACGGTTTTCGACGCTTACGGCACGCTCGCGGGCAAAGCCGGGGCGGATCGCAAGGTTGCGCTGAAAGGCAAAGACGGGGCGCCGGCGGGTGATCTTACCGCGCCGCACGTCATTCTCGCCACGGGTGCGCGGGCGCGCTCGGTTCCGGGAATGGAGCCGGACGGCAAACTCATCTGGACCTATCGCGAAGCGATGGTGCCGGACGTGATGCCGAAATCGCTCCTCGTCGTCGGTTCCGGGGCCATCGGTATCGAGTTTGCCAGCTTCTACAGAACGCTGGGCGCCGATGTAACGGTTGTGGAAATGGTCGATCGGATTCTTTCGGCGGAAGATGAGGAAATCTCGGCCTTCGCTCATAAGAGCTTCGAGAAGCAGGGCATGAAAATCCTCACCAGTGCCGTGACGAAAAGCATCACCAAGGGCGTGAACAACGTCACGGTTACGGTGGAGCAGGGCGATAAGACCCAGGCGATTACCGTTGACCGCGTGATTCTCGCCGTCGGTATCGTTGGGAATGTCGAGAACATCGGGCTTGAGGGCACGGCGATAAAGGTCGAGAAGACCCATGTGGTCATAGATGAGTATTGCCGCACGGGCGAGCCGGGGGTTTATGCTATCGGCGATCTCGCAGGCCCGCCCTGGCTTGCCCATAAGGCCAGTCACGAAGGCGTGATGTGCGTCGAAAAAATCTTCGGCGTTGGCGACGTTCACCCGCTTGATACCAGCAATGTGCCCGGCTGCACCTATTGTCAGCCGCAGGTGGCCTCGGTCGGCTTAACCGAAGCGAAAGCGAAAGCGGCGGGCTACACGGTGAAGGTTGGGCGCTTCCCCTTCATGGGCAACGGCAAGGCGATTGCCCTGGGCGAGCCGGAAGGCTTGGTCAAGACAATCTTCGACGCTAAAACCGGCGAGCTGCTGGGCGCGCATATGATCGGTGCGGAAGTGACTGAGATGATTCAAGGCTATGCCATCGCGCGGACGTTGGAATCGACAGAAGCGGAGTTGATGCACACCATCTTCCCACATCCTACCCTCTCAGAAATGATGCACGAAGCGGTTCTGGACGCCTATGGCCGGGCTATTCATTTTTAGCAGGTGAGGTAGAGCGGCGGGGCGCTTTCAACGGCCCCGCCGTTTTTGTAGGGTGGGAGGAACGCAGAGGCGCTGCCTCTGCACTCCGCTCAAGGGGCAAACCCCTTGAGAATCCCTTTTTATTGTCTATGTCATAGAAATCGGGTTTCCCAAGGGCCGCAGCCCTTGGGTGGGGGTGTCAGGGGCAGCGCCCCCTGACAGAATACGAAGGAATTTGGATGATGATAGATAAGGCTGCTGCCGCCGCCCTCCGCCACCCGGAAAAGGCCAACAAGCCGGACAATCCCATCCAGCGTAAGCCTGATTGGATTCGCGTCAAAGCGCCAGTTTCCGCCGAATATAACGCGACCCGCCAGATGATGCGGGAATTAAAGCTCAATACGGTGTGCGAAGAAGCGGCCTGCCCGAATATTGGCGAATGCTGGGCCAAGAAACACGCGACCGTGATGATCTTGGGCAACGTCTGCACGCGGGCCTGTGCTTTTTGCAATGTGGCGACCGGACGGCCCGATAAGCTCGACCCGCACGAGCCGGAGCATGTGGCCGAAGCCGTGAGCCGGATGGGGCTTGCCCACGTCGTCATCACGTCGGTAGACCGCGACGATCTGGACGATGGCGGGGCCGATCATTTCGCTCGCGTGATCCGGGCGGTGCGCGCAGGCTCCCCCACAACGACCATTGAAGTGCTCACCCCGGATTTTATGCGGAAAGATGGCGCGGTAGAAATGGTGGTGGAAGCGCGCCCGGACGTGTTCAACCATAATCTCGAAACCGTGCCGCGCCTGTACCCCACCATTCGCCCCGGCGCGCGCTATTTCCACTCGCTGCGACTGTTGTCGGAAGTCAAACGGCTTGATCCGTCGATCTTCACCAAGTCCGGCGTGATGGTTGGTCTTGGCGAAAGCCGCGAAGAGATTTTGCAGGTCATGGACGATCTGCGTTCGGCAGAGGTGGATTTTCTCACCATTGGCCAATATCTACAACCCACCCCGAAGCACGCAGCGGTTGATCGGTTCGTGACGCCGGATGAGTTCGCCAGCTATAAAACCCAGGCTTATGGCAAGGGTTTTCTGATGGTGGCGTCCTCGCCGCTCACGCGCTCTTCTTATCACGCCGGCGAGGATTTCGCGCAAATGCGTGCCGCGCGCGAGCGGCAGTTGGCGAAAATCTCGGCCTAACCTTCATGCCCACCCACGCCGAAAAACGGATTCTGCCCTATACTCAGCAACAGTTGTACGATCTGGTGGCCGATGTGGGCCGCTACCCGGAGTTCCTGCCGTGGTGCCTTGCCGCGCGCGTCCGGGAACGGTCGGACAGTCACATCCGCGCCGATCTGATTATCGGCTATAAGGTTGTGCGGGAGCGTTTTACGAGTAATGTCACGCTCGATCCGGCCAATTTCCGCATTGATGTTTCCTATGCCGAAGGCCCGTTTAAGTACCTCAACAACCACTGGATTTTCCGCCCCGTCCCCGAGGCACCAGGGCAGGCCGAGTTGGATTTCTATGTGGACTTCGAGTTCCATAATAGAATGCTACAAAAAATCATCGAAACTCTGTTCAACGAAGC
>JAYSQZ010000014.1:0-39146 GCA_043721315.1 Alphaproteobacteria bacterium
CGTCTCTTCAGCCGTTGAGGCAAGAGAATGCGCCGTAGCCTCTAATTCCGTCGCAGCCGCACTCATTAAAGATACAGCTTCGACAACCTGATTTTCGAATGCAAGAACTAACTTACTCACGTTTTCAGCCCGTTCCAGCTTCTCGGAAGCGGCTATCGCCTCGATCTTTCGCATCTGTTGTCGTTCTAAAGCGTTTTGCTGGAAAATTTGCAAGGCTCGGGCAATATCGCCAATTTCATCTTGCCGCCCCGTGCCTTTAACAAATACGGATAAGTTCCCTCCGGCTAACTGCTTTAAGCAGGTCAAGGCCGTCGATAATGGCTTCACAATACCCTTTTGACCAATCAGCCATCCGATTAAAACACCAAACGTTACAGAAAATACGGTAAACACTATAACCGTATTTTCTATGTTTTCTGATGCCTTAATAGCTTCTTTATAAATAAGCTCCTCATTTTTCTCCACAGATAAAACATAAGCAGAAAGGCTTTGTTGCATTCTCTCTAAATTATCTTTTCCATCATTCACTTTATTCAAAATTTCTTTTTGCATTTGATTTATTTCAGCATTTTTATTTTTTGCAACTAAGGCAAAAGTTTCTTCTAGTTCAGTGCGATATAAAGCCCATTCTTTGTCTAAGGCTTTCAAAATTTCTTTTTGTTCTGAGTTTGCGTAAGTATTGGCCATATCAAGAGATTTATTTAAGGTGGCCCAGCGGGCATCGCGAGTTTTTAAGATGTTCTCTAGTTCAGCAGGGTTCGCGGCGAGGATGTAATGCGCCCTGTTAATCTCAATCAGCGTGGTTTTTATAAATCCGGCAGCGCGTGTCTCGACGTTTGATTCATGAGTATCATCAAGGGCATCGTGCAAAGACCTAATCCCAAAAATAGATCCGAATGAAACGAAAAGGAGCAGAAAAATAAAAATCCCCGACAAAATATATATTTTTTTTGAAATTGTAATACGTTTCAGCATGACTCACCCTGCACCAGTTTTGAACTGAATCAACTCGCACAAACTCAGGCAAAGAGGGTGCATAAATTCAACCCACTACACCATGAAGGATTTTATCCTATCCAGCCTTGTCACGGTTTCAAGCGTTAATTTTGTTACTTGCTTTCTTAAAACTATCCGCGATCAGCCCTAACCCTTACCAAGTTTTCACCCCCCGCGCCCGCCCGCCTGTGTTAAACAGCCAATCTTGAACAAATAGCCTGAAGGTGGGAGCGCGATGCGCGTTCTGGTGTTTTTGCATGATGCGTTTGGGGGCCGGGGCGGCATTGCCAAGTTCAACCGCGATCTGTTGAGTGCGCTGTGCGCGCATCCTGCGGTCACGGAAGTTGTGGCCTTGCCGCGCGTTATCGTCGATCCGGTGGAAAATCTGCCCGAAAAACTAACCTATTGGACCTGGACGCGCTACGGCAAAGCGGCGTTTCTGGCGGGCGAACTGTTGACCCTCACCGATCCGCGCGGGTTCGATCTGGTCATCTGCGGGCATGTGAATCTGTTGCCGTTGATGCGCCTGCTGGAAATCCGCCGCAGCACTCCGATGGGGCTTATTTTGCACGGGGTGGAAGCGTGGCAGCCGGTCGGCGGGGCGGAGACGCGGCGGCAGATTGGGCGGCTTGATTGGTTCTTGGCCGTCAGCCAATTCACCAAGGATAAGTTTCTGGCCTGGACGGGCCTGCCGGAGCCGAAGGGCCTTGTGGTGCCGAACGCGGTCGATATTACCGCTTTCACCCCTGGCCCCAAGCGCGCCGATTTGCTCACCCGCTATGGCCTGGCCAACAAGCGCGTGCTGATGGGCATGGGGCGGCTTGAGGCGCGCGAACGCTACAAGGGCTTCGATGAGGTGATGGAGGCCATGCCCGGCCTGCTGCCGCGCTACCCAGACCTTGCCTATCTTATCTGCGGTGAAGGCACGGATAGGCCCCGGCTGGAGCAAAAGGCGCGCGATCTCGGTATCGCCGACAAAGTGGTGTTCGCGGGTTACGTGCCGGAGACCGAAAAAATCGATACCTACCGGCTCGCCGATGTGTTTTTGCTGGCGGGCTGGGGCGAGGGGTTTGGCATTGTAATTATCGAAGCGTTGGCCTGCGGCATTCCGGCCATCGCCTCGAACCTCGACGCCAGTTCGGAAGCGGTGCTAGGCGGAAAATTCGGCCCGGTGGTGAACCCGAAAGATGGGGCCGATTTGGCGCGCGGGATTGAAGCGGCGCTCGCCCAAGGCCGGGGACAACCGCCGGTAGGACTCGAAACCTTCTCGGCTGAAGCGTATAATGAGCGTGTGAACCGCTTGATCCTCGATCCCCTCTTAGCGCGGTTGAGTGCGGCGCGCTTAGGAGAAGCCCAATGAGCCTGAAGCTCGCCTATCTCGTGACCCACCCTATCCAATATCAAGCGCCGCTGCTGCGCCGCGTGGCGGCAGTGCCGGGGTTGGAGTTCAAAGCATTTTTTGGGTCCGATTTTTCGGCGCGCGCCTTTGTCGATCCCGATTTTGGCCGGGCGATTAAGTGGGACGTGCCGTTGCTGGAGGGCTATGCCTCGGAGGTGCTCGGCCAGTGGGGCAGCCCCTTGAGCGCGAACGAGATTCCCACCGTTTGGCGGCCTTTCTCGACGGGCCTCGCGAAAAAGCTGCGCGCCGGAAAATTCGATGTTTTGTGGATTCACGGCTACAACCGCGCCTCACACTGGGTGGCGGCGATGACGGCGAAAGCCATGGGCATTAAAGTGCTGATGCGGGATGAATCGACCGATATTTCCGCCGAACGCTCGCCCGCAAAGCAAATCGCCAAGCAACTCTTCTTTAACGGGATTGATAAGTTTGTCGATCGCTGGCTCACGATTGGGTCGCTGAATGCCGACTATTATCGCGGCTTTCACATTGCGCCGCATAAGCTGGTATCGGTGCCCTATGCGGTTGATAACGCCTATTTCCAAAGCAAAATAACGGCCCTCGCCCCTCAGCGCGACCTGTTGCGCGCAAGCTTGGGGCTAGAGCCGGGCCGCCCGATTATTCTGTTCGCGGCGAAGTTAATCGACCGCAAGCAGCCGTTGCCGCTGCTGGGGGCGTTTGCCGAGCTGGTGCACGATGACGACGCGCGCAAGCCGTATCTGATCTACGCGGGCGATGGGCCGCTGCGCGGGGCGTTGGAGAAAACCATTGCCGTGTCGGGCCTTGGCGCATCCGCCAAAGTGCTGGGCTTCAAGAGCCAGGCGGAACTCGCAGCGCTCTACGACCTTTGCGATATTTTCGTGCTGCCGTCCGAACGCGAAGCCTGGGGCCTGGTGGTGAACGAGGCCATGAACGCCGGGCGGGCGATTGTCTGTTCCGACCGCATTGGTTGCGCCCCCGACTTAGTGGTTCCCGGCGTCAACGGTCACATCTACCCCTTCGGTAACGATACCGCGCTAACGGCGGCCTTCCGCGATTGTTTAACCGACCCGGAACGGCTGGAGGCGATGGGCAAGGCCAGCCTCGCCCAAATCAATGCCTGGAGTTTCGATCAAGATATTGAGGGGCTGTGCCGCGCGCTGCGGGAAGTGACGGGCGTGGAGATACGGCCTAAAGAGACCCAACCATGAGCCGCACGGTTCTGGTCACGGGCGGCGCGGGTTACATCGGTAGCCATACCTGTAAAGCTCTGGCGCACGCGGGTTATATGCCCGTGACTTATGATTCGCTGACACGCGGGTTTCGCCATGCCGTGCGCTTCGGGCCGCTGGTGGTGGGCGATATTGGCGACAGGGCGGCGCTGGACGCGGCTTTAGCCGAACATAAACCCAGCGCCATTCTGCATTTCGCCGCGATGGCCTATGTGGGCGAAAGCGTGACCGACCCGCTGCTCTATTACCGCAATAATACGGCGGGCGCGCTGGTGCTGATCGAGGCCGCGCTGGCCGCTAGTATCGACAAGCTGGTGTTTTCCTCCACCTGCGCCACCTACGGCGTGCCGAACGTGCTGCCCATTGATGAGGACACGCCACAGGTGCCGATCAACCCTTATGGGCGATCGAAGCGGATGGTGGAGCAGATGTTGCAAGATGTTGGCGCGGCCACCCCGTTGCGCTCGGTCAGTTTGCGCTATTTCAACGCCTGCGGCACCGACCCCGAGGGGGAGATTGGCGAGAACCACGACCCCGAAACCCATCTGCTGCCCTTGGCGATCAACGCCGCCCTCCGCCTCGGCCCGGCCTTGCAGGTGCATGGCAATGATTATCCAACCCCGGACGGCACCTGCATTCGCGACTATATCCACGTCGCCGACTTGGCCGACGCCCACGTGCGCGCGCTGGCCTATCTGGAAAACGGTGGCACCACCACTGCGCTAAACCTCGGCACGGGCGCGGGGTTCTCTATTCGGGAAATTCTGCGCGCGGTGGAAGCGGTGCTGGGCGTGCCGGTGCCGCACCAGTTCGGCCCACGCCGCCCCGGCGATCCACCGAGCTTGGTGGCGCTGGCGGAGAAAGCCCGCGACGTGCTCGGGTGGAAGCCCAAATATTCCGACATTGAAACGATTGTTCGCACTGCTGCCCACTGGGCACAGCGTCAGCACAATCAGGGGGCCTGATGCGCGCCCGCACGCCCGTTCTCATCGGCCATCCAGGGGCCGCGCACTTCATTTACGAAATGGTCGCGGCGGTCGAAGCGCTGGGGTTCGATTCGCGCTTCGAGACCGGCTTTTACTATGACCCGCAGGGGGTTTGGGCGCGGCTGTTAGCGCTGGTGCCCGAAAGCCAGCGCGGCAAGATCGAACGGGAGTTGAAGCGCCGCAGTTTCGCCAGTATCGACGCGCGCCGGGTGCTGGTGCATCCGGTCCCCGAACTTGCCTATGTGGCGGCGGCCCGCCTCGCCAATCATCGGCCTGCGGTGCCGAAATCCGTCATGGCGTGGCGGAACCGCGCTATCGACGGCGCGATTGCACGGCGTATCGCCCGCGAAAAACCGCGCCTGTTCATCGGGCACGATACTTCTGCGATCCGCAGTTTCGAGGCGGCGAAGGCCAGCGGCACGCTGACGGTGCTCAATCAGATGATTGGGCATCTGGCCGTCGGCGACCGGATTTTACGCGAAGAAGCCACGCTTCACCCCGATTGGGCGGATTCGCTGCACGCGGGCGCACCGCAAGCGGACATCGAGCAATGCCTTGCCGAAGCGCGGATGGCCGACGCGATTTTATCGCCGTCCGACTATGTGACCCAAACCTTGATCGAGGTGGGCGTTGCGCCGGAGCGCATTCACTTGCAGCCGTTCGGCGTGCGCGTAGACCGCTTCAAACCGCCCGAAACGCCGAGAGATGACGGTATTTTCCGGTTGCTCTACGTCGGCCAAATCAGCCAGCGCAAGGGGCTGAAATACGTTCTAGACGCCGTGAAGCACATCGGCGACCGCTCGATTGAACTGGTCCTCGTCGGCGGTCTCGTTGGCGAAGGGCGTGGCCTCGCGCCCTATGACGGCTGGTATCGCCACGTCCGCAATGTGCCGCATCACGAAGTGGAGCGGCTGTTCCAGTCGGCGGATGCGTTCGTTTATCCCAGCCTACACGAAGGCTCGGCACTGGCGATCTTCGAGGGCATGGCCACGGGCCTGCCGGTGATTACCACGCTCAACGCTGGCTCGATGGTGCGCGACGGTATCGAGGGTAAAATCGTGCCGATCCGTTCGGTGGAGGCGATTGCCGAGGCGATCCTAACCCTGAAAAACGACGCGGATTTGCGCGGTGCCCTAGGCCGCGCCGCCCGCGTTCGCGCTCTCGGGTTCACCTGGGGCCATTACCGCGACCGGCTGGGGCCGATTCTGGATGGGCTGTTGGGGATAGGGTGAACCCTTCCGGCTCAGTCTTGCTCCAGCGGCGTTACGCTCTGCACAATGAACCCGGCGCTGGTGGGATATTTCGATTGAGCGCGCAAATGGGCTTCGTTCAAGCTGGGGGCGTTGATTTCCACATAGCGGGTTTCGGCCCACCCCTCATCGTAGCGCTTATGCGTCTCGCCGCGCCCCACGATATCGGCAACTTCAGCATTATAGACGGCGATTTCAAAGCGGGGCATTGGGGCTTCCTTGTTCTGAATTGAGTTAAACGAGCGCGGGGCGCTCGGCGCACAAGATATAATTCACGGCAAGCGAGGCCGAGAGCGACCATGCGCCGGTGAGCGGGCTAAACGCGAGGCCGCTTGCGTCCGTCACCGTTAAGCCCGAGGCGCGCAGCGGCGCTGCCAGCTCGGACGGTTTGCGGAACTTGCGCCAAGCGTGCGTGCCGCGCGGCAACAGACGTAACAGATATTCCGCGCCGACAATCGCAAGGCCAAAGGCTTGAGGCGTGCGGTTGAGAGTAGAGAGAATAAGCAGGCCGCCGGGGGCCACTAACGCCGCACACGTGTGCAGAAAAGCCACAGGATCGGCAACATGCTCCACAATCTCAAGCGCCGTTACAACATCATATCGCTTTTCTTCCGCGAGCATAGCTTCCGCCGTGGTCGCACGATACTCTATTTTCAACCCTGCTTCTTCTGCATGGGTGCGGGCGATGGCAATGCTTTCGGCGGCGGCATCAATCGCCGTGACCGTTCCGCCCAAGCGCGCCAGCGGCTCCGCCACAAGCCCGCCGCCGCAGCCAATATCCAACAGATTTTTGCCTAACAATGGGCGCAGAGAGTTTGTCTCGCCGCCAAAACGAGCCAAGGCACGATCGCGAATATATCCAACCCGCACGGGGTTCAGCGCGTGCAGGGGCCGCATTGGGCCGTTGGTATCCCACCAAGTTTCGGCCAGGGCGGCGAACTGCGCCACTTCACGCGCGTCGATACTGGACGGGATGCTGCTAAACGCGGGCGCAATTGGGGGATGAGCCATAAATTCCTCTTGACGATGCGGGGTCAGCGCTTGGCCTTGCCGATTCGAGAGAGTATGAATAGCGGCCCAAGCGCTGGCAACCCCTCCTCCAAACTCCAGGAGACGGGGAGGCGGCCCTCAAGAAGAAAGGAAGCAGGCCAGGATGGCCCCTACCGTCATGAAGTCTCGCCCCAAGTCTCGCATCGTCATGAAGTTCGGCGGCACATCGGTGGCCGATCCCGATAGAATTCGCACCGTGGCCCAGCGCGTGAAACGCGAAGTGGACGCGGGCTATCAGGTTGCCGTTGTCGTTTCTGCTATGGCGGGAACCACCAACCAGCTTGTGTCCTGGGTCAACGGCATGTCCAAGCTGCACGACACTAAGGAATATGATGCGGTTGTGGCGTCTGGCGAGCAAGTGACCGCCGGTCTAACCGCACTTGCGTTGCAAGAACTGGGTGTGCCCGCGCGCTCCTGGCTCGGCTGGCAGATTCCGATTAAAACTGACGATGTGCACGGCAAAGCCCGCATTACCGATATTCCCAGCGATAATTTGAACGCGGCGTTCGAGCGCGGTGAAGTTGCTGTTATCGCAGGCTTTCAGGGCATTAGCCCCGATGGGCGGATTACAACGCTCGGGCGCGGCGGCTCGGATACGTCGGCGGTGGGTATTGCGGCGGCGATCAAAGCCGAGCGCTGCGATATTTATACCGATGTGGATGGGGTTTACACGACCGACCCTCGGATCGTGACGAAGGCTCGGAAGCTCGATAAGATCAGCTACGAAGAAATGTTCGAGATGGCCTCGCTGGGCGCTAAGGTTCTGCAACCGCGCTCGGTGGAAATGGCGATGAAGCATCGGGTACGGGTGCAAGTGCTGTCCAGCTTTGCCGACCGGCCCGGAACCTTAGTTGTGGATGAGGACGAGATCTTGGAACAACATCTGGTCAGCGGAATTGCCTATAGCCGGGACGAAGCCAAGATCACGCTCGCCAAAGTGGCCGACCGGCCCGGTGTAGCCGCTGCAATTTTTGGCCCCTTGGCCGAAGCGGCGGTGAATGTCGATATGATCGTTCAGAACGTCTCTGCCGATGGTAAAACCACGGACCTCACGTTCACCATTGGCCGGGCCGATCTGGAACGCGCCCTGCAAGTGCTGCGCGATGCCAAGGAAACCATTGAATACTCCCAGCTTATTCCCGATGCAGCAGTGGCTAAAGTATCGGTGGTGGGCGTTGGGATGCGAAGCCACGCGGGGGTAGCGTTGAAAATGTTTGAAACCCTCGCAGCGAAGAACATTAACATCCAGGTTATTACGACCTCGGAAATCAAAGTGTCGGTGCTGATTGCCGAAGAATATACGGAATTGGCGCTCCGGGCGCTGCATACCGTGTTCGGGCTTGATGCGGTTGCTTGAGAGACTGTTTGAAAACATCGGACGGGTCGATCCTGCGGGTCTTTTCGCGCTCTGCGGCGTCGCCGAATTTCCAAATAGTCTCTAACAAGGTACAGTTTGTTTAATGCAGGACGGTCTCGCCTCTCTCTTTCACGATCCTTCGCCAGCGCTCTCGGCGCTGTGGGCGGACGGCTGCGCCTTTTTAGGCACGCCGACTGCGATTTTGGGCGGGGCAATGACCTGGGTTTCGGAACGCACGCTGGTATCGGCGATTTCGGAAGCCGGGGGCTTTGGTATTCTCGCCTCCGGCGCGATGTCGCCGGAGATTCTGCGCGCCGAAATTCGGGCCACAAAGGCGCTGACGGGTAAACCCTTCGGCGTCAACCTCATCGTCATGCACCCGGCGCTGACCGCGCTCACCGATGTTTGTTTGCATGAAGGCGTGTCGCATATCGTGCTGGCAGGCGGGATTCCACCGACCGAAACCGTGCGCCAGATTAAAGACGGCGGGGCTAAAGTGATTGCCTTCGGCCCTACCTATGCCTTTGCGCGCAAGCTGGTGCGGGGCGGCGTGGATGCGCTGATTATCGAAGGCTCGGAGGCGGGGGGCCATATCGGGGCTGTCTCCACCTCGGTGCTGGCGCAAGAGATTTTGCCGCTGGTGCGCGACGTGCCGGTGTTCGTTGCGGGCGGCATCGGGCGCGGCGAGGCGATGTTGGCCTATCTCGAAATGGGGGCGGCGGGGGTGCAGCTCGGCACCCGCTTCGTCTGCGCGACCGAAAGCGTGGCCCATCCCAACTTCAAGAAAGCCTTCATTCGAGCAACGGCGCGGGAAGCGCAACCCTCGGTGCAGCTCGATCCGCGTTTTCCGGTCATCCCCGTGCGGGCGCTGATCAATCAGGCAACGCGGGCGTTCCAGGAGCGGCAACGGCAGGTGATTTCAGCGGTGGACGCGGGCACCCTCGACCAAAAGCAAGCCCAACTCGATATCGAACACTTTTGGTCCGGGGCCTTACGCCGCGCCGTGGTAGAGGGCGACGTGCAAAACGGCTCGTTGATGGCGGGTCAAAGCGTCGGTTTCGTTCATCAGGAACAGGCCACCGCCGAGATTATCGCCGATCTCATCGCCCAAGCCGAAACCGCCTTACGTCAACGCGCCCTCGCCCGCGCTGTGGGGGGTTAGTCATGCAGTCGCCCTCCACGGTTGATTGGAGTGGGGCACGCCGCCTGTTGCGGCGCTTGCGGGATTTGATGGCGGCGGGCACGGCGGCGGAAGAGCGGCTCAATCAAACCGTGCGGCTGATTGCGTCCGACATGGTGGCAGAAGTGTGCTCGGTGTACATCATGCGCGCGGGCGAAGTGCTGGAACTCTTCGCAACCGAAGGGCTGAACCCGGAGGCCGTGCATAAAACCCGGATGCGCGTGGGGGAAGGCTTGATCGGCGATATTGCCGCCCACGCTCGCGCTATTGCCGCGTCCGACGCTTGGTCGCACCCGAACTTCTCCTACCGCCCGGAAACCGGCGAAGATTTGTTTCGCTCACTGATGGGCGTGCCGATCATGCGCGGCGGGCGCGTGGCGGGGGTGCTTGCGGTTCAGAACAAAGCCCAGCGGCTTTATACCGACGAAGAGTTGGAAACGCTGGAAACCGTGGCGATGGTGCTGGCGGAATTGATTGCGTCCGGCGATCTCGTCAATCCGTCCGAAGCGATTTTGGCCGATGCCACCGCTATCGTGCCGCGCCGCCTGGATGGCTTGCGCCTAAACGCGGGCCTTGCCATTGGCACGGCCCTGCTGCACTCGCCGCGTGTGACCATTCGGCAAATGGTGGCGGAGAACCCGGCGGAAGAGTTGGAGCGGCTGAAAACCGCCGTGGCCGAGATGCACAGCCAACTCGACACCCTCCTGACCGGTTCGGACGTGATGGCCAGCGGCGAGTTGCAGGACGTGATGGAAAGCTACCGCATGTTCGCCCAAGACCGGGGCTGGCTCGGGCGCATTCGCGAGGCGATCAATACCGGCCTTACGGCGGAAGCGGCGGTTCAAAAAACCCAGAACGACATGCGCGCCCGGATGCGCGAAGTGACCGACGCCTACCTGCGCGAACGGCTGCTGGACCTTGAAGATCTCACGGGCCGCCTGCTCACCCACCTCTCCGGTGCGGTGCTCGATACCTCCGAAATGCCGCCCGATGCGATTGTGTTCGCGCGCGCGATGGGGCCAGCGGAACTGTTGGATTATGACCGGGCCAAGCTCAAGGGCCTCGTGCTGGAGGAGGGGTCCGCCACCTCCCACGTCGCCATCGTTGCCCGCGCGCTCGATATTCCGGTGCTGGGCCGCGTGACCGACGTGCTCGACCGGGTGGAAACCGGCGACCAGATCGTGCTCGACGGCGATAACGGCCAAGTGTTCGTGCGCCCTGGGCAAGATGTGCTGGACGCGGTGCGCTACTCGATGCAGGCCAAGGCCGAGCTAAAGCTGCGCTATGCCGCCACCCGCCACCTTCCGGCGATGACGCGCGACGGCCAGTCGGTCGAGTTGCTGCTGAACGCGGGGCTGCTCATTGATCTCGCGCATCTGGAGGAAACTGGGGCGCACGGCATTGGCCTGTATCGCACCGAAATCCCCTTTATGGTCCGGTCCTCCTACCCGAATGTGGCGACCCAGACCGAGATTTACCGTAAGGTTTTGGACGCTGCCGATACCCGCGCGGTCACTTTCCGCACGCTCGATATTGGCGGCGACAAGGCCCTGCCGTATTTTGATGCCGGAGAAGATGAAAACCCGGCAATGGGCTGGCGGGCCATCCGCATCGGGCTTGACCGGCCCATCATGCTGCGTCAGCAGGTGCGCGCCCTCATTCGTGCCGCTACAGGCCGCGAGTTGAAGGTGATGTTTCCGATGGTCGCCACTGTCGAGGAATATGTGCGCGCTCGCAGCCTGCTGGATGAAGAACTCACCCGCGCCGAAGACCGGCACGAGCCGATGCCGGAGCGCATTAAGGTCGGCGCCATGCTGGAAGTGCCGAGCCTAATGTGGCAAATGCCGCAACTGCTCCCGCGCGTTGATTTCCTCTCGGTCGGCTCTAACGATCTGTTGCAATTCCTGTTTGCCTGGGATCGCGGCAGCCCGCGCCTGTCCGACCGTTACGACACGCTTAATCCCGCCGTGCTGGCCTTCTTTGACGATTTGGTGCGAAAAGCCCGCGCCGCCTCGGTCCCGCTCACGCTGTGTGGGGAAATGGCCGGGCGGCCTTTGGAGGCGATGATGCTGATTGGTCTTGGCTTCCGCGCGCTCTCCATGACCGCCGCCGCCATTGGCCCTGTGAAGATGATGACGCGCTCGCTCGATGCGCGGCAGTTGCGCCCGCTGCTGGATCAAGTCATGCACCGCCCGGTCGCCAGCCTGCGCGGCACGTTGCGGAACTATGCGCGGGATCGCGGGATCGTTCTGTAACCTACGGGCTTTAGAAATTCCGTAAAAAACTCCCCGCGCTCCCCGGCTGCTGATACAGTAGTTTTCATGTTTGGCTTTTCGTCAGATTTTTAGAACTATCGGTAGGGATCGTGTCGCCCGCTTCATCTACATCCACGCCCGCTTCGCCCGATGGGCCGTCAACCTTAGGACAGACGTTGCGATCTGCCCGCGAAGCCCATGGGGTTTCGCTTGAAGAGGTGTCGGCGACATTGCGAATCAAGGCATCATACCTAGCGGCTTTAGAGGTGGGGCAGTTCGAGCAACTGCCCGGCACTGCCTATGCCCTTGGTTTCGTTCGCACCTATGCGGAATATCTTGGCATGAACGGCCCTGATGCGGTTCAGCGCTTCAAGACTGAATCCACTGGAGGTCAGGGGCCGCGCTCTACGCTCACCTTCCCCTCCATGCCCCCGCGTGGGCGCGTGCCGGGGATAACGCCGTTGCTGATTGCGATTATCGCGGCGGCGGTGCTTATTGGCGCGTGGTTCCTGTGGCGTAGCGAGGCGCAAAGCCTGCTCTCGCGCGTGCCGGAAGTGCCGGAACGGCTGCTGGCGCTCGCGCAAAGCGTGACGGGAGCCGCCGATCAGGCAGCAGCCCCGCAAACGGTGGCCAATGCCAACCCGAGCGCCCCGATTCTGCCGCCGACGGTTGCGCCCTCGCCCCCGACCGCAGGGGGAACGATTGCGCTGCCCCCTGCCGTTACCGCAACGCCCACCGCCGCCCCGACAGCGGTGCAGGCCCCGCCGGTGCCACCGCAACCGCCCCTTCCGGCGGTGTCGGAGCCTGTGCGCCATCTCGCGCCTATTCCGCCGCCGCAAGTAACGGTTCAGGCCCCTGAAGATCAGCCGCCGCCGCCGCCAGAAGATACCGTTGCTGGCCCCACGGTCGCCAGCGCCACGCCGCCCACACCGCCGCCGGTCGCGGCCCCGCCCACCGATGGGCGCGTGTTTGGGGCGGTGAACGATCCTGTCCGCGTCGTCATCCGCTCCAAAGGCGAAAGCTGGGTGCAGGTGCGCGATGCCGATAACCAGGCGGTGATGACGCGCGTTTTGCGCGCAGGCGATCAGTATCGCGTGCCGAACCGGACCGGCCTTACGCTGATGACGGGGAATGCGGGCGCGCTGGAAGTTACCGTCGATGGTCAACCTGCGCCAGCGCTGGGGCCAACCGGAATGGTGCGCCGCGCGGTGCCGTTGGACCCGGAGCGACTGAAGCAAGGCACGTTAGAATAGCCTAACCGGGGTTTACCAAACCGGATACTTCCCCTGGATTTTTGTTGGCGACACTCCCATGTGTCGCCTTATGTCGTTTTACCGATTGAGATGGTCATGAGCATCCGCCCCTACCGCGATATCCAGCGCCGCAAATCCCGCACTGTCATGGTTGGCTCGGTTGCCGTCGGCGGTGATGCGCCGATTTCCGTGCAGACCATGACCAATAGCCTCACGGCAGACGCTGGGGCGACCATTGATCAAATCCGCCGCATTGAAGAAGCCGGGGCAGATATTGTGCGGGTGTCGTGCCCTGACAGTGAATCGACCGCCGCGTTGAAACAGATTGTGGCGGCAACGCCCCTGCCCATCGTGGCCGATATTCATTTTCATTATAAGCGCGCTATTGAAGCTGCCGTTGCGGGCGCGGCCTGCCTGCGGATCAACCCTGGCAATATCGGCAGCGAAGCCAAAGTGCGGGAGGTTATTCGCGCGGCCAAGGATCATGGTTGCTCTATGCGGATCGGCGTGAATGCAGGCAGCTTGGAGCAAGATCTGCTGGAGCGTTATGGCGAACCTTGCCCGGAAGCAATGGTGGAAAGCGCGTTGAACCATGCGCGCATTCTGGAAGATAATGACTTCACTAACTTCAAGATCAGCGTAAAAGCCTCGGACGTGTTTTTGGCCGTCGCCGCCTATCAGGCCCTGGCGGACGCCTGCGACTATCCCTTGCATATCGGCATTACCGAAGCCGGGGGCTTGCGGACGGGGACCGTGAAATCTTCCATCGGCATGGGAATGCTGCTGTGGTCCGGCATTGGCGATACCATTCGCGTGTCGCTTTCCGCCGATCCGGTGGAAGAGGTGAAGGTGGGGTTCGAGATGCTCAAATCTCTCGGCCTTCGGCATCGCGGCGTGAACATCATCTCCTGCCCCTCCTGCGCGCGGCAGCAGTTCAACGTGATTGATACGGTGGCGGCGCTTGAGGCGCGGGTTGCCCATATCACAACCCCCATGAGCGTTTCGGTTATCGGCTGCGTGGTGAATGGGCCAGGGGAGGCGCGGGAAACCGATATTGGTTTTACCGGCGGCGGCGCGGGTACACACCAAGTCTATATCGCAGGCGTGCCGAACCATCGCTTCAAAGACCCAGACATCATCGAACATCTTGCCGAGTTGATCGAGCGCAAGGCCGCCGAAATCGAAGCGGCGAAGGCCGCATCCTGATTTTCGGGTGGGGCGGAAAGATGCACGCGCCCCAAAAAATCACGCTCTCCACGACCGAAATCGAGCTTGGTGGGCAGCGGCACACGGTTACGCTGCGCCAGAACCCGCGCGCGCGGCGTTTGTCGTTGCGGTTTGATGCGGCGGGGCAGAGCTTCACCCTTACGCTGCCACCGCGCTTTCCGCTGCCCCGCGCGCTAGAGTTTCTCGACGCGCATCGCGGTTGGATGCAGACCAGCCTTGCCCGCCCGGCAGCCCGGCAGGCCGCCCAGCGGGTGCCGTTCGTGCCGGGGGCGGAAATCCCCATTCGGGGCGAGGCGTGCGTTATTCGGCACGATCCTGAGAGGTTGCGCCAACCCCGGTATGAGGGGCGCACTCTCTGGGTGGGAGGGCCTGCCGACCGCGTGCCCCTGCGTGTCAAGACATGGCTTCACGGCGAGGCCGCGCGGCAGTTGAGTTATGCGGCGGAAGCCTATGCGTTTCAGCTTGGCAAAAGCGTAACATCCGTTACAGTCCGTGACACCAAAAGCCGTTGGGGGAGTTGCACGGCGAAAGGCAGCCTGAATTTTTCATGGCGGCTGATCTTTGCGCCCGCCTCTGTGCTGGACTATGTGGCGGCGCACGAGGCAGCGCACCTAGTCGAGTTGAACCATAGTGCGCGTTTTTGGGCGCTCGTTGCCCGTCTCCACCCCGATCCCGATGCCGCCCAGCACTGGCTGAAGACTTACGGAACAGGATTACACCGTTATGGATAGTACCGCCGCTGCACCCTGGACGCTGCCGCTCTCGCGCCGGGCGATGACCGCTTTGGTAACGATGCTGGCCGCTTTGGGCGCACTGTCCACCTCTATCTATGTGCCTTCCTTGCCGGACATCGAACATGCGTTGGCGACCGATGCTGCGATGGTGCAGGTAACGATGACCGCCTTCCTGATTGGTTTCGCCTTCATGCAACTGGTCTATGGCCCGTTGTCCGATGTTAAAGGGCGGCGACTGGCGCTTCTGCTCGGTCTCGTGGTCTTCGTTATCGGCAATATCCTCTGCACGACCGCGACCAGCATCGAGCAGTTGATCGTCGGGCGCGTGGTGCAGGCGCTGGGGGCGTGCGTTGGCCCTGTCGTGGCGCGGGCCGTCGTGCGGGATGCCTTTGGCGTCGCCGGTGCTGCCACCGTCATGGCGAGCGTTGCCGCCGGGATTTCGCTTGCGCCCGCCATTGGCCCTACCGTCGGCGGTCTGCTCCACACCGCCTTCGGTTGGCAAGCGACCTTCGCGTTGATGACGCTGCTGGGAACCGCCCTGTTGTTCATCATTTGGCGCTGGCTGCCCGAAACCAACCCGCAGAAGGGTGTTCATGCTTTCAATTTCGGCGTTATGCATCGCAGCTACCGGGAGCTGATCGGCAACCGCACGTTCATGCTGTACAATGTGGCTATTGCACTCGGGTTTGCTGGAATGTTCGCCTACATCACGGGGTCGCCGTTTCTGTTTATTCGGCTTTTTGAGTTAAGCCCGGCGCAGTTCGGATTGTTGACGATGGTGAACGCGCTCGGGTTCATGAGCGGCAGCCTGATCGCCCGCAAGAAGGCCGAAGCCTGGGGCAACGTCCGCACCGCGCATATTGGCACGATCATTTCCGTTGTCGGCGGCGGCTGGCTATTGCTTCAGGCGAGCTTAGGGATTTTGACGATTCCCGGCGTCATCTCCGGCGTGTTCACCTTCCTTCTTGGGTTGGGTACGCTCGTTCCTGCCGCCTTTGCCGGGTCGATTGCCGCAGCCCCCCATTTGGCCGGCGCGGGTTCCGGATTAGTGGGCTTTAGCCAGATGGCGATGTCGGCGGTGCTGTCTTATCTGGTGGCGCATGTCAACCGGGCCGATCAAGTTCCGTTAATGGCGGTGATCGCGGTTGCGGCAATCGGCAGCCTTCTCGCCACTCTGTGCCTACGCGGCGCGCCTAAAACCGTTCGTCCTACGAAAAATGAAGCCTAGTCGTGGTTTTCCGCTTGTTTCTGAAGCGGATCGCTCGGTAAGTCTAGGGAATGCGTATTGTTTTAGGGATCGAGAGTAGTTGCGACGAAACCGCCGCCGCCGTCGTGGCGGAGGATCGGCGGATTCTCGCGAATGTTGTGCTCTCGCAACTTGAGGATCACCGCGCCTATGGCGGCGTTGTGCCCGAAATTGCGGCGCGCGCGCATCTCGATCATATCGAACGGGTTGTGCGAGAGGCGATGAGCACAGCGGGCCTCGGTTTCGCCGATTTGGCGGGCGTGGCGGCCACCACGGGGCCGGGGTTGATCGGCGGGGTGATCGTTGGCGCGACGGTCGCAAAAAGCCTGGCGCTGGTTCACGACAAACCCTTTATTGCGATCAATCACCTCGAAGGCCACGCGCTCACCTGCCGTCTGACCGATGCTGTGCCGTTTCCGTTTCTGTTGCTGCTCGTGTCGGGCGGGCATAGTCAGTTCCTCTCGGTCGCGGGCGTCGGGGCCTACACGCGGTTGGGGGGGACGCTCGATGATGCCGTTGGCGAAGCCTTCGACAAAACCGCCAAGATGCTCGGCCTCGGCTTTCCCGGCGGCCCTGCGGTGGAGCAGGCAGCGCTAACCGGCGATGCCAAACGCTTTGCTCTGCCGCGCCCCTTGCTGGGCCGACCGGGTGCCGATTTGTCGCTATCCGGCCTCAAGACTGCCGTACGCCTCGCGGCGGAGAAACTGCCCGCGCCCGTTTCGGGGCAAGATTTGTCCGATCTTGCCGCCAGCTTTCAGGCCGCTGTGGGCGATGTTTTGGCGGATAGACTGAAAAATGCCCTCACGGTCTTTCGGGCGGCCCACCCCAACGGCAGGCATGTGGTGATCGCGGGCGGGGTTGCTGCCAATAAAGCACTGCGCGCCCGGCTTCAGTCGGTCATGATGGATCAAGGGCTGGCGCTTATCGCCCCGCCGTTGCACCTCTGTACCGATAATGGCGCGATGATCGCGTGGGCGGGATTAGAGCGTTTGGCTTTGGGCGAGAGTCATGGCCTCGATCACCCCTGCCGTCCGCGCTGGCCCTTGGATGAGGCGGCATAATGACCCCCCGGATGATTAACCCCGATTCCACGCCTCACCCGCTGCCGCCGCCCGATTTCGGGATCGTCGGCGCGGGGGCCTGGGGCACGGCGCTGGCCCAAACTTTGGCGCGGGCGGGCAATTCGGTCTTGCTGTGGGGCCGGGATGCGGCGTTGATCCGTATTCTGAACAGCCGCCGCGAGAACACGCGCTACCTGCCCGGTATTCCCCTGCTGGACGGGATTAGCTTCACCAACCGCCTGTCGGAAATCGCCGAAGCCAAACACGCCATTCTGCTGGTAACACCCGCGCAAGGGCTGCGCTCGGCCTGTCTGCACTTGTCGCCGTTTCTCGATCCCTATCGCGGCGTTCCTTTAGTCGTCGCCACAAAGGGGCTTGATAGCGAGTCCGATCAACCGCTGTCGGCGCTGGTGAAAGACTTGATCCCCGCCCATCCGGTCGCGGTGCTGTCCGGGCCGAACTTCGCAAAGGAAGTCGCGGTTGGGCTTCCGGCGGCCACCGTGATCGCGGCGCAGAAGGTGGCTCTGGCCGAAAGGTTGGCCGATTTGATCGGCTCGGCCAGTTTCCGCCCCTATGCCTCCGCCGACCCGCTGGGGGTGGAGATGTGTGGGGCCTTCAAGAATGTGCTGGCGATTGCCTGCGGTATCGCTCAGGGCCGCCACTTGGGCGACAATGCCCGCGCGGGCCTGATTACGCGCGGGATGGCGGAGTTAATGCGCCTCGGTAAAGCCATGAGCCTTCACACCGAAACCCTCATCGGCCTGTCAGGCTTGGGCGATATCGTGCTGACCTGCAATGGCTTGCAATCACGCAATTACACACTCGGCATTGCCTTGGGCGAAGGCATGAAGCTGCCCGATATTCTGGCCCAACGCCGCAGTGTTACCGAAGGCGTCTATGCAGCAGCAGCCCTGCACCGCATCAGTTTGAAGGCTGGGGTGGATATGCCTATTGTCGCGGCAGTCGATTCGGTTTTGTTGGGGAACGCCAGCGTGGAAGACGTGATCGCGCAATTGCTGGCGCGGCCCTTGCGGCGTGAGATATAAATCCAAGTTAAAGGTGCAATATGGCCCATTGGTTGATGAAATCTGAGCCGTTCAAATATTCGTGGGAACAGATGCAACAGGATGGCCGGACCCATTGGGACGGTGTCCGCAACTATCAGGCGAGCAACGCTCTCAAAGCCATGCGCCTCGGCGATGAATGTTTTTTCTATCACTCCAACGAGGGGCTAGCGATTGTTGGCATTGTTGAGATTGTGGGGGAATATTATCCCGATCCGTCCGATCCGGCGGGAAAGTTCGGTATGGTCGATGTCGCCCCCCGCCGCAGCCTGCCGGTGCCGGTGACGCTGGCGGCGATAAAGGCAGAACCCGCCCTGGCCGAACTTCCCCTGGTGCGCCAGTCACGCCTGTCGGTCAGCCCCGTGCCGGACGACGCTTGGGCGCTTCTGTGCCGGATGGGCGGACTTTAGAGCGCGTTGATGGCTCAGAATGATCACTGTCAAAAGTCTGCTGCACTGCGGTCATACCTTTGTCATGAGTCACTGATAAGTATGCCTCGTTATTGTCATGGGGTGGGTTCCGCCGGAACCTTCCCACGGGCAGTGAGGGGTAGATCATGCAAAAGCTGCAAACATTTATCGGTCTGGTCGGGCGGGTTAGAGCACGGGCGCGGCATGTTAGCGACAGCCGCCGCTTCCAGGGTTGGCATAAGGAACGCCAAACGCGGCGCGCGGCCTAGTTTTTTTGCGCGGCCTTAGCACAGCGAGGCCAGCAGATGACGAGCTACTGCGTGATTTCCAAAAACCATCCCGTTCACGGCCCCTTCCACGACACCGACCACGGCCTACCCGTGACCGATGAGGCGCTTCTGTTTGAGCGCCTGTGCCTCGAAATCGCTCAAGCGGGCCTGTCTTGGGAAACGGCGCTGAAACGCCGCGACGGGATGCGCGCGGCCCTCAACCACTATCATATTGATACAATTGCCGCCTATGGGCCGGACGATATTGCCCGGCTCATGCAGGATGTGCGCGTTATTCGCAACCGCCTGAAGCTCGAAGCCTATGCCCACAACGCGCGGCAGCTTCAGGCTCTCCGGGCCGAAGGCGGCTTTGCTGCTTGGCTTGGGCGATGGGCCTCGGCCCCTGATGGCCCCAAAGATCGCAATGCTTGGGTAAAGCTCTTCAAAACGCAGTTTCGCTTCACCGGGGGCGAAATTGTGAATGAATTTCTGATGGGGCTATCCATTTTACCCGGCGCGCACCAGGCCGATTGCCCCGTTGGTCACAGCCTTTATGCCCGGCTAGAGGGCGTCTCTCCCCACGATAATAGCCTTCCGCCCTGGCCGATTCGGCGTTAAACCATAAAAAACTCAATAAACCAAAGGGCTTACCCCTTGACGGAGAGGCGGGAGCCGGGCAGGGTAAGTCCCAGCGTAGGCATGGGCGCAAAGGGAGTCTGCCGGGTGACAAAATCAGAACTAATCCTGCGGCTGGCAGCCCTCAACCCCCATCTCTATCAACGAGATGTGGAGCGGATTGTCTCGACCATCTTCGATGAAATCACGGCGGCCCTGGCCGAAGGGCACCGTGTGGAGTTGCGCGGCTTCGGGGCGTTTTCGGTGAAGCGGCGCGATGCGCGCATCGGGCGGAACCCGCGCACGGGGACGGCGGTGGAAGTGGCGGAAAAATATGTTCCGTTCTTCAAAACCGGCAAACAGTTGCGCGATCGGCTGAACGGCGGCGTCGATACCCCTGAAGACGATGATGACGACGATATTTAACCCCGCCGCCGGGCTGGGCGCACGGGCTAAACGATGCCGCGCTTAATCCGGCTGCTGTCCCTACTCATCACCCTTCCGGTTACGCTGGTGGTGGTGGTGTTTGCGGTCGCCAACCGTCATCCGGTTTCGGTTGATTTTTGGCCGTTTGCGCTGGCGATAGATATTCCGCTCTACGCGCTTGCCCTCGGCACTCTTGCGCTGGGATGTTTGTTAGGGGCGCTGCTCACGTGGTTGCCGCTCCTGGTAGCGCGCCGCGCGCTTGCCGGCACCCGCGCTAAAATTGCCGTACTAGAAGCCGAAAAAACCACTCAGAAAGCCCTGCCATGACGGCCCCGCGCTGGTTCGATGCTGCCGCCGTCCGCGCGCGGCTCCCCTTCCCGGCGCTGGTGGACCGCTTGGCGGCAGCCTTCGCCGACCCGAGCATAATTGTACCGGTGCGCCACCATCACACCGTTCCCGTCCCCGGCGCGCCAGAGGCAACCCTGCTACTGATGCCCGCGTGGCGCCCCGGCACGCACATTGGGTTAAAATCGGTCACGGTTTTCCCCGGCAATAGTCGCGTCAGCCTGCCTTCGATTATGGGCGTTTATCTGCTGCTCTCCGGCGAAACAGGTGCGCCGATTGCCATGCTGGATGGGCCGATGCTAACCGTTCGCCGGACCGCTGCCGCCTCGGCCCTAGCCGCGCGCTTTCTCGCGCGCCCCGACGCTCACCGCCTCACGGTTATTGGCACGGGCGCGCTCGCCCCGCATCTCGCCGAAGCCCACGCCAGCGTGCGCCAAATTACGCACATCACGATCGTTGGGCGCGATCTTGAGAAGGCTCGGCAAACCGCAGCCCTTCTCAGCGCCCTCCCGGCAACCATCGAGGCCACGACCGATATTGCCGCCGCCATCCGTAGCGCGCATATCGTTTCCTGCGCCACTCTCGCTCAAGAGCCAGTGATCCACGGAGCTTGGCTCGCCCCTGGCACTCACGTCGATCTCGTTGGCGGCTTCACTCCCACGATGCGCGAGGCCGATGATGCCACTATCACGCGCGCTGAACTCTACTGCGACACGCGCGCCGGGGCGATGCACGAAGCCGGCGACCTCGTGCAGCCCTTACGCGCCGGGCTGATCTCCGAAACCAGCGTGCGCGGCGATTTGTTCGAACTTGTGCGCGGCACAGCACCCTTACGCTCCGGCAGCGCGGCAATCACCCTGTTCAAATCCGTTGGCACGGCAATTGAAGATTTGGCAGCGGCGGAACTAGCGGTCGGGTAAGTGAGAGCTGCGTGCGTTAAGTCGGAGGCGGCTCTAAAGCCGCCATTGCGGCGGCGGCCAAGGGCGCGGATGCGTCCGCCCGGCGAGGGCTAAAAAACAGCCTACAGCATCGTGCGTTTAACTTAACGCACGATGCTATAGCCCTCAAGCGCGGCAACGCCCGGCAGCGTCTTGCCTTCCAGCCATTCCAGAAATGCGCCGCCTGCGGTGGAGATATAGGTGAACTTATCCACCACGCCCGCCGCCGCCAGTGCCGCGACCGTATCGCCGCCACCCGCAACGGATACGAGCTTTCCGGCCTGAGTGAGGTCTGCGGCGGCTTGAGCGAGGGCGACCGTTCCGGCATTGAAGGGCGGAATCTCGAAGGCCCCCGCTGGGCCGTTCCACACGAGGGTTGAGGCGGCTGCAAAGGCTTTGCGCGCTTCAATAATGCTGGCGGGGCCGATATCGAGGGCCATTTTACCGTCTGGGATTGCGCCTGCGGCCACAATCTCGAACGCCGCCCCGGCCTTGAACTCGGACGCGACGGCGAGATCGACCGGCAGAATGATCGTGCAGCCGACGGTCGCCGCCTTCGCTAGGATCGACCGCGCGGTTTCCGCCATATCCTTCTCGCACAGGGAGGCCCCAACCGGGTGGCCTTGCGCGTAGAGGAAGGTATTCGCCATCGCCCCACCGATGACCAGCGCGCCAACGCGGGCGACGAGGTTGGTGAGAATATCGAGCTTGGTGGAAACCTTCGCGCCGCCAACCATGGCAACGGTTTTGGCTTGCTCCCCGCCACCAAGGGCTTTGGTCAGGGCTTCAAGCTCGGCCTGCATCAAGCGCCCAGCCACGGCAGGCAGTTTGCTGGCAAGACCCGCTGTGGAGGCGTGGGCGCGGTGGGCGGCGGAGAACGCATCGTTCACCCACACATCGCCCAGGGCTGCAAGCGCGGCAACGAACGCGGGATCGTTCTGTTCTTCGCCCGCGTGGAAGCGCAGATTTTCCAGCAGCAGCACACCGCCCGGCTGAAGGGCTGCCACGGCGGCTTCGGCTTTCGGGCCAATGCACTCTTCGGCAAAGGCCACGCTTCGCCCGCCCAAGGCTTTGGCGAGTGGGGCCACAAGATGCGACAGGCTGTTTTCGCTATCCGGCCCTTTCGGACGCCCGAAATGGGAGAGCACGATCACTTTCGCGCCCTTACCCGCCAGTTCGGTCAGGGTTATCGCAGCGCGCTCGATCCGCGTGGCATCGGTAACGGCCCCGTCTTTCATGGGAACATTGAGATCGACGCGCACTAGAACGCGCTTGCCCGCAACATCAACCTGATCGAGCGACCGAAAGCCTGCCATCATTATTTCCCTTGTTAGTAGATACGAAGAGCCAGCAAATTGGCCTGCGTAATTGCATTCAGTGTTACTTGATTGGCTTTTGCGGCTAAATGCGCGCGGCGAACGATGGGGACAAAATCCTCCACCCGCGAATCAAATTTGATCTCGCGCGTGCCGGATTTAACCGTTAGTTCCATCCAGCCGTTCAAGCGGTCGCGGCGCAAGGAATAGTAATTTAGATTGAAGCGCGACAGTTCGGTCCAGCGGAACGAAACCGTATTCACCCCGCGCATGAAGATACCTTCGTCGTCGATGCCCACGACTGTGCGGTGCCGGATGTAGGTTTGTGCGACGAAGTAGAAGCACAGCAGGCCAATAGAGGCCAGCATGAGACCTATCGGCCAGTCCGGGCGCACAAAGGCAATAGGGCCGAGCGTGGCGACCATGCCAAGGCCCGCCCGGACATAATCGCCGTACAGCGCGCTAATATCGTAGCGATGGAGGCTCACGCAGGCACCGTTAAACGCACGAGGACGGGAACATGGTCGGAGGCTTTTTCGATACCGCGCCAGGAGCGCAGAATATCGGCCCCGTGCAACCGGTCTTTCAACGGCGGCGTGACCCAGATGTGATCCAACCGGCGGCCTTTATCGGCCAAGTCCCAATCTTTGGCGCGGTAGGACCACCAAGAATAGAGCTTTTGGTCGGCAGGCACGAAGTGGCGCACCGCATCAATCCAACTCAGCCCGTTTTGCCACGCAGCCATACGCGCCACTTCGATGGGGGTGTGGCTCACCACGTCCAGCAGTTTCTTGTGCGACCAGACATCCTGCTCCAGCGGCGCGATGTTGAGATCGCCCACCAGCATCATCGGCTGATCGGCGCTACGGTTGCGCCCAAACCAGTCGGTTACTTCATCCAGGAAACGCAGCTTGTGGGCGAATTTTTCGTTCTGCTCCGGGTCGGGAATATCGCCGCCAGCTGGAACGTAGAAATTGTGTAGCTCAAGCCCCGCCACTTCCGCCGCGATATGGCGGCTATCTTGCCGCTCGCACACCTCAAGCGTATGCGTGCGGGTGAGCGGCAGGCGGGAGAGAATGGCGACGCCGTTATAGGCTTTCATGCCCTTGACGGCTTGATACGGATACCCCGCTTGCGTGAAGGCCGCGCCGGGGAAGTTTCCGTCTTCCGTCTTGATTTCTTGCAAGCACAGCACGTCGGGCGCGGCCTCGCTCAGAAAGCGCAACACACTCTCCAGGCGCAAACGCACGGAATTGATATTCCAGGTCGCAACGGTCAGCGGGGTCATGAGAACTTCCGGCAGGGGTCGATAAACGGGCGGTCAGCGGGCGGGCATGGAGGGCGTGTATAGCACACCAAGAGCGTCTAAGCCCGTGATCTGTAAGGAACCTATCGCCTTCATAGAGCCTACTCTTACGTGCGGGATTATCGAGACGCTAAAAACGCTTCTTTATGGCGGGTTGGAGTGCATCCGTCCATAGCGGTGAGCGCGTTTTGATCCTATATAAAGCGGGTAAAGTGCGGGAAGCCCCTGGCTGCCCCAAGGTTATTTCGCGGAAAGGAAGCCGATCATGCCCCAGCGTCCCGTAGTTCTGTGTATTCTCGACGGCTGGGGCCTGCGCCAGGATAGCGACAATAATGCGATTGCCCAGGCAAATACCCCCACCTTCGACCGGCTGATGCACACCTACCCAACCGGGCGGCTGAATGCGTCGGAACGCTTTGTTGGCTTGCCAGCGGGGCAGATGGGCAATTCGGAAGTGGGGCACATGAACCTTGGCGCGGGCCGCATTGTCGTGCCCGATCTGCCGCGCATCGACAACGCCCTGCTCGATGGGTCGCTAGCAGCAAAGCCCGGCCTGAACCAGTTCATCGCGACTCTAAAAACCTCGGGCGGCACCGCGCATCTGCTCGGGTTGATGTCCGATGGCGGCGTGCATAGCCACCAGGATCATCTCATTGGCATCGCCAAGCTCATCGCAGCGCGGGGCGTGCCGGTCGTGATTCACGCTTTCACCGATGGCCGCGACACGCCGCCGCAAAGCGCGCTGACCTTCCTCAGCCACGTCCAAGCCGCCCTCGCCGAGAGTGCGGGCATTAGCCTCGGCACTGTCAGCGGGCGGTTTTTTGCGATGGACCGCGATCAGCGCTGGGACCGCGTTGAGGCCGCCTATCAAGCCATCGTTTTAGCGCAGGGCGCGCGGGCCGACAGCGCACAGGCGGCAATCGAGCAATCCTACACCGCAGGCGTCTTAGACGAGTTCATCCAGCCAACCGTTATCGCCGCTTACGCCGGAATGAACGACGGCGACGGCGTGATGATGGTCAACTTCCGTGCCGACCGGGCGCGCGAGTTGCTGACGGCGCTGGCCGATCCCGCCTTCGAGGGCTTTGCCCGCACGCGCACCGTGGCGTTTGCGGCAACGCTCGGCGTGGTCGAATATTCAAGCGCTTTGAACGCCTTCTTCCCCGCGCTGTTTCCGCCCGAAGATATTCCCGATACGTTTGGTGCCGTGCTATCGAAGGCGGGCAAAACCCAGTTGCGGATCGCCGAAACCGAAAAATATGCCCATGTTACGTTCTTCTTCAATGGCGGTGTCGAAACCGCGTTTCCCGGCGAAGAGCGGATTTTGGTGCCAAGCCCGAAGGTGAAAACCTACGATCTTCAGCCTGCTATGTCGGCGGTGGAAGTTACCGATAAGCTGGTGGCGGCGATTGAGAGCGGGCGCTTCGATGCCATCGTGGTGAATTACGCCAATACCGATATGGTCGGCCATTCCGGCATTCTCAGCGCGGCGATTGAGGCGGTGGAAACCGTCGATACTTGCCTTGCCCGCCTCGAAGCTGCTGTGCGCGCCGCCGGCGGGGCGATGCTGATAACCGCCGATCACGGCAATGCCGAACAGATGATTGATCCGATCACGCGGGAGCCGCATACGGCCCACACGCTCAATCTTGTGCCAACCATCCTCGTCAACGCCCCTGCTTCGGTCAAAAGCCTGCGCGAAGGGGCCTTGGCTGATGTTGCCCCCACGCTGCTAGCGCTGCTCGGGCTGCCACAACCGGCTGCGATGACGGGGACCAGTCTGCTATCGGATGCCGAAGCGACCCAGGCGGCAGCGGAATAGCATGATGCGCGGGCGGCAATTGGGGGGGCGGATTGGGGCGGGGGCGTTATTGGCCCTCGGTCTTCTCGTCGCGCTCCCCGCGCCCGCCCAGCAACGCAGCCCCGAAGAGCAAAAAGCGCTCGAACTCAGACGCCTTGAAAGCGATGTGGCGGCGGCGCGCGCCAAGCAACAGCAGTTGGCACAGCAGCAAAAGGCCGTTCACGCCGAAGTGGAGCAGTTGCGCGCGCAACTCACTGTCGCCGGACGGTCGGCGAGTGAGAACGAAAAAGCCCTCACCGATCTTGAGGGCGCGTTGCGCGATCTGGAGACCGATGCCGACGATAAGCGCGTGACCATCGCCCTGCGCCGGGCGGAGTTGCTGGAGTTGCTCGCCACCAGCCAGCGCCTCGCGCAGTTTCCCCCCGTGGCGATGCTGATGCAGCCGGGCGATCCGCAAGACGCTATTCGCGCCGGGCTTATCATCGGCGGGGCCGTGCCAGCCGTGCAGGAGCGTTTGCAGGTTTTGCGGAGTGAGTTGGACGAACTTGCCAAGGTGGATGATACCATTCGCCGTCAGCGCGACCGTGTTTCAACCCAAGTGCGCGGACTGGCGCAGGAGCGCACCCATGTCGCTGCCCTGCTAAAGCGCAAAGAAACCTTGGAAGATCAGCTTGACGTGGAAGCCGATAAATCGGGCACGAAGCTGAAGCAGCTTGCCGGATCGGCCAAAGATTTGCGCGAGTTGCTGGATAAGCTGATTGCCGACCGGCAGGCCGACGAGCGCCGCCGCGCCGAAGAAGCAGGCCGGGCGGCAGTGCGGCGCGAGCAGGCGGCGGGCCATATTGATCTTGGCGATGCGCGCGTCACACCCAAGGGCGGGCGCACGCTGCCCGTGAGCGGTAAGATCACTGGTGCCTATGGTCAAGCGACCGATGTGGGGGCAACCGCGCGCGGGCTTTCGATTGAAACCCGCAACGGTGCCCTTGTTTTGTCACCAGCGGCGGGCAAGATCATTTTCTCCGGGCCATTTCGCGGCTATGGGCTGATCTTGATTGTGGAACATAGGGATGGGTATCATAGTTTGCTCGCTGGATTAGGCAGGCTGGACGCGACGGTTGGGCGTGCGGTTGATCCGGGGGAGCCGCTTGGGACTATGGGTGAGGGTGGCGACCGTGCGCCGGTGTTGTATTTCGAGCTGCGTCGCCAAGGGCTTACTTTGAACCCACAGACCTGGGTTGCGGCGCAACGAGCCAATTAGGAGTGGTCATGGAACGACGTCGCCCCCTTTCGTCCGAAACTCGCCCGGCCACGCCGTCGCGGCTGCGCTATCTGGCGCGCGGGGCCGCTATCGGCCTGCTCATCGGGTCGGGGGTCGTGATCGGTCAGGCGATCAGTATTTCCGAAACCTTCGCTCAAACCAAAACCTCCGACACGTATCGCCAGCTCGATCTGTTTAGCCAGGTCTTCGAGCGCGTCCGGTCGGACTATGTGGATAAGGTCACGGATCAGCAGCTTATCGAGTCTGCGATCAACGGGATGCTGACCGCGCTCGACCCGCACTCCTCCTATATGAACGCCAAGAGCTTCCAGGAAATGCAGGTCCAGACCACCGGCGAGTTCGGCGGTTTGGGGCTTGAAGTGAGCCAGGAGCAAGGCGTTATCAAAGTCGTCTCCCCTATCGACGACACGCCGGCCAGCAAAGCCGGGCTAAAGCCGAGCGATTTGATTACCCACATCAACGGCGAAGCGGTTCTGGGGCTAACCTTACAAGAATCGGTCGAAAAAATGCGCGGGCCGGTCAATAGCGACGTGCGCCTGACCATTCGCCGCGAGGGCCGCGATGCCTTCGACGTGACGCTGACCCGCGCCGTGATTAAAGTGGAAAGCGTTCGCTCGCGGCTTGAGGGCGATGACATCGGCTACCTTCGCATCACCAGCTTTACGCAGCAGAGCGATGCGGGCGTGCAGGCGGCGATGAAGAAGTTCAAGGAACAGGCGGGGCCGAAACTGAAGGGCATTGTGCTCGATCTGCGCCGCAACCCCGGTGGGTTGCTCGATCAGGCGGTTGCCGTGTCCGATGAGTTTTTGGAGCAGGGGGAGATCACCTCTACCTCCAGCCCACGCCGCCCGGAAGGGGCGACGCGCTTTAATGCCAAGCCGGGCGATCTTGCGGGCGGTCTGCCGATTGTCGTGTTGATCGACGATGGCTCGGCCTCGGCGTCCGAGATCGTGGCGGGCGCGCTGCAAGATCATAAGCGCGCGGTGATTATGGGCCAAAAATCCTTCGGGAAAGGCTCGGTGCAAACCGTCATGCCGCTGGGGCCGAGCAATGGCGCGATGCGCCTGACCACGGCACTCTACTACACGCCCTCGGGCCGCTCGATCCAAGCAAAGGGCATCGAGCCGGATATTCTAGTGCCGTTGGCGCGCGTTGAGATGCTCACTGTAGGCGAGCGGCGCAGTGAAGCCAGCTTGCGCGGTGCGATCCGCAATCCGAACGAGCGCGGGGCCGCCCCAGCCGCGCCAACGCCCGTTGCGAATGGCGAGCCAGCCCCCCTGGTGTTGGGGTCGTCCGACGATTATCAGCTTGCCCGCGCGGTCGATCTGCTGCGCGGTATTTCGATCTACGTTAACCGCGCGCCGAACTGAGCCGCGTCTTGATAGTTTTGTTAAGCAAAGACTAGTCGCGGGTGCCCCACCCGCTTGGGATTTGCGCTAGCTTCAGAGGTATTGCGCCGCTATGACCAGCATGACCGACCCGCGCGACGCGCCGCAGAACCGGGGCGGCGGCATTCTCGCCGCCGCTTGGCTGCTGCTCATCGCCCTTTTCGCCGGGATGGGGGCGTGGGTGTTCGCTGTGACGCGCGATGCGCCAGAACCGTCGCGCCCGCGTGATGTGCCTGTGGCGACGCTGACGCTTCCGGCGGCAAAACCGCAACCAGCCCCGGCGGCGATCCCGCAGGCTGAACCCGTTCAGGCCGCGCCGATCTCCCCGCCAGCACAACCCGTTCCCGTATCGCCGCCAGCAGCCCTGCTACCCGCCGCAGCGCCTGCCTTGCCGGGGGCACCGCTCGCCCCCGTCGAACCCGGCTTGCTGCGCGATAGTGCTTATGGGCCGATCCCGCGCCTGTCCGCCGACCGCAAACGTGCGCCCTGGCAGGTCTATTCCGCGCCGTTCGACGCCCCCGACACCAAGCCGCGCATTGCGGTCGTCGTTACTGGTCTTGGTCTTGCCCGTGATGTCACCGAGCGGGCGATTACCCAGCTTCCGCCGCAAATCTCTCTGAGTTTCAGCCCCTATGCGGCGGAAACACCGAACGCGGTGATTGCCGCGCGCCAACGCGGGCATGAAGCCTTGCTGGATCTAGCGTTGGAGCCGGAAAACTACCCGCGTATTGATCCCGGCCCCGCTACCTTGATCGGGGCCTATTCCGGGGCCGATAATGTTGCGCGGCTGGATTGGGTATTGGCGCGGGCGCAAGGCACGATCGGTGTCGTCGCGCAATACGGCCCCTCCTTCGGGGCGAGCGCGATGGCGATGGCGCCGATTGCCCAAGCCTTGCGGGAGCGCGGATTGATGTATGTCGATAATCAGGCCAGCGCGTATCCGGCCATGCTGCGCCTCGCGCGCGATTTCGCCGTGCCGTGGGCCTTTGCTAATGCCACGATTGCCCCCGGTATCTCAGACGAGGCAACGGCGCTGGTCGCAACGCTGCACGCCCTGGAAAAAGCCTCCACGGTTCAGCGCTCTATGCTGGCCCTGGTGCCGGTCAGCCCGGTTGCGATCCAAACGATTGCCGCGTGGGCAAAAACCGTCGAGCCGCGCGGCTTTGCTCTGGCTCCCGTCAGCGCGATTGCCAGCCGTCAAGACGAGTGGGACGCGGGCCGGAAATGACCGCAACCCGCGAAGTCAACGGCGTGCGCTACCGTTTGGGCGTCGGCATAATGCTGATCAATTCTGCGGGCCATATTTTCGTCGGCGAGCGCGGCGACACTCCCGGCGCGTGGCAAATGCCGCAAGGCGGCATTGATGAGGGCGAAGACCCGCGTGCCGCAGCCTTACGCGAATTGGGCGAGGAAATCGGCACCAGCGCCGCCCATATCGTCGCCGAAAGCGCCGATTGGCTGCGGTACGACTTCCCCGATTTTCTGGCGGAAAAAGCCTTCAAGGGCAAATACGCCGGGCAGATGCAAAAATGGTATCTGCTGCGCTTCGAGGGGCTGGATAGCGACATTCGCCTGGATGCCCACGAGCAGGAGTTTGTGCAGTGGCGCTGGGCCAGCCCACATGAGGTGCTTGCGGCTATCGTTCCGTTCAAGCGCGGATTGTACGAGGCGATTTTGGCTGAATTTGCCCCGAACTTGCCCCAAACACCGCTCTAATCGTACAATCCAAACGGCACATCGACTTCCGCCCACCCCGGCACGGGTTGCCCGTCCTTTTCGGCGGGGTAGAGCGTCCAGCCCTTTGCCGCCGTTTCCGCCGCATGATCGAGCGGGCGGTGGCCGGAGCTTTTGAGAATAATCGCCTCCAGCACGCGGCCTGTGGGGCTTACGTCCAGTCTTAAACGCACGATGCCTTCGATCTCATCGCGCCGCGCTTGGGTCGGGTAGAGTGGCGGGGTGCGGGTGCGGAAGCGCACTGTGCTCATCCGAACGGGTTCGGCGGGCGCGGGCGAGGCCGTTGTGATTTCGGGCGGCGGCGCGGGCGCGGAACTGTCGGCAGGAATGGCCGCGATGGGGGCTGCTAGGGCGGCGGGGGCTTGAGCCTGCGACGTGGCGGTCTTGGGAGCCGGTTTTGCGCGGGGGGGCGGCGGCACAGGGACGGCGTTGAGCGCCGGAGTGTTGAGTATCGGGCGCGGGGGGGCTGGTGCCGCAGTTTCTGGGCGTGCGGGCGGCAAAATTTCGGCAGGCTCTGGATCAATGACGACACTCGGTTGGCTCAACGTCAGCAGCGCCACGGTTAGAAGCGGCGGCCCCTGAACGACGGGCGGGCTAGGCCGCGCTCCGCCCCCCTGCATCAACCCAGCGAGAACCACGCCGTGCAACAGCACCGAGCCGACGACCCCGAGCGGGCCAAGACCGCGCGCGAGGCGGCTTGTCGGCAGTGCCAACATCACAGGCCAACATTCACCGCAGGGGCACCGAAAGCCTCTTGCTCCCACGCTTCCAGCGCAATCAAACCATCGCGGTGGGTGGCCCGCAGAATGGGTAAGCTGGCACGGTTTTGCGGATCGGCTTCTAGTGCGCGCGCGAGGGCACGCAGCCGAGCGAAACCATAGTTCCCGGCGGCCCCTGCCAGCTTATGAGCGGCATCGGCACGGCTAGACGCATCGGGCGCGTCGGCGAGATCGGTCAAATAGCGCTCCAGCACACTGCGGCAGACGGCGAGCAGACGGCGAGTTTCCTCCTCCCCCAAGGCTTCCCACAACTCGTTCAAGGGTTGGGGGTCGAGGAGCGGCGGCCCATCGTCTATGGCGGGGGCGGTCGGTAGTTCACTGCGCCAGCTATTCGGCATCCCTGCGCCCTCTTGATCCCACAGCATCTCGCCGGAGGAAATCACGGCCAAAGCCCGGTCGAGCCGCCCCGAATCGATCGGCTTGCCCAACACGCCCGACATGCCCGCGCGGCGACAAGCGGCGAAAGTATCGGGCATAAGATTGGCGGTAACGGCCAGAATTGGCAAGGGTTCGGCCCGCTCGGTGGCGCGGGCGAGAAGGCGGCGCGACACTTCGTAGCCATCCATCCCCGGCAAGCGCAGATCAACCAGGACGGCATCAACCCGGTGGCTTTCAAAAGCGGTCAGCGCTTCTGGGCCATCTTTGGCGATGACGACGCGGTGGCCGGAGCGGCGCAGCAGACCAGAGAGAACCTGCCGGTTCACCTCCTCATCTTCGACCAGCAGGATCACCAATGCGGGAGCGGTTCGGGGCCGGCTGGCGGCGCGCGCGGCGGGGGCGGCGCTGGGGCGTGTAAAGCCGAGATCAATCCAAAAGCGGCTGCCTACGCCCAGCGTGCTTTCAACGCCCATGCGCCCGCCCATGCCCTCTACCAAGCGCTTTCCGATCGCCAGCCCCAGGCCGGAGCCGCCGAAGCGCCGGGCCGTGCCGCTTTCTACCTGATAGAAGGCTTCGAACAGGCGGGTTAGCGCGTCGGGTGGGATGCCAATGCCGGTATCTTCCACGTTAAAGCGCAGCGCAATCTGCTCTAGGGCCGATTCCTGCACGGGCGCGCGGGTAACGGTAAGGCGCACGGCCCCGTGCGACGTGAATTTCACGGCATTGCCCAGCAGGTTAAACAGCACCTGCCGCAGCCGTGCGGGATCGCCCAGCAAATGCTGCGGCAGATCAGGCTCCAGCGTGAGATCGACGCGCAGCCCCTTGGTTTCCGCCGTCACCCGCGTTAGATCGACCAGTCCGCGCACCAGCGTGCCAAGGTTGAAATCCCGGTTATCGAAACTCACATGCCCGGCTTCGATGCGCGAAATATCAAGCAAATCATCGAGCAGCACCGACAGCATTTCGCCGGACTGGCGAATGGTCGAAACATAGGCGCGGGCGGTGGCCGACAGGGTTTCGGCCTCCAGAAGCTCGGTTAGCCCGATGACGCCGTTCATCGGTGTGCGAAGCTCGTGGCTCATGACGGCGAGAAACTCGGTTTTAGCGTACGTGGCGGCTTCGGCCTGGTCTTTGGCACCGCGCAGTTCGGCGGTACGGTCGTCCACCATGCGCCTGAGGCCAGTTTGATAGGCGTAAATTTTCCCCGCCATATCGTTGAACACTTCTGCGAGACCAGCCACTTCCCGGCTGCCCTGCACTGGTGCCGGCAGGGGCGCTTGCGTGCCGCCCAAGGCGCGCGCAGCTTGGGAGAGGGCGGCCAGCGGGGCGGCAATCCCGCGCGCAATCAGAACCGTCGTGAGCAAGGTGAGAAGCAGCGCGCCGATCATCGTCAGCGTTCCCGCCGTTTCCAGTCGTTCCACTGTGCTGAGGGTTTCGGCTTGGTCGGCCTTCACGATCAGGCCCCAGCGGAAGGTGGGCAGGTAGCGCCACGCCGCAATCACCGGCTGGTCGCGGTAATCCAGCAGAATATCCGTGCCGCGCTCGCCAGACAGGGCTTTGGCCATAGCGCCGCCGAGGGGGGTATCGAAGTAAAGCGACCCCACCTCCTGCCGATGCCGAGTGGGGCCGAACAGCAGAGCTGCGGCAACGCCCTTGCCGCCGACGATAGCCTCGCCGGATCGCCCAAGGGCGGCGGTATCGCCGAGAATATCCATCACGGCTTGCTTATCAATCTGCAAGGCGACCACGCCGATCAGTGTATTATCTTCGAGCACCGGGGCGGCGACGAAGGCGGCAAGATCGCCCGAGCGCTCCAGGTAGGAGAAATCCGACACTTCGGCTTCCAGCAGCGTGCGCGCCCGGTCGAACACACTCGCAAGCACGCTGGTTCGCCCCTGCCCGCGCGCAAGGTTGATGCCGATGGGAAATTTATCGACCGCGCCAAACATCACCGTGCCGTCGGCGGCGATGATGACAATATCGGCAGCCCCAATGGCAATGCGATAGCGCGCAAGATCGGCCCCATGCCGCTCTTCCGCCCGTTGACGACGCAGCAGGTTACTGAAATCGGATACGGCGGCAATGACGGAGGGCATCCGCGCGAGCAGGCTAACTTCGGCCAAACGGTCGCGCGCGAAACTCTCGATGCGGGCGGCTTTTTGGTCGGCCAGGGCGGCCATGCGCGCGCGGGTTTCGGTTTCCAACGCGGCTTGCGTGGCCGTGAAATAAAGCCAAACCAGCGACATCAGCGGCAGAACCGCCAGTAGCAACGTCCCCAGTGCAATTTCGGCGGCAAGCGGAAACCGGGCGCGCCGCCAGCCCTGACGACGGGTCGTGCGGAAGGTCTGAAAATTGCTCATTGGCCACTCCGAGTATCGGAGCGTGGCGGCTCCCACTGCTGCCCCCAGGCCGTGTAGAGCAGGTCCACGGCGCGCTGCCACTCATCGGTACTTTGCAGGCCGGGAAAGGGAACGGGGCGCACCGGGCGGCCACTTTCCCAGCTAATATCAATTTGCCCATCGTTGGCAATCATGCCGATACGGACATTTTTCCAAGCGTAGAAGGTAACGGGATCGACCGAGATCACGCCGCCGGGTGCGTTGATCGACAGGCCCCCTAACACGGGTCGCACGTCTTTCCAGGCGACCGACTGCGCGTCCTGCACCGCCCGCGCCCACAGGTGAATACCGATATAGGCGGCTTCCATCGCCGCCGTCGCGGGAGCATCTTGCCCGAAGGCGCGGCGCAGGCTTTCCTTGAAGTTCTGGCTGGCGGCGGTGGCAATACTGCCGAAATAGCTTTGCGCCACATAATCGCCCGCCATAAGCTGTGGCCCTATCGCGCGAATATCGTCTTCGGCCAGCGCAAAGGACATGACGGGCGTGTGGTTTGGCATAATCCCCGCCCCGCGCAAGGCGGTCATGAACGGCCCGTTGATCGTTCCGGTGGCGAAGTTGAAAATCACATCGGGCCGAGCGGCTTTAAGACGCGCCGTGACCGTGCCGAAATCTTGCGTATCGGCAGTTATATACTCCTCGCCAACCAGTTGCCCGCGCAAGGCGGTAATTTGCAGGCGCGTGAGTTCCGCCGCAATGCGCGCGTTCACACCGTCGCTACCGACGAAGAAAATCCGCCGCCCGAACGTATCCATCGACCATTTGATGACAGGAATAATCTGCTGGTTCGGGGCCGAGCCGAGGGCCAGGATATTCGGCGATGCCTCCATCCCCTCGGTGGGGTACGGGTAGACCAGCACGGCGTCTGCCGCTTCCACCAGAGGCCGCAGGCTCTTGCGGCAGCCAGAGGTGGCACACCCGAACAACGCCGGGACTTTCTCCCGCTCCAGCAGCCGTTGTGCGCCTGCAAAAGCCGTCGCACTGTCCGAGTTGGTATTGACGATCACGGGTTCGAGGGGGCGGTTTAGCACCCCGCCGTTGGCGTTGATCTCTTGAATGGCGAGGCGCTGCGCTCTTTCCACATTGCGGTCGGCCACCGCCAGCGGCCCCGTGCGCGCGATTAAGAGGCCGATGCGGATGGAACGGGCGGTGGCAGGCGGGCCTTCAAGCGCAATCCGCACCGCCCCCATCGCCGCGAGCGTGGCGAGGACGGTAACAAACACCCCAACCATAAACCCATTCCGCCGCCGCTTAACCATCGCCCCCACCGTATCCATGAGTGCATTCTGCGGCAGGGCTGGGGAGGCGTCTAGGCTAGAAGAGTATTTCTACAGCGCGTTCCCCAGCGCTGGGGGATTGGCGCGGTAGGCGTCCCAGCCGTTGGCGCGCAACTGGCAGGCCGGGCAGGTGCCGCAGCCGAAGCCCCAGGGGTGCAGATGCTCGCGGTCGCCCAAATAGCAGCTATGGCTATCGCGCCGGATGAGTTCGACGAGATCGACGCCGCCAAGGGCTTCCGCGAGTTCCCAAGTAGCGGCTTTATCAAGCCACATCAGGGGCGTGTGCAACACGAAGCGCCGATCCATGCCAAGACCGAGGGCGACTTGCACGGCTTTGATCGTATCGTCGCGGCAGTCGGGATAGCCGGAATAATCGGTTTCGCACATACCGCCCACCAGGTGCCGCGCGCCGCGACGGTAGGCAAGAGCGGCGGCAACGGTGAACATGAGAATGTTGCGGCCCGGCACGAACGTATTCGGTAAGCCCGTTGCAGAAAATTGAATTTCGGTATCAGACGTTAGCGCCGTATCGCTGATCGTACCGACGACACCGAGATCGAGCCGATGATCCTGCCCCAGCTTGGAGCGCCACTGCGGGAACTGGGCCGCGATTTCGGCGCGGAGGGTGTCGCGGCACGCAAGCTCGATCTTATGGCGCTGACCGTAATCGAAGCCGATAGTTTCGACGTGATCGAACCTTTCTAAAGCCCAAGCGAGGCAGGTGGCAGAATCTTGCCCGCCGGAGAACAGCACGAGAGCGGTTTCAGGAATAGCCATTAGCGCGTCTCCGGGCCGAAGTAGGTGCTTTTATCGCCGCTCGCCTGCCGCCACACCGATACGCGGCTTAGGCCGGGCAGCGTGGGGGCGAGGCTATTCCAAAGGTAAACGCAGAGGTTTTCCAAGGTTGCAGGGCCAAGGCCGGGCACGTCATCGAGAAAGCGGTGATCCAACTCGGCGCGCACCGCATCGAGCGCCTCGGCGAAGCGCCCCAGATCGAGCACCATCCCCGTTACGGGGTCGGGCGTGCCGCACACAGTGATTTCGGCATGGTACGTGTGGCCGTGAATGCGCCGGCTGCTCTCGGTTTCGATGCTCCGCTCAAGGGTATGGGCGGCCTCGAAGTAGAATTGCTTAGAGAGTTCAAACACGGCTACGGAATCCCGATCATCTTGTGCGTTTGCAGGCTTAAGCGCCAGCGCGGGTGCGCTTGGCAGTAGGCGACAGCGGCGGCGGTATGGCGGCTTCGCATCACGCCGCCGTCGTTCAGACCGTCCATCGGTTGCAGCCAATAATGGCTGAAAGCGTCGGCGTCCAGCGTCTCGAAACTCTTGGGCATCAGCGCTGATTGCGGGAAGACCAGTTTTAGCTCGTGGCCGCGCTGCTGCACGAAGGGCGCGCCTGCTTTTGGGCTGACGCAAATCCAGTCAATCCCGTCTGGCGCGGGCAGGCTGCCGTTGGTTTCCACTGCAATCGTGAAGCCTTCCGCCTTCATCGCCGCGATCAACGGCGTATCAATCTGCAACAAAGGCTCGCCGCCCGTGAACACCACATAGCGATACGCGCGCTCCGGCCCCCACAGCGCGGCGAGATGGGTTGCAAGACCCTCCGCCCGCGCAAACTTGCCGCCGCCGCTGCCATCGGTGCCAACGAAATCGGTATCGCAAAACTGGCAGACGGCCTCAGAGCGGTCGGTTTCCCGGCCACTCCAGAGATTGCACCCGGCGAAGCGACAAAACACCGCAGCACGCCCCGCCTGTGCCCCTTCCCCTTGCAGGGTTTTGAAGGCTTCCTTGACGCTATAAGACATGGGATAATCCTTTATTCTGGCCTTATAGCGAAGCGAAGGCCGGGAGGGCAGAGGGCTGCTGTGCAGGCTGCCATGCTTGACGCTTCTGCGTGCCCAGCATATGTGAACCCTATGGCTTTACTTCCCATTCTGACCGCTCCAGACCCACGCCTGAAGCAAAGAGCAACCCCCATCGGCACCGTCACGCCCGAAGTGCGCCGCCTGATGGATGATATGCTCGATACGATGTACGCCGCGCCCGGTATCGGGCTAGCCGCGCCGCAAGTCGGCGTGCTGCGCCGCGTGATTGTGCTCGATCTTTCGCCGGAGGCTGAAAAACGCGCGCCCTTGCGAATGGCGGACCCCGAACTCGTGTGGGTGTCGGACCACGACGCGACGTTCGAGGAAGGCTGCCTGTCAGTCCCGCAGCATTATTCAGACGTGGCCCGCCCCGCCGAAATTCGCGTGCGGTACAAGGACGAGAATAATAGGGAGCAGGAACTTGCGGCGTCCGGTCTGCTGTCAACCTGCATTCAGCACGAGATGGATCATCTCGAAGGCATTCTGTTCATTGATCATATCTCGGCACTGAAGCGGAATATCATTCTGCGGAAACTGCTGAAGCTGAAGAAACCCGGCACCTCTGCCGCGCCCGTCGCGTAAAGCCCGTGTCGATGCGCCTCGCCTTTATGGGAACCCCCGTTTTTGCGGCCCAAGCGCTCGCATCGCTGATTGCGGCGGGGCACGAGATTGTTGCCGTCTACGCTCAACCCGCCCGCCCGGCAGGGCGCGGGCAAAAGCCGCAGCCCTCCCCGGTTGAAACTTTAGCGCGGGAACACGGCCTGCCCGTCTTCACTCCGGTCAGCCTGAAGGGGCCAGAGGAGCAGGCAGCTTTCGCCGCGCTAAACCTCGATGCCGCCGTGGTCGCCGCCTATGGGTTGATCCTGCCGCGCGCGATTCTGGGTGCCCCGAAACGGGGTTGCTTCAATATCCACGGCTCGTTGCTGCCGCGCTGGCGCGGGGCCGCGCCGATCCAGCGGGCGATTCTGGCGGGCGATGCCGAAACGGGCATCACAATCATGCAGATGGAAGCGGGCTTGGATACCGGGCCGATGCTGCTGAAAGAGACGCTACCGATCACAGGCACGACGACGGGCGGCGAATTGCATGATGCGCTGGCTGAGATGGGCGCACGGTTGATGGTGCAGTATCTCGCAAATCCCGATGCCTACCCGCCCCTGGTTCAGCCCGAAGAGGGCGTGACCTATGCCGCCAAGATAAATAAGACCGAACTAAAGCTCGACTGGTCCTTACCTGCCGAACAGTTGGATCGCCTCATCCGCTGCTTCGCCCCGCGTCCGGGGGCCTGGACGGAGATCAATGGCGAGCGGGTGAAAGTGCTCGCGGCGGAAAAGGTTGCGCGGGCCGGCGTGCCGGGTACGACGCTCGATTCTGGTTTGACGGTGGCGACAGGCGATGGGGCCGTGCGCCTCACTCATTTACAACGCCCCGGCAAGGCCCCCATTCTGGCCGAAGATCTGCTGCGCGGCTGGCCGATTCCGGCGGGTACTCGCTTCGTTTAATCACCAGGAATAATTTTCGCATCAATTTTTTGAGCGTAGTATATCTTAAAACGTGTAACCGAAGAGTGCAGCACTGAAAGTGGATTGACCATGGTTCGAGCCAAGCCAATGGGCGGAGCGCCAGAGCAGGGTCCAAAGATCGAGACGGGGGACCGTGAGGCGGTGTTTGGACGGATTCAGAGTCCCCGAACAGCGGGCGTATCGACACAAGCGGGCCTTGCAAGTGGTGGCGGCGGACCCCATGATCCTAATATGGAAGCACGGGTTGCAAAAGTAGAAGCGGCTGTCGAGCACATTCAACGCGATGTCGCTGAGGTGAAAACCGATCTGCGCGCCTTCAGGGCTGAGGTTCGTGCTGACTTTAAGGAAGTCCGCGACGAGTTTAAGACGGTGCGCGAGGAGTTTAAGTCAGATATCGGATCGCTTAGGGCTGAGGTTCATACTGGCTTCAAGGAAGTGCGCGACGAATTTAAGTCAGATATCGGATCACTTAGGGCTGAGGTTCATACTGGCTTCAACGAAGGGCGCGAGGAGTTTAAGTCAGACATTGGATCGCTTAGGGCTGAGGTTCACGCTGGCTTCAAGGAAGTGCGCGAGGAATTTAAGTCGGTCGATGAAAAATTTAAGTTGGTTGATGAAAAATTTAAGTCGGTACACGGTCAAATGCGGGCTGATTTTCTCATTCTGGCAGGAATGATTATCGCTGTTGCCGTGGGTCTCGCGGGTCTTATGGCGAAAGGCTTTAAGTGGCTTTAGAGCTGCGTGCGATTAATCGGACGCAGCTCTAAAAGCAGCCTCAGGCGTGTTTGACACGCCAAGCGTGTCGGGTGAGGCTGCGGCCAAGGGCGCGG
>JAYSQZ010000015.1:0-37387 GCA_043721315.1 Alphaproteobacteria bacterium
GCCAAGGCCCGAGCGCTCAGCGCGCAAACTATCAAAATCCATCAACACGGTGTCGCAAATCGCCTTCGGCAACACCGGAACCGAGGAGCCGCCGGGGATGACCGCCAGCAGGTTATCCCAGCCGCCGCGCACGCCGCCGCAATGCTTGTCGATCAACTCTTTCAGCGGAATGCCCATCTCTTCTTCCACCGTACACGGATTATTCACGTGCCCGGAAATGCAGAAGAGTTTCGTGCCGGTATTATTGGGACGGCCAAGGCCCGCGAACCATTCCGCGCCGCGCCGCAAGATTGTTGGCACTACAGCGATAGATTCGACGTTGTTCACCGTTGTTGGCAGACCGTAGAGACCCGCGCCTGCCGGGAACGGCGGCTTTAAGCGCGGCTGGCCCTTGCGGCCTTCCAGCGATTCGATGAGAGCCGTTTCTTCGCCGCAAATGTAAGCGCCCGCGCCGCGATGGACGTAGAGATCAAAATCCCAGCCCGACCCGCAGGCGTTCTTGCCGATCAAACCTGCCGCGTAGGCTTCGTCGATGGCGCGCTCAAGGTTATTCCCCTCAAGCCAAAACTCGCCCCGAATATAAATATAACACGCCTTGGCCCCGATAGCGAAAGACGCAATCAGGCAACCTTCGATCAGCTTATGCGGATCGTGGCGCATGATTTCGCGGTCTTTACACGTACCCGGCTCGCCTTCATCGGCATTGACGACGAGATAGTGCGGACGATCCGACGCTTTTGGCATGAACGACCATTTCATGCCCGTCGAGAAACCCGCCCCGCCACGCCCGCGCAGGCCCGACTTTTTGGTTTCGTCGATAATCCACTCGCGGCCTTTTTCGAGCAAAGCCTTAGTGTCGTCCCAATCGCCGCGCGCTTGTGCGCCCGCGAGGCCAAAATCTTGGATACCATAGAGATTGGTGAAAATCCGGTCCTGGTCGCGCAACATTACGATGGCTCCTTCTTACCGGCGGGAAGATCGGTTAGCGACGTGAGGCCCCCGAGCGGGGCCGCGCGGATACGGCCATTCTGCGGCCCGGTCGCGGGCTTTTGCCCCGCCTTCAAGGCTTGCAGCACTTTAGCTGTGCTGGCCTCATCGAGATCTTCGTAGAAATCATCATTGATCTGCACCATCGGCGCGTTCACGCAGGCCCCGAGGCATTCCACTTCGATCAGCGTGAACTGGCCGTCTGCGGTGGTTTCCCCAAGATCAATACCGAGTTCTTTTTTGCAAGCGTGAACCACTTGGTCCGAGCCGCGCAACCAGCACGGCGTCGTCGTGCAGATCTGCACGAAATGCACCCCAACCGGCTTCAGGTTAAACATCGTATAGAAGCTGGCGACCTCATACACGCGCATCGGCGGCATATCGAGCACTTTAGCGACGTGATCCATCGCCACGCGCGGCAGCCAACCCCCGGCTTGGCGTTGAGCCAAATCCAGCAGCGGAATAACCGCACTGGCTTCGCGGCCTGCCGGATATTTCGCAATCAGCTTTTTCGCAGTCGCTTGGTTTTCAAGCGAAAAGCTGAACTCGGTCGGCGCGTGCCCGTGGGCGGGAAGAGAAGCGCTGCTCATCGATCAATCTCACCAAAAACGATATCCAGCGAGCCGATAATCGCAACTGCATCGGCCAGCATGTGCCCTTTTGCGAGGAAATCCATCGCCTGAAGGAAGGCAAAGCCCGGCGCGCGGATTTTGCAGCGATAGGGCTTATTCGTGCCATCGGCGATCAGATAAACCCCAAACTCACCCTTCGGCGCTTCAACCGCCGTGTAGGTTTGCCCAACAGGCACGTGATAACCTTCGGTATAGAGTTTGAAGTGATGGATAAGGGCTTCCATGGATTGTTTCATCGCGCCCCGGCTGGGCGGTGCAATCTTACCGTCGGTGGTCATCACGGGGCCATCGGGAATGCGGGCGATGCACTGTTTGATGAGGCGCAGCGACTGTTTCATTTCCTCGATACGGACCAGATAGCGATCATAGCAATCGCCGTTCTTGCCGATGGGAATGTCGAAATCCAACTCGCTATACACTTCATAAGGCTGGCTTTTCCGCAAATCCCACGGAACGCCCGACGCGCGCAACACCGGCCCTGTCATACCCCAGGCATAACATTCGTCCGCCGTGATGACGCCGATATCGACCGTGCGTTGCTTAAAGATGCGGTTGTTGGTCAACAGCCCTTCAATATCATCCAGCAGCGCGGGCATATGATCGACCCACGCGCCGACATCGTCCAACAATCCGGCGGGAATATCCTGATGGACCCCGCCGACGCGGAAATAATTCGCGTGCAGTCGCGCCCCGCAGGCCCGCTCGTAGAATTCCATCACCTTTTCCCGTTCCTCGAATGCCCAGAGGATCGGGGTCAGCGCGCCCACATCGAGCGCATAGGTGGTGAGGTTTAGCAGATGGCTGCCAATGCGGCCAATTTCGTTGAACAGCACGCGGATATATTGGGCGCGCTTGGGAATTTCGATACCCAACAGCTTTTCGGTCGCCAGCGCGAACGCATGTTCTTGGTTCATTGGCGCGACGTAATCGAGCCGGTCGAAATAGGGCAGCGCCTGAGTATAGGTCTTATACTCGATCAGCTTTTCGGTGCCGCGATGCAGCAGACCAATATGCGGATCGGCGCGCTCAACAACTTCACCATCCATTTCCAGAACGAGCCGGAGCACCCCATGGGCCGCAGGATGCTGCGGCCCGAAGTTCATGGTGTAATTTTCAATCTTAACGTCAGCCATGCCCCGCTCCCCCTAACCGTTCTGCGTGGCCTTCTCGTCGCCCGGCAGTAAGGGGCGCGTCGGCGTCATCCCTTCCCACGGCGACAAGAAGTCGAAGCTACGGAAATCCTGCGTTAGCTTTACCGGCTCATAAACAACGCGCTTCTGCTCTTCGTCATAGCGTAGCTCGACGTAGCCCGTGAGCGGAAAATCCTTGCGAAGGGGATGCCCCTCGAACCCGTAGTCGGTCAGAATGCGGCGCAAGTCGGGATGCCCCGCGAAAAACACACCAAACATGTCCCAGGCTTCGCGCTCGTACCACCCGGCAGAGGGCCACAGGCCCGTGGCTGAAGGAACCGCCGTCGCGTCGTCCACGGCCAAGCGCACGCGCACACGCCGGTTCGTCTTGAGGCTGAGCAGGTGATAGACCACATCGAAGCGCAACTCCCGCTCCGGGAAATCCACCCCACAAATATCAACGCAGGACTTAAACAAGCAGGCGGGATCGTCGCGCAAAAACGCTAGAAGCGCCAGAACCCCCTCCGGCGTCGTGGTCAGCGTCAGCTCACCGCCGAACAGATCGACAGCGCTAACGGCAACGCCGCAGTGTTGCGCTACATGAGCGCTTAACTGTTCTAGTGTATCGACCATTCAAACCCATCCGTATGAGAGCTTTTCGCTTCATTTATTGGCCCCGGCAGCAGATTATCCGCGCCAGAGCAAAGGCTTAACGAACGAAGTTGCGCGTTCGTTTAATCTTTTTCTGCAATTGCAGAATACCGTAGAGCAAAGCCTCTGCCGTCGGTGGGCAGCCCGGAACATAGATATCGACCGGAACGATGCGATCGCAGCCGCGCACCACAGAATAGGAATAATGGTAATAACCGCCGCCATTGGCGCAGGAACCCATCGAGATCACCCAGCGCGGTTCCGCCATTTGATCGTACACTTTACGTAGGGCGGGAGCCATTTTGTTGGTCAACGTACCCGCGACAATCATCACATCGGACTGGCGCGGGCTGGGGCGGAAGACGATGCCGAAGCGGTCCAGATCGTAACGGCTGCAACCCGTGTGGATCATTTCGACCGCACAACAGGCGAGTCCGAAGGTCATCGGCCACAGGGAGCCTGTGCGCGCCCAAGCCACCACCTTATCAAACTGCGCGACAACAAAGCCTTTATCGTCAAGCTCGTGCGTGACATTACCCAGCAACACATCCTGATCGGCGCCCGGCGCCAGAACATCAATCTGCTGCTTGGATTGTGGAACCATCACTCCCATTCCAAAGCCCCCTTCTTCCATTCATAAATGAAGCCGACGGTGAGAATGCCCAAGAAGGACATCATCGACCAAAAGCCGTAAAGACCAATGTCTTTCAGGGAAATAGCCCAAGGGAACAAAAAAGCCACTTCAAGATCGAAAATGATGAAGAGAATGGCGACGAGATAAAAGCGCACGTCGAACTTACTGCGCGCATCGTCGAACGCCTCAAAGCCGCACTCATAGGCGGAAACTTTTTCAGGGTCCGGGTTTTGCGCCGCAACAAGGCGCGAGGCAACCAGCATCACAATCGTGATGCCAATGGCGATGCCCAAGAACACCATGATGGGTAAATATTCGGCGAGCAGTGCATTCATCTTACAGACCCCTTCCGTTCCCAAGGAACGGCGCGGCTATACCCCCCTTCGAGACAGGACGCAAGGCAATATCCAAACCATCGGCTCGGCTTGCCCGCACTGCGGGAGGCGACGGCGCTACTATAGGCATGGCTCCCGCCCATGAAAAGCCCTCGTAGAGCAAATGCGGCAAAAAAGCGGCCTACCCTCTTCAGCGTCACAGAGTGCGGCAACCGTTTGGCGGATAACAAAAAACCGCCACCCAGCGGGCAGCGGTTTTTTTGATGGCGGGAGTGACGGGGCTCGAACCCGCGACCTCCGGCGTGACAGGCCGGCGCTCTAACCAACTGAGCTACACCCCCAACGCAACAAGTGGAGCGGTTGATACGATCCACAGCGAACCCTGTCAAGCGCTCAAAATCGAAACTTGCAGCATCCCTGGATAAGTTTTGACCGCATAAGCCCAAAACACAAAGCCCCGAAATCGAAGCAATAACGGCAAGTCCTTAGCTATCCCAAAAATAAAAACCCCAGCACAAGGCCGGGGCGTTTAACTCTCAGCCCTTTCGGGTGAGATAATGGTGGGCGGTGAGGGGATTGAACCCCCGACCCTCTCGGTGTAAACGAGACGCTCTACCGCTGAGCTAACCGCCCTTTGCCGCACTTAAGCGATGTTATGAGTGTCGAATACTCAATTCCACCCCAAACAGTCAAGGGCTACCCACTGGGTAGCCCTCACTGTCGTGCAGGAAACGCGCGCTATTCGTTAACGGCGTCGCGCAGCCCTTTACCAGCTTTGAATTTCGGCTGTTTAGACGCCGAAATCTGGATTTTTTCACCCGTGCGCGGATTGCGGCCTTCGCTTGCCGCCCGTTCGGACACGGCAAACGTACCGAAACCAACCAAGCGAACTTCGTCCCCATCCTTCAGGGCACCCGTAATAGCATCGAACACGGCGTCGATCGCTTTCGCGGCATCTTGTTTAGACAAACCAGTAGCTTCTGCGACCGAAGCGACGAGATCGTTTTTATTCACGTTGAGCCCCCTCATCAGGACGGTTCGATATTGTCCCAAGCCACCGACGTAGCGACCCAGGATTAAGGCAAATCGTTGGCGGACTTTAGACTGCGTTCCTACAATCCGTCAATGGGGGGAACGCAGCGAAAGTCCTGTAAAAGTAAGCAAAATATCCCTACGGAGACATTTTGCGAGTGCGTTCTGTGACAAATATCAGCAAGCGTTCCCTAAAAAGCTTAATGGGCAATCATACCAGAAGCTACGGGCACATCCGCTTTAGGCGGCGTTACCGGAACATCTTCCTCAGCGGGGAGTGGAATAGGCGCTCTTACAAGAGCACGTTCCAACACTTGTTCCACCGTTGAGACTGGAATGATCTCTAACCCCTTCTTTACATTGTCGGGTATTTCGGCCAGATCCTTAGCGTTATCCTGCGGGATCAGGACGATCTTAAGCCCCCCCCGCAAGGCTGCGAGCAGCTTTTCCTTCAGTCCGCCAATGGGCAGAACGCGCCCACGCAGGGTAACTTCGCCCGTCATCGCCACATCCTTGCGGATGGGAATGCCAGTGAGGACTGACACGATGGACGTGACCATGGCAATCCCCGCAGACGGGCCGTCTTTCGGTGTCGCGCCTTCGGGAACATGCACGTGAATATCGCGCTTTTCCAACACGGTTTGCTTGATGCCATAGGCAGCGGCCCGCGATTTCACAAAGCTCTCAGCGGCTTGCACCGATTCCTTCATCACGTCGCCGAGCTTGCCGGTAGCGATAACCTTACCCTTGCCGGGTAACGTGACCGACTCGATGGTAAGCAACTCGCCCCCCACTTCGGTCCAGGCTAGGCCGGTGATAACGCCAACCTGATCTTCGCCCTCGGCCTCGCCATAGCGGAAGCGTTTGATCCCGGCAAATTTTTCTAAATTCCGCCGCGTGATATGCAGCGCCTTAGTTTTACCGAGTAGTATTTCCTTCACGGATTTACGCGCGAGGCTGAACAACTCGCGCTCCATACTCCGCACGCCAGCTTCTCGTGTGTAGTAACGAACTAAATCGCGCAAGGCTTCATCGGATACTGACCATTCTTCCTTCTTCAACCCATGATCCTTCATGGCTTTTGGAAGCAAGTGGCGACGGCAGATTTCGATCTTCTCATCCTCAGTGTACCCAGGGATGCGAATGATTTCCATGCGGTCCAGCAGCGGCTGCGGCATCCGCAGACTATTTGCCGTCGTCACGAACATAACATCCGACAGATCGTAATCGACTTCTAAATAATGGTCGCTGAAGGTAGAGTTCTGTTCTGGGTCCAGCACTTCGAGCAAAGCCGATGCGGGATCACCGCGCCAATCCGCCCCCATCTTATCCACTTCATCAAGCAAGAACAGTGGATTAGACGTTTTTGCCTTCTTCATCCCTTGCACGATTTTGCCGGGCATGGAGCCGATGTAAGTGCGACGATGGCCGCGAATTTCAGATTCATCACGCACGCCGCCCAAGGCCATGCGAACAAAATTCCGGCCCGTCGCCCTAGCTATAGACTTGCCGAGCGAGGTTTTCCCCACGCCGGGCGGGCCAACGAGGCAGAGAATCGGCCCTTTGATCTTGGCAATCCGCAGTTGCACGGCAAGATATTCTACAATGCGCTCTTTGACCTTATCCAGAGCGTAATGATCCGTATCCAGAACCTTTTGCGCTTCCTTCAGGTCGCGCTTCACGCGGGAGCGCTGCTTCCAAGGAATCGTGAGGATCCAGTCGAGGTAATTCCGCACTACGGTAGACTCGGCAGACATGGGCGACATGGAGCGCAGCTTTTTAAGCTCCGCCAGTGCCTTGTCGCGGGCTTCCGTCGAGAGTTTTACTTTCTTGATGCGCTCTTCAAACTCGGCGGCCTCATCGCGGCCATCCTCGCCCTCGCCCAGTTCTTTCTGGATCGCCTTCAACTGCTCGTTCAAATAATATTCGCGCTGGGTTTTCTCCATCTGCCGCTTTACGCGGTTGCGGATGCGCTTTTCAACCTGAAGAACGCCGATCTCGCCTTCCATGAAGCCATAGATTCGCTCCAGTCGCTCGGTGAGCGAAGTCAACTCTAACAGTTGCTGCTTTTCCGGGATTTTTAACGCCAGATGCGAGGCGATTGTATCCGCCAGCTTGCCCGGCTCTTCGATCTGATTGACCGACACCAAGACTTCCGGCGGAATTTTCTTGTTGAGTTTCAGGTACTGCTCGAACTGCCCCACAACCGCGCGCGCGAGCGCTTCGATCTCAGGGCTTTCTTCTTCTGTCTCGGCAACATGATGGGCGACCGCCTGGAAAAAGTCGGCATTCTCGGTAAAGCTATCGACTCGGGCGCGTGAAACGCCTTCCACCAATACTTTTACGGTTTTATCCGGCAGTTTCAGCAGTTGCAGAACCGTGGCAACAGTACCGATTTCATATAGATCTGCGGCAGTCGGGTCATCCTGGGACGCATTTTTCTGCGTCACCAGAAGGATCTGCTTATCCTCCCGCATAACATCTTCAAGCGCCCGAACGGATTTTTCGCGCCCTACAAAGAGCGGCACGATCATATGCGGGAAAACAACAATATCCCGCAAAGGAAGAACCGGGTATCGGGCCTCATGGGATTGAGTCATTGAACATTCGCCCTAAACAGGCCCTGAAACGCCAGGGCTTTACCAAGATTGAAGTGGCACCCAGCGTGGCCGGGTTCAAGGACCGGCGCGATCAGAACGTATCCGATCAGGCGCCAGCCCCCGTCTCTGCCTTCTTTTCAGCGTAGATGTAGAGCGGGGTCGCTCGTCCTTCTACAACTTCTTTGTTGATGACGATGCCATCGACATCAACATTGCCCGGCAAATCGAACATCGGCTCCAGCAGAATGCTTTCCATGATGGACCGCAGGCCGCGCGCACCGGTTTTGCGTTCGAGTGCCCGGCGGGCAACTGCCGCCAAAGCATCCTCACTAAACTCCAGGCGAACGTCTTCCATATCAAACAAACGCTGATACTGCTTCAGCAGCGCATTCTTCGGTTTGGAGAGAATTTCCACCAGCGTGGCCTCATCCAAATCATCCAGCGTCGCTACCACGGGCAAACGTCCGATGAACTCAGGAATAAGCCCGAACTTCAGCAGATCTTCCGGCTCGACTTCGCGCAAAACTTGCCCCGTACGGCGTTCGTCTGGCCCGCGCACATCCGCACCGAAGCCGATGGACGTACCCTTCGAGCGCTGCCCGATGATCTTCTCAAGGCCCGCAAAAGCCCCACCGCAGATGAACAGAATGTTGGTCGTATCCACTTGCAAGAATTCCTGCTGCGGATGCTTACGCCCCCCTTGCGGCGGAACGGACGCGACCGTACCCTCCATAATCTTCAGCAGTGCCTGTTGCACACCTTCGCCCGATACATCGCGCGTAATCGACGGATTGTCCGACTTGCGGGAAATCTTATCGACTTCATCAATGTAAACGATACCGCGCTGTGCCCGCTCGACGTTGTAGTCCGCCGATTGCAGTAGTTTCAGAATAATGTTTTCAACGTCCTCCCCCACATAACCGGCTTCGGTTAGCGTGGTGGCGTCGGCCATTGTAAACGGCACGTCCAGAATACGGGCCAGAGTTTGCGCGAGCAGCGTTTTACCGCTCCCAGTCGGCCCTACAAGCAGAATGTTCGACTTGGCCAATTCCACGTCATTATTCTTCTGGGCGTGTGCCAAGCGCTTGTAATGATTATGGACAGCCACCGAAAGCACCCGTTTAGCGTGCTCCTGGCCGATCACATAATCACCGAGAACGCCGCGAATTTCTCTCGGCGTCGGTACCCCGTCCCGGCTTTTAACCAAGGTGGTTTTATGCTCTTCACGGATGATATCCATGCAGAGTTCAACGCATTCATCGCAGATGAACACTGTCGGTCCAGCGATCAGCTTGCGTACCTCATGCTGGCTCTTCCCGCAGAAGGAGCAGTAAAGCGTATTCTTGCTGTCGCCGCTGCTTGCCCTGGTCATGCTAAACTCGCTTTCGCTCCCTCACCGCTCCTGCCGATCAACCGGGCCTGCCCGAGTGCGCCCCGGCCTTTCGATGTCGAGAGGAGGATTTGCCATTGACAAAGCCGTATTCCTCTTGTCGTCGCTTCATTCAATAGGAAGCGACGCCGGGGCGCAATCACCTTCTCGCAGGGTCGATCAATCAAGACGCCTGCCCATCATCTGTTTTTGGACGCGCCGCCACAACTTGATCAATCAATCCGAAGGCTTTGGCCTCATCGGCATCCATGAAATTGTCGCGCTCCATCGCGGCTTCAATGATCTCTAGCGTCTGGCCAGTGTGTTTGACGTAGATATCGTTCAAGCGGGCGCGCAGCTTGAGAATTTCGCGGGCTTGAATTTCGATATCGGTTGCCGGCCCCTGCGCGCCCCCTGAGGGTTGATGAACCATGATGCGCGCATTGGGCAAGGCATAGCGCTTACCCGGCTCACCTGCGGCCAACAGCAGCGACCCCATGCTGGCCGCTTGGCCGAGGCACATGGTTGTAACCTTCGGGCGGATGTACTGCATCGTGTCGTAAATAGACATGCCCGCCGACACGTAACCGCCCGGCGAGTTGATGTAGAAGCTGATTTCCTTGCTGGGATTCTCGGCTTCCAGAAACAGCAACTGGGCACAAATCAAGCTGGCGACATGATCGTTGACCGGGCCGACCAGGAAAATGATGCGCTCTTTCAACAGGCGGGAGTAAATATCGAACGCGCGTTCGCCGCGCGCCGTCTGCTCGACCACCATCGGCACCAGCGTGTTCATCGTAAATTCGGTCGCGTCCCGCATATATCCCTCTCAATCCGAACGAGAGCGTTTTTCGGTTAAGAAGAAACGCTCTCCAAGCCCGCGCGGTGCGTGAGCGGCATCTATAATCTAGGAAACTCTTCAAGCGTTTTGAAGAGGCACCACTAGGCGCGCCAGAAACAAAAGGGCGGCTTCGTCCGCCGCCCCTTTGCCTACCTTACTCGGCGTCAGCCTTCAGCAACTCCTCGGGTGTAACCGTTTTATCGGTCACTTTGGCCGAGGCCAGGATATGATCCACGACCTTGTCTTCAAAAATAGGGCCACGGATTTGTGTTATGGCATCCTGATTGCTGGAGAAGAACTCTAGCACTTGGCGTTCTTGCCCAGGGTACTGACGGGCGACGTTGAAAATCGCCGCACGGATTTCCTGGTCTTCGATCTGGATGTTGTGCAAACGACCAATTTCGGCCAGCAACAGCCCTAGGCGCACGCGGCGATTGGCGATGCGCTTATATTCTTCGCGCACGTCATCGTCGGACTTGCCGTCGAGCATCGGATCTTTTTCACCGGCGGCTTTCGCCTGCTCGAACTGAGTCCAAATCGCGTTGAACTCGGCTTCTTCCAACGTCGGCGGCACATCGAAACCGTGCGTCGTATCGAGCTTATCGAGCAAAATGCGCTTGGCCTTCAAACGACCGGCGGCAGCATATTCGCGCTCGATTTGGCCGCGAATAGCGGTCTTCAACGCCTCAAGGCTTTCAAGACCGAAAGCCTTGGCGAAATCATCGTTCAACTCGGCCTGTTCGGGTTCGCGGATTTCTTTGACGATAACGTCGAAAGTAACCGGCTTCCCTTTAAGGTTTTCGGCATGATACTCGGCGGGGAAAGTGACGTTCAGCACTTTCTCGTCACCCACGGACGCGCCAATTAGCTGCTCTTCAAAGCCCGGAATAAACATGCCGGAGCCTAAGATCAGTTGAAAATCGGTGCCTGCCCCGCCCTGGAACGGCTCGCCCGCGTCTTTCCCAACGAAGTCGATCACCAGAGTATCGCCGGACTGCGCTGGGCGCGCCTCTTCAACTTTTTTGGTTGCACGCGCCTCATTGCGGAGCTTTTCCAAGCCCTTATCCACATCTTCATCGGCCACCAGCGCCGTTGGGCGCTCGATTTCCAGCGTGGCGAAATCGGCAACGGCTATTTCCGGCAGAATTTCAACGTCCATCGTGAACTGAACGCCCGATTCTAGCTCGAAGCTCTCCACATTCACCTTCGGCTGGAAGGCCGGGCGAATCCCGCGCTCTTCAATCGCCTTGTTCGACGACTGCTGAACGGTGGCTTCGAGAACCTCGCCCATCACCGACCCAAGATAGCGTTGGCGCACAAGCTTCATCGGAACCTTGCCCGGACGGAAGCCCGGAACGCTGACTTTTTTCGCAAGCTCGGTCAGCTTTGCCGTCACCTGGATTTCTAAGTAGTCAGCCGGGACGGCAATTTTATATTGACGCTTCAGGCCTTCGGCGAGGGTTTCAGTTACCTGCATGAACGGTGTTCCACTTATTCCTATCGGGTCATCTCGACAGGTGCATCGACCAATGAGCGGATCACAGCCCGACGCGATCCGCCCCGACGCACGCCGTATCGACATCGCGGGTTTAGGGCTGACCCAGCTAAACGGTTTCCCGCACTCCGTCAAGGGAGCCGCGCGCAACACCGAAGCATTGCCGCCAAAAATTTAATAAGAAAATAAGACTGGTGCGGGCGGAGGGACTTGAACCCCCACTCCTTGCGGAACTGGAACCTAAATCCAGCGCGTCTACCAATTCCACCACGCCCGCACAGCGGCGCGGAACATGCCCCTAACTCCGTCCCCTGTCAATGGCGTATAAATTTGCTTATTTTCGGCACTTAAGCCTTACGGGCAAACGTCTCGCGGAAGGCACTCAGGGCAAGAACTCGGTTTTCGATATGACGGGAAGCGGGACCGCAGCCCGAGCGCGGCTCCACCGTAAAACGATAGTGAACGTGAGGAATGCCGCGCGAATCGGTATCAACATAAGTCACCTCCGCCTGCCCGGCAACGGACACAAGCTCCCGCTGGCTAAAAATACCGCCGGGAACAATCTCGCTGAAGGCTGCGCTGCCGAATAAAGCCCGTCCAATCATAACCGCTCTCCCGCCCCCCGCACCGTCCGCCCTGTTGCGGATTCACCTTTGGGTAGGAGTACGTTACGATGGTTTTATGAATTTGTCGCTTTAAAAAAAAGCGCTAACCCTAATTTATAAAAAGGTTTTTTCATAAAAATTGAGAAGAATTTCGAGAAGTGTACCCTAAGGATTCTGAGGGCATAGGCCAATCACACCCTAATTTCGCCGTGAAGCTCCAGCAAAGGCATTACACATTCTAGGAGTTTGGACCTTGGCCCGTGTAACTTGGTTTTTCGTCGCCGCTCTCGGCCTACTGGCGCTCCCCGCGCGCGCCGCGCCGCCGGAGGTAGATGCGCTGCTAGTGCTCGCCATTGATAGCTCCTCCAGTGTGGACCGGGCCGAGTTCGCCTTGCAGATGGAAGGGCTGGCGGCGGCGTTTCGGGATGGGGAGGTTCACGCCGCCATTACCAGCGGCCCAAAGCACTCGGTTGCGGTCGCGCTGCTGGAATGGTCAGACCCCAATTGGCAGCGTGTTGGCGTGCCCTGGCGGATTTTGCGGAGTGCTGGAGACGCCCTGAAGCTCGCCGATGAGATTGAAACGACTCCCCGGCTGATCGACGGCGGCGGCACCGCGCTTGGCAATGCTCTGTCGGTCGCCGTGCGGATGATTCAAACCGCGCCGATCAAGGCCGAACGCAAAATTATTGATATTTCCGGCGACGGCGCAAAAAATCTTGGCCGAGCGCTTGCCCCTGTGCGAGCAACGGCTTTGAAGGCGGGAATTACCCTCAACGGCCTCGCCATTGTGAATGAAGAGCCGGATTTGGAAGACTATTACCGCACAGCCCTGATTGGCGGGCCGGACTCCTTTGTGCTGCGTGCCGCCAGTTATGAGGATTTCACCCAAGCGATCCGGCAAAAGCTCATTCGCGAGCTTTCGGTGCCCGTTGCCAAAGCCGGGCAGCGCCCGTTCAGCCTGGCCGTCCTCGGGCAATCTGCGCCAGCAGAACACCCGACAGAGTGAGAATCCCACCGATGAGGTGATAGGCGTAGAGGGTTTCCCCGAGCGCAAGCATTGCAATCACGGCGGTAAAAACCGGCAGTAGGTTCATGAAAATGCTGGCCCGGTTCGCGCCGAGCCGCGCAATCGCCAGCATCCAGAGAATCGGGGCGAGAATAGAAATCGGCAAGGCCGAATAGAGAATAATCGGTACTGCTGCCATCGTCACCGGCAAAGTCGGCGTTATTAGATAGAGCGGCACCAGCACCACAATCGCGGTTAGAATCTGAATATACAACGACGGCCAAACGGGGATAGGCACGGCCCACCGCCGCAGCATCACACTGTAAAGCGCGTAGCAGAGCGCGCCGATCAGCATAATCCCGTCGCCCACATGGAACCCGCCCGACAGAATGTTGAGCGGTTGCCCCTGCCCGATCAGCACCGACAGACCAACCAGCGATAGCAGTCCGCCCGCAGCGGTGGTCCAGCCGGGTTTATCGCCCAGCAGAACCGCGCTAAAGCCGAAGGTAATCAGCGGCACCAAGGACGCGATGATCCCCATATTCGTCGCCGTCGTCGTTTGGGCGGCGTAATAGGCACAGCCCTGATACAACACCATACCGAGCAGCCCGAGGCCCGCGAGCTTGCCGATATTCTGCCGGATCGCCACGCGATGCTGATAAAGCGAGCGAAAGACGAACGGCAGCAAGATTAGCGCGGCCAAAACCCATCGGTAGGCCATAATCGTTTCAGGATCGATCACCCCAACCGCTGCCCGCATCACCACTGTATTGCCGGACCACAGCAAGACGGTGAGAAGGGGGAGGGCGTAATCGAGCGCGCTGAAACTCTTCATCAACTCAGGCCGAAACCGTTAAGTGCCGCTGCGCGCCGAGACCCACGACTTCGCAGGTAAGAATTTGGCCGGGTTTCAGGAAGATGGGCGCGGGCTTAAGGCCCATTCCCACCCCGGCAGGCGTTCCGGTAAGAATCAAATCCCCCGGCTCCAGCGTCATCATCTGGCTGAGATAGGCGATAATGTGGGCGACGCTGAAAATCATCTGGCGCGTGGTGCCGTTCTGATAGCGGTGCCCATCAATCTCGCACCAAAGGTCGAGCGCTTGCGGGTCCGGCACCTCGTCGCGCGTCACAAGCCACGGGCCGACCGGGCAAAAGGTATCGTGGCTCTTGCCCTTGGTCCACTGGCCACCGCGTTCGATTTGCAGGTGGCGTTCGGAAAGATCGTTGGTGGTGCAATAGCCCGCGACGTGATCGAGCGCGTCGGCCTCGGCGATATATTTTGCGCGTTTTCCGATGACGACGCCTAACTCGATCTCCCAATCGGTCTTTTCTGAGCCGCGCGGGATTTCCAGCGCATCGGTTGGCCCACACAAGGACGATGTGGCTTTTTGAAACACGATGGGTTCGGCAGGTGTTTTTAGCCCCGATTCTGCCGCGTGATCAGCATAGTTGAGACCGATAGCGATAATCTTACCGGTTCCGGTGAACGGCACGCCAAGGCGGGTTTCCGGCGGCACGTCCGGCAGCCCGCCCAGATGAATGCGGCGCAGCGCGTTTAGCCCCGACTCTGACAAGATAAGCCGATTGATGTCGGGAATAACCGAAGAAAGATCACGAATACGGCCTTCTTGATCGAGGATACCCGGCTTTTCCAACCCGTCTAACCCCCAGCGCACCAGCTTCATCGCACTCTCCCACTCTAATTTGCCGCAAACGATCTTGCGCGGGGGCGCGCGAAAAGGAAAGATGCTCTCCTTTTCTGCGTCCACGAGGATTCCTGTGACTCTGGCTTCCGCCGCCGCTCCGCCAACTGAAGAGTTTATCAACCCGCGCACCGGGCTGCCGCAGCTTCGCGTGATGATTGTGAACTATAACGGCGGAACCGATCTTGCGCGGTGTGTAACGGCGCTGTTGGCCCAGAGTTTTCGGAATTTTGAGGCGGTGATCGTCGATAACGGCTCTATCGACGGCTCACTTGAAAACTTAGCTGTCGATCCGCGCTTGACCGTGCTGCGGATGGGGAAGAATCTGGGCTTCGCTGCCGGGAATAATCAGGCCGCTGCCGGGGCCGCTGCGCCTTGGCTGGTGATGCTGAACCCGGACGCTTTTCCCGCCTCCGACTGGTTAGAACGGTTGCTCGATGAAGCCGCCCTGCACGGCGATTATGCCGTCTTCGGCTCCACGCAGGTGATGAGCGCCGATCCAAGCCGCGCCGATGGCTTGGGCGATTGTTTCTCCCCCTATGGCTTTGCCTGGCGCGGGGGTTGCCGTAAGCCGTTGCCCGTGCCGGTTCCGTCGGGCGAGAGTTTCGCTGCCTGCGCGGCCGCTATGATGATCCGCCGCGATTGGTTCGAGCGCCTCAGCGGCTTCGATGAGCGGTTCTTCTGCTATGGCGAGGACGTGGACCTGTGCTTCCGCCTCCGGCTCGCGGGGGGGCGCGTGTGGCAGTCCAACCGGGCGCGGGTGGAGCATGTGGGCGGTGCCGCTTCGGGGGGGGCGCACAGCCGCTTTTCGCTCTACCACGGCTACCGCAATCAGATTTGGCTGATTACTAAGAACATGCCAGGGCCGATTCTGGCGGTAACGCTGCTCACTTACCTGCCGCTGCTGCTGGCGCGCTGCCTACTGCTCAAGAAGCCCAGCGCAATATGGGTGGTTCTGAAAGCCACCTTCGACGGGCTTACCGGCATTGGGGCGTTTTGGGGCGACCGCCGCAAACTCCAACGCGAGCGCAAAGCCTCTGCCTTGACCATCGCCCGCGTACTCACTTGGAGTCCGCTAGCCTTGCTTCAGCGGCGCGCGAAGCTGCTATAATGGGCTTTCTTAGGAGCCACGCCATTACCGATGTAATGAGCTACAAAGGCTAGTCAGCCCATCTTCTCTATGATGATGAAGATCGGATTTTTACGGGTCAGATCGCGGGTATATCCGATACGATTGGCTTCCACGCTGATACGGCGGAGGGGCTACATACGGCCTTTCAGGAAGCCGTAGGAGATTACCTCGAAACCTGTTCACGCCTCGGAAAATAACCCTTGAAGCGCGCCGCCGGTTAAGACAAGCGCCCGTCAATCATCCGCAGCAGATACTGGCCGTAGCCGTTTTTCGACAGCGGTTCGGCGAGTTTGCGGACCTGATCCGAATTAATAAAGCCTTTGCGCCACGCGATTTCTTCCGGGCAGGAGATTTTGAGGCCCTGGCGTTCTTCGACCGTACGAACGAACTCGCCCGCTTGCAGCAAGCTCTCGTGCGTGCCCGTATCGAACCAAGCGTACCCCCGGCCCATCCGCTCGACCGTAAGAGTGCCGCGCTCTAAATAGAAGCGGTTGAGATCGGTGATTTCAAGCTCGCCGCGCGCAGAAGGGCGCACTTGTTTGGCCAGCGCCACCACGTCGGCATCGTAGAAATACAGCCCGGTGACGGCGTAATTGCTCTTCGGCTGCTTCGGCTTTTCCTCAATCGAAATGGCTGTGCCTGCCCCGTCGAATTCCACCACGCCATAGCGTTCGGGATCACGGACGTGGTAGCCGAATACGGTCGCCCCGCTCTTACGGTCCGCCGCCGACAGCAGCATCGGTTCCAGATCGTGACCGAAATAGATGTTGTCGCCCAAAACCAGCGCGCACCGCTCGCCGGCAATAAACTCTTCACCAATCAGGAAAGCCTGCGCCAGCCCTTCTGGCTTCGGCTGTTGGGCATAGGAGATGGCAAGGCCCCATTGGCTACCGTCGCCGAGTAGGGTTTGGAACTGAGCCGCATCGTGAGGCGTCGTAATCACCAAAATCTCGCGAATGCCGGCCAGCATCAGAATCGACAGCGGATAATAAATCATCGGCTTGTCGTAAACGGGCAGAAGCTGCTTGGAGACTGCCAAGGTAACGGGATACAGCCGTGTGCCGGAGCCGCCTGCCAGAATGATACCCTTCATCGCTTTTCCTCACTCAAGGCGGCGAGATTGGCGTCAACCTCCCCCCGGCACTCGGCCAACATATCAATCAATCCCAAGCGCCAATCGGCGGGCATGATGCCGAACGCCTCGGTTAGCGCGTCGCACGCCAGCACTGAATTGGCCGGGCGGCGCGCGGGCGTCGGGAAGTCCTCGGTGGCAATCGCGTGGAGCGTCGGCATCGGCCAGCCGTAACGCTGACCTTCGGCGAAAATAGCTTCTGCAAATCCGTGCCAAGAAGTCGGGTTCCGTCCGGCGAAATGATAGGTTCCGTAAGCCGTGGAGCCGTTCAGCAGCGCCGCCGTTACTTGAGCAATCGCCTCGGCAATCGCCGCCGCAGGGGTGGGGCAGCCGCGCTGATCGGCGACCACGCGCACGTCAGGCCGTGCCGCCGCTAACCGCAGCATGGTTTTCACGAAGTTATGCCCGAGCGCGCCAAACACCCAGGCCGTTCGTAGAATAACGTGCTTATCGGTGGTATCGCGAATCGCCTGCTCGCCCGCTTCTTTCGACTGACCATAGACGCCTAAAGGCGTGACCGGATCGGACGGCAGATAGGCCCCCAGCTTGCCCCCATCGAACACATAATCGGTTGAGAGATGCAGTAGCGGAATATCGGCCTGCACGGCCACCTGGGCTAAATTCCCAGCGCCGTCGCGGTTGATGGCGAAAGCGGCATCGGCGTCGGATTCGGCCTTATCAACAGCGGTATAGGCGGCAGCGTTGACGAGGGCGACGGGATTATACCGCGCAACGGCGGCGGCAAGCGCATCGGCGCGCGTTACATCGGCCTCGGGCCGCGTTAGCCCGAGGGGGTTCACGCCCTGCGGCCAATCTGCGCGCAGCAACTCCCGGCCCACTTGGCCGTTTGCGCCAAAAATTAGAACCGTGCGGCTCATGAGGCGGTTTTCTTCAGGCCCAAACGGTCGCCCGCATACACATTCGAGAGCTTTTCCCACCAGTCGGGATTATCGAGATACCAGCGCACGGTCGCTTCAAGCCCGGAGTCGAAAGTTTCCTGCGGCTCCCACGCCAGCTCTGCCTTGATCTTGCTGGCGTCGATGGCATAGCGCGCGTCGTGGCCGGGACGGTCCGTGACGTGGGTGATGAGCGAGCGGCGCGGCTTGCCTGTGGGCAGCGGCGCTTCGAGCGTATCGACCAGATCACAAATGGCCGTCACCACATCTATATTCTTGCGCTCGGAATTACCGCCGACATTGTAGCTTTCACCCGCTACCCCCGTGGTGAGGATCGTCCAGAGCGCGCGGGCATGGTCTTCCACGTGCAGCCAGTCGCGCACATTCGTGCCTTGCCCGTAAACAGGGAGCGGCTTGCCCTTCAGCGCGTTAATAATCATCAGCGGAATGAGCTTTTCCGGGAACTGCCACGGGCCATAATTGTTCGAGCAGTTGGAGGTCACGACCGGCAGTTTATAGGTGTGGTGCCACGCCCGCACGAGATGATCGGACGCGGCTTTGCTGGCCGAATAGGGCGAGTTCGGCGCGTAAGGCGTTTCTTCTGTAAACAGCCCTTCCTCGCCCAACGTGCCGAAGACTTCATCGGTAGAGATATGGTGAAAGCGGAACGCCGCCTGCTTGTGTTCGGGCAAGGTGCGCCAGAAGGCGAGCGCCGCTTCCAGCAGCGTAAACGTGCCGATGATATTGGTTTGAATGAAGGCCGCTGGGCCGTCAATCGAACGATCCACATGGCTTTCGGCGGCAAGATGCATAATCGCATCGGGCTTATAGATCGTTAAAACCCGGTCCATCGCCGCGCGGTCGGTAATATCGGCCTGCTCAAAACTATAGCGGTCGGTCGCGCTCAGGGCCGCAAGACTATCAAGGTTCGCGGCATAGGTTAGCTTATCGAGGTTCACCACGCGGGCGTCGGTGTGCGTCAGGATATGGCGGATAACCGCCGACCCGATAAACCCCGCGCCGCCGGTAACGATAATCGTGTTCATAAAGGCGCTCCCGGCTCAGGCTAAGGTGAAATAGGCAGGCAGATCCGCCAACAGCGGCTGAGTTGTGTCTTTCGGCGACAGTACAGCGGTTTCAGCATTCACCGGCCAGTCGATGCCTAACGCCGGATCGTTCCAGCGCACGCCACGATCTTCCACCGGAGCATAAACATGGCTCACCTTATAGGCCACCGCCGTATCCGGCACTAAGGTACAGAAACCATGCGCGAAACCGACGGGAACATAAAGCTGCTCGCCGCCGTCCGCCGTCAACTCCACGGCCACATACGCGCCAAAGCTGGGGGAGCCGTGACGCAAATCCACTGCCACATCGAGAATTGCCCCCTGCAAAACGCGGATCAGCTTTGCCTGACCCGCAGGCGCAATCTGAAAATGCAGCCCGCGCACCGTGCCTTGAGGGGCCGACAGCGATTGATTATCCTGCACCCAGCGCTCTGTAATACCGGCCTCGGCAAAGCGCGGTTCAGAGAAGGTTTCCAGGAAGTAACCGCGCGCATCCCCATGTTTTTTAGGCACAATGCGTTTTACGGCGGGAATTTTTGTATCGGTGATCTGCATGGCACACTCTGACTTGGACGGCTGCTTATAGCGGGGGTATCGGCGTAGGGTCAATTCGTGTGGGGGCAGATATAAAACATAAAATCCATGTTGATTTATTTTTTACATTTACGTTTGTTAATTGTTTTTTATGGACAAGGTTGGCTGAAAATTTGTAATTAAACAGAACCAGACCATAGGGGGCGCGCCTACACCCCCTCCCACATGCCGGGGAACCTAAGCCGATGCCGGGTTATACTGCGCCTGATGATACGAGACCCGCACTCACCGCGTGGCAAAACCTGTCGGCCCAGGATCTCCTGCGCGCGGCGTGGGCCGAGTATGGCACCCGCTTTGCGATTGTCTCGTCGTTCGGGGCCGATTCGGCGGTTCTGCTGCACCTTGCGGCGCATGTCGATCGGCGCATTCCGGTTCTCACGCTCGATACCGAAAAGCTCTTCCCCGCCACGCACCGGTATCGCGAAACGCTAACCGCCCAACTTGGCCTAACCGATGTGCGCTTGTTAAAGCCCGACGCGGTGGCAATTGCCGCCCATGACCCGCTCGGTCTGCTGTTCGATCAAGACCCGGACGCCTGCTGCGCGCTTCGGAAAGTGGACCCGCTCGCCAACGCCTTAGAAGGCTTCTCCGCTTGGGCCAATGGCCGCCGCCGCGATCAAGCCGACACACGGCGCGGGATTGCCTCGGTTGAACAGGAAGACGGACGCGTTAAGCTCTCCCCACTGGCTGACTGGTCGGTGGACGATATTGAAGCCTATCGCCGCGCCCACAACCTTCCCGCCCATCCACTGATCGAACAAGGCTATAAGTCCATCGGCTGTATGTCCTGCACAACGCCGGTCCAAGCGGGCGAAGATGCGCGCGCGGGCCGCTGGCGGGGGCAGGAGAAGATCGAATGCGGTCTTCATTCAGCATCGCCGATGGTAACGGCCTTCCCTACCCCCGACCCTACCCCCGACCCTGCCCCCGACCCCTTCCCCGCCCCCAACCCATCCCAAGTTTCTAATTCTGGATCAGGTGATCGCGTGTCCCATTTTCCACTGGCGCAATTGTCGCCGCTTACCGCAGCCGAGCGTCTAACCGATCTCGACGCGCTGGAAGCTCAGAGCATTTTCATCTTCCGGGAAGCCTTCGCCCGCATTCGCCCGTTGGCGCTGCTGTGGTCGCTTGGTAAAGATTCGAACGTGATGATCTGGCTGGCGCGCAAGGCGTTTTTGGGGGAAATCCCCTTCCCCGTGGCCCACCTCGATACCGGGCTGGAGTTCGACGAAGCCTATGCCTTTCGAGATACTTACGCGAAAGAGTGGAACTTAAACCTTATCGCCGACTCGTGCCCGCCGATTGAAGCGACCGACCCCACCCTGCCGCCTGGCGCACGGGTGGCGGCGCGCAAAAGCCTCGGCCTCGCGCAAACGGTCGAACGCTACGGTTTCTCCGGCATTTTCGCGGGTATCCGCCGGGACGAGCAGGCGACGCGAGCGAAAGAGCGCGTGTTTAGCCCGCGCGGGCTGGATGGCACCTGGGACGTGCGCGACCAGCCGCCGGAGTTCTGGGACCAGTTCAACGCCGATTTCCCGGCCGGAACGCACATCCGCATCCATCCGCTGCTGCATTGGACCGAGCTTGATATTTGGCGCTACATCGAACGGGAAGGCATTCCCGTCTGCGAGTTGTATTTCGCCAAAAACGGCACGCGCTTCCGCTCGTTGGGCGAAAAAGGCATTACCGAGCCTTTCCCCAGCGAGGCCAGCACCATCGCCGAAGTCATCGCCGAGCTTGCGGCAACGCGCACGTCTGAACGGGCCGGGCGCACGATGGACCATGAATCCGAAGATGTGTTCGAGCGCCTGCGTGCCGGGGGGTATCTATGAGCCAGAATACGACATTTTCGCCCAATACTGCCTTTCCTATCGTCATCGTTGGTCACGTCGATCACGGAAAATCCACGCTTGTTGGCCGCTTGATGCACGAAACCGGCGCGCTGGCCGATGGGGCTGTGGAAGCGCTGCAAGCCTCCTCCGCGAAACGCGGGTCGGTGTTTGAATGGTCGCATCTGCTCGATGCCTTGCAGATTGAGCGCGACCAGGGGATTACGCTCGACACCACGCAAGTTTGGTTCACGTCCGCCGCCCGCCGCTATGTGATTATCGACGCGCCGGGGCATAAGGAGTTCCTGAAGAACATGGTGACGGGGGCTGCCGCCGCCGATGCCGCGATTCTCGTTGTCGATGCCCGCGCTGGTCTCGCCGAGCAAACCCGCCGCCACGCCTATTTGCTGCGCCTGCTGGGAATTACCCAGGTCGCGGTGGCGGTGAATAAAATAGATTTGATTGATCACGACGAAGCCCGCTTCGGTGCGGTGGTCGAAGAAGTCGGCGGCTATTTGCGCTCCATCGGTATTAGCCCAACCGCGCTGATCCCAATTTCCGCCCGGCACGGTGATGGTATTATCGCCAACGGCCCGAAGACGCCCTGGTATCAAGGCCCGTCGCTGCTGCAAGCGCTGGACGCCTTCACCGCGCGCCCTAGCCTTGCAGCGCAACCCCTGCGTCTGCCCGTACAAGATCTCTACCGGCGCGGTGAGCGGCGCATTCTGGTTGGGCGGATCGAAACCGGGCGTTTGCGCGTCGGCGATACCATTCGCCTCACCCCCGGCAACCGCACGGTGAAAGTGGCGGCGCTGGAAGGCTGGAACCTATCGGTGCCCAAACTTTCGGCGATTGCGGGCGAAAGCGTGGCGTTGGCGGTGGATGAAGACGTGTTTGTTGAACGCGGCGCACTGATTACCGATGCCGCCGCGTCCCGGCAAGGCCATCTCATCAGCTTGCGGATTTTCTGGCTCGACCGAACCCCTCTGAACGAGGGCGACCGCATAACCTTACGCATCGGCACCGGCTCCCACGAGGCCACCGTGCGCCGGATTGATGAAGCCTTGGACCTTGACAGCCTGGCTTTGGACCCGTCCGAAGGCCCCGGCCAGCTTGAAAGCGGCGGCATTGCGCGCGTCACGCTGCACAGCCGCCGCCCTATCTTGGGGGATCGTTTCGCCGATAACCCTCGCCTAGGCCGGGCCGTGCTCGCGCGGGACTATCGCTTGGTCGGCGGCGGGATTGTGGAGGCGTTGACGGAAGTCGTGCTCTCAGCCCCGGAAACCAGCGTAACGCCCGAAGAGCGCGCGGCCCTCAACGGCCATCGCGGCGGGGTTCTGTGGCTTACCGGCTTGTCGGGTTCGGGCAAATCGACCATCGCGCAACGGCTCCTCCGCAAACTCACCGACCAAGGCCGCCTCGCCACTGTGTTGGATGGCGACACCTTGCGCCTCGGCCTGTCGCGCGATCTTGGCTTCAGCCCCGAAGACCGGGCCGAACAGGTGCGGCGTACGGCGGAAGTGGCGAAACTTATGGCCAATAGCGGCCTTATCGTCATCGCCAGCCTAATTTCGCCGCGCCAAGCGGATCGGGACTTAGCCCACGCGATTATTGGCGATGACTTCCACGAGGTTTTCGTGGATGCTCCCTTGGAAACTTGCCGGGCGCGCGACCCGAAGGGCTTGTACAAGCGGGCGCAAGCGGGCGAAATTCCTAACTTCACTGGGGTCTCGGCCCCCTACGAAGCGCCTCAAGATCCGGCGTTGCGGCTCGATACGGCCAATCTTTCGCTGGAAGACGCCACCGACGTGCTGCTAACCTATGTGGAAGCGCAACTCGCCCGGCGAAACGAGAATTATGTGTTAGGCCCTGCCTATATCTGATCCCCTTTCCCCCGACGGAGGCTTCAATGATTTTTTTCCGCCGGACTCTGCTTGCGGGCGCGCTGGTCTTGGTCGCCGCGCCCAGCGTTGCTGCCGATATTTCGCTGCTAAATGTTTCTTACGACCCGACGCGCGAACTGTTCTCCGAAGCCAGTAAGGTTTTCGCCGCGCAATGGAAGGCCAAGACGGGCGATACGCTGAGGATGAAAGCCTCGCACGGAGGCTCGGGCAAGCAGGCCCGCTCGGTCATTGATGGGTTGGCGGCGGATGTCGTAACGCTGGCGTTGGCCTACGACATTGATGAAATCGCCGATAAGAAGCTGTTGCGGGCGGACTGGCAGAAGCAACTGCCGAATAATGCTGCACCGTTCTATTCCACTATTGTCTTTCTGGTCCGCAAAAATAACCCAAAGGGCGTGAAGGATTGGAACGATCTGGTGCGCGCGGACGTGAAGGTTATCACCCCGAACCCAAAAACTTCAGGTGGGGCGCGCTGGAACTATCTTGCCGCCTGGGCCTATGCCCTAAAGCAGCCGGGCGGAACGGACGCCACGGCCAAGGACTTCGTTCGTGCCCTGTTCAAGAACGTACCCGTGCTAGATGGCGGCGCGCGCGCCTCCACGATCACCTTCGTTCAGCGCAATATCGGCGACGTACTGTTGGCGTGGGAGAACGAAGCCTTCCTAGCGCAGAACGAGCTTGGCAAGGATAAGTTCGACATCGTTATTCCCTCGCTGTCGATCCTGGCGGAACCGCCGGTCGCAATCGTCGATTCAGTTGTGGATAAGCGCGGCACCCGCGCGGTGGCCGAAGCCTATCTGAAGTTTCTCTACACCCCCGAAGGCCAAGCCCTTGGCGCGAAACATTACTATCGCCCGCGTTTGGCCGAAGTGGCCGAGAAGGTGGCCGAGAAGTTCCCGAAACTTTCCTTAGTGACGATCGACGAACAGTTCGGTGGTTGGCGGAATGCCCAAAAGACGCATTTCTCCGATGGTGGCACGTTCGATGAGATTATAAAGTAAGGCATGACCTCTCTTCCTTCGCCTCCGAATAGCCCCGCGCGTTCGCGGTCGCCGACCTATCGGCAGCGCTGGGTATGGAAACGGCCCTCTGTTCTGCCAGGGTTTGGGCTGACGATGGGCTTCACGCTGTTCTGGCTCAGCCTTATCGTGCTCATCCCGCTGGGGGGTATGATTTTGAAAACCACAACCCTTGGCTGGGATGCCTTCTTCAACGCCATCAGCACCCCGCGCGTTCTGGCTGCCCTGCGCCTAAGCATCGGCGGGGCCTTGATCGCCGCGATAATCAATGCCGTTTTCGGCTCGATCATAGCTTGGGTGCTGGTACGCTATCGCTTCCCCGGTCGTAGAATTGCCGATGCGCTGGTCGATATTCCGTTCGCCCTGCCAACAGCAGTGGCGGGGATTGCGCTTACCACGTTGTTCGCGCAAAACGGCTGGCTGGGCGCGCCGCTAGATAAGCTCGGGATTCAAGTCGCCTACACGCCGTTTGGGGTGATTGTCGCGATGATTTTCGTTGGCTTTCCTTTCGTCGTTCGTACCGTACAACCGGTGCTGGCCGATCTAGACCCGGAGATTGAGGAAGCAGCTCTCTGCCTGCGCGCGAGCCGCTGGCAAACGATCCGCCGAGTGATCCTACCCTCCCTGTTTCCCGCCCTCGTCACCGGCGCGGCCTTAGCCTTTGCCCGCGCAGTGGGGGAATATGGCTCGGTCATCTTCATTGCCGGAAACCTGCCAATGGTGTCGGAAATCGCGCCGCTGCTCATCGTTATCAAGCTCGAAGAGTTTTCCTATGCCGAGGCAACCGCCATCGGCACTGTCATGCTGAGTTTTGCGTTCATAATGCTGCTGGCCCTCAACGGTTTGCAGCGCTGGTCGCGCCGGTATGAAGAAGCATGAGCATGACGCCCCCCACCGAGCCGCGCTGGGTGCGCTACACGCTCATCACCATCGCCATGCTGTTCTTAACCGGATTGGTGGTGCTACCCCTGCTGCTGGTGTTTGCCGAAGCCTTGCGCCAGGGCCTCGGGGCCTATTTCACCGCCCTGACCGACCCGGACGCCTGGGCCGCAATCAAGCTGACCCTCTTTACCGCCGCCGTGGCGGTACCACTGAACCTGATCTTCGGGGTTTCGGCGGCCTGGGCGATCACCAAGTTCGATTTTAAGGGCAAAAGCCTGTTGATCACCTTGATCGACCTGCCTTTTTCGGTGTCCCCCGTCATTGCCGGTTTGATCTTCGTGTTGCTGTTCGGGCTGCAAGGTTGGTTCGGGCCGTGGCTGCGGGCGAACGACATTCAAATCCTGTTCACGCCGATTGCCATTATTCTTGCGACGATTTTCGTCACCTTCCCCTTCGTCGCCCGCGAGCTTTTACCGCTGATGCAGGAGCAAGGACGACAGGAGGAGGAGGCGGCGCGCGTGCTAGGGGCCTCCGGTTGGCAAATCTTCCGGCGCGTTACTCTGCCGAACATCCGCTGGGGCCTGCTCTACGGCGTGCTGCTGTGTAATGCGCGGGCAATGGGGGAGTTTGGGGCGGTCTCGGTCGTCTCCGGTCACATCCGGGGGGAAACCAACACCATGCCGTTGCACGTTGAAATCATGTATAACGAATATGCGTTCACAGGGGCTTTCGCCGTCGCCTCCCTGCTGGCTTTGCTGGCGCTGGTGACGTTGGTGGCGAAAAGCCTGCTCGATGCCGTGTTGGAACGGCGCGAGCAGCGTGTGCCTTAACGCGAGGAGATGTGCCTTGGATATTACGGTTAGCGGCCTTATCAAAGGTTTTGGCAGCTTTACCGCCCTGCATGGGGTTGATCTCGATATTCACAGCGGCGAGTTGCTGGCGATTCTGGGGCCGTCTGGCTCCGGGAAAACCACCCTGCTTCGGCTGCTCGCGGGCCTCGAACAACCCGATGCAGGCACAATCCGGTTTGGCGCGAAGGATGTCGTTGGCAACCTGCCCGGCGACCGGGATGTTGGCTTCGTCTTCCAGCATTACGCGCTGTTTCGGCACATGAGCGTATTCGAGAATGTCGCCTTCGGCCTGCGCGTCCGCCCCAGCAAAATACGCCTACCGGAAGCCGAAATTCGTAAGCGTGTCAATGATTTACTCAATCTCGTTCAAGTCGATTGGCTGGCGGATCGCTACCCAAGCCAGCTTTCCGGTGGCCAGCGTCAGCGCGTAGCGCTCGCCCGTGCGCTCGCCATTGAACCGCAAGTCTTGCTGCTGGATGAACCCTTCGGCGCGCTCGATGCCAAAGTGCGCCGGGAACTGCGCCGCTGGCTGCGCGACCTGCATCGCCGCTTAGGCATGACCACCGTGTTCGTTACCCACGATCAGGAAGAGGCGCTGGACCTTGCCGACCGGGTTGTGGTGATGGGGCAAGGCCGCGTGGAGCAAATCGGCGCCCCGCAGGAGCTTTACGACGCGCCCGCCAATGCCTTCGTGTATCGTTTCTTGGGCGAAACCAACGAGTTGCGCGCGTCCTTGCACGCCGGGCGCGTGCGAGTGCAAAACACGCCAATTGCCGAAGCCGCGCGCATTGATCTGTCTGGGGCGATAAAAGAAGCCGATGGCACCCTGTTCGTGCGCCCGCATCTGCTAGCACTCACGCCCGATCCCAACGGGGTGGCTACCGTCACCCATGTGTCGCTGGTGGGGGCCATGTTGCGGGTCGAAGTCGAAACCCACGACGGGCAGAACCTGCACGTCGAAATCCCGCGCGGCCCAAGTATTGATCTCGTGCCGCGCCCAGGGGAGCGCGTGTCTCTGATGGTGCGGGGCGGGTTGTTTGTGGCGGCGTGATTAGAGCGATTTCCGTTCGCTTTCGCTCACTTCAAACGCTCTAATTCTTTATTTTTTAAGAAAATGCGTCGTCGTGGGCGATTCCGCCCGCTCGGGATTTTCTCTAAAGCTCGGGCGCGATCAGCTTTCCCCGTACCAGCCGATCCAGCAAATCGTAGCCATCCTCGCTAACTTCAGCGAAAGAAACGGAAAGCGCTTGCCCCACATCGTCCACGCGGGCGACGCCGCCGGAGAACACGCCAATATCGTCCTTCGGGCCGATAATCAGGCCCAGCAGCGGCGTTGTTGGTACGGGGGCGGTGTGGGGCAGTTTCAGCCGCAGGCCACCGTAGGACCAATCCAGCGTTTCATAATAATGGCCTTGGATTTTGACGGTCAGGCGCGGCACGACCATGCGCTGATTGCCCCGGCGTGGGCGCGGGCCGGAAACCGGCTTTGGGTGCGTCAAAGCGAGAGCAGACATGGAGCGTCTCCGAAAAATCGTTCCTGTCATACTAGGGTTAAGTCTGTTTAGAATCAATTCTTAAAACAGGGTTTCTCGCCTTTTATCACAACTCTGGCGGACGCGACACCAACGCCCGCAGCCGGTCCAGCGCGCCTTGCAAAATATAAGCAGCCGCCATTTTATCGACGATCTCAGCCCGGCGCGCGCGCGACAAATCCGCCTCCAGCATCACGCGCGTGACCGCAACGGTGGACAGCCGCTCGTCCCACAGCGCCATCGGCAGAGCGGTTTTCTCGGAGAGATTATCAATGAAGGTGCGCGTCGATTGCGCGCGCGGGCCTTCCGAGCCATCCATATTCACCGGCAGGCCGATCACCAAGCCGCCCACCTCCCGCAGTTTGCACAGTTTCAGCAGCGCTTCGATATCGGCGGTGAACTTCGTGCGGCGGATGGTCTCGACGGGGGTTGCCGATAGCCCAAGCCCGTCGGAAATCGCAATCCCAATGGTTTTAGTGCCAAGATCAAGCCCCAGCAAACGGTAGCGCCGGGTTGCGAGAATGGGGACGAGTTCGGAAAGATCGACAAGAGCCATAGCCTGTCCTAGCACCGGGGCGCGGGCTTAAGCAAACGGCTTCGCGGGCAATGCTTGGCTAATCTCGACAAAAATTGTGCGGGAAAATGATCTTTCAACTCACGTGTAGACCGCGCAGACTAACCACCCGTTAAGACAGCGCGTTAACACTATGAGACATCGCAGCCGAGAAAAAATTGGGGATGACGCGCATCCGCCATCCCCCGCGCTACTGTGCTATGAGCGGGATTGCGCCGTCGCCAATAGATCACTCAATAGGTTTATAGTGGTGGGGCGCTCCTCGCAAGTGGATACCTCGCAACCCACGCCTCCCCCAGTCTCGACGAGTGCTGATGCAAGGGCTTGCGGGCTTGGGCCTTCTCGGTTTTGGCGTCTGGACGCTCGCGCAAGCAGCGAATAGCCTCTAAGAAATCCATCGAAACAAAAGCAGCCCTGTTGCACCGCCCACGCCAGGGGTGTTAGCAATCAACACTATTATTTTTAGACCCGTTTACAGGAAGGTCGCGCCCGTCATGGCCTTGGATCAAGACACGGTACGCCGCGTTGCCACATTGGCCCGCATCAAAATCGAGGATAAAGACCTAGCCCCGATGGTCACCGAAATTTCGGCGATCCTGGGGTGGATCGAGCAGTTGAACGACGTGAATACCGATGGGGTGGCCCCGCTGGCCCGCGTTGTGAACATGACCCTGCCGATGCGCGACGATGTCGTGACCGAAGCCGATCAGCACGAAAAAATCATGAAGAACGCGCCGCAGTCCGCTGAGGGCCGCTTCTTCACTGTTCCAAAGGTCGTTGAATAAGATGAGCACGCTAACCGATCTGACCATTGCCGAGGCCCTCACGGGCTTGGCCGCAAAAACCTTTACCTCAGTCGAGTTGACCGACGCGCATATCGCCGTCTCGGAAGCCGCCCGCCCGTTGAACGCCTACATCACCGAAACCTTCGACGCGGCCCGCGAGGCCGCCAAAGCCTCGGACGCGCGCCGGGCGAAGGGCGACGCCGGGGCGCTTGAGGGCATTCCCGTCGGCATTAAAGACCTGTTCTGCACCGAAGGCGTGCGGACCACGGCAGGCAGTCATATTCTTGGTGGGTTCGTGCCACCCTATGAATCGACCGTTTCGGGTAAGCTGAAAGCCGCTGGTACTATTAGCCTCGGCAAGCTCAATCTCGATGAGTTTGCGATGGGGTCGTCCAACGGCTCCTCCTACTACGGCCCCGTGATCTCGCCTTGGAAGCGCACAGGCTCGGATGTCGATTTGGTTCCCGGTGGCTCCTCCGGCGGCTCGGCGGCGATTGTGGCGGCGCGCGGCGTCATGGCGGCAACGGGCACCGATACGGGCGGCTCCATCCGCCAACCTGCTGCCTTCTGCGGTATCGTTGGGCTGAAGCCGACTTACGGGCGCTGCTCGCGCTGGGGTATCGTGGCCTTCGCCTCCTCGCTGGATCAAGCCGGGCCGATGACGCGCTCGGTAACGGACGCGGCCCTGATGCTGAACAGCATGGCCGGGTTCGACCCCAAGGATTCGACCAGCGCCAATATAGCCGTGCCAGATTTCAGCAAGGCGCTGACGGGCGACGTGCGCGGCTTGAGGGTAGGCGTTCCCGCCGAATATCGTGTTGAGGGTACCAGCCCGGAAATCGTGAAGCTGTGGGATCAGGGCATCGAGTGGCTGAAGCAAGCGGGCGCGGAAATCGTCTCGGTCTCGCTGCCGCACACGAAATACGCGCTGGCGACCTATTACATCATCGCCCCCGCCGAAGCCTCCGCCAACCTCGCGCGCTACGACGGTGTGCGCTTCGGGTTGCGCGTGCCGGGCAATACGCTGGATGAAATGTACGCAAACACCCGCGCCGCCGGGTTTGGCCACGAAGTTCAGCGCCGTATTCTGATTGGCACCTATGTGCTCTCGGCGGGCTATTACGACGCCTACTATTTGAAGGCACAGAAAGTTCGCGCGCTGATTGCCGACGATTTCAGACAAGCGTTCGAGCGCTGCGACGTACTGCTAACCCCGACCGCGCCCACCCCGGCTTTCGGGCTTAATGAGACAAACGACGATCCTATCGCCATGTACCTCAACGACGTGTTCACCGTCCCCGCCAGCCTCGCCGGGCTGCCCGGTTTAGCCGTGCCAACGGGGCTTTCGAGCGATGGGTTGCCGCTGGGGCTACAAATCCTCGGGCGGCCCTTCGATGAAGAAACCGTGATCCGCGTCGGCGGTGTACTGGAAACGGCGGCAAATTTCTCGGCTCGGCCTACTTTCGGCCAGGGAGCGTAACCATGACCGAAAATAAAAACATCATTCAGGGCAAAACTGGTCCGTGGGAGTTGGTGATTGGGCTGGAAGTTCACGCCCAGGTCATTTCCAAGGCAAAGCTCTTTTCCGGCGCCGCAACCGAGTTCGGGGCCGATGCCAACGCGCAAGTATCGTTCGTCGATGCGGCCATGCCCGGTATGTTACCCGTCATCAACCGCGTTTGCGTGGAGCAGGCGATCAAAACGGGCCTTGGCATTAACGCTACCGTCAACACGCTCTCGGTGTTCGACCGGAAGAACTACTTCTACGCCGATCTGCCGCAGGGGTATCAGATTTCGCAGTTCACTCAGCCGATCGTGACGGGCGGGCATATGACCGTCGATCTCGCTGACGGCAGCGAGAAATATATCGGCATCACGCGCTTGCACTTGGAGCAGGACGCGGGCAAGTCGATGCACGATCAAGACCCGCGCCTCTCCTACATTGATCTCAACCGGTCCGGCATCGCCCTGATGGAGATTGTGTCGGAGCCGGATATTCGCTCGTCCGAAGAAGCCGCCGCCTACCTTAAGAAACTGCGGGCCATTCTGCGCTATCTCGAAACCTGCGACGGCAATATGGAAGAAGGCTCGATGCGCTGCGACGCCAACGTCTCGGTGCGCCGCCCTGGCGAGCCGTTCGGCACGCGCTGCGAGATCAAGAACGTCAACTCCATCCGCTTCGTCGCCCAAGCCATTGATTATGAAGCCCGCCGCCAGGTTGAAGTGCTGGAAGACGGTGGCAGCATTCGCCAAGAAACCCGCCTGTGGGATAGCAACAAGGGCGAAACCCGCGCCATGCGCTCCAAAGAACAGGCGCATGACTACCGCTATTTCCCCGACCCGGACCTACTGCCGCTCGAAATCGACCCCGCTCAGATCGAGGCCATCCGTGCCGCCATGCCGGAGTTGCCGGACGCTCGCCGCGCCCGCTATATGGCCCTCGGCCTGTCGCGCTACGACGCCAGCGTGCTCGTTTCGGAAAAGGAAACCGCGCTGTACTTTGAAGCCGTGGCCGAAGGGCGCGACGCCAAAATCGCCGCCAATTGGGTTACGGTGGAGTTGTTCGGCGCGCTCAACAAACTTGGCAAAACTATCGAAGAACCCCCTGTTTCCGCAGAGGCTTTGGGCGGTTTGATCGACTTGATCGCAAGCAATAAGATCAACAATAAAATCGCAAAAGACGTGTTCCAGATCATGCTGGACACCGGCGACGCCGCTGGCGACATCGTTGAAAAGCACGGGCTTGTGCAAGTCACCGATACCGGGGCCATTGAGGCCGCTATCGACGCCATCCTCGCCGCCAACCCCGATAAGGTCGCCGAGTTCCGGGGCGGTAAAGATAAGCTGTTCGGCTTCTTCGTCGGCCAAGTCATGAAATCCACCGGCGGCAAAGCCAACCCGGTGATGCTGAACGACCTGCTGCGCGCAAAGCTGGAGGGGTGATGCTGAAACAGGCTGAAGGAAAAATGTTCGATGCCGTTTGATGCCATAATTTTCGATATGGACGGGTTACTGCTGGATAGCGAGCGGATGTTCCGCATCGTCTGGCAGTTGGCCGCAACCGATTTGGGCGTCGAGATGGACGACGAGGTTTTCCTCTCCCTCATCGGCCTCAACCGCCGCTCGGCGGAAGCGCGGCTAAAAAGCGTCTATGGCCCCACCTGGGACCATGAGGCGCTGAACAGCCGCATAGATCACCATTGGCAGGCCATCGGTGGGCACGACGCCATCCCGGTGAAGCCGGGGGTGGCAGAACTGCTGGATCATCTCGATGCGTCATCCCTGCCCCGCGCCGTCGCCACGTCCACGCCGCGCCGAAATGCCGAACATAAGCTGAGCAAGGTTGGGCTGCTGGACCGCTTCCACGGCCTCGTTGGCGGCGATGAGGTGGCGGCAGGCAAACCCGCGCCCGACCCGTACCTAAAAGCAGCCGCCCTGCTAAACGTCGATCCCGCCCGCTGCCTCGCCTTGGAAGACAGCCCGAACGGGTTGCGCGCGGCACGGGCCGCCGGGATGACCGTTATCATGGTCCCCGACCTTATCGCCCCCACGGAGGCCCTGCGCGATGTCGCCCATCATGTTATGGACGATCTTCACAGCGTGCGCGACTGGATCACCGGATTGCAGCGACTAAGCACTGCCGAAAGCCTGCCGCAACGCTAACGGGTTGACAGGGTGGCCCCTAGGCGACTAAACATCCTCTTGCATACGTCGTGTCAATATCAGCTTGATCAACAACGGTGTTCTCCGGCGGGAGGGTGGCCGAGTGGCTGAAGGCGACGGTTTGCTAAACCGTTGTACGGGTTAAACCGTACCGTGAGTTCGAATCTCATCCCTTCCGCCAACTTCTTCTTTTTTCAATAAAATCAATAATTTAGGTTCCAGAGTTAATTTGAAGTCTTGTTGCTTTGGTTACGAAATATCATTCCTTGGCCTGCATCTTTTGGTGAGCATGGCGTTAGAGGGGTACTCCCGTTTCCAAGCCAACGGATGTACCTAATAGAACAGTCTCCCACACACCCCTGAATCTGGCGAAATTCCCCGACGTTTCTGCTATAGATGTTCTGCTGAAAACGGGGAGTGAAAGATGGCGCGCCAGGGGTCTGGTCGAAACGTACCGCGCCCGTGGTGGCGTCGCCTCCTGCGCGGGGTTGTCGGCGGGGTGCTGCTGCTCTGTTTTGCTCTCGCGGGGTTAGTGCTTTACCTTCGTACTGGCCTGCCGGATTTAACCGGGCGCGTTGCCGTTGCAGGGCTTCAACATGAGGTGGGCGTGTATCGCGATGAGGATGGTGTGCCGCATATTTTTGCGCGCACTGCCGCCGATGGCTACCGGGCGCTCGGGTATGTTCATGCTCAAGATCGACTGTTCCAGATGGATCTCATGCGCCGCTTGGCCTCGGGCCGTCTTGCCGAGGCGATTGGCGGGCTGGGGTTGGAGAGCGACCGCTTTATGCGAACGCTCGGGCTGCGCGCGCTGGCGACGCAAGATTTTTCTGGTCTTTCGGTGGATACGCGCGCGGCCCTCATCGCCTATTCCGAAGGGGTGAATAGTTACCTTTATCACCGTACGGGGGCGCTGCCGCCTGAATATCTGCTGTTCCCCACCCCCGAGCCTTGGACGCCAACCGATAGCCTGCTGTGGGGCAAGCTGATGGGCATGGGGCTATCCGGCAATTGGCGGGATGAAGCCTTGCGCGCCCGGATGCTCGGGCAAGGGATGCCGCCCGCCACGATCGACCTTCTGTTCGGGCGGGTAACGCCGCCGCCCCAGCAGGCCGACGGTAGTGCCGATTTTTGGCGTAACCTCGATCCTGCGGTGGGCCGCGCGTTGGCATCGCTGCCGCCGATAGCCGAGCCGCGCACGGCCTCCAACGCTTGGGCGCTGGCAGGGAGCCGCACAGCCAGCGGCAAGCCGTTGCTGGCGTCGGACCCGCACTTAAGCCTCACTATGCCGTCGCTATGGTATCTGGCGCGGATCGTGACCGGGGACGGGATTCGCGTTGGGGCAACCGTCCCCGGTGTGCCGTTCCTCATTTTAGGCCATAATGGCCGCCTAGCCTGGGGCATGACGACGACCGGGGCCGATACCCAGGATTTGATCATCGAACGGCTCACTGAAGGCCGCAACGATGCCGTGGATCGCGCGCTGGAGCCACCCGAGACGCTCGAAACCCAGACCGAAATTCTCCAGGTGCGCTGGAGCGCGGATGAGACGATCACGGTGCGCCGCAGCCGCAACGGCCCTATTCTCTCTGATTTGCCGACCGTAACCCAGGGCATTGCCGAAGATCGGCATCTCGTCGCGCTCAAGGCGACGTTTTTGATACCGGGGGACCGTTCCGCCGATGCGCTGATGGACCTCAATAACGCCCTAGACTGGGGCAGCTTCACTGCCGCTCTCAGCCTATTTGCGGCCCCGATGCAGAACTTTCTGATGGCGAGCGAAGACGGCACTATTGGGATGCTCTCGGCGGCTAAAATTCCAGTGCGAAGCGGTCATGACGGCTGGGTGCCAGCTTCAGGCTGGAAGCGCGAGGGCGAATGGGCTGGGTTTGTGCCGAACGCCCTGTTGCCCCAGTGGCGTGACCCCAAGCAAGGCTATGTTGCCAATGCCAATAATGCCGTCGTTGCGCCCGATTATCCGGTGCAGGTGGCGCTGAATTGGGACGATTCCTTCCGGGGCGACCGTTTGGCCGAACGGCTGGAAGGCGCACAAAATCGGCATGTAGCGGATGAAGCCGCGCTTCAGATGGATATTGTCTCGCCCTTTGCGGTGGAGATGATCAAAGGCCTCGACGGTTGGGAGCCTGCGGATAAGGACGCACGCCAAACCCTGCACGATCTGCGCGCTTGGGATAAGCACATGCGCGCGGATAGTCGCGCGCCGCTGCTGTTCGCCCGATTTGCTCAGAATCTTACCGAAGCCCTGCTAGCCGATGATTTGACGGCGTTAAGTGCGGGCGATAGCAGTCGCAGGCCATGGCGACCCCGCGCCGGCGTAATCCTGGGCCTCCTCAAAACCAACTCGGCCCTCTGTGATGACGCCCGAACCGCGCCGGTCGAAACCTGCCAAGATCAAGTTAGCGCCGCCTTGCGCCAAGCCGCAACGGGCACCGGCAGCCGCGATACCTGGGGCGCGGTTCACCAAGCCCGGCACGATCACCCAGTCTTGGGGCGTATCCCTGGCCTTGGCAGGCTATTCGGGCGCGCATTTCCTGCCGATGGCGGCAACGACACGCTGTTGCGGATGGCGTCGCGCGATAATAGTTTTTCGGCGGTTCACGGGGCCGGGTTTCGCGCGGTATATGACTTGGCGGACCTGGACCGCTCGGGCTTTATTATCTCTACGGGGCAGTCCGGTCATGTCTTCTCGCGTTATTATGCATCTTTTCTAAAGCGGGCGCAGGAGGGAAAACTGCGCCCGCTTACGGGAACCCCCGCCCTGTTGGCGCGGAATGGCGCGGCCCTCCTAACCCTCACACCGCCCTAAGACGAGATCCTATGTCCTTAACCTTCGATGCAATTTCTGCGGCGGCTAATCGGCTGCAAGGGGCCGTTCTCCACACCCCAACGGTCGAGGCGCGTGCCTTGTCGGCCAAGCTCGGGCTTAGGGTGTCGCTGAAGCTGGAAACGCTACAACGCACGGGGAGCTTTAAGGAGCGCGGGGCGCTTAACCGCCTGTTGTTGTTGACCGAAACCGAGCGCAATGTCGGCGTTATCGCTGCCTCCGCCGGAAACCACGCGCAGGGCCTCGCCTATCACGGTCAGCGCTTGGGTATTCCGGTAACAATCTGTATGCCCGCGCATACGCCGTTTGTAAAAGTAGCGAAAACAGCGCGCTATGGGGCTAATATCGTGCTTATCGGGGCCGATTTTTCGCAAGCGGAAGCCGCAGCTAACCGGCTGGCGAAAGAGCGCGGGCTAACCCTGGTACATCCCTACGATGACCTTAGCGTGATGGCCGGGCAAGGCACCATCGGGCTTGAAATGCTCAACGATCGGCCCGACCTCGATACGCTCATCGTGCCGATTGGCGGCGGCGGGTTGTTGGCGGGGATTGCTTGCGCCGCCAAGCATCTCAACCCCACCTGCCGCTTAATCGGTGTGCAGGTGGCGGGGTTCGATGCGATGCGCCGGGTGCTGGCAGGCGAGCCGCCGCCGCCGGGCGGGATGACGTTGGCGGAAGGCATTGCGGTTAAAACGCCGGGGCATCTCACCCGCGTGGTGCTGCAAGATTTGGTTGATGAGATCGTGACGGTCGATGAAGACCGGATCGAGCAGGCCGTTCAAATCATTGCCGAAACCCAGAATTTGATTGCAGAAGGCGCGGGTGCCGCAGGGGTTGCGGCCCTGTTGGCGCAGCCGGAGCATTTTATCGGTAAGAACGTCGGAACCCTATTGTGCGGCGGCAATATAGATGCGCGCTTGCTCTCCTCCATCCTCATGCGCGGGTTGGTGCGCGATGGGCGACTGGTGCGGATTCGCTCGGAACTGGGAGATTTGCCCGGCACGCTGGCGCGCTATTCGGATGTTATCGGCAAGGCAGGCGGCAATATCGTTGAGGTCCACCATCAGCGCATGTTCCTCGACGTGCCGATCAAACAAACCGAAATCGACACGATGATGGAAGCGCGCGGGGCCGATCATGTACGCGATATTCTGGAAGCCCTTAACGAGGCGGGCTTCCCATCACGGCTGCTCACTGATTGACTGGAGCTGAGCATAGCGGCCCCGGAAATACAGCAGTGGCGGCAAATCTGCGCCCGCCGATAGCTTTTCAACCTGCCCCAGAATCAGCACATGGTCCCCCGCATCAATGCGGTTGAACACGCTGCACTCGAAATGCACGAGGCAGCCCGGCAGAACCGGCACGTCGCCTAAGCCTATAATCGGCTGAAGATCGCCGAAACGATCCTCCCCCGCTTTGGCGAAACGACGGCTAAGATCTTCCTGATTGGCGGCTAGGAAATGCAGCGCGAAATGGGTGTGGGTTTGGAAGGCTGCCAGCACTCCCGCCTTCCGATCCAAGCAAAAAGAAACCAAGGGTGGCTCTAGCGAAACCGAGGCGAAGGAGTTGATGGTGCAGCCTACCGGCCCCCCAGCGGCATCGCGCGTTGTGACGATGGCAATCCCTGTGGCAAAATTGCCTAGCGCATTTCTAAAGTCGCGC
>JAYSQZ010000016.1:0-4423 GCA_043721315.1 Alphaproteobacteria bacterium
GGCGATACCGCCCAGGAACCCAACACCAGCAGCAATTCCACCAGCAGAATGAAGCCGATTAAGCCGCCGATAGGCAGGTACTGCAAAAAGCCTTGGCGCAACTCCGTGAAGTTGATGTCCAGCATCATCACCACGAAGAGGAACAACACCGCGACCGCGCCGACGTAGACGATGACGAGCAGCATCGCCAAAAACTCCGCCCCCATCAGCACGAACAGCCCTGCCGCGTTGAAGAAGGCCAGAATGAGATACAACACCGCATGAACCGGGTTCCGCGATGAAATCACCATCACGCCCGAGGCCACGCAGATCGAGGCGAAAAGATAGAAGGAAATCGTTTGAAGGATCATAACGGGTTCTCACCGATAGGGCGCGTCGGCGGCGATATTGGCGGCAATTTCTACCTCCCAACGATCCCCGTTCGCGAGCAATTTCGCTTTATTGTAGAAAAGCTCTTCGCGCGTTTCGGTAGCGAACTCGAAGTTCGGCCCCTCCACGATGGCATCGACCGGGCAGGCTTCTTGGCAGAGGCCGCAGTAGATGCACTTGGTCATATCTATATCGTAGCGCGTGGTGCGGCGGCTGCCATCCTCACGCGGTTCGGATTCAATCGTGATCGCTTGGGCCGGGCAAATCGCCTCGCATAGCTTGCAGGCAATACAACGCTCTTCGCCATTCGCATAGCGGCGCAGCACGTGCTCCCCCCGGAAACGCGGACTGATGAAGCCCTTTTCATAGGGGTAGTTCAGCGTTGCCTTCTTCTTGAACATATAGCTGAAGGTCAGCTTCATGCCGGCCAGCAGTTCCCAGAGCACGAAGCTCCGCGCGGTTGCGCCTAAGGATGCCATGATCGGATCACTCCCTTCCTAAACGCGAGGGCCTACGCTCATGGCGTCGGCAACCAATCGAACGCCACCAGCACCCCGGCGACCAGGACCACATAGAATAGCGAGAAGGGAAGGAAAACCTTCCAGCCCAACCGCATGAGTTGATCGTACCGGAAACGCGGGAAAGTGGCGCGAACCCACAGGAACCCGAACAGCACGAAGCAAATTTTCAGCGCAAACCAAATCGGCCCCGGCACCCAGTTGAACGGTGCAATATCGAACGGTGGCAACCACCCCCCGAGGAACAGAATCGCCCCCATCGCCGACATGAGAATCATGTTGGCATATTCACCAAGGAAGAAGAGCGCGAAGGTCATCGACGAATATTCGGTGAAATAACCGCCAACCAACTCCGACTCGCCCTCCGGCAAATCAAACGGCGAGCGGTTCGTCTCGGCCAGGGCCGAGATGAAGTAGATCACGAACATCGGCAGCAGCGGGATAACGAACCACACTGTCTTTTGCGCTTCCACGATCCGAGACAGGTTCAACGAACCCACGCACAACAGCACCGTGATGATCACAAGACCGATGGAGACTTCATACGACACCATCTGCGCTGCCGAGCGCAACGCGCCAAGGAATGCATACTTGGAGTTGGACGCCCATCCCGCGATAATGATGCCATACACCCCGAGCGACGAAATCGCGAAGAGATACAGCACGCCGACGTTGATATCCGATAGCACCCAGCCGGCATCAACCGGGATAACCGCCCAGGCAAGCATGGCCAGAATGAAGGTCAACATCGGGGCCATAATGAACAGAGCACGGCTCGCCCCTGCCGGAACGATGGTTTCCTTCATAAACAGCTTCAACCCATCCGCGAGCGGCTGGAGCAGACCGAACGGCCCCACCACGTTCGGACCCCGGCGAAGCTGCATGACCGCCAGAACCTTACGTTCGGCATAGGTCAGATAGGCCACTGCAATCAGCAGCGGAATGATAATCGCGACAATCTTGGCGACGATAATCGCCCCCGGAAGCGCGTAATCTTGCCAGAAATCAACCATAAGTCCCAACCCGTTCCAGCAGATCGTCGGGCTGACGCCCATGCACGAACAGAGCCGAGCATTTCGCCATCGTCTCGGACGCGCGGCTAATCGGATCGGTTCGGTAGTAATCGGAAATCGCGTAAACGTAAGGTGCGATCGAAAGCGCGCCAGCGGCCCCAAATGGCCCCCAAGCGGCCTGCGTCACCTTCCCCACGGCAGCGAAGCTCGGTGCGGTTTGCGCTAAAAGCGCGCGCAATTCGCCAAGGGTATCGAACGGCAGCGTTTTGCCGATGAGGGCCGAGAGCGCCCGCAAAATCTTCCAATCGTCGCGCGCATCGCCCACCGGAAAGGTGGCCCGCTGTGCCCGCTGTGCCCGGCCTTCGAGATTAACGTAAGTAGCGTCTTTCTCGGTATAGGCGGCACCCGGCAGGATCACGTCGGCAACGGCAGCACCGCTATCACCATGATGGCCCTGGTAGATGACGAAAGTGTTCTTCAGGGCAGCGGTATCCGCGAGATCAGCCCCAAGTAGAAACACGACTTCCACGTTACCCGACGCGGCCCCGGCCAGAATGCCCGCAAGATCGTGCCCGCCCGGCTGCGGCAGGAAGTCGAGGTCCAATGCCCCCACCCGGCCCGCTGCCGTATTGAGCACGTTGAAACCGTTCCAATCATCGCGGATCATGCCGTAGGCTTCGGCAATACCGCGCGCCGCCGCCAGATTGGCCGCGCCATCGGCCCGCGTCAGCGCACCCATGCCGATAATCACCATCGGGTTCTTCGCACCGCGCAGCACTTCGGCGAACGGGTGCGTGCCTTCCAGCAGCGAATCCAGCACCTGCGGATCATTGCGGAGGTCTTCAACACCATAAGTCAGATCAACCTGCGGGCCGACCGACGCCACCGTAAGCGCCCCTGTTAGGTAGCGCTTCCGTAAGCGCGCATTCAGCAGCGGCGCTTCCCAACGCGGGTTACTGCCAATCAGCAACACCACGTCCGCCTGTTCTATCCCGGCGATGCCGGTATTAAAGAGATAACCCGCCCGCGCACCGCCGCCGATAGCAGCGCCATCAATGCGGCAGTCGAAGCTGGTTACGCCCAGGCTAGTGAAAAGCTGCTTTAGCGCAAAAGTGCTTTCAGCATCGACCAAATCACCCGCCAGTGCCGCAATCTTGTGCGGGGCGGTGTGCGTCAGCTTGTGGGCGACCGCGCCCAAGGCTTCCGGCCACTCGACAGCCACCAGTTTGCCGTTCTTGCGAACGTAAGGCTTATCCAACCGGCGCTTTTTAAGGCCATCAACGGAATAGCGCGATTTATCGGCCAGCCACTCTTCGTTAATGTCTTCATTGAGGCGCGGCAACACGCGCATTACTTCGCCGCCCCGTACATCAACCCGAATGTTCGCGCCAACCGCATCGAGCACATCGACCGATTCAGTCTTCCGCAGTTCCCAAGACCGGGCGGCGTAGGCGTAGGGCTTCGAGGTGAGCGCGCCGACCGGGCAAAGATCAATGATATTGCCCGACAGCTCCGAGCTAACCGCCTTCTCGATAAAGGTGCCGATTTCCATATGCTCGCCGCGCCCGGTTGCGCCCAAATCCGGCGCGCCCGCAACTTCGGAGATAAAGCGAACGCAGCGCGTGCAGTGAATGCAGCGGTTCATGAACGTCTTGATCAACGGGCCAAAGTTCTTATCCGGCACCGCGCGCTTGTTTTCATGGAAGCGCGAGCCATCACGGCCATAGGCCATGGCTTGATCTTGCAAGTCGCACTCGCCGCCCTGATCGCAAATCGGGCAATCGAGCGGGTGATTGATGAGCAGAAACTCCATCACCCCTTTGCGCGCCTTTTGCACCACCGGCGTATCGGTCTTGATAACCATATTGTCGGTGGCGGGCATAGCGCAGGAGGCGATGGGCTTCGGGGCCTTTTCCATCTCCACGAGGCACATGCGGCAGTTACCCGCAATCGACAAGCGCTCGTGGTAGCAGAAGCGCGGAATTTCTTTGCCTGCGGCTTCGCAAGCCTGCATCACGGTCGCGCCCGCTGGGACTTCGACCTCGATGCCGTCAACTGTTAGTTTTGGCATAGCCCACCCCGCCCCTTAGTCCGCTGCCTGTGCCGGAACGCTTTTACGCTCCAGAATGCGCCGTTCCATTTCCGGGCGGAAATGGCGGATAAGCCCCTGAACCGGCCAGGCGGCGGCATCCCCGAGCGCGCAGATCGTATGACCTTCGATCTGACGGCTAACTTCTTCCAGCATATCTATTTCACCGATGTCGGCCTGGCCTTTGACCATCCGTTCCATCACGCGCCACATCCAGCCCGTGCCTTCGCGGCACGGCGTGCACTGGCCACAGCTTTCATGCATGTAGAATTTCGATAGGCGCGCAATCGCCTTCACGATGTCGGTGGATTGATCCATCACGATCACCGCCGCCGTGCCAAGGCCCGAGCGCTCAGCGCGCAAACTATCAAAATCCATCAACACGGTGTCGCAAATCGCCTTCGGCAACACCGGAACCGAGGAGCCGCCGGGGA
>JAYSQZ010000017.1:0-95715 GCA_043721315.1 Alphaproteobacteria bacterium
CACGACGACTTGAACAGGCCATAATAAGCGCCTAGAGCCTGTTTGAGCAGAATCGTCGAAGGTGGCTTCAGCGTAGGCGTTAAGTATACGGTGAAATGAAAATTGAGAGCATTTTGCTAACCGCTCATAATACCCGTACCAGCCCATAACTCTTCTTGCCCTTCCGCAATACTAGCACCGCGCCGTCGATGAAGTCGTTCGCGGTTAGTGTCGGTTCTCCTGACACTGGCTCGCCGCCGTTCAGTCGCACAGCCTTTTGCTGAATCTGGCGTTTGGCGTCGGCTTTAGACGCGGTGAGGCCGGTTTCGGTCAGCAGATCGGTGAGAGCCACCCCAGCGGCAACCCGGCTCTGCGACAGAGTAACGGCAGGAACGTCCGCAAAAATTTCCAGCAGTGTTGCCACCGGCAAGCCTTGGATTGCGCCGGAGAATAGCGCGTCGGCAGCTTTCTTCGCTCCCTCCAGCGCGTCCGCGCCATGAATATCGGCGGTCAGCGTCTCGGCCAGCAAGCGTTGCGCGGGCCGCGCGCCGGAGTTGGTGTCGAGCGCGTCGATAGCCTCAAGCTCAATATCGGTGAACAGGCGTAGCAGGCGCTGCACGTCGGCATCGCTGGAATTCAGCCAAAACTGGTAGAAGGCATAGGGGCTGGTCAGGGCCGGATCGAGGAAGATTGCCCCCTTCTCTGACTTGCCGAACTTCTTGCCGTCCGAATTTGTCAGCAGCGGCACCGTAAGGCCATAAGCGCGGTTTCCCGTCACGCGGCGAATAAGGTCCGTGCCGGAAACGATATTGCCCCATTGGTCCGATCCGCCGGTTTGCAGCGTGCAGCCGTAGCGCTTATGCAGTTCCAAGAAATCGTAGGATTGCAGCAGCGAATAGGTAAACTCGGTAAACGAAATCCCATCCCCGTCGCGCTCAAACCGCGATTTCACCGAATCGCGCTGGATCATAACGTTTACCGAGAAATGCTTGCCGATGTCCCGCAGGAAATCGAGCAGCTTCACCCCGTCCAACCAATCGAGGTTATTGGCATAGATCGGTGGATTCTCGTCGGCCTGAAGAATGCGCGTAACCTGGGCGTGAATCAGCCGCCCATTCTCTGCCACGGTTTCCGCTGTCAACAGGTTGCGCTCGGTCGATTTGCCCGACGGATCGCCAATCAACCCCGTGCCGCCGCCAATCAGCGCAATCACTCGGTGGCCCGCGCGCTGCATATGCTTCATCAAGGTGAGCGGCAGCAGATGCCCGACGTGCAGCGAGGTCGCGGTCGGATCATAGCCATTGTAAAACGTGATCGGCCCCGCCGCCAAAACCGCGCCCAAATCCTCAGCCGTCTTCTGATGGACCAAGCCCCGAGCTTCCAACGTCGCCAATACGCTCATTTTCGCATTCCTTGAAAAACAATGGGGCGCTGCCCCAAACCCCGCTTAAGGACCGGTTGGCCCTTAAGAATCCAATGCTCTAATAACCTGCGCCCCAAACTCAAGCCTCGCCGAACACCCGCTTGAACAGCGCCTCCACATGCCGCGTGTGCTGACCGAGGTCAAACAGCTTTTCGATATCTTTGGCCGTCAGATACTTCGCCACATCCGCATCGGCTTCCAGCAGCGCACGATAGTTTTTGCCTTCCTTCCAGGCGGCCATCGCATTGCGCTGCACGGCTTGATAGGCACCTTCGCGGCTCATGCCTTTTTGCGTGAGTTCCAGCAGCACTTGCTGGGAGTGAACGAGGCCGCCCAACTGATCGAGGTTCGCCTGCATCCGCTCAGGATAGACCACCAGCTTATCCACCACTGTGGTCAGCCGCGCGAGGGCGAAATCCAGCGTAATCGTTGCATCGGGGGCGATCATCCGTTCCACCGAGGAGTGGGAAATATCGCGCTCGTGCCACAGGGCGACGTTCTCCATCGCCGGGATCACCGCAGCCCGAACGAGGCGGGCGAGGCCGGTCAGGTTTTCCGTTAGCACCGGGTTGCGCTTGTGCGGCATGGCCGACGAGCCTTTTTGCCCAGGAGAGAAAAACTCTTCCGCCTCGCGCACTTCCGTGCGTTGCAGGTGGCGGATTTCCGTCGCCAGCCGCTCGATGGAGGAGGCGATAACGCCCAAGGTGGCGAAGAAAGCGGCGTGCCGGTCGCGCGGGATAACCTGCGTCGAAATGGTCTCGGGCTTCAGCCCCAGCTTTTCCGCCACGTACTCTTCAACGCGCGGGTCCAGATGCGCGAAAGTGCCAACCGCGCCGGAGATAGCACAGGTTGCAATTTCTTCCCGCGCGGCCAGCAGGCGAGTCCGGTTGCGGTTGAACTCGGCATAATAGGTCGCGAGCTTCAGCCCGAAGGTAATCGGTTCGGCATGGATGCCGTGGCTGCGGCCTACCGTGAGCGTGTGCTTATGCTCAAAAGCGCGGCGTTTCAGCGCAGCCAGCAACCCATCGAGGTCTTCCAGCAGAATATCGGTGGCTTGCGTTAGTTGCACTGCAAGGCAGGTATCGAGCACGTCTGAAGAGGTCATGCCTTGATGAACGAAGCGCGCCTCCTCCCCCACATATTCCGCAAGGTTGGTGAGAAAGGCGATCACATCATGCTTGGTTTCCGCCTCAATCTCTTCGATTCGCGCCACGTTGAAGGCCCCGCGCGCCCGCACGGCGAGGGGGACTTCCTTAGGAATTGTCCCCAACTCGGCCATCGCTTCGGCGGCGAGGGTTTCGATTTCCATCCAGATTTTATACCGGTTTTCGGATTCCCAAAGGGCGACCATCTTGGGGCGGCTATAACGAGGGATCATCGGCGGGCCTTGCTGCGTTGCAAAAAAGTAATCTCGATTTAATCCCTCATAAGGCATAGTTTATGTCAAACAAGAGACAAGAGCTTGACCCTGGTATGACAGTCACCCGCCGGGGAAGGTTCGATAGGCCCAGAATGCCGGGCTTGCATAGGATGGGGAATTAGCAGATGTCGCCGTATTTCGCTACCCACGCCGGATTGCTTCAGTATGTCGCCGATGATTTTTCGGCGCTGGCGGGGCGTGATCGGGAATTTGGCGACAAGCTCGCGCTCTACGCCGATATCCTGCGGCATATGATCGACGAGCTGGCCCCGAAGATGGCAGAGAGCGCCGAGCCGTTGCGCGAAACCGTTCCCGCTTAGAGCAAATTCCGAGCGGGTTGGATCATCTGCGACTAGCCTTTGCTAAACAAAACAATGGCTGAGAGCGATTGACGTGAGCCAAAGCGAACGAAAAACGCTCTAACGCACCAAAACCTCCGCCGCTTGCTTCGTGGTCGTAACCGCGCTTTGCACCTGCTCGACGGCAGAACCGATTGCTTTGATACTGCTATTGACCTTCTCGACGGCGGCAGAGGCGCTTCGCATATTCACCGACATGCTCTGCGTCACCGCGCTCTGCTCCTCCACGGCGGACGTGGTTCCCACCACGTGATCCCGCACGGACGAAACGATATCGCGGATGCCCGCCAGTGCCGTCGCCACTTCACTTGATGTCGCTTGAATCCCGTCGATCTCGGTAGAGATTTGATCGGTCGCCTGGGCCGCTTGGTTGGCTAAGTTTTTAACTTCCGAGGCAACGACAGCAAAGCCCCGCCCGGCTTCCCCCGCGCGGGCCGCTTCAATGGTGGCATTCAAGGCCAGAAGATTGATTTGGCTTGCAATATTGTTAATCAGGCTAACAATCCCATTCATCGCCTGCCCGGCGGCGGCCAACCGTTCGGTGCTACTGCTGGCGGCGAGCGTCCGTTCCACAGCATTTTCAGTCGCCGTGCGGGCGCGCACCATGCTCTGCGAGATTTCTCCGATGGAGGCCACCAACTCTTCGGCGCTCGCGGCAACAGTCTGCACGTTCACCGACGTGGCCTCCGCCGCGCGATGGGCCGAAGCCGCTTCAACGTCGGATTTCTGCAAGGCCGCATTGATGTGACCAAAGTTGGTGTCGAGAATAATTTTCAAGTTATTCAGAAGATTAACTTGGCTCGTCACATCCATCGCAAAATTTACGATCTTTGTTAGCGTACCGTTTTGGTCAAAAATTGGATTATAAGCCCCTTCAATCCAGACTTCTTTTCCAGATTTAGCAACACGGCGGTACTGAGCGGCTTGATATTCGCCTTTAGCCAGACTTTGCCAGAAACGCGCATACTCTGGGCTGTCGCGCTCTGCACGATCCACAAAAATACTATGATGTTTCCCTAAGATTTCTTCCGACCGATACCCCATAAGATTCAGAAAATTGTCATTGGCGCGCGTAATAATACCATCGACCGTAAATTCAATAATCACTTGCGAGCGGCTGATCGCCACCATTTGCGCGGCATAATCGAGATTTTCCAAGCGCGCGTTAGCGTTCGACCATTCGACGATAAAACCGATGGATTTGCCCGAATCTGTTAACGGGGTAATGAGCAAGTCGAACTGATAAGCGGCCACTTTAATGGTGGCGTGATGGGGTTTGCTCAGGCTTGCCAGCATCCGGCGTTGATGCTGAGGGTTTTTGTGAAAAATATCAATATTACTACCGATGAGAGTATCCATGTTAAAACGAGGCAGCTCTTTTTGAAGATCTTTCTGAGCCGCACTCAACAGCGCCGTGACAGACTTATTTACATATACAATATTTAAGTCTTCATCGGCCACCATAACTCTGGCGTTTAATTCTTCCAAGGCTGCAATTTTCCGCTTCAAAAAACTTTCTTTTTTAGCATTCCGAAACATGTTCCGCCCCCAAAAAAGATCACATCACTCGTTCTATAAATGCACGGAAATATTAACAATGCCTTTAACAAGGATTTTTATACCGTAGCACCCTACAATATTTTTAGCCTTCGCCGGGCGGAGACACTACCGGCCACAGCCACGCCGCCCCGCGCACGCCCGAGCTATCGCCGTGCTTATTCTTCAGCAACCGCGTGCGAAGTGGGCCGCCGCCGAACAAGAGCGCTTCGATGCGCGGCGGCACGTTCGTATAGAGCCGATCAAGGTTCGACACGCCGCCGCCCAGTACAATCGCGTCGGGATCGAGGATATGAATAACGGTGGTGAGCGCGCGCGCCAACCGGTCTTCATAGGTCTGCACCGCAGCTTCGGCCCAGGCATCCCCCGCTCTGGCGGCTTCGGCGATGTCTTTGACCTTATGGCCGCGCCCTTCGGTCAACTCGAAGCCGGTGCCGGAAATCCAGGTTTCAAGACAGCCGGATTTACCGCAGTAGCAGGGCGTGCCGGGAAGCTCCTCTGGTTTTGGCCAGGGTAGCGGATTGTGGCCCCATTCGCCGCCAATCCCGTTCGGCCCCGCCCAAACTTGGCCTTTAAGGGCAACACCCCCACCGGTTCCCGTGCCGATGATGACGGCAAACACGACATCCAACCCCGCCGCCGCACCGTCCGAGGCTTCGGAGGCCGCAAGGCAGTTGGCGTCATTGGTCACGCGCACGGGGCGGCCCAAGGCATCCGACATATCGTGATCGAAGGGATGACCGTTGAGGCATTGGGTATTGGCGTTCTTCACGCGGCGCGTGATGCGGTCCACCGTGCCGGGAATGCCGATGCCAAGGGAGCCGCGCGCGCCCAATTCGGCTTCGGCCTGCGTCACCAACCCGGCAATCGTGGCGATGATCGCCCGATAGTCGGTGCGGGGAGTTGGAACGCGCGTCCGGTAGGCTTCCGAGCCATCTGGGCGCAAGGCCACGATTTCGGTTTTAGTGCCCCCAAGATCAATGCCAAGGCGCATAGTTTCCTCCCGCTTATCGGAGAATTGTAACGGTAAAGAGGGAGAGTGAGGTATCATTCTGAAACCGAAGAGGATGTTAGATAAGACTCTCGAGATCGACGCGCAATGCCTCGGCGATTCGCTTAAGAACCTCGACGGTGCCAGCGCGAGCACCAGCTTCAATCTGCGATACGTAAGCCTGTTTGAGACCGACAATCTCGCCGAGTTGAGCTTGCGTCAGGCCACGGTATTCCCGGAACACCCTCAACGGATGTTCACCGTTAACTAATTGATCGACCACCTCTGCCGGATAGGTTTCGGGCCTAATCGCCCTAAAAGAATCAAACGCGCGCACTCCGGCCGCCTCATCGGAGGCTTCTAGCAGCCTTTCGTAATCCGCGATTGGCAGAACTGCGAAGGTAGGCCGGCCGCTGCCATCCCGAATTAGTTGCACGGGATTAATCATAAACGCCTCCTCTTGGGCCGATGTCGATAACAATCAAAATAAGAACCTCGGCCTCAAGCGCGTACACCACGCGCCAATCGCCAATGCGAAGCCGAAAACCTTCCCGACCTTCCAGTTTTTTGACGTTGCGCGCGTTCGCGGGGTCGCGGGCCACCTCTTCAACCTTCTGGCGGATGATGTTCGCCGTGTTCCGGGGCATTCGCCGAAGCACTTTAATGGCATCTGCCGTGTAGCGGATTACATACATGATAATAAAATAGCAGAATGAAATTTTAGCGCAATGCCATATGCTATGTCATCAGCTGCCCGACATAACATCGAGCAGTGGCAGGCGATGCGATTGGCGTAACCTTACCGCCGGAACCGCACCGCCGCCTAGCGCCGGTGTAACGGCTTACTTCGCGCGCAGAAGCTCCGTCACCTTCAGCAGCGTGATTTCGTTATCGTCGGCCTTATCGACCGCGCGGCCCACCGAGTACGGCAGGTTGTTATCGTTCACCAGCACGATATGGTCGGCATCGACGATGGCTACCCCTTCCGGCCCAAGGTGCGGCAGCACGAACTTCGCCTCGTTCGGGCCGATTTTAGCGAGTTTATTAGGGTTATCAATGTCGGTCAGGTCGATATAGCCAACCTTCTTCACGAAGCCTTCGGCATCGGCGGCCCCAAGATCAATCTTATAGACGCGCTTGAAAGCGGCAGGCTTGTTGAAGCAATCGAGCTTCGGCTCGCCCGTACACGCCTGGGCCTTGCTGCCTTCGGTACTATCGTCGCGTTCGATGATAAGGGCGGTATCGGCGTCGATCATCGCCATGTCGCCGAGCACATTGGCATTATCTTCCAGCAAATACTTGAAAGACTTGCCCGTATAAGCGCTTTTAGCCACATCGAACTGAAGAATACGGGCGAACTGCTTCCCGTCTTTGGCTTCCGCCGCCTTGGTGTCGGCATTGAAGATCGGGCCTTCAAAGGCGGGATAGAGGAACTGCCCATCGGGGGAGGCTGCCATCGGCTCGAACCCGCGCGAGCGGCGCACGTCAAAGCTCACCGCGCCGGGCACATTTGGCAAGGAGCCATTGCGGTAATGGTCCGGGCCGCGCGCCGGTTTGCCGTCCACGATTGTTTCGTGGAGGGCCAGAACCTTACCCGCTAGATCGGCTTCGATGATGTAGGGGCCGAACTCGTCGCCAATAAATAAGCGCTCGCCGATGAACGCGATGGACTCGGGATCAAGGTCTGCGCCGGTCAGGTAACGCTTACCGGTGTTTTCATTTACAATCGCGAAGGGGAGCTTCTTGTCGGGATCGTGCAAGAAGCGCGTATCCTGCCGATCAGCCTTGCCCGTCGCCCAATCTATTTGCACCCGGTGGACCATCAACAGCGCATCCGGCGAATTGATCTTCGAGCCGAAGCCATTGTCCGTCAAAACAAAGAAGAGGCCATTGCCGCGCGACTGAATGCCGGAGAAACCCTGCACGGCTTGTCCCTTGACCGGCAAGCTGACGCCGCTGGAGCGCGGGGCTTTCGGGTCGGCGGTAAAGGTTGTCGTCGGGATAGTGCCGACGGCCTCAACGCGCTTACGATCCGGTGCCGTGAATTTGCCTGCCGTCGCAAAAAATGCCCCGGCGTCGGCGGGCGGCGCGATCAGCGTATCCGCCGGAATAGCGGCATGGCCCGCGAGCACCGCCGGGAATTTCGGCGCGGATTGGGCCATCGCGGCCCCAGATGCCAGCACTAGGGCCATCGCGACAGAGAGCGACAAGCGCGTATAAGAGGAAGACATGAACAATCTCCTTAAAATCCAACGAAATAGGGTTATCGCCTACCCACCTTGCCAGGTATCAGCCCGCTGTTACCACGCCATGACCTGCCTGTGACTCTTTTGCAGCACAGCAAAAATCTGCATTTTTTTGCAGTGCGGGGACTTGCGAATGTCATCGAATAAGCCGACTCTCGTAAGCAATGGAGCACCGCTATAGCGCTTCGAGAGTGGTTGCGGTTTTGGGGCCAACCAACACCGGCAAGACCTATCTCGCAATCGACCGTATGCTCGGACATGCGTCCGGCATGATCGGCTTTCCGCTGCGGCTGCTCGCCCGCGAAAACTATGACCGTATCTGCAAACTGAAGGGCGCGGGCGCTGTCGCTCTTGTGACCGGAGAAGAGCGGATTATGCCGCCGGGCGCGCGCTGGTTCGTTTGCACCGTGGAAGCCATGCCGCTGGACCGGCGCGTGGAGTTCCTGGCTGTCGATGAAATTCAGCTTTGCACCGATTGGGAGCGCGGCCATGTGTTTACCGACCGGCTGCTGAACGCGCGCGGCCTGTCCGAAACCATGTTCCTGGGCGCTGAAACGATGAAGCCGCTGATCCAGCGCCTCATCCCCGATATCGAGATTACCACCCGCCCGCGCTTCTCCTCCCTCAGTTACACGGGGCCGAAGAAGCTGTCGCGCCTGCCGCGCCGCTCTGCCATCGTCGCGTTCTCGGCCACCGATGTGTATGCCCTGGCCGAACAGGTACGGCGCACGCGCGGCGGCTGCGCTGTCGTGCTGGGCGCCCTCTCTCCCCGCGCGCGCAACGCCCAGGTGGAGCTGTATCAAACCGGCGAAGTTGATTACATGGTCGCCACCGACGCTATCGGTATGGGCCTGAACATGGATCTCGATCATGTTGCCTTCGCGCGCATCTCCAAGTTCGACGGCCAAAGCCCGCGCCGCCTAACCGCGCCGGAAATCGCCCAGATCGCCGGGCGCGCGGGCCGCTATATGCGCGATGGCTCGTTCGGAACCTTGCCAGAGGTGGGCGCGCTCGATACCGATTTGATCGAGGCGATTGAAACCCACCGCTTCGATCCGATCGAGACGATCCACTGGCGCTCGACCAAACTCGATTTTCGCACCCTCGACGGCTTGCTCCGCAGTCTCGACGCGCCCCCGCCGCATCGGGCGTTGAAGCGCAAGCGCGAGGCGGAAGATCATCTCACCTTGCAAGCGATGGCAAAACTGCCCGAGGTGCGCGATGCCACCACAACTAGCCCGCGCCTGAAGCTGCTGTGGGACGTTTGCCAAATCCCCGATTTCCGCAAGAGTATGGCCGAAGCCCATGTGCGGCTGTTGCAGCAAATCTACGGCCATCTCACTGCGCGCGGCGGCAAGCTGCCCGATAGTTGGGTGCAGGCGCAGATTGTTCGGCTCGATCGCAGCGATGGCGAGATTGATCAGCTCTCCACCCGCATCGCCTATATCCGCACCTGGACCTATATCTCCCACCGCCCGGAGTGGTTGCAGAACGCGGGCGAGTGGCAAGAGATGACGCGCGGGATTGAAGACCGGCTTTCGGACGCGCTGCACGAAAAACTAACCCAGCGCTTCGTAGATCGGCGCGGGGCCTTTCTTATCAAGCGGCTCGACGGCAACGAAACCCTGCTGGCGGGGGTTACGGCAGACGGCGGTGTTGTCGTTGAAGGTCATCCCGTTGGGCGGCTCGACGGGTTCATCTTCTCCCCCGATGAAGACGCCGTGGGGCTGGCGGCTAAACAGTTGCTGACCGCCGCCCGCCGCTCGCTTAGTCTTGAAATCAACCGCCGCGCCGCCCTGATTGCAACGGCGGGGGACGAAGATTTTGGCCTGACGGCGGAAGGCGCTATCCTCTGGCATTATCCAGTGGCAAAGCCCGTCCCCCTCGCCCGCCTCGCGCCGGGACCGCGTTGGGGTCAACCCGGCATTGATTTGCTGCCCTCCGATTTACTGGAGGGTGAAGCCCGTTCCCGCGTAGCCGACCGGCTCACCCGCTGGGTCCGCACGCATCTTTCCGACCGCCTCGGGCCGATCCAAGCGTTGCGGGACGCCGAGCTAACCGGGGCGGCGCGCGGCCTCGCCTTCGAGCTTGCGGAAGCGGGCGGCAGCCTCGCCCGTGCTGCCGTCACGATTGCGGTAGAGAAACTCACGAAAGCCGACCGCAGTGCGCTGGGAAAGCTGGGTGTGCGCCTTGGCACTGAAACCATCTATCTCGATGCGGTGCTGAAACCCCAGGCCATTACCCTGAAGGCTCTGCTGCATTCCATCGCCAACGGCGAGCGCCCGCCAGTCGCGGCCCCCGCTGGCCCGGCAGTGCCGCGTGATCCTAACCTTCGGAATGAGTGGTACGAGCGCCTCGGTTTCGTTGTGCTTGGCCCGCGCGTGGTGCGCGCCGATTTGGTAGAACGCCTCGCCCAAGCCGTGCGCGAGAAAGCCGCGCACGGCCCGTTTGCGGCGGATGCAAGCCTTGCCCGCCTCGCCCACTGCAACGCCGACGATCTTCCTGCCGTGCTGGCCGCTTTGGGCTATCGTGGCCGTCTTGATCCCATAATCGCCGCAGACGGAGCCGAAGAAACCTCCCGCGATCTGCGCTTCACCCGCCGCCGCCGCCGCCCACAACGGGCACCGGCGCGGCCAACCCCAGGGATTTCTTCCCCCGATTCACCGTTCGCGAAATTAAGGGAGATGGTCCTGATCCCATGACAAGTTTCCACACCCCCCACCCTGCACTCGGTATGCGGCTCGATAAGTTTCTGTGGGCCGCGCGATTTTTCAAAAGCCGCACCTGCGCGGCGGGATTGCTGAAGGAGGGAAGGGTTCGCGTGAACCGGAGGCTTGTCGATAAGGCGCACATCACCGTGCGCGTGGGCGACGTACTCACCTTCCCCCAGGCTGACCGCATCCGCGTGGTTCGCGTGGTCGCGCTAGACGAACAACGCGGACCCGCCCCGGTGGCGCAAACGCTGTATGAGGATTTGGCGGATAGCAGATAAGGATATCTCTTAAAAAGGCTGATGCACTGTAGCGCGGGCGCGCGTGTTACTTTTTGCTAGCCGTCCGCCCGAAAAAAAAGCATATCCACCTCACGCCGAATTGCTTCACTCTGTCGCAGGCCGTGTTATAAATCGGAAAGAAAACGCAACCAAAACGCACGATGCTGAAGAAGAAAACTCGGCTCGAAGCACGCCCGACGGGGTTGCGGCACCCTTCCCCGCCCGCCCCGCACCAGGAGGAAACGATGGGCTTACAGACTGAAGCGTTGCGTACTCAGGTTCTCGAAGCGGTTGCAGCCCGGCTGGAAGGCGATCTTGCCACCTTCTCCCGCGCGCTCTTTAGTGGCCTCTCGCGCCCCGATTTATCGGCGCGGACCCCCGAAGATCTCGTCGCCTGTGCCCGCTCGCTCTGGGATTTTGCCGAGCAGCGCCCGTTAGGGGAGGCAAAAGTGCGCGTGGTGCGCCCCGATCCGCGCAGCAGTGCTTGGCTGGGAACGCCGATTTTGGTGGAAATCGTCAACGACGATATGCCCTTCCTGGTCGATACGGTCACGAGCGCGCTTTCGACCGGGCAGTTGGCTGCCGACCTGACCGTCGATATTCTGCTGCATCCCATCGTGCGCGTTACCCGCGACGCTGCGGGCAAGCGCACCGCTTATGGCGACGGCAAGGCCGAATCGCTCATGCAAATCGGCTTAGGCGGCACAGTGGAAGATGAAGACTTCCCGGCCATCGAAGCCTCGCTCACTCAAGCGCTGAACGATACGCGCCTTGCGGTCAGTGATTGGAAAGCAATGCTGCATCGACTGTCGGTGATCACGGCAGAGTTAGATGACCCAGCCCTAGCCTCCGCCCCGATCAGCGCGGGGGAAGTGGAAGAAACCAAAGCCTTCCTAACCTGGCTTACCGACAATCACATGACGCTGCTGGGCTACCGGGAGTATGTGCTGGAGACGGTAAACGGGGAGCAGATGCTGAAAGTTACGGAGGACAGCGGCCTCGGCATTCTGCGCGATCCCAATGTGTCGATTTTTGACGGGGTTCGCACACTCTCGGCCCTGCCACCGGAAGTGCGCGCGTTCCTCGAATCACCAACGCTGCTGACCGTGACCAAAGCCAATCAGCGCGCCACAGTGCATCGGCCCGTGCATATGGACGTAGTGTCGATCAAAAAGCTCGATTCCACGGGCAAAGTGATTGCGGAACGCCGCTTCGTTGGCCTGTTCACGGGGCGCGTTTATAACGACAGCCCGAGCACTATGCCGGTGCTGCGCCAGAAGATCGAGCATGTAGTCAGCCACGCCGGGCTTGCCCCCAACAGCCACGACGGTAAAGCCCTGCTGCAAATTCTCGAAACCTACCCGCGCGATGAGCTGTTTCAGATTGATCCGCAGGAGTTATTCGAGACGGCAATGGCCGTGCTGCAACTGCAAGACCGCCGCCGTATTGCGCTCTTCACGCGGCGCGACCCGTTTGCGCGCTATGTGTCCTGCCTCGTTTATATCCCGCGTGATCGCTACGATAATGCCTTGCGCGAGCGCTTCCATGCGATTCTTGCAGAAGACATTGGCGGGCGCATTTCAGCCTCCTACATCCAACTGTCCGAATCGCCGCTCGCGCGCCTGCACATCATCGTGAAGACCAGCCGCGAGGATGGGCGCGAGTTCGATAATGCCGAGATCGAGCGCCGCTTGGTGGAGGCCGGGCGCGGTTGGGTCGATCAGATCCAATCGGCCCTAGGGCGCATCACCCCGCCCGTTGGCACTACACGCGGCGGTTTGCTGCGGCGGTTTCTCAACGCCTTCCCCGTCGCCTACCGCGAAAAATTCACCGGCGACGACGCCGTGGCCGATATTCCGCGCGTTCTGCACAGCGGTGATGGTGAAACGGTTTTCTGGCTCTATCGCCGCCCGGACGCTGCCGATACCGACCTGAGTTTCAAGATTTTCCGCACGGGCCAGCCGATCGCTCTGTCGGACGTGCTGCCGATGTTGGAAAACCGGGGCCTGCGCGTGCTCAGTGAAACCCCCTTCAAACTGCGCCCGCTCCACGCCGACGGCCAACCGGCTCCGCGCGTGTGGCTGCATGATTTCGACGTGCAGGTGCAAGATAAGCGCCCAGTTTCCCTCGATGATAGCCGGGAGCGTTTCCATACAGCCTTTGCTGCCACCTGGAGTGGCCGGGCGGAAGATGATGGCTTCAACCGCCTCGTGCTGTCGGCGGGGCTTGATTGGCGCGAAGTGGTTATTCTGCGCGCCTATGCCAAATATCTGAAGCAGGCGGGGCTAACCTATAGCCAGAGCTATCTTGAACAAGCGCTTGCCAATCAATCGGCGCTTACGTCCCTGTTGGTGGCGCTGTTCCACGCCCGCTTCAACCCGGCAACCGCCGACGAAGTGCGCGCGGCGGGAATCATTGTCGAGATCGAACACGCGCTGGATGCCGTGACCGCCCTCGATGAAGACCGGATTTTGCGGCGCTATCTGAACCTCATCCTCGTCACCTTACGCACCAACTTCTATCAAGTTGGCGCCGACGGTTTGCCGAAAGCCTATGTGAGTTTCAAGCTGGAGAGCAGCCGGATCGACGATCTGCCGAAACCCCGCCCACTTTACGAAATCTGGGTTTATTCGCCCGATGTGGAGGCCGTGCATTTGCGCGGTGGTAAAGTGGCGCGCGGCGGCATTCGCTGGTCGGATCGGCGGGAAGATTTTCGCACGGAAATTCTGGGCCTGCTGAAAGCGCAAACGGTGAAAAACGCCGTGATCGTGCCTGTCGGCTCGAAAGGCGGCTTCTTCGTCAAACGCCCGTTGCCGCCCGAAGCGGGCCGCCCGGCAGTGCTGGCCCACGCCATCGAATGCTATAAAACCATGATGCGCGGGTTACTGGATATTACCGACAACCGCATTGATGGCGCGATTGTGCCGCCGCCGAACGTGGTGCGCCATGATCCCGACGATCCCTATTTAGTGGTCGCGGCGGATAAAGGCACGGCGACCTTCTCGGACATCGCCAATGGCGTCAGCCGCGATTATGGCTTTTGGCTGGACGATGCTTTCGCCTCGGGCGGCTCTGCGGGCTACGATCATAAGGCCCTCGGCATTACCGCGCGCGGTGCGTGGGTTGCCGTGGAGCGGCACTTGCGCGAAGCTGGGATTGATCTGCGCCAGCAGGAAATCTCCGTCATCGGCATCGGCGATATGGCGGGCGACGTGTTCGGCAACGGCTTGATCCACTCGGACAAGCTGCGACTGGTTGGCGCGTTCAACCATATGCATATTTTTATCGACCCGAACCCCGATGCCGCGCGGACGTTTGAAGAGCGCAAGCGCCTCTTCGCGCTGCCAAGCTCCACCTGGAAAGATTACGACACCGCGCTGATGTCTAAGGGCGGTGCGATTTTCGAGCGCTCGGCCAAAATCTTGAAGCTCACGCCGGAAATCAGGGCGCTGTTCGGAATCGAGCGGGAGCAAGTGACCCCCGCCGATCTTATTCAGGCGATGCTACGCGCCCAAACCGATCTGCTGTGGTTCGGCGGTATCGGCACCTATATCAAGGCCCAGGACGAAAATAACGCCGGTGTCGGCGACCGTGCTAACGACGCGCTTCGTATCGACGGGCGCGAGTTGCGGGCGCGCGTCATCGGCGAAGGCGCGAACCTGGGGGCTACTCAACGCGGGCGTATCGAAGCGGCGCTGGCGGGAGTACGGCTCAATACCGACGCGATTGATAATTCCGCCGGGGTCGATTGCTCCGACCATGAAGTGAATATCAAAATCCTGCTTGGCGATCCGGTACAGCGCGGGGACTTAGATATTGCGGGCCGCGATACGCTGGTGGCCAGCATGTCTACCGAAGTTTGCGATCATGTGTTGCGGGACAACTACCTGCAAACTTTCGCCCTTTCCGCCGCCCAGTATGAAGGGGCTGACTATATCGACACCGCCCGCCGCTTGATGGGCCGACTGGAAAAAGAGGTAGCGTTGGACCGCAGCCTTGAAAGCCTGCCCAATACCGCGCAACTGGATGCCCGCCGCGCGGCGGGGCTGGCGCTGGTGCGCCCAGAACTCGCGCCGCTGCTCGCGTGGTCCAAAATCGCGGTTTATAACAAGCTGCTACCCTTGGCGGTGATCGACGATCCGGCCCTAACCGACGATCTCATCGGCTATTTCCCGCCCGTGCTGGGCGAGAGCTACCGGGACGTGATTTTGCGGCATGGCTTGCGCCGGGAAATCATCGCAACCGTGCTGACCAATGAAATGGTTAATCGCGGCGGGATTGCCCTGTTCTCAGACCTTGAGGCCGAAACCGGGGCCAGTATCGGCGACCTTACCCGCGCCTATGCTATTGCGCGCGGCGTGCTCGACCTGCCAAGCCTGTGGGCATCTATTGAAGCGCTGGATGGGCATGGCCCCGCAACCGATCAACTGGCGCTCTATCGCGCCAGTTCCAAAGCCCTGGAAGCCGCGATGCGCTGGATTTTGCGCCAATCGCTGCCCGGTAGCATCGACGACGCGCTGACCGCGCTTAGTCCGGCGGTTGCGCGGTTGCGTGATGGTCTTACCCGCGACGACAGCGTGGCGGGCCGGGTAGCCTTTCTCGGGCAGTTGGTGCAGCGGCTCGACGTGCTAGCGGTCGCGGAAGCCGCCGGAGTTGACATCGACCGCGCCAGCGCCGCGTTCGCCGCCGCAGGCCAACGCTTGGGCTTCGACGGTTTGCGCGCCGCCGTGGCCTCGGCTCCCGCAGGAGACGGCTGGACACGGGCGGCGCTGACAGGGCTTGCGGGCGATTTTGCCCGCCTGCACGAAACCATCGCCCGCAGCGCCCTCGCCCATTCCGGTGGATTGGATGGCTGGTTGGCCGAACGCGGTGATAGCCTAAAAGCCGCCGACAGCCTGCTGGCGGACCTTGCGGCCCAACCGGGTGCCGACCTTGCCCGACTCACCGTGGCCGAGCGAGCGTTGCGGGCGTTGACATAGCCGCAGGTAGCCCATTCGCATCAAGATCTGAGTCGAATCCAGGCAATAGGGTTTGACTCAGATTTTAACTCAGAGAGCGGATGACAGCGGCGCTCGCCCGGCGAGGGCTAAAATAAAGAGAGAGCATCGTGCGTCATGGTTGACGCACGATGCTCTAGCCTAACGACGACCGTAGATTTGCCGTAATACGACAACGACAAATCGAATTCCAAAACCGTTGCAAGAACAGGGGATATGAAATGTTAAAACCTATGCTTATGGGAGCACTTCTTGCCGTAACGTCATTTTCTGTTTTTGCGAAAGATGTTATTGTATCTTCTAAAATTGACACAGAAGGGGGTTTATTAGGGAATGTGATTTTTCTAGCCCTTCAAGCGAATGGTGTTGGTGTTACAGATCGAATTTCTCTTGGCGGAACACCAGTTGTTCGCAAAGCCCTTACGTCAGGCGAAATTGATATTTACCCCGAGTATACTGGGAATGCCGCCTTCTTTTTCGATAAGCCTGCCGACGACTCGTGGCGCGACATGAAAAAGGGCTATGAGCTTGCAAAGAAGCTCGATTACGACGCCAACAAAATCGTTTGGCTACCCAATGCACCCGCAAACAATACCTGGGCACTTGCAATTCGCAAAGAAATCGCAATCTCTAATAAAATCAATACTATGAGTGACTTCGGAAAATGGGTTGCGGGTGGTGGCAAAGTTAAGTTAATCGCTTCAACCGAGTTCGTTACTTCGGCGGGCGCACTTCCTGCCTTCCAGACAACTTATGCATTTTCGATGAAGCCTGAGCAAATGGTTGTTTTATCAGGGGGCGATACGGCAGCAACGATTAAAGCCGCCGCCGATCAAACCAACGGCGTCAATACTGCCATGGTTTATGGTACCGATGGGGCCATTGAACCCGCAGGTCTTGTCGTGATGGGCGACGATAAAAATGTTCAGCAAGTGTATGCTCCTGCCCCGCTCGTACGTGAAGCGGTGCTGAAGGCAAACCCGAAGATTGCTGAAATTCTAGCGCCGGTTTTTGCAAAACTCGACGGCGACATGCTGCGTAAGCTAAACGCGCGCATTCAAGTAGAGGGCGAAACAAGCCGGGCCGTCGCGAAATCCTTCTTAACCTCGAGCGGCTTTATAAAATAGCCTTTCTGCCAGAGCAAATCCCGAGCGGGTGGGATCACCCGCGACGACGAATTTGCTAAAAAACAAAGAGTTAGAGCGTTTATCGTGAGCCAAAGCGAACGATAAACGCTCTAATAACCGTACCATATCGACGGGGAGTAAGGTCACTTACTCCCAATCTGGGAGGTATTGCCTATGGTCTTTTCAAACCGAATTGATCGGCTGGGAACTGCTCTCACCGTCCTAGGCGCGGGCGCAATCGTGTGGATGCCGCTCGTTGTTCACAAAGCCAATCGTATTGCGGCAGGCCAAAACCGCTCGCTTGCGTGGTTCCTAGAATCCGGACCCGGCTTGGCTTTACTTGTTGTGTTGGTCATAACCGCAAGTGTGGCAACATTTAAGATAGCACCCCGGCTTCGGTTTTTTGCCGCAAGCCTTCTAATTCTTAGCCTTCCACTAACTCTTGGCATGATTGCAACTCAGCTTGTGCAGGGTAGCCCGGCGGCGCGCGTCTCTATCGGCGGGAGTTTTTGGGTGCTTTTGACCCTCGCCCTCTTGATGATGGCAGACGCCTTAGTGCGCGTTAAATTAACAATTGCGCGTCGATTACTGGTTTTCGGCGGGTTTTCGGTGTGTTTCAGTGCATTTTTTGCGAGCGGTTGGCTGAATGATTTGTCGGTCATGCGGGAGTTTGCGGGGCGCTCAGACCAATTTTGGCGGGAAGCTGCTCAGCATGTTCGGCTGTCCCTTGGCTCGCTTGCGATTGCGCTGGTTTTAGGGCTACCGTTAGGCGTTTTTTGCGCGCTCGTTCCGCGCGTTCGGGCAGTGGTTTTACAAACCTTAAGTCTTATTCAGACTATTCCGAGTATTGCGCTGTTCGGCTTGCTCATGCTGCCCCTCACTTATCTGGCAACTCATGTGCCGTTGGCCGCTGAACTTGGAATTCGGGGAATTGGGGCAACACCGGCGCTCATTGCGCTCGTTCTGTATGCGCTGTTGCCCGTTGTTGCGAATACGGTGGTTGGACTTGAGGGCGTTGCTCCGACTGTGCGCGATGCGGCTTTTGGCATGGGTCTTAGCACGCGTCAGGTTTTATTTAAGGTCGATTTGCCGTTAGCATTGCCCATAATTTTAACCAGCATTCGAATTGTGCTTGTGCAAAGCATCGGTATGGTGACGATTGCAGGCTTGATTGGCGGCGGCGGGTTTGGTGCCTTTGTTTTCCAGGGCATCAATCAAACCGCGACTGATCTTGTGCTGCTCGGCGCTATTCCAACGGTTATTCTTGCCTTTACCGCCGCCGTGTTACTCGACGCTATCGTTGATATTACGAGATCAGCCGCACCATGATTACAATCGAAGACGTTTCAAAGATCTATGGATCCATGGTGGCTGTCGATCACGTATCAATGGCGCTTGAGTCAAATAGTATTACGGTAATTGTCGGCACGTCGGGGGCGGGTAAATCTACCTTGCTCCGCATGATAAATCGCCTGATCGCACCAACATCGGGGCGAATATTGATAAATGGGCTGGATACGGCTAGTTTACCTGTAACCGAACTTCGTCGGCGCATTGGGTACGCTATTCAAGGACATGGGCTTTTCCCGCATTACACAGTCGCCGATAATATTGCTACTGTCCCGAATTTGCTGGGGTGGCCTAAAGCGCGTATCGCTGATCGTGTAGAAGAACTGCTAGCGCTCTTTCATTTGCCTCCAGAAGATTTTGCTCATAAATACCCCCATCAACTGTCGGGCGGGCAGCAACAACGGGTTGGCGTAGCACGAGCCTTGGCCGCAAAACCCGAATTTTTGCTGATGGATGAACCGTTTGGCGCGCTCGATCCTGTCATTCGCGCCAAGGCCCAAGATGATCTTCTCAATATTCAACGTCGGTTCGGCACTTCAATTGTGTTGGTGACACACAATATGGATGAAGCGTTTCACCTCGGTCATCACATTGCCGTTATTAAGCAGGGCAAACTGGTCGATTTTGGCACTCCAATCAAAATTCTGACTGAGCCACAAGATCCGTTTACGAGCCAATTGACCGGAACCCTAGATCGGTCCTTAAAGCTAATGTCGTTGAAACAACTGGCTGACTTTGCCGTGCCGGGAGACAATATCGCGCCCGAAACTCTACCAGCAACCTTAAGTTTGCGCGATGCTTTGGCAGAATTTGTTTGGCGCGGGCTTAAAGTAGCGTCCGTTGTTGATTCGCACGGAAGCCAGTTAGGCCAAATCACGCTCGACGCATTACTCGCCCAAGGCCGACGGCCATGAAGGGCGGCGCGCTATTGTTCCGGGTCATTTTAACGGGCTGTCTCGGGGTTCTTATCTTAGCGCCGGAACTTTTCATCGGGCTGTTTCGGTGGCTCAATCGGCCTGACGCGCCGCCGATTTATCCATACGACAGTCTGCTCTGGCTAACGGTCTCCCATCTTGGCCTCGTGTTGATTGCAACCAGTGCCGGGGCGATCGTCGCCATTGCCGCCGCAATTTTTGTAACCCGTCCGAGCGGAGCGGAGTTTTTGCCGCTGTCCCGCGTTCTTGTAAACACGGGCCAGACTTTTCCGCCGGTTGCAGTGCTGGCACTGGCCGTGCCGGCGGTAGGGTTCGGCGTCGCACCAACCCTCATTGCCCTCTTCCTCTATGGGCTGCTGCCAATTTTTGAAAACTCCGTAGCCGGTTTGCGGCGTGTGCCGGAACAGATCATCGAAGCGGCTGATGGCATGGGAATGACGGCTGGGCAGCGCTTGCGGAAAGTCGATTTACCCCTAGCCCTGCCGTTGATTGTTGAGGGCGTCAAAATTGCCCTAGTTATCAATATCGGCACAGCAACAATCGGATCGACTGTTGCCGCTAAAGGGCTGGGTGAGGTAATTATCGCAGGTCTTCTATCTGATAATATGGCGTTTATTTTGCATGGCGGCCTGATAGTTGGCTTAATGGCTGCCTTAATTTACGATTTAATGAGTTATTTTGAAAATTCTATCAAAAAACGCTCTAATTCAACGCGTAACGTTACAGGGTAGTGAATAATAGACGGAAAACGACCCTCGGTGGCCAAATCACCTTTATCCCAACAACCAGCGCACCAACAGCGGCAGTAACACCGCACTCGCCAGCGCGTTGATCCCCATGGCAAGGCCGGAAAAAGCCCCTGCGATCTCGTTCACTTGAAGCGCGCGTGCCGTGCCGATGCCGTGGGCGGCAACGCCCGTGGCAAAGCCGCGCGCGCGCCAGTCTTTGATCCGCAGGGCGTTCAGAATATAAGTCGCCATGACTGCGCCGATGATGCCGGTCAGCATCACTAGAACCGCTGTCAGCGACGGCAGCCCGCCCAATTGTTCGGAAATCCCCATCGCCACCGGCGCGGTGACAGATTTCGGGGCGAGCGACATGAGCGTGCGTTCGGTCGCGCCGAAGAGTTTGCCGATGCCAATGGCTGTGACCGCCGCCGTAATGCCCCCCGCCAGCACCGCAACCGTAATCGCCAGCAACGACCGGCGCACTGCCGCCACCTGCCGATACAGCGGTAACGCCAGCGCAACGGTCGCCGGGCCGAGCAGAAAGTGAACGAACTGCGCCCCTGCGAAATAGGTTTTATAGTCGGTCTCGGTCAGCATCAGCAGCCCTGCGAGGCAGATCACCGCAATCAACACGGGGTTGAACAAGGGCCGCCGGTCCATCTTCTCGTAAATCCACAGGCCGCCCTGATAGGCGATCAAGGTAAGCGTGAGCGACAGCAGCGGGCTGGTGGAGAGATACACCCAGACTTGATAGAGATCGGGGGTCATTGAGGCGCTTCCGGTGTATCGGTAGGTATTTCGGCGGGCATCTCGCGCGGCAAGAGCCACTTCATAATAAGGGCCGTCACCGCGATGGTAAGGAGGGTCGAGAAGACCAAGGAGGCGGCAATCGCCTGCCACTCCGCCGCAAAAAGCGGCAAATAGAGCATCACCCCCACACCGGCGGGCACGAACAGCAACGACAAATGCTGAAGCAGCGTACCGCCGACTATCTCGACATCCTTGGGAATACCGCCACGCACAAGGAACCCGCAAAACAGCAGCGCCATGCCCAGCACCGGCCCCGGAACGGGCAGCCCCAAGCCACGCACTGTAGCCTCGCCGATAAGCTGGCAGATCAGCAGAAGGGTAAAGCCTTTTAGCACTCTTGCTCCTTTTTCAATAATCGCCTTTGAAGCGCAGCAAAAAGGGGGGCTAAGCCCCCCCCCCCTTGATCGCTCTCGCATAAAGCTGCCTTTACGCCCGCGCTGCCACCGCTGGCAGGTCCATCGGCGCACCGACGGCGACGGCGGGGGAGGCATCGACCCACTCGTAGTTGGCCGGATCGGCGAATACGGCCCGCAGGAGCTTATTGTTCAGCGCGTGGCCGGAGCGAACGCCGTGGAAAGCCCCCAAAACAGGGCCACCCGCTAGGTACAAATCGCCGATGCAATCCAGAATTTTGTGGCGCACGAACTCGTCGGCAAAGCGTAGCCCTTCCGGGTTCATCACGCTTTGGCCGGAAACGACGACGGCGTTATCGAGCGAGCCGCCAAGCGCAAGGCCATTGGCGCGCAGGTAATTGACCTCTTCCAAGAAGCCGAAGGTGCGCGCGCGGCTAATTTCGGTCTTGAAGCTGGTGGGATTGACCACCACGGCCCCACTTTGGCGGGCAACGGCGGTATCGCCGAAGTCGATTTCGACCGACACCGAAAAATGATCGGCGGGCGACAGGCTCGCGGTTTTGCGGCCTTCAGTGATCGAGACCGTGCGGCGGATTTTCAGGTAACGGCGGGGCTGGTCGCTGTCCCGCAGGCCCGCGCTTTCCAGCAGGAACACGAAGGGTTCGGACGAGCCGTCCATAATCGGCAGTTCCGGGCCATCAACGGCGACCAGAATGTCGTCGATCCCCAGGCCCGCCAATGCGGCCATAACGTGTTCGACGGTTGAAAGGGTCACACCATCCGCGTTCGACAGTAAGGTTGCGTGCATCGTTTGCGTCACCCGGTCCCAGCGCGCGGGCAGCACGCCCGTATCGCCCGGAACATCGGTGCGGCGGAAAACGATCCCCGTGCCGGGAGCCGCCGGAACCAGCGTCATCGCAACCGGCTTGCCCGTGTGAAGACCAATGCCTTCGCAGCGAATAGCCTGAACAATCGTTCGACGCGACGCAGTCGGCATTGCCGCTGCCTTACCTCGCCGATCGCTCATGCTTGCCTCCAACCTGCTGATCCTTGCTATCGCAAGCAGAGCGCCTTTTCTCTGCATAACGATTTATCCAAGCCTAGAGATAGCAAGGGCAATGCGTTGCAGCAATTCACGCTTTGTTACGTGGTGTTACAGGATCACCCAGCCCGGATCACCCAGCCCGGCGAAACAACCGCCCATCGACCAAAGATAACCCAAGCCCGATGCCCACCATCCCCCCGACCTGCCACAGCGTTAGGCTTTCGTTCAAAAACAGAATGCCCATCAAGAGTGCGCTCGGCGGAATAAGGAAGGTTACGAGCGAGGAATTCCCCGCCCCTACCCGCGCCAGCAGGCGAAAATAGAGGACATACGCCAGCGCGGTGGAGAGTGTCGCCAGCCCAACCAGCGACCCAATCGCCGGCCAGGACAACAGCGGTAAGCTCCAAGGCCGGTCGGCGAGCAGCATCAAGGGCGCCATGAGCAGCGAAGCGGCGGTCAATTGCCCCAACGCCGCCTGGATTGGGTTTACTTTCTTCAATCGCCGCCCGTACCAAACCGCCCACCCATAAGATAAAGCCGCTGTGAGAATGGCGGCCTGAGCCAGCAACGGGCCGCTTAATCCCGTAACCGCACTCGGCCCAAGCATGATGGTGACACCGAGAAAACCACACACGACGCCGCCCAACCGTAGCGGCGTGAGCTTTTCGTCCTCCGTCATAAAATGAGTAACCAGCAGCGCGAACAGCGGCGTGGTGGCGTTGAGGATGGAGGCTAGCCCAGCCCCAATCTGCTGCTGCCCAAACACGATCAGCGAGAAGGGAATGACGTTACTCAGCAACGCCAGAACAATAAAACTGCCCCACAGGCCCCGATTGGTGGGAAAGGCTACCCCCATCGCCCGCGCCGCTATCGCCAAAATCACGGCCCCTCCGGCCACCCGACAAAAGACAATCGTGAACGGCGGCCATTCTGCCACCGCAACCCGCCCGAACAGGAACGATCCCCCCCAGAGCAGCGAGAGAATGCCGAGGATCAGCCAGTCGCGGCCCGTCATAGTGGTAGGCGCAGGGGTGGACATCGGCGTCTCCAGGGAAAAGTTTCAAGCAGCTTAACTGAGCGTTCTTGTTTTATCTCTCCGTTTCTTGCGCTGTGTCTGCATCCCCCCTGTGCTAAAGCGGCGTTTCTCGTCAGCAGAGAGGGCGGCTAGCGTAAGGCCATGTCTATGCCCCTCGCGACCCGGCTTACCGTTCGAGATCTGTTTTACGTGCTCGCCATTATGCTGGTGTGGGGCGTGAATTTCCCCGTTGCTAAGATCGGTGTGGCAGCAGTGCCGCCGCTGTTTTTGCTCGCGATCCGTTTTGCCGTCGTCGGGCTATTGGTGATTCCGTTTTTTCCGCGCCCGCGTCGTCAGTGGGGCTGGTTGCTGCTGTTCTCCTGTATGTTGGGCGTCGTGCATTTCGGCATATTATTTTTCGCCCTACGCTCGGTTGATAGTGCTTTGGCGGCAGTGCTTATTCAGGCGCAGGTGCCGTTTTCAACGCTGCTCGGTATTGTGATTCTCAAAGAGCGCCCGTCGCGCATCACACTGATCGGCATGGCGATTGCGCTGGTGGGGGTTGCGATTGTGTTTGGCGAGCCGCACGGCCCCAGTTCGGCCTTAGCCGCCGGCTTGGTGGTGTTTGCCGCCTTCGTCTGGTCGTGCTCCAACCTCGTCTCGAAACGGCTGACCTCTCTGCACCCGCTGGCGATGACCGGCTGGATGGCGCTGCTGACAGCACCGCAGTTGGCGCTGCTCTCCTTCTTTCTTGAAAACGGGCAGATTCCGGCGCTGGTGAACAGTGGTTGGGTTGTGGCGGGCGCGCTTGCTTACATGATTGTCGGCGCAACGCTGTTTGCCTATGGCGGCTGGTATACGCTAATGCAGCGCTACCCCCTCAGCACTCTATCGCCCTACGCGCTAACGGCCCCGATTTTCGGCGTGTTCGCCAGCGTGATTGCCTTGGGCGAGCCTTTCACGCTCAAAGCCGCTTTCGGTGCCGCTCTAACATTGGGGGGCGTTGGCTTGCTCACGTTGGTGCGCCGCCCGCCGAAGGCTTAATTTCAGAAGATTTCCGTTAACGTTCCGGGCAAGTTAAAAACCTTACGATACCAAGTTATTGGTATGAGAAGTGCATGAACACTTGTCATCAAGGATACTATCTTAGGCTGGAAAAGCGGATAAAAGTTTTAAGATAATTCGGTGGCATTTCTGTAATACTGATGTTAGGTTCGCTCCGTTTTAATAAGAGTGTCGTCGAGGTCATAATGATTGTCATAAAATCGCTGAGAGCCGCTTTTGCGGGCCTTTTGGTTGTCGTCGGCCTGCTGATGGCCCTCTTAATTTTCGCGCTTTATCAGTTCCAAAGTGCTGAAGTAGGGGCGCGTGCCGCCTACGATAACCGCTATCAGTCCTATCTTTTGGCCGACGAATTGCGGCAAAGCTCCGACGATCTCACGCGTCTCGCCCGCACCTATGTGGTTACGGGCGAGGCCAAGTGGGAGGAACAGTATATGGCTGTGCTCGATATTCGGAACGGCAAAAAACCGCGCCCGCAAGAATATAACCGCATCTACTGGGATTTCTTGGCGGCAAAACCGGATAAGCCCCGGCCCGATGGCACCACAACGCCCCTTCAGGGCTTGATGACCCAGGCCGGGTTCACCGATGCCGAATTTGCTTTGCTCCGCGAGGCCCAAGCGAATTCCGATGGGTTGGTTGATCTTGAAGTGGTTGCGATGAATGCTGTAAAGGGCCTGTTTCGCGGGGCCGGGAAAGAGTTTACCGAGCGCAAAGCACCGGATTTAGACCTCGCGCGCAAGCTGCTGCATTCGTCCGAATACCATGTTTATAAAAGCCAAATTATGGCCCCGGTCGATAAATTCTTCGTTGCCCTCGATCAGCGCACGCGCGCTGAGGTGAAGAGTGCCGACGAGCGGGTTAAGTTTTGGCTGATACTCGTGATCGCAGCCACCGCCATACTGTTCGGTTTGTTAAGTCTTATGGCCATAGGACTCCGTTTGCGGGTTTTCAAATCGCTTCATCAGCTTGAAACCGTGATGACCGATCTGGTCGCCAATCGCCCAGTGGGCGCAATTCCGGGGGCGCGCCGAGCGGACGAGTTGGGGCGAATGGCGAATGCCGTTGCCATCTTCCGCGATGACCGGGCGCAGTTGGAAACCGCGCGAACCGCACAGGAGCGGATTCGCATCGAGGCGGAAACCGCCCGTAAACAGGGCCTGCTGGAGTTTGCCGAACAGTTCGAGCAAGGGGCGGGGGCAACGCTGCGGTCTGTGTCTGCCGCTGCCGACCAATTGCGCGTCGCGTCGAAACAACTGACAGGGATTGCCGACAATACGTCCCACAAAGCCAATCACGTTGCGGCAGAGTCGGAACAGGCCGCCTCCAGCGTGCAGTCCGTCGCGGCTTCTACTGAAGAGCTTTCGGCCTCGATCCTTGAAATCACGCGGGATGTTAGCCGGGCGCGTGTGGTGGCGGAGCGCGCAGTACACGAAGCCGAGGCAACCGGAACCACTGTGCAAGGGCTGGCCACCGCCTCGCAACGCATTGGCGAAGTTGTCGCCCTTATCAATGCGATCGCCAGCCAAACCAATCTGCTCGCCCTCAACGCTACCATTGAAGCCGCGCGCGCTGGCGATGCGGGCAAGGGTTTTGCCGTCGTGGCAAGCGAGGTTAAAAACCTAGCGGCGCAGACCGCGAAAGCCACCGATGATATTCAAGTGCAGATTCTGGCCATTCAGAACCAATCGGGCGCAGCGGTTTCGGCCATCAACGGCATCGCCAGCACAATCGGCGACATGAGCCAAATCACCACCACTATTGCCGGATCGGTGGAGCAGCAAGGTGCCGCGACCTCCGAAATCGCGCGCACGATCACGCAGGCCGCTCAGGGGACGCACAGCGTTTCTAGCACGATCAGCGATGTGCAGCAGGAAGCCCGCGTGACCGGTGCCAACGCCGCTGAGGTGCAAAACCTAGCGGATCTGCTCGCCCAGAACGCCGCGCATCTTCAGCAAGATGTGGCGGCGTTGTTAACGAAACTGCGGGCGGGTTAGGAGCGGTTTCGGTCAAGTGCAACCGCCAAGCTGCGCTTTAAGGTTTTGAGCACAACGCTGGTAGTATATTTGCGGATCACTCGGTGCTCCGCCAGCATTCGCTCCATGAAGGCATCGAAGTTCTCGATGCTCGCCGCCGTAATCGACAGCACCAGATCGCCGCGCCCGGTGACGAACCAGGCATTCTGGATAGCACCCTCCCGCGCAATCCACTGTTGCAGCGGCGGGAGTAGGTCGTGCCGGTCGCGCTCCAACTCCAACTCGACGATCAGGCTAAGGCTCTGCCCGACGGCTTTCGGGTCGAGCAGCGTCACGGTGCGCTGAATAACCCCGGCCTCGCGCAGTTTTTTCAGCCGCCGCTGAACTGCCGAGGGCGATAAGCCCGCCCGGTCAGCGAGTTGCTCTAAGGTCAAATCGGCATTCTCTTGCACCGCCGCCAACAGGGCTGTGTCCGAGGCAGAGAGAAGTTCGGGAAAATTCATCGCAAAACCGCGTGCCGCTGCAAAAACTACCCGATACTAACCAATAATCGGAAAACTTACGCACACCGAATCGCTAAACTTTCTTCCATGAATACGATCCCACCCCCGCCCCGCCCCGCCGGAATTCACGCTGCCTATGCCGCGATTGATCCGGTCTTTCTCAACTCGCCGTTCTGGTCGCATCCTGCTGCTGATGCATCCCTGGGGCTGCCACTCGCGGTGAAGGTCGAGGGGTTGAATCCGACTCGCGCGTTCAAAGGGCGCGGCACCGATTGGTTTGTTGCGGGACTTGAGCCGTCCGATCAACTTTTGGTGTCAGCGTCCGCCGGGAATTTCGGCCAAGGTCTCGCCTATGCCGCGCGCCGCCGAGGCCGCCGACTAACGCTATTCGCCGCAACCACTGCCAATCCTCTCAAAATCGAGGCGATGCGGCGCCTTGGGGCCGATGTGCGGCTGGAGGGCCATGATTTCGACGCAGCAAAGGACGCCGCCCGCGCCTTTGCGGCGGAGACCGGCGGATTGTGGGTAGAAGACGGTGCCCATCCCCGCATCGCCGAAGGCGCGGGCACAATCGCGCTCGAAATGACGCAAAGCTCAGTTCCGTTCGAGACCGTGCTGGTGCCGCTCGGTAATGGCGCTTTGCTCACGGGGGTTGGTGCGTGGCTGAAAGCTGAACGGCCCCAGGTACAGGTAATCGGTATAGTTGCCGAAACCGCGCCCGCGATGCTGTTGTCGTGGACAGAAAAACGCCTGATTGCAACGAAGACTGCCCCCACCATCGCCGATGGTATCGCTGTGCGCGAGCCAGTGCCCTACGCCTTCGCCTGCATGTCGCAAACCGTCGATGCCGTGTGGAGCGTGTCGGAAGCCTCGATCCACGCGGCTATGCGCTTCTGTCAGACTCACTACGGCTTAGTGGTGGAGCCTGCGGGCGCGGCGGGGGTCGCAGCGGTCTTGGAGCACTCTGCGCTTCTGTCGGGGCAACCCGTGGCGACGGTGTTGTGTGGCGGGAATATGACGCCGGATCAGATCCGCACCTATCTCGGTTAACCTTTCACGCTTGACCCCCGCCCGCTCGCCGTCTAAGCCTGCGCTACCAGACGGCTGGATGACCGCGCGTCGCATCTGCGGCGGGAGGAAAGTCCGGGCTCCACGGAAATAGGGTGCCGGGTAACGCCCGGCGGGGGCAACCTTAGGGATAGTGCCACAGAAAGCAAACCGCCTTGTCCGCCCTCGGGCGCACACGGTAAGGGTGAAAGGGTGCGGTAAGAGCGCACCGCGCGACCGGCAACGGAAGCGGCACGGTAAACCCCACCCGGAGCAAAACCGAATAGGAAGGGCAGGCCCCCTTGCGGGGTACAGCGCATTTCCGCGCCGCTCTTCGGGTTGGTTGCGAGAGGTGATCGGTAACGATCATCCCAGAGGAATGGTCATCCACGGGCTGCAAAGCCCCGGACAGAACCCGGCTTACAGGCCGTCTGGTAATTCCTCAGAGTTAGAAAACAGAGGGCTATCGGGAAGAGACAAGCCTGTCTCAGATAGCCTCATGTTAAGTTAATTCCCCTGTAGTGCCGCGCAGAGATTGTCACATTTCTGTAGCAATGCGACAGATTCAACCCCGACCATCATCCCCTCTATCAGCCGAAAAAGCCTGCCAGCGCCTCGGATTTTACTCGGATTCTGGGGGCCAGAACAGCGTTCTTCACCCCCCGTTCGCACGAGCAAAATCCATTGCCGGAACATAAAATGAACAATTAAAAATAATGATTACTAGGCAACGTGATAACTGCTTATCCTAATTTATTACATGAGCATTGCGGTAAGAGTCTGGCCATTTATGATCCATGAGAAGCTAAGCGGGTGATGCCTTGAATTATCGAGTTTTTTACTCCTTGGCTCCATTGACGCCCATGTTATCCCATGTTATCCCAAATCATCCCATACGGAACCAGATACGCCCACTCGTATCCATGTGTCGTAGGGGATGGGGTCAGGGGTGCGGGCGTACAGTGTTACTGAGGCGTAACACGCTGTATGACAAGCATTCCCGGCGCGGAGGCACAAACACGGTGGGATTGCGCCAAAGGGCAACCTTGGGCGCGCGGGCGAAGGGGCTGCGGATCGGGAATGAATTTATTCCTGACCACATTCACGAATAAGGTTGATAAGAAGGGCCGCGTGTCGGTTCCGGCACAGTTTCGTGCGGTCTTGGCGGATCAACCCTATGGGGGGATTTTGGCCTACCGCTCGATGCAGGGTCCGTGGATCGAGGCGGCAGGGATCGACCGCCTGCAAAAATTTTCGGACGAGCTAGAAAAGCTCGATCCTGACCAGCCCGATCAGGCTGAACGCTACACATTGCTCTCCGCCCTGTTGGGCGAGACCTTTCAACTAGCGTGGGATGAAGGCGGACGGGTTCTAATCCCCCAACCGCTTCTGGAGTATGCCGGAATTGGCGAAGAAGCCGCCTTTGTCGGCCAGGGTAAGTTTTTTCTAATCCGGGATCCGTCCCAGCATCTGTCAATCGTAGAGGCGACGATTGCCAGCCGGCTGGAGGCGAAAAAGACCAAAGAAACCATTAGTCCGGCGCCCTCCCCCCGGAGGGAGTGATGCCAGACCTGATGACTGGCCAGCATCTTCCGGTTCTAATTCGGGAAGTGGTTGCGGCACTCGCCCCTCGGGACGGTGGCCGCTACATTGATGGGACGTTCGGGCGCGGGGGCTACACGCGCAGGCTGCTGGAGGCGGCAGACTGCATGGTGTTGGCCATTGACCGCGACCCGGAGGCTCTAAGCCACGGGGCCGAGATGGCCAAGGACTTCGGCGGGCGTTTGCACACCGTCGCGGGAACCTTCGGTTATCTCGATAGCCTGGCAGAGATGGCGGGGTTTGGCCCCATTGACGGGGTTACGCTCGATATCGGCGTTTCATCCCCCCAGATTGATACGCCCGAACGCGGCTTTTCCTTCCGCACCGATGGGCCGCTCGATATGCGAATGAGCCTGTCCGGCCCCAGCGCGGCGGATTTGGTGAACGGTCTTGGGGAAGAAGATCTCGCGAACATCCTTTATCAATACGGCGAAGAGCGGCTTTCCCGGCGCGTGGCGAGAGCGATTGTACGGGCGCGGGCGGAAAACCCAATCACGACCACCTTAGGTCTCGCCGACATCGTTCGCACTGCCGTGCCGAAATCAAAAGACGGCATCAACCCGGCAACACGCACGTTTCAGGGCCTTCGCATTGCCGTGAACGATGAATTAGGCGAACTCGCGCGCGGATTGGCTGCGGCAGAGCGTTGCCTTACCCCCGGCGGACGGCTGGCGATTGTGTCCTTTCATTCGCTTGAAGACCGGATCGTCAAAAATTTCCTCGCCGACCGCAGCGGCAAAAGCGCCTCGGTCTCGCGCTATGTGCCGCCGAAGGATGTGGACGCGCCTAGCTTTACGCTGATCTCGCGCAAAGCCATCACCGCCCAGCCCGACGAATTGGCCGCCAATCCGCGCGCCCGGTCGGCCAAGCTGCGAATCGCCGAACGCACCAATGCCCCCGCCCATACGCCGAAAGGAGCCTAACCATGTGGCGCTTCTTTCTCGTCTGGCTCGTGTTGGCAAGCTCGGTAGGCTATGCCGTTTATCATCTGAAGTACGAAGTGGCGCGGAAGGAGCGGGTGCTGACCCAGCTCAATCGCCAGATTCTTGTCGATCAAGAATCGATGCAGGTGTTGAAGGCGGAGTGGAGCTTTCTTAATCAGCCGCACCGAATTGAAGAAAAAGCCCGCACGCACTTAAGCCTAGAGCCGCTGGGGGTAAAGCAGATCATCAAGCTCGCGGCCCTACCGATGCGTGCCCAACCCCTGCCGCCGCTAGCCCCACCTGCAAACGGCCCCCGCCGCACGACTTCAGAACCAGCGGAACCGGATTTGCCGTTTGAAGAGGGCGCGGGCGCTTTGCCGGACGGCTTCGATGCGGATACCGACGCGCCAACCCTTCCTAACGCTGGTCAAAACGCGCGCGCGCCCTTAGCTGTCCGCGCGCCGGCGCCTCCCCCAAGGAGAGTGCCATGAGCTTTGGCACAGCACTGTTGCGCGCGCTGCGCTCCACTTACACTCTGGGCGGCCCCGGCAAGCACGCTGTGGAAACAGCCCATACCCGTTTAATCGTGACCAGTGCGTTCTTCGCGCTGGCGTTCGGCGCGGTTGGGGTGCGTTTGGCCGATGTCACGCTGTTTCCCCACACCAACGACACCCGCAAAGCCCGCGCCGCTCGCCCAGAGAAGCTGGACCGGGCCGATATTGTCGATCGTAACGGCTTGCTGGTGGCAACCTCGATCCAAACCGCCTCGGCCCACGCCAACCCGAAGGAAATTTCGGATCCGGCGGGCGTTGCGCGCAAACTTGCCTCGGTGCTGCCGGATATAGACGAAAAGCAGATCCGCGAGCGGTTAGCCGCGCCGGAACGCAGCTTTGTGTACATTCGCCGCAATGTAACGCCCCGCCAACAATATGAGATCAATCGGCTGGGTATTCCCGGTATTCAGTTCCAGCAGGAAGACCGCCGCCTCTACCCGCAGGGCCGTTTGCTCGCCCATGTCCTCGGCTTTTCCGATGTGGATAGCAATGGGCTTGCCGGCGTCGAAAAGGGGTTGAACGAACGCTTGCGGGCGGGCGGGGAGCCGGTGGCCCTGTCCATCGACACGCGCATTCAGCACATCCTGCGCCAAGAGCTTGATGCCGCGATGCAGAAGTTCCAGGCCATTGGCGCGGCTGGGATCGTGATGGATATTTATACCGGCGAAGTGCTGGGTATGGTTTCGATGCCGGACTTCGACCCCACCAATCCAGGCGGCTCGCCAGATGATGCGCGCTTCAACCGCATCACCCTCGGCGTTTATGAAATGGGTTCGACTTTTAAGATTTTTAACACGGCCATGGCGCTTGATTACGGCACGGTTTCGGTGAACGGCGGTTACGATGCCGCACGGCCAATTTCCATTGGCAGGTTCACGATTAAGGACGATCACCCGAATCCGCGCTGGCTGTCGGTGCCGGAAATCTTCATGTATTCGTCCAACATCGGCTCCATAAAAATGGCGCAAGACGTTGGCGTGCAAGGCCAGCGCGCCTTTTTGGATAAGCTCGGGTTACTGACGCCGCCGAAGTTCGAAGTGCCGGAAATCGGGCGGCCCCAGGTGCCGCAACCGTGGCGTCCGATCAACTTAATGACGATTGCCTTCGGGCACGGCCTGTCGGTCAGTGCGCTGCAAATGGCGGGTGCCGCCGCTTCGGTGATGAACGGCGGGGTTTATGTGCGCCCAACCCTTATCAAGCATGAGGACGGGGCCATCATCCGAGGCACCCGCGCCATGAGCGCCAAAACGTCGGATACGATGCGAAAGTTGATGCGCCTTGTCGTCACCAACGGGACGGCCCGAAAGGCCGAAGTGCCGGGCTATCTGATCGGCGGCAAGACTGGGACGGCGGAGAAAATCGGTGCGCGCGGTGGCTACCGCAAGAACGCCAACATCACCTCGCTCGTTGCAGGCTTCCCGATGCACAACCCGCGTTATCTGGTGATTGCCATGCTGGATGAGCCGAAAGGGCTGAAGGAAACCTATAATTTTTCCACCTCCGGCTGGAACGCTGCCCCCACGGGCGGCAAAATCATCGCGCGCATTGGCCCGCTGCTTGGGGTTGAGCCTTACGACGCGAATGCGCCGGAGGTGAAGGCCGCACTCGCCGTCGATCTCGCCGGAACTGGCCCGCGCGTGGCTAAACCCAACCCGCAGGCAACGCCCGCCGCAGCCCCGCTGCAAGCACCGCCCGCCTCAGCCCCGCTGGCAGTCCGCGCGCCTACAAGCGCGCGCTCGGCCCCCCTGCCCGTTTCGCCCACAGGAGGCTCCAATCTTGCGGCTCGGTGATCTGCTGATAGGCCTGCCCGGCCCCCTCGCCGACGTAACCGTGACCGGCATCACGGCGGATAGCCGCGCGGTGCGCCCCGGCTATCTGTTCGCCGCCCTGTCTGGAGCCAAGGCCGATGGCAGAGCCTATATCGCGCAAGCCGCCACAATGGGCGCATCGGTGATCTTGGGGGCGGAAGGCATTGATGCGCCCATCCCCGTGCTGATCTCGCCGGACCCACGCCGCGAGTTGGCGCTGATCGCCGCCGCGTTTTACGGTCAGCAGCCGGAAACCATCGTTGCCGTTACCGGCACCAGCGGCAAAACCTCTACCGCCTGCTTCACGCAAGGTATTTTTGCCGAAACCGGGCTTACGGCGGGCTATCTCGGCACGCTCGGTCTGCTCGCGCCCGGCCTTGCGCCCGAATATACGTTGACCACGCCGGACCCGGTGGCACTGCACGCCTACCTTGCCGATGCGGCGCAGGCAGGGGTGACCCATTTTGCGCTCGAAGCCTCCTCCCACGGTCTCGACCAGCGGCGGCTTGATGGGGTGAAATTGAAGGCCGCCGCCTTCACCAATCTTCAGCGCGACCATCTCGATTATCACGCGACGATGGCGGCCTACTTCGAGGCCAAAGCGCGGCTATTCACGGATTTACTGCCGCAAGACGCCACCGCCGTGGTCCATATCGGCGACGAATGGGGCCAGGTGTTGCGCGACCGGATGGCGCAGCGCGCTCAGACCTGCCTCACCTACGGCACGAAGAACGCCGATCTTGCCTTGACAGGCCGCACCATCGTCCCTGGTGGGCAAGCCCTGTCGCTCTCGATCCTGGGCCAGTCGGCAGAGGTGATTTTTCCTGTGCTCGGCAGTTTTCAGGCCGAAAACCTACTGGCCGCCCTGGGGCTTGCCGTTGCCGCAGGCGTTTCGGTTGACGCGGCCATTGCCGCTATTCCTCGCTTGCGCCCCGTGCCGGGCCGAATGGAAACCGTTGGCGCGTTGAACGGCGCGACCGTTATCGTCGATTACGCGCATAAGCCCGGCGCGTTGGAAGAAGTGTTGAACGCCGCCCGCCGCACAATGACCGCGCGCGGCAAGCTGCACGTAATCCTTGGTTGCGGCGGCGACCGCGACCCCGGCAAACGCCTGATTATGGGCGGCCTCGCCGCTCGCCTCGCCGATTACACCATTATCACCGACGACAACCCCCGCAGCGAAGACGCTGGCGCTATTCGTAAAGCCGTGCTGAAGGGCTGCGACGGCCCTGGCGCGGTGATCGAAATTGGCGACCGGGCGGCGGCGATTGCCACCGGGATCAAAGCCCTTGGGGCCGATGACGTGTTGATTATCGCGGGCAAAGGCCATGAGTCCGGCCAGATCGTCGGCATGGAAACCCTGCCGTTCGATGATCGAGAGGTGGCCGCACGCGCCCTTGAGGCCGCAGGCGGCACCCCCCTGTGGAAGGCAGCGCCATGATCGGACTGTGGACGCAGAAAACCACCGCGCTTGCAACCGGCGGTCTTGCCGTTGGGGCCTGGACCGCGACGGGGGTGAGCATCGACAGCCGCACGGTTCAGCCGGGTGATCTGTTCGTGGCCTTACGCGGCGACACTCACGACGCCCACGCTTACGTCGCCCAAGCGCTTCAGGCCGGCGCGGTTGCCGCAGTGGTGGGCTGCATTGTCGAGGAGCCGCACCTGCTGGTTCCCGATACGATGATAGCTTTAGAAGATTTAGGCCGTTTCGCCCGCGCCCGCACCGATGCCCGTATCGCAGCGATTACCGGCAGTGTTGGCAAAACGTCGAGTAAGGAAGCGCTCACGCAGCTTCTCGCCGCCCAAGCCCCCACTTACGGCTCGCACGGCAATCTCAATAATAACTTCGGTGTGCCGCTGTCGCTGGCGCGGCTGCCAGAAGCCTCGCGGTTCGGCGTGTTCGAGTTGGGGATGAACCACGCGGGGGAAATCGCTCCGCTCGCCCGACAAGTGCGCCCCCATGTGGCCCTCGTGACGGCGATTGCCCCGGCCCATGTCGAGTTTTTCGCCGATGGGGAAGCGGGTATCGCGCGCGAAAAAGCCAGTATCGCCGAAGGGCTGGAGCCGGGCGGCACGCTGATCCTGCCGCGCGATTCTGAGCATTTCGAGGCGATGCGAACGGCCTATCCGACCGTTCTTAGTTTCGGGGCCGATGCGGGGGCCGATAGCCGCTTGCTCGATTGGCAGCCGGGTGCCGACGGGATCGACAGACTCGAAGCCACCATTCTCGGCCAGCGCCGCTGCTACCGCTGGGGCCTTGCGGGCAAGCATCAGGCGCTGAATAGCCTGGGCGTTCTTACTGCGCTGGTGCTGCTTGGCGGTGATCTCGATGCCGCTTGCGCTGCTGGCGAAACCCTCCGCCCGGTCGCGGGCCGGGGCGAACGGCTCACGCTGCCGTGGCAGGGCGGTACGATCACTCTGCTCGATGAAAGCTATAACGCCAGCCCGGCTGCCGTGCGCGCCGCTCTTTCGGTGCTCGCCACTTTGCCCGGTCGCCGCATTCTAGTGTTGGGCGATATGCTGGAGTTGGGGGGCGAGGCCGACGCGCTGCACGCGGGCCTTGCCGACGCGGTGGAGGCAACCGGCCTTGCCCGCCTCTATCTCGCTGGCCCCCATACCGAGGCCCTGGCAGGGGCGCTGCCGAAAGGCCGCGTGACCCGCCACGCCGCGCGCACGGTTGATCTTATCGAGACTATCACCGCCGATCTCGCCCCCGGCGATGCCGTGCTGGTGAAAGGCTCGCTGGGGATGAAAATGCGCCCGCTCGTCGAGGCGCTTCGCGCTGCATCCCAGAAGGGTTCGTCCTAATGCTGTTCAATCTTCTGGCCCCTTTGGCGGATGAGTTCGCCCTGTTCAACCTGTTCCGGTATCTCACCTTCCGAACTGGCGGGGCGATTTTAACCGCGCTGTTCATCGCCCTGTTTGCCGGGCCGAGGTTGATTCTGTGGCTGCGGACCAAACAGGGCCAGGGCCAGCCGATCCGCAGCGATGGACCGGAGGGGCATTTGCTGACCAAAAAAGGCACGCCGACGATGGGCGGGTTCTTGATTCTGTTAGCGCTCGCCATTTCCACGCTGCTGTGGGCCGATCTTACCTCCGGCTATGTCTGGGCCGTGTTGATGGTGACAATCGGTTATGGGTTGATTGGCTTTGCCGATGATTTTCTGAAGGTCAGCAAGAAGAACCCCAAAGGGCTGAGTGGGCGCATCAAGCTCGCGTTTGAAGTCGGCATTGCCGCCGTGGCCGTCATCTGGGTCATGAGCCTCACCCGCGACCCGCTTTCGACCAGCATCGCCATTCCGTTTCTTAAGGCTGTGCTCATCAACATCGGCTGGTTTTTTGTGCCGGTGGCGATTTTCATTATCGTCGGCGCGGGCAATTCGGTGAACCTCACTGATGGGCTGGATGGGCTGGCCATCGTGCCGGTAATGATCGCGGCAGGGTGCTACGCGCTCATTTCTTATCTCGTCGGGAACGCCGTGTTCTCGGGCTATCTGCAAATCCCCTCCGTTCCCGGCGCGGGGGAAATGGCCGTGTTCTGCGGAGCACTAACGGGCGCGGGATTAGGGTTTCTGTGGTTCAACGCCCCGCCTGCGCGCGTGTTTATGGGCGATACCGGTTCCCTCTCCTTGGGCGGCGCGCTCGGTATGGTCGCCGTTATTACCAAGCACGAAATCGTGCTGGGAATTATCGGCGGGCTGTTCGTGCTCGAAACCGTATCGGTGATCGTGCAAGTAACCAGCTACAAGCTGACCGGCAAGCGCGTGTTCCGTATGGCCCCGCTGCACCATCATTTCGAGAAGAAGGGTTGGCCCGAGCCGACCATCGTTATCCGCTTCTGGATCATCGCCTCGGTGCTGGCGTTGATCGGCCTTTCAACTTTGAAACTGCGGTAGGTCGCCCATGATTCTGCCCACCGCATACCGCAACAAACAGGTGGCCGTCGTCGGCCTCGCCCGCTCCGGCTTGGTCGCGGCGGAAGCGCTGGTGCGCGCTGGTGCCATTGTGTGCGCGTGGGACGATACCCCTGCGGCGCGCGATGCGGCGCTGGTGTTAGGCATTCCCCTAACCCCTGTTGTGGCGATGCCGTGGGCGGAACTGTCGGCGCTTATTCTCTCGCCCGGCATTCCCCATTCCTACCCAAAGCCGCATCCCGCTGCCGATTTGGCGCGCGGCGCGGGCGTGCCGATTTTAGTGGATGTCGATTTACTGCTCTCGACGCAAACGGCAGCGCCGGTCATCGCCATTACCGGCACCAACGGCAAATCGACCACGACCGCGCTGATCCATCATATTTTCACCGAAACCGGGCGCATCGTGTCGATGGGCGGCAATATCGGCGTGGCCGCCCTCACGCTGCCCGCCTATGGGGCGGAGGGCACCTATGTACTCGAACTCTCGTCTTATCAGTTGGAGCGGGTGCCGAGCCTATCCGCCCAAACCGCCATTCTGCTGAACATCACTGCCGATCATCTGGACCGCCACGGCGGCATGGACGGGTATATTCAAGCAAAAAGCCTCGTGTTTCAGCACCAGGGCGAAACCGACTGGGCCATCGTCGGGATGGACGACGCCCCCAGCCGCAGTTTGGCCGATAAGCTGGTGCGGGGCGACCGCGCGCCGCGCATTGTGCCGATTTCGGTGCTGGCCCCCGTTCCAGGCGGTGTCTATGCCCATGACGGTCATCTGATTGATGATCTCGACGGCGCGGCGATAGAAGTTCTGAGCCTCGACCGCGCAGCCCGCCTGCCGGGCCGTCATAACGCGCAAAACATCTGCGCCGCCTATGCCGCCGCCCGCCACGCGGGCCTCGCGCCCACCGAGATTTGCGAGGCGATCACGCGCTTCCCCGGTCTCGCGCACCGTCAAGAACTGGTGGGCAGCGTGCGCGGCGTTGCCTATATCAACGACAGCAAAGCCACCAATGCCGATGCGGCTGAACGCGCGTTGGTGTGCTACCCGGCTATTCATTGGATTTTGGGCGGCGTCGCCAAATCGGGCGGGATTGATGCGCTGGTGGCCCACTTCCCGCGTGTGCGGGGCGCTTATTTGATTGGTGAGGCGAGCGAAGCCTTTGCCGAAACCCTCAGCCACGGCGGCATTACGCCCCAACTCTGCCGCACTCTCGATGTGGCCGTGCGCGCCGCGATGGCTGCCGCGAAACCCGGCGACATCGTACTGCTCTCCCCCGCCTGCGCCAGCTTCGATCAGTACACGAGCTTCGAGCATCGCGGCGACCATTTCCGCGATCTGGTCCGGGCGTTGAGCGAAGGGGAGGACGCGCAATGACCGCGCTATCGAGCTTCTCCCGCGCCGACCGCTCCATCGTTGGGCGCTGGTGGTGGACAGTGGACCGCACGAGCCTCGTGGCCCTGCTGGTGCTGGCGGGGATTGGCGCGATGCTGATTCTGGCGGCAAGCCCGGCGGTTGCCACCCGCATCGGCATTCCCGACAGTTTCCATTTCGTCAAACGCCAGTTGATCGTTCTGCCTGCGGCCCTGTTGGTGATGGTCGCCATTTCCCTCCTGTCGCCGCGCAATATCCGCCGCTTGGCCGTGGTTGGTTTTATCGGCGGGCTGGCGATGCTGGCGCTGACGCTGGTGGTAGGCCAAGAGATTAAGGGCGCGCGGCGCTGGATTTCGCTGGCTGGCCAGTCGATCCAACCGTCCGAATTCGTTAAACCCTGCTTTGCCGTGGTCGCGGCCTGGATGTTCGCCGAACAGCGCAAAGGCCGAGGGGTGCAGGGGTTTTTGATTTGCACTGTGCTCTATCTCGTCGTCATCGCGCTCCTGCTAAAACAGCCGGACCTGGGGATGACCGTGGTCATCACGGCGATTTGGCTCATTCAGTTCTTCCTCGCGGGACTGCCGATGATCTTTGTGCTGATCGGCGGTTTTGGCGCCGTGACGGGGCTAATCGGGGCTTATTTCCTGCTCCCCCACGTGGCGAGCCGGATTGACCGTTTTCTCGATCCCGCCGCAGGCGACCGCTATCAGGTGGATAAGGCGATGGATGCGTTCGCCAATGGCGGCGCGTTCGGGCGCGGCCCCGGCGAGGGTATCGCCAAAGGCTTTATTCCCGACGTGCATTCCGATTTTATCTTCGCCGTCGCAGGTGAAGAATATGGGCTGATGACCTGCCTGATTATCGTTGCGCTCTTCGCCCTCATCGTGTTGCGCGGCTTTGCCAAACTTTTGCAAGAATCGAACCTATTCGTGCTGCTGGCCGGAACGGGGCTGCTGGTGCAGTTCGGCCTGCAAGCCTTCATCAACATGGCCTCGACCCTGCACATGATCCCGACGAAAGGCATGACGCTGCCGCTCATTTCCTACGGGCTGTCGTCGTTGTTTGCGATTGCGTTGGGCATGGGGATGTTGCTGGGCCTCACCCGCCGCAGGTTCGGGGAGAGCGACCTATGAGCGCGCCTTTGATTCTGCTGGCCGCAGGCGGCACCGGCGGTCATGTGTTTCCGGCGGAAGCCTTGGCGGGCGACCTCATTGCGCGCGGCTACCGCGTGGCCTTGGTAACGGATGCGCGCGGCAAAGCCTTGGGCATCACGCAAGCTAGGCTCGATCTGCACGTCGTGCCATCGGCGGCGATGTTGGGGCAGGGGTTCTGGGGCCGGGCGCGCGGCGCACTCACTCTGGCGCGCGGCTTTATTGCCTGCCGCGCTCTGCTGAAGCGCCTGAAGCCCGTTGTGTGCGTCGGGTTCGGCGGCTATCCCTCCGTTCCGCCGATTTTGGCCGCCCAACGCTTAGGCTTGCCGACAGTGCTGCACGAGCAAAACTCAGTGCTTGGGCGCTCGAACCGGTTGCTGCTCGACCGGGCGAAGGCACTCGCCACCAGCTTTGCCAGAACGCTCGCACTCCCCCCCCAAACGCCGCCCGTCACTTGGCTCGGCAACCCCGTGCGCGCCGCAATCGCAGGCGTGCCGGAATTTACGCTGCCGCAGGAACGCTTTCATATTCTGATTACCGGCGGCAGTCAGGGCGCGCGCGTGTTTGGCGAGACTATTCCCAGCGCGCTGGCGGCCTTACCGCAGGTCTTGCGCGACCTCCTCAGCGTCTCCCATCAGGTGCGCGCCGAAGCGGTTGCGGAGGCGCAAGAAACCTATCGCGCTGCCGGGATCAAGGCCGATTGCGCGCCCTTCTTCGGCGATATGGCAAAACGGCTCACGCTGGCGCATTTAGTGATCGCTCGTGCCGGGGCCTCGACCGTGGCGGAACTCACCGCTGCCGGGCGACCCGCGATTCTCGTGCCGCTGCCGGGGTCTGCCGACGATCATCAAACCGTCAACGCCCGCGCCCTGTCGGACCACCGTGCGGCGTGGCTGGTGGAACAAGCGGAGCTTTCGAACGGCGGCCTTACCCGCCGCGTGACGGAGCTTCTCACGAATCCCGCCGGGCTGGCGGAGGCGGCAAAAGCCGCCCGTGCGCTTGCTAAACCCGATGCCGCAGCCCGCCTTGCCGACCTTGTGTTGACCTGTGCCGCGCTGCCCTTGACCGTTGTTTCTGGAGATGCCTCATGAGAGCGATGCCGCTATCAATCGGAACCCTGCATTTTGTCGGGATCGGCGGCATTGGCATGTCGGGCATTGCCGAAATTCTGCATAACCTTGGTTATAAGGTGCGCGGCTCGGACCAAGCTGATAACGCCAATGTGAAGCGCCTGCGCTCGCTGGGCATTACGGTTGAAATCGGCCACCGCGCCGAAAATCTGGCCGACGCGCAAGTGCTGGTCATCTCCTCCGCCGTCAAGCGCGATAACCCGGAAGTGGTGGCCGCGCTCGAACGCCTGCTGCCCGTCGTGCGCCGTGCCGAAATGCTGGGCGAACTCATGCGCCTCAAATGGTCGGTCGCGGTCGGTGGCACCCACGGCAAGACGACGACAACCTCGATGATCGCTGCCCTGCTCGATTCGGCAGGGCTTGACCCCACGGTCATCAACGGCGGTATCATCAATGCCTATGGCACCAACGCACGCCTGGGCGCGGGCGATTGGATGGTGGTGGAGGCCGATGAGAGCGATGGCACGTTTACGCGCTTGCCCTCGGTTATCGCCGTCGTCACGAACATCGACCCCGAGCATCTCGATCATTACGGCACGTTCGATAAAGTGCAGGAAGCCTTCCGCACTTTCGTCGAAAATATCCCCTTCTACGGCTTTGCCACGCTCTGCATTGATCATCCCGGCGTGCAGGCGATGATCCCGAAGCTCGACCGGCGCATCGTCACCTACGGGGTTTCGCCGCAAGCCGATGTGCGCGGGTTGAACCTGATGATGCAGCCGACGGGCGCGCGCTACGATGTGGAAATCCGCGACCGTATGGGCGGGCCGACGCGGGTTCTGCGGAACGTGCAACTGCCGATGCTCGGTACCCATAACGTCCAAAACTCGCTCGCCGCGATTGCCGTCGCGCTCGAAATGGGTATCGACGACGATACCATTCGCCGGGGCCTTGCCGGGTTCAAAGGCGTTAAGCGCCGCTTTACCCGCACGGGCGAAGTGCGCGGCATTACTGTCATCGACGATTACGGTCATCATCCGGTGGAAATCGCCGCCGTGCTGAAAGCCGCCCGCTCCGGCTGCCGGGGCCGCGTGATTGCCGTGGTGCAGCCGCACCGCTATTCCCGCGTCCGCGACCTGTTCGAGGATTTTTGCACCTGCTTCAACGATGCCGACGCGGTGATCGTCGCCGACATCTACGCAGCGGGGGAAGCGCCGATGGAGGGCATTTCCCGCGATAGCCTGATTGCCGGGATAAAGCAGCACGGCCACCGTTTCGTTCGCCCGCTGGAAAACCCGGACGATCTGCCCGCGCTGATTAAGGAAATGACCCGCCCGTCCGATATGGTCGTTTGCCTCGGCGCAGGCACCATCACCAATTGGTCGAACGCTTTGCCCGCGCACCTCGCAGACCTTTACGGCGAGCCTTTGGCGGGAGAGACCGCGTGATCTCGCTCGTCCGCCCCGATAGCACTGTTCCGCTCGCCGAACGGCTGCCCGCTTTGCGGGGGCGCGTGACGGCGAACGCACCGTTGAGCGCGATCACTTGGTTCGCGGTCGGTGGCCCGGCGGAAGTCTTAGTGCGCCCGGCGGATGAAGACGATCTTGCCGCCCTGCTCGCGGGTCTGCCGCCCGACGTGCCCGTAACGGTCATCGGCGTCGGCTCGAACCTATTGGTGCGCGACGGCGGCGTTCCGGGCGTGGTGTTGCGTTTGGGGAAGGGCTTTGCCGGAATTTCGACCCACGGCACCGAGGTTCAGGCCGGGGCCGCCGCGCTCGATCTGAACGTCGCGCTGACCGCTGCTGAGGCGGGAATTGCCGGACTGGAGTTTCTCTCTGGTGTTCCCGGCACCATCGGCGGCGCGCTGCGAATGAATGCCGGGGCCTATGGCGGCGATATGGCGCAAGTGCTGCTGGAAGCGCGCGCGCTCGACCGGAAGGGCGCACGGCAGAGCGCAACGCTGACCGAGATGGGCCTGACCTACCGCCATTCCGAAGCCCCCGCCGACTGGATTTTCACCGAAGCGACCCTGCGCGGGACGGACGCCGACCCGAAGAGCATCGGTGCACGCCTAACCGAAATCCGCACCAACCGCGAGGCCGCCCAGCCGATCCGTGCCAAAACTGGCGGCTCGACTTTTAAGAACCCGCTAGGCGAGAAAGCCTGGGAACTTATTGATAAAGCCGGGTGCCGGGGCTTGAGGCTGGGCGGCGCGCAGGTTTCGGAAAAACACACGAACTTCCTCATCAATACCGGCACGGCCACCGCCGCCGAAATTGAAGCCTTGGGTGAAGAGGTTCGCCGCCGGGTGGTGGAAACCTCTGGCGTAGCGCTGGAATGGGAAATCAAACGCATCGGCCTGACCGCAGGAGAAGCCGCATGAGCGCCCCCCGCCATATCGCCGTGCTCATGGGTGGCTGGTCGGCAGAGCGCCCGGTATCGCTAGCCTCTGGGGCTGCGGTTGCGGCGGCGTTGCGAGAGGCGGGCTTTGCCGTGACCGAAATCGACGTATCGCGCGATCCCGCTGCCCTCATCGCCGCGCTCACGCCGAAACCGGACGCAGTGTTCAACGCCCTACACGGCACGGGCGGGGAAGACGGCACGGTGCAAGCCCTGCTCGATTTACTTCAAATTGCCTACACCCACTCCGGCGTGCTGGCGTCGGCAATAGCGATGAATAAACCCGTCGCCAAAAAGTTGTTCGCGGGCGAAGGCTTGCGGGTGCCGGGGGGCGGGCTGTTCTCTAAGGCCGAGGTTCTGGCCGGCGACGTACTGCCGCGCCCCTATGTGGTAAAGCCGCCCGCCGAAGGCTCCAGCTTTGGCGTGCAGATCGTGCGCGTTGGCGATAATGGCCCCGCTCTTGCCGAATGGGGGTTCGGCGATCAGGTGCTGGTTGAACCCTATATCGCCGGGCGGGAACTCACGGTTGCCGTGATGGACGATCCCGAAACCGGGCAACCGCGCGCGCTGGGGGCCATCGAAATCGTCCACGCTCACGGCTTCTTCGATTACGAGGCCAAATATAAGGGCGGCGAGGCAGAGCATATCATGCCGCCGGATGTGCCGGGTGTCGTGCTGGATGAGTTGTACGATGTGGCTGTCCGCGCGCATCAAGCGCTGGGGTGCCGGGGCGTGTCGCGCTCGGACTTCCGGTACGACGATACGCAAGGCGCACCCGGCACGGTCTGGCTGCTCGAAACCAATACGCAGCCGGGCATGACGCCGACCTCGCTGGTGCCCGATGCCGCGCGCAGCCAGGGTATTTCCTTTGTTGAACTGGTCACGATTATGGTGGAGCAAGCCCGATGGGGATGAGCGATTTGCACCTCGATCCGCTCGACCGGCCCAACCTGCCGAGCTTTCTGCTGGCCCCAAAGCAGGCGAAGCCCCCCGCCGGTGCGCGGCTGCGGGCAGCCCTCACCGGCTGGCTGCCGAAACGTGCGGGCAAAACGCAAGCGCCCAAGAAAATCACCGATCCGAAGCGCCTGCTAATGGGGCCGAGCGTTACCCCCACGGCACCGCCGCCCATAACACCGATTGAACCGAAACTCCAGGCGCGGCTGATTTCCCCCAACCAGCCCATCACCTCGCCCAGCCGGAAAGCGCACCCCCCCGTTGCGCCGAGGGTTCCGGGCAGGGCCTTGATCGTCGTACCGAACCCGCCGAAGCGTCGCCCGCCGAATAAGTGGCTGCGGCCTGCCCTGTGGGGCCTCGGTGGCACGTTCACCTTGGCGCTCGTGGCCGGTCTCGGTGTGACAATTGCGCTACATCCTGCCGCTCCTGTGCAAAATACCTCCGGCCCTGTTCTCCCCCGATCCGGCTTTTTCGCGCAGGTTGGTGCGGGTTTTGGGTTGCGCGTTCAGGAAGTTCTTGTTGAGGGCCGCATTCGTTCCGGCTCCGAAACGATCATGGAATCCTTGCAAACTCGGCGCGGAGAAGCGATTCTAGGCTTCGATGCTGAAGCCGCCCGTCAGCGGTTAGAAGCGCTTCCCTGGATCCTGTCCGCAGTCGTAGAACGGCGCCTGCCGGATACGGTTTATGTCCGTCTCACGGAGCGGTCGCCTTTTGCCCTGTGGCAAAACGGTGGACGGTTCCACCTCGTGGATTCCAGAGGCGTAACCATTTTGGCGGATCGGGGCCTCACGGACCCAAGCGGTGAATTCGCTTCCCTGCCGGTGATTGTTGGCGAGGGGGCACCCCAGCGTGCGGAAGAAATCCTGCTGCTGCTGGAAGGGGAACCGCAGATAAAACCGCTCGTCGCCGCCGTTATTCGAGTGGGGGACCGGCGCTGGAATCTGCGGCTTACCAACGGTATCGACGTGCGCCTACCGGAAGAAAATCCGGCAGTCGCCCTGGGAGTACTCGCGGATCTGCACCGACAGCAGAAGCTGTTGGATCGGGACATTGTCGCCATCGACTTGCGACAAGCCGACCGCATGATCGTGCAACTCAGTCCGGCAGCGGCGGTCCAAAAGCAGGTAAACGGGGGGAACGGCTAGAATGAGCATACGGAAGGGATCGACCAAAGCCCGTAACGGTATTGTGGCGACGCTCGATCTGGGCACGACCAAAACCACCTGCCTGATTGCGCGGGTGGATGGCGGTGTGCCGCGCGTGACCGGTATTGGTATGATCGGCTCCAAAGGCATTAAAGCCGGAACGATTGCCGACATTGATGCCGCCGAAAAAAACATCCTCTCCGCCGTTCACGCTGCCGAACAAATGGCGGGCGAAACCATTCAGGGCGTCATCGTGAGCATGACGGGCGGGAACCTGTCGTCGCGCGTGGCGCAGCACGAGTTGTCCATAGATAATCACGAGATTGCCGATGCGGACGTGCGCCGCGTGCTGGAAGCCGGGCGGCAGAATATGGAGCCGACCGACCGCACGATGCTGCACACCATCCCCGTGGGCTTCACGATCGACGGCAGCCGGGGCATCCGCGATCCGCGCGGTATGTACGGGCAGCGGTTGGGCGTGAATATGCACGTTGTCTCGGCCTCTACCTCGGCGCTGAAAACTTTGGCGATGGTCATTGCCCGCTGCCATTTGGAACTCGATGGCGTTGTTGCCGCCCCTTACGCCGCCGGTATGTCGGTGCTGGTGCCCGACGAGCGGGAGATGGGCTGCACGCTGATTGATCTTGGTGGCGGCGTTACCACGATGGCGGTCTTCTTCGATGGCAAGCTGGTGTTCACCGACTCGGTGCCCATCGGCGGCGGCCATGTGACCACTGATATTGCGCGCGGGCTTTCAACCCCGTTGGCCCATGCGGAACGGATGAAAACCCTCTACGGCGCGGCCCTGGTCGCCAGCGCCGACGAGCGGGAAATCATCGAAGTTCCGCTGGTCGGCGAGGATGATCGCCTGACCGCGCACCACATTCCAAAGTCGATTCTTACCGGGATTATCCAACCCCGGTTGGAGGAGACTTTTGAACTTGTCCGCAGTCGCTTGGAGGCGAGTGGCTTGGACAAGATAGCGGGCCGACGGGCCGTTCTCTCGGGGGGCGCAAGTCAGCTCTCCGGGGTGCGCGACCTTGCGGCCCATATTCTCGATAAGCAGGTCCGTGTGGGTAAACCCCAAGGGTTTCACGGCCTGCCCGTCGATTTTGCCGGTCCGGCCTATGCAACTTGCACAGGTTTGATCGCCCACGCCCTTCAACCGACATCCGAGCCTGCGAAAGGGGGACGCAAAACGTCCGCCGCACCGCCGACCGGAATGATCGGACGGCTTGGGTTATGGCTCAAAGAAAACTTCTAACGCAAATCCCGAGCGGGCAAGTGCCCGTGACGACGTATTTGCGGACCTAACAAAAATGAGGCGCGATAGGCGCCCGGCTCGATCATCAAAGTTTTTCGAAGCGGAGGCACAAAATGGCTATGCAAATCGGTTTGAGCAATCCTAGCGATCACGAACTGCGCCCGCGTATCACGGTCGTGGGCTGCGGCGGTGCGGGCGGGAATGCCGTTAACAATATGATCCGCGCCAATCTGCAAGGCGTCGAATTCGTCGTTACCAATACGGATAATCAAGCGCTGGGGCATAATCTCTCCTCGCGCCGCATTCAGCTTGGCACCGAGCTAACACGGGGCCTGGGCGCGGGCGCGAAGCCGGAGATAGGCCGGGCTGCCGCCGAAGAGTGCATCGAAGAAATCATGCAGCAGCTTGATGGCTCCAATATGGTGTTCATCACGGCGGGCATGGGCGGTGGTACGGGTACCGGTGCTGCCCCGGTGATTGCGCGGGCAGCCCGCGAGCGCGGTATTCTGACCGTCGGCGTCGTCACCAAGCCGTTCCATTTTGAAGGCGCGCACCGGATGCGCCTTGCCGAGAATGGTATTCTCGATCTTCAGCAGTATGTTGATACGCTGATTATCATTCCGAACCAAAACCTGTTCCGCCTCGCCAACGAGCGCACCACGTTCGCCGATGCCTTCAAAATGGCCGACGATGTGTTGCATGCGGGCGTGCGCGGCGTGACCGACCTCATGATGATGCCGGGCCTTATCAACCTCGATTTTGCCGACATCCGCACCGTTATGAGCGAAATGGGCAAGGCGATGATGGGCACGGGGGAAGCCACGGGCGACCGCCGCGCGCTGGATGCCGCCGAAGCCGCCATTTCCAACCCGCTGCTGGACGATGCCTCGATGAAGGGCGCGCGCGCCGTGCTCATCAACATCACCGGCGGTCTCGATATGACCCTGTTTGAAGCCGATGAAGCCGCCAACCGTATCCGCGAAGAAGTGGACCCGGACGCAAACATCATCTTCGGCTCCACCTTCGATGAAAGCCTGGAAGGCCGCGTTCGCGTGTCGGTCGTCGCTACGGGGATCGAGTCGGAAGCTGCTGCCGAGCCGCGCCGCCCGCAAATCACCCTGGTGACGGATGCCACGCCGCGCGCCCCGCACCAGAACTCGGGCCAGAACTCGGGCCAGAACTCGGGCCAGCACAATACGGTCTCGCAAAGCTCGGCGGCCATCGGTAGCGGTTACTCGCCAATGACCAGCGTGCCGATGCACCCGTCGCATTATGCGGCAGCATCCCCGGTGATGAGCACCGAAACCGCGCCGACCAACGGCCCGGCGTTCGGCATTCAAGGCAATCTTGCCGTCGCCCCGCAGCCTGTCGTCACGCAAAGCCTGAGCGCGCCCGTGCGCCCGCAGGCCGGGCCGAGCACCGCCATGTCAGGCTCGTTCAACCCGGCGCCGCGTGTTTTGGCGCCCGCTCACACGGCACCGGCTCACACAGCGGTAGCGCCTTCGGTTGATGGTGGCTTTATTCCGCCGCGCCCGGTGGAAGCCTCGATGCAACCGGCGATGACCCAGCGCGTCGTTCCCAGCGTTTCATCGGAACCGACGATGACCCAGCCAACCAGCGTGGGCAATGCCGCCCTCGCGATGCAACCGATCCATGTTCCCACCCCCGCCGCATCCCCAGCGTCGGCAAAGGACAAGAACCGCGCGCCCAGCCTGTTCGAGCGTTTCACCAATCCGCTGTCCGCCGGGCGTCGGCCAGAGGCCGCTCCCGCCGTCACCCCGTCGGCAGGCAGCCGCGTTCAGGGCGGTGGTTCTGCTCCAACCGCGCCGACGGCAGCCGCATCGCCGCGTTCGGGCGATACAGGAACCCGTCCGATCTCCAGCCAAGCCGATGACGATCTGTTGGAAATCCCGGCGTTTCTGCGTCGGCAAGCGAACTAGGCTATTTTTTAGCCCTCGCCGGGCGGGCGCATCCGCGCCCTTGGCCGCCGCCTCAATGGCGGCTTTTAGAGCAGCAAACGATTGGTCGTTTGCTGCTCTAAGCCCCGTCAGCATCGGCACGGTTGCGCCTCAGCCGTGCCGGGGTTGCCGGAGGTATGACCTAGTTTGAGGAAAACCCGCGCTTTGGGGGTTGTCGGTCGTGCTTGGGATCGCCACTCTGTGATCCCTCCGCTTCTAGCAGTTTGGCGACTTCACGCATGACGACACTCCCCACTTTAGACCTTCTCTCCGATCTCGTGGCCAAGGCTCGCGCAGCGGGGGCCGATAGCGCAGATGCGGTAATGCATCACGGCACGTCGGTTTCCATCGAACGCCGCCTAGGGCGCATCGAAAAGCTCGAACGGTCGGAAGGCCAAGACTTGGGCCTGCGCGTTTTCATTGGTCAGCGCCAAGCCATCGTCTCCAGCAGCGATCTTCGCCCAGACGCGCTGGCGGCGATGGTGGAACGCGCCCTCGCGATGGCACGGCTGGCACCGGAAGACCCGTTTTGCGGTATTGCCGGGGCGGACCTTCTCGCCAGAAACTTCCCCACGCTTGATAGCGTCGATCCCCATGAGCCTGATATTGAAACCCTACTTGCCCGTGCGGCTTTAGCGGAAGAAACGGCCATGAGCATTGCCGGGATTACGAACTCCGACGGGGCCAGCGCTGGATGGGGTTCGGGCTACAGCGCCCTTGTAACCTCTGCCGGGTTTGCCGGTGAAAACCACAGCACCTATCATTCCATCTCCATGACCGCTGTTGCCGGAACGGGCACGGGCATGGAGCGCGATTACGATTATTCATCCGCCCTGCACGCCGAAGATTTGGACGATCCGGCTCAGATTGGCCGATCCGCCGCCGAACGGGCGTTACGCCGCCTCAATCCGCGCAAACTGGAAACCGCCAAAGTGCCGGTGATCTTCGATCCGCGCGTAGCAGGTGGCCTCGTTGGGCACGCTTTGGGCGCGATTTCCGGCCCCAGCATCGCGCGTGGCACCAGCTTTCTGAAAGATAAACTCGGCCAGCCGGTGTTCAGCGCGAAGATCACCTTGCGGGAAGAGCCGCACCGCAAGCGTGGTCTGCGCTCCCGCCCCTATGATGCCGAAGGGCTACCGACCCAAGCACGCGCCCTGTTTGATAAGGGCGTGCTGACGACGTGGCTGCTCGATCTGCGCTCGGCCCGGCAGTTGAACCTTGCGCCCACAGGCCACGCCGCGCGCGGCACATCCGGCCCGCCCGGCCCCGCCGCGAGCAACCTGACCGTGGACGCAGGGACGCTAAAACCGCAGGAGCTTTATGCGGGCGAAAACGCGCTTTATGTGACCGACCTGATGGGCCAGGGCGTTAACGGCCTCACGGGCGATTATAGCCGGGGGGCGGCGGGCTTCTGGATCGAGAAGGGTGAAATCGCCTATCCGGTCAGCGAAATTACCATCGCGGGCAATCTGAAGGATATGTACCAGACCCTCACCCCCGCCGACGATTTGGAGATCAAACGCGGCCTCGATAGCCCCAGCTTGCGCGTCGATGGCATGGTTTTGGCGGGACGGTAATCATGGAAACCCCCGCCCCTCTAAAAACCTTCGTGCGTCCATTAGCGTTGACCGACCGTGCCGGGTGGGAAGCGCTTTTTCTCGCCTACGGGAAATTCTACAAAACCGACTACAGCCCGGCGCTGATCGACGCCAATTGGCGGCGACTGCACGATCCTGCCGTGGGGCTATACGGGCTAGTGGCGGCAACGGAGACGGGCGACCTCGTCGGCCTTCTCCACTACATCCCGCACCTGCACACGAATAGCGCGCGGCACGTCGCCTACCTCGAAGACCTGTTCGTCGCCCCGGATGCACGCGGCCAGCGGGCGGGCGAAAAGCTGATTGATGCCCTGGTCGATATTGGCAAAACCTCCGGCTGGTATCGGATTTACTGGCACACGCACGCAGATAATGCCACCGCACGCAAACTGTACGACCGCGTGGCGAAACTCTCGGCTTTTGTGCGGTACGATATTTCGTTGGTGCCGTGAGGGGCGAAATGCGGCATGGTCTTATTTGACAAAAATGCCTGAGACCTGATAGCCATTAATAGCCATAGGATATTTTTATAGAGCGGAGAGAGGATTTAATCATGTCCGCCAGCAATTTCAAAACTGAGAATAATACTTACCGAAAACTGATTGGTAATGGTCTGAGCTATCGCATTCCACGCTTTCAACGAGACTATAGTTGGACGGATGAGGAATGGGAAGATCTATGGTCGGATATCTTGGAATCGGTTCGCGATGGCGGCGAGACAGCCCATTATATGGGGTATCTTGTTCTGCAATCCCAAGACGAGAAGACCTTTGATGTTATCGACGGTCAGCAACGCCTAACAACACTCAGCTTAATCGTTCTCGCCGTTTTGAAAAATCTCCAACGTCTTATCGAGGACAAAAAAAGCTCTGACGACAATCAGAGACGCCTCGATCAAATTCGGCAGACTTACATAGGTTATTTAGACCCCGTTACGCTCATTACGCGCAGCAAACTTTCTCTAAACCGTAATAACGATAATTATTACCAGACCCATCTTGTTTCTCTGGGGCATTTGCCGCAAAGAGGCCTTCGTGCTTCCGAACACAGTCTTCGCAAGGCATTTGAATGGTATGATCGCCGAGTCAAAGATTATAGTAAAAAAGAAAATGGGGACGAGGGCATTGCACTTGCATCACTCCTTGAAACCATGAGTGATAGGTTATTTTTTACAGTGATTAGCGTCACAGACGAACTCAATGCCTATAAGGTTTTTAAGACTCTTAACGCTCGCGGCGTACGCTTATCTTCTACTGATTTACTCAAAAATTACCTATTCTCGGTTCTCAGTAAGAACGCTAACAATGTCGAAGAGATGCAATCGCTCGAAAATCGCTGGGAGTCGATGGTCTCTAAGCTTGGAGCAGAGAGTTTTCCCGATTTTTTACGTATTCACTGGATAAGTCGAAAAAGTTTTGTAAGGCAATCAGATCTATTCAAGATAATTAGAAGCAAAATAATTGACAGATCCGAGGCATTTGATCTTCTTCGTAGCATGGAAGAAGATATGGATACTTATCTTTCCCTTACAAATCCTGAAGCATCTCATTGGGCACCTCAGTGGAGAACTTGGGCGCAGCAACTGCGTATGTTTCGTGTTCGGCAACCTTTTTCTATTCTGTTTGCAGCTCACCGTAAACTAAACGATGACGATTTCGCTACTGTTTTACGTGCCTGCGTAATGATTTCATTTCGCTATAATGTGATTGGCAGTCTTCCAACACATGAGCAGGAGAAAATATATTCTAATACCGCACAAAAGATTAATACACATGAGTCTTATTCGGCTAACAAAATCTTAGAGTCCTTGCAAAGTATCTATCCTAAAGATGATGCGTTTAAAATGGCTTTTGCTGATAAAATCATTCGCACAACCGATACCCGTAATAACCGCGTTGTTCGATATATTTTATGTGAATTAGAGCGACAAGATAGTAATAATTCTCATGATTTTGAGGCCGCTACTCTGAGTATCGAACATGTTTTACCACAGAACCCCAGTTCCGGCTGGGAAAATTTCAGTGATGAAGAAGCTGATGCATTGGTTTATCGGATAGGCAATATGACAATGCTTGAGAAAAAGCCGAATCGCGACTTGGGGAATGCGTCATACGATCAGAAGCGGCCTGTTTTGCAAGAGAGCAATTTTGGATTGACTCAGAAATTGGCTAAAGAGAACGCTGATTGGACACCAGAGCGTCTCGCAGCCCGACAAAAAAAACTCGCCGATATTGCCAGCAGCATCTGGCGCATTGCTCAACTTTCTTGATGCGGGACGCTTCGTGAAAGCCCTTATCGTCGGCGGTGGCCCGGCGGGGTTGATGGCGGCGGAAACGCTGCTGAAAGCGGGAGCCTCGGTCGATCTTTATGATGCCATGCCCTCGCTCGGGCGAAAGTTTCTACTCGCCGGGCGGGGCGGGCTTAATCTCACTCACTCCGACCCTTTACCTGCTTTTCTGGAGCGCTACGGCGCGGAAGCCGAAACCGTACGCCCGTGGATCGAAACGCTGCCGCCCGAAGCGATCCGGGCGTGGGCGGCGGATTTGGGGATCGAGACCTTCATCGGCACCTCCGGGCGCATCTTTCCGACTGATTTTAAGGCGGCACCACTGCTGCGCGCTTGGCTCACGCGCCTGCGGGGCCTGGGGTTACGCACGCACACGCGCCACCGCTGGACCGGGCAGGCCGACGGAAGCGCCCTAACCTTCGAGACGCCAAACGGCCCTATTACCGCGCACGGCGATGCTGTGCTGCTGGCGCTTGGCGGGGCAAGCTGGCCGCATCTCGGCTCGGACGGCGCATGGACCCGCTTCCTGCCCACCCCCATCGCGCCGCTACGGCCCTTCAACTGCGGCTGGCAGATCAATTGGTCGGACGTGTTGACGCAAAAGGCGGGAAGCCCGCTGAAAACCGTTGCGCTCTCGGCGGGTACCCAGCGCGTGCGTGGCGAGATTATTCTGACCGAATATGGCCTAGAGGGCAGCGCACTTTACGCCCTCTCTCACTCTCTTGCGCCGGGCGTAACCCTCAGCATTGATCTGCTGCCGGATCATAACGAACGCTTCGTGCTAGAAAAGCTCGCCCAGCGCGGCAGTGCCTCGCTGGGGTCGTTCCTGAAAAAGAGTTTCCGCCTGCCCCCCGCCGCCATCGCGCTGCTGAACGAAGGCGTGCGGGGGCCGGGGTGGGATGCGCCCGCCGCACTCGCCCGCCGCCTGAAAGCGCTGCCGCTCGTCTTGACTGGGCCGCGCCCCATCGCCGAAGCTATTTCCAGCGCGGGCGGGGTTCAGTTTAACGGTCTTACTCCAGGGCTGATGCTCGCCGAAAGACCCGGCTGGTTCGTGGCGGGGGAAATGCTAGATTGGGCCGCGCCCACGGGCGGCTATCTGCTGAACGCCTGCCTTGCCAGTGGTATTGTTGCAGCGCGCGGTATGCTCGCCCTTATTTCGCCACGTCTGCCGGGTTAAAGTGATTGGCTTTAGGATTAGAGCGTTTTTCGTTCACATTCGTTCACGATAAAAGCTCTAGTTTTTTGTTTTGTTTAGCAAATGTGTCGTCGCGAGTGATTCCACCCGCTCGGGATTTGCTCCGAAGGATCATACAGAATGCTTGGGATTGCTCGCCGCGCGGTACTTGCCATATTGGCGCTCGCCCTTCTCTCTACCCCCGCACTGGCCGCAAAAGCCAAACCCTGGCCGCTCACGCCCCAAGACAAGATCGACCTTGCCCGCATCGAAACCTATTTCGACGGGCTAAAAACCCTCACGGCGAAGTTCTTGCAAATAACCGATACGGGCGCAATTGCGCGCGGTGCGGTGTTTATTCAACGCCCTGGCAAGATGCGGTTCGACTATGCCCCGCCCTCCCCCGTGGTCATGATCGCCGATGGCTCGTTCTTAACCTACCATGACCGCGAGTTGAACGAGACCACGGCCCTGCCCCTCAGCACCACGCCGGTCGCTTTTCTGCTGCGCGACAAAGTGCGCTTGAGCCAAGACATAACAGTAACGCGCATTGATCGCGGCCCCGGCGTTCTGCGCGTTTCCGTGCGCGCGACCGATGACACCGAGCAAGGGGAGCTTACGTTGCAGTTCAGCGAAGCGCCATTTCGGCTTGAGCAATGGAGCGTGCTCGATAGCCAAAATCGCTCGACCCGCGTTACCCTGATTGATGCCCGTACAGGCGACCCCATCGACGCCAAAGTGTTTGAATTCCGCGACCCAAAGTTCTTCAATCAGCCCGTGGAGCGGTATAATTAGCCATTCTGCGAATTTGGATATACTTTAGGAGATCTGTGTGTGAGTGCCTACTGTTGCAAGGAGCGCACCGCTCGTCTAAACTTATTCCGTGATCCGTTGGTGCGCCCGCGCTGGCCTCTAAGTACGGCGGCACAAAAAGAGGTGCGCGCGCGCCTCTTTTGTATTTGCCTTACTGGCCTTTGATCTCCTCGAGGGCGGGCAATCGGGGCGGTGATAGGCTCGCGATCCGCGCCGCCACCGCTGAAGACACCTTGCATCGGTTAGAGCGTTTTCCAGTCGCCGAGACTCACTTCAAGCGCTCTGCCTCTTTGTTTTTTTTAAGCAAATGCGCCGCCGCAGGTGATGCTGCCCGCCCGTTATTTGCTCTAGTAGGGACTATCATGCAGGTCTTCCGCCGGGGTAATACTCTCACCATTCGTTTGCCCGCCGGTCTTGTCGGGGCACTCGCGTTAAAAGAAGGCTACGATGTTGATGTTCGGATCGCCCCAGACCGCACCCAGGCACTCGAAAGCCTTCGAGCGCTGCGGAAGCCGCTGCCGCCGGGGTGGTCGTTTGATCGCGCTGAGGCGAACGAACGGTAATCGGCCCGCGCCGTAACCCCTTCAAGTCCGCATAGCCAACCCTCATTCTTGACCCTAGCATCTTTTTAGAACTCTTCTTAACTATACCTGTAGCGTTTGAACCAGTGAGACCCCCATGGCCAAGATTGAACTTTATGCCGATCCGTTCTGCCCCTATTGCGCCAAGGCCAAACGCCTGCTGACCGCCAAGGGCCAAACTTGGGAAGAGTTTGATGTGATGGCAAAGCCCGCGTTGCGTGCCGAAATGCGCGCCCGTTCCGGCGGCAAGAACAGCGTGCCGCAAGTTTTCATTGATGGCACCCTCATTGGTGGCTGCGACGATCTGCACGCGCTTGAGGCTAAGGGCGGGCTTGATCCGCTGCTGGCCGCCTAAATCCCTATGCTGCGCGTCGCCCTGATCCAACAGACCGCCGCACGGGACTTCGCGCCGAATCTCGCGTTTCTGGACGCGCAGATTAAGGACGCCGCCGCAGAAGGTGCACGCCTCATTCTAACCCCAGAAAACTGCGCGATGCTGGAGCCGGATCGGGACGCCCACCGCGCCAAAGCGCTGACCGAGGAAGGCCACCCGCTGCCGCCGCTGTTTTCGCGGTTGGCGGAAGAATCCGGGGCCTTTCTGCTGGCAGGCTCCATTGCTGTACAGGTGGCGGGCGGAAAACTCGCCAACCGATCGCTGCTTTTTTCCCCCGATGGCCGCATCGCCGCGCGCTACGATAAAATTCATCTGTTCGATGTCGATCTCGCCAACGGTGAAAGCTACCGCGAATCGGCGCTGATCGCCCCCGGCGATGCGGCGGTAACGGTGGAAACCCCCGTGGCGCGGTTGGGCCTCAGCGTGTGCTACGATCTGCGCTTCGCCGCGCTGTTTCGCGCCTTGGCCCAGGCGGGGGCCGATATTCTCACCATCCCGTCTGCCTTCACGGTGCCGACCGGGGAAGCCCATTGGCACGTGCTGCTGCGGGCACGGGCGATTGAAACCGGCTGCTTCGTGCTCGCCCCCGCGCAAACTGGCACGCACGCCGAAGGCCGCCGCACCTATGGGCATTCGCTAATCGTGAACCCCTGGGGCGAGATTATCGCCGACGGGGGCACCGAGCCGGGGCTAGTGCTGGCCGATCTCGATTTGGCGGAGGTTGCAGACGCCCGCCAGCGCATCCCGGCGCTTAGTCATGATAGGCCGTTTACGCGACCCTCTTCCTTTTCCCGATGAGCCGACTTATTTAATCTCTATGATCATGTATAGCCTTCTGTGCTCTGCGGAGCATGGGTTCGACGCTTGGTTCCGCAATAGCGCCGCGTTCGACGCGCAGGCAGCGGGCGGGGCGATTGCCTGCCCGGTCTGCGGCGACACCCGCATCCGCAAAGCCCTAATGGCCCCCGCCATTCGCCCATCCTCGAAGGCTGCCGTAACCCCAACCGCAGAAGCCATCGCGGCCCCCACCGCCGAAGAGACCGATCACCAGGCCGTAGCGATGCAGGCCCTGCGCGAGATGCGCCGCAAGATCGAAGCCGATTGCGATTACGTTGGCGATAATTTTGCCGAAGAAGCCCGCAAAATTCACTATGGCGAAGTAGAAGCCCACGGCATCTACGGCGAAAGCTCGGAAGCCGACCGGGAAGCGCTGGCGGAAGAAGGCATCGAGGTTGGCCGGATTCCGTGGGTGCCGTTGGGGAATTAGCATCCTGATGAGAGCAAAGTTTTCACGCGCTCTTAGAGCAAATCCCGAGCGGGTGGAATCACCCGCGACGACGCATTTGCTCAACAAAACAACCAATTAGAGTGTTTACTGTGAGCCGGTGCGAACGGAAAACGCTCTAACAAACAACCGCCGCCGAGGTTGCCCCCGGCGGCGGTCTTTTTGAGCAGCGATGAAGGGCCTGACGGCTTACTTCGTCACGTCATCCTTCTGGCGCGCGTTCCGCATGGCCGCCCCCAGAATATCGCCCAGCGAGGCACCCGAATCGGAGGAGCCGAATTCCGCCATAGCGGCCTTCTCTTCTTCCATTTCGCGGGCCTTGACCGACAGGCTGACGCGGCGCGAGCCTTTATCAATCTGGGTCACTTTCGCATCAATCTTGTCACCAACCGCAAAGCGTTCGGTGCGTTGATCGGCGCGGTCGCGGGCCAGTTCGGCCTTACGGATGAAGCCGTGAACACCTTCGGTGATTTCAACTTCGATACCGTTTTCTTGAACCTGCGTGATCGTGCACGTAACGACTTCGTTCTTGCGAACGGTGCCGATGGAGGCTTCAAACGGATCGGCGGTGAGCTGTTTAATGCCCAGGCTGATACGCTCTTTTTCCACATCGACATCAAGAACGCGAACGCGCACTTGGTCGCCCTTTTTGAAGTCCTGAATGGCTTCTTCGCCGGGACGTTCCCAATCAATATCCGACAGATGAACCATGCCGTCGATGTCGCCGGGCAGACCCACGAACAGACCGAATTCGGTGATGTTCTTGACTTCGCCTTCAATCTCCGTATTGGCCGGGAACTTGGTCACGAACGTATCCCACGGATTGTCCATGCACTGCTTCAGACCAAGGCTGATGCGACGCTTCACCGGATCGACATCCAACACCATCACTTCGACTTCTTGACTGGTCGAAACGATCTTGCCCGGATGGACGTTCTTCTTCGTCCAGCTCATTTCGGAAACGTGGACCAAGCCTTCAATGCCGGGTTCCAGTTCCACGAATGCGCCGTAATCCGTGATGTTGGTCACGCGGCCATTGAACTTGGCACCCATCGGGTACTTAGCGGCAACGCCTTCCCAAGGATCGGCTTCAAGCTGCTTCATGCCAAGGCTGATACGCTGGGTTTCCGAGTTGAAGCGGATAACTTGCACATTGACCGACTGGCCAATCGTGAGGGCTTCGGACGGATGATTGATACGACGCCACGCAATATCGGTGACGTGCAGCAAACCATCGACGCCGCCAAGATCCACGAACGCACCGTAGTCGGTGATGTTCTTGACCACGCCTTGCAGAATTTGGCCTTCCTTGAGGGAGGCCACCAACTCCGACCGGGCTTCGGCACGCGACTCTTCGAGCACAGCCCGACGCGACACGACGATATTGCCGCGACGACGGTCCATCTTCAGAATCTGGAACGGCTGCGGGGAACCCATCAGCGGGGTAATGTCGCGCACTGGGCGGATATCCACCTGGCTGCCCGGCAAGAAGGCCACGGCACCCGACAGATCGACCGTGAAACCACCCTTAACACGACCGAAGATAATCCCGGTCACGCGCTGTTGTTCGGTGAACGCGCGTTCCAGCACATTCCACGCTTCTTCACGGCGGGCCTTTTCGCGCGACAAGCTGGCTTCGCCATTCTTGTCTTCCATGCGCTCCAAGTACACTTCAACCGTATCGCCGACCTTCAGTTCAACCGGCAGGCCAGGCGCTGCGAATTCGCGCAGCGGCACACGGCCTTCCGACTTCAAGCCAACATCAATCAGGGCAAAGTCGTTTTCGATGGCAATGATAATGCCCTTAACGACAGTGCCTTCAAGATTATCACCTGTGCCCAGCGATTCTTCCAGAAGCGCGGCAAAGCTTTCACTCGTGGTCATACATGCTCCAGTCCGGCTGTCCCTGGTTCGGCTATCGGAGCCGAACGGCGCAACCGCTGGACGATGGCGGCAACGCGGGGTTGGAGAGTGACGAAAACCCCCAAGCCCTGCCCCTTGGAGAAGCGGTCAGGGCGAGAAGGCGGTTACGCTATCCGGGGGGCCGCATAAATAAGGGCTGCCGCAAAAGCCTGATCGGCATCCAAACTGGATGTTTCCAGGTAGAACGCATCGTCTGCCGCCTTAAGAGGGGCTGTCGCGCGTTCACTATCACGGCGGTCCCGATCCATCAGGTCCGCAAGAATCTCGGCGTATATAGAAGGATTCCCGCGCGCCTGCAACTCTTTGTGCCGCCGCCCAGCCCGAACTTCGACGGAGGCCGTGACAAATAATTTTACCGGGGCATCGGGGCAGATCACCGTGCCAATATCGCGCCCATCCAAAACCGCGCCCGGCGCTTGAGCGGCAAAGCCACGCTGAAACGCCAAGAGCGCCGCGCGAACCTCGGGAATCGCCGAGATTTTGGAAGCGGCTTGCCCCGCCGCCTCACTCCGCAAGTCCTCCCCGCAGGTCATGCCCACATCGAAGGCTTCCGCTGCGGCAATCGCGGCGCGCGGATCGTCCAGCCTGTCCCGCACGGCCCAACCGACCGCGCGGTAGAGCAAGCCGGTATCGAGATGGGGAAAGCCGAAATGCGCCGCCAGCCGTTTGGCAATCGTGCCTTTGCCCGACGCTGCCGGACCATCGACCGCAATCACGCGCATGGTTAGGCCACTCCTTCGATCTTCAGGCCGAGGCTATTCATCAAATCGGCAAAACCGGGGAAAGAGGTATCGACGGGGGCCGCATCATCAATGGTGATCGGCTCCGCCGTAACCGCACCGAGAATAAGATAGGACATAGCGATACGATGATCGAGCTTGGCGGCAATCCTTACCCCCCCTTTTGGCGGTGTGCCGGTGCCGTCGATAATGCAATCATCGCCCTCAACGGTCACGCGCACGCCGCAGGCCGCAAGCCCGTCCGCAATCGCGGCCAGCCGGTCACTCTCCTTCACCCGCAACTCCGATAGCCCGTGCAGAATGGTGCGGCCCGAAGCGCAGGCGGCAGCCATCGCCAGCACCAAATATTCATCAATCATGCTTGGCGCGCGCGCTGCCGGAACCTCGATGCCATGCAGCGGGGCAAAGCGGACGCGCAAATCGGCCACCGGCTCGCCGCCTTCGGTGCGCGGGTTCACTTCTTCGATGGATGCGCCCATTTCCTTTAGCGAGATAAACACCCCCGCCCGCAGCGGATTAAGCCCAACGCCCGCAACGATAACGTCCGACCCCGGCACGAGGCAGGCGGCGACCACGGGAAACGCTGCCGACGACGGATCGCCCGGAACCACGACATCTGCCGCTTTTAGAATCGGCTGCCCGACGAGCGTGGCTTTACGCCCTTCCGGCGTCTCTTCTATCCGAACCTCCGCGCCGAAATGCCGCAGCATATTTTCGGTATGATCGCGCGTCGGCTCCGGCTCGATCACACTGGTCTCGCCCGGCGTATTCAGCCCCGCCAGCAACACTGCCGACTTCACCTGCGCCGAGGCCACCGGGAGCGTGTAGGTTATCGGCGTGGGGTTTTCCGTCCCGATCACCGCCAGCGGCAGACGGCCCTTGGAGCGGGAAACGAAGCGCGCGCCCATCACTTCCAACGGTACGGTAACGCGGGCCATCGGGCGCGAGCGTAAGGAGGCGTCGCCGGTCATAAACGCCGTAAACGGGTGGGCCGCGATCACGCCCATGAGCAGCCGTGTGGCCGTGCCGGCATTGCCAAGATCAAGCGGGGCCTCCGGTTCCACCAACCCGCCAACACCGACGCCGGTAACGCGCCACGCGCCGACACCATCACGGGTAACGGTCGCGCCCATCGCCCGCATCGCGGCGGCAGTTGCCAGCACATCTTCGCCTTCCAGCAACCCGGTGATGCGCGTTTCCCCCAGCGCCAGCCCGCCGAACATGAGCGCGCGGTGAGAGATAGACTTATCGCCCGGAACGTAGATGGTCCCAGACAACGGCCCGGCGCGGCGGGAAAGAAGCGGGCGAGGCGCGTGCATGTGATAAAATCCCGTTGGAGCTAAAACCTGCTGCACGGCGTACCCGAAATTCAGCCCGCCCTCAAGCGTGCCACTCTGTTAATGTGAAGGGTAAGAGGACGGGGTGCGGACTTGTCACGCTCGCTATCTTCTTTCAGGTGATTGACAAGCGCCGATACCCCTGGCATTGCACGCCAAAGACCATTTGATCCCCCAAGATTAAGGAACAAGCTGACATGGCGAAACCCGAATGGGGCGCAAAGCGCATTTGCCATTCTTGCGGCGCACCTTTTTACGATATGGGCCGTGATCCCATCGTGTGCCCGAAATGTGCAACGACCTACGATCCTGAAGCGATTCTGAAATCGCGCCGGTCGCGCGCGCCACTGCCAGATGATAAGCCCGTTAAAGCCGCCGTGGTCGCAGCCGTGGTGGACGAAGCCGACGTTGCTGACTTGCCCGATGTCGAAGCCGATCTGGTGGCAGAAGATGCCGTGGCCGACGAAGACGATGACCTGATGGAAGATACGTCCGACCTCGGTGAGGACGAAGACGATATGGCCGAAGTCATCGAAAACATCGGTGAGGACGACGAGCGATAATCAGCGCTGAGGCTGCAATAATAAAAAGGCCCGGTGTCTCTACCGGGCCTTTTCTTTGAGTTTTGCCTACTGAGCCATTGCAAAGTATTTTTGCTGTAGACCTTTTATATCGACCTTGCTCAATCCTTCGGTAAAAATCGCTGATAGTTTTTTACCGTACTCGCTTTTATTGAAGGCAACGTGCAAGGTTTTATCTTCTAACGGCAGCGCGAACACCACTTGCTCCCGTATATCGAGCAAGCGCGTATCGGTTTTTAAGAGATGCGCGAAGACATGTCGATCAATCTCTGCCGCATCAATCCGGCCTGCCGCGAGCTTGCGAATATTGGTGTTATCGTCCGAGACGCCTTCGGGCTTCAGTCCTGCCGCCATCGCCGCCTCTACCGGATCCGCATTCACATATCCCGAGACGACACCTAGCCTTAGCGTCCGCAGCGCTTCGGCGGTTGCCGGGGGAACCGGCGCACCTTTCCGCATAATCAGCCCTAGCGGCCCCGTGCCAATGCTCGGCGACAGGCTAAAGTCCGGGATTTCAGCCAAGTATTCGGGAAAATACCCGGCAATCTCCGCCGAATCCTTTGCTTTCGCTACCGCCCGCTGCCATGGCAGAAACTCAATTTCAACCTGATAACCCATAGCCTTAAAGGCTTCCCGAACGATGACGCTGCTGAACCCGCCATCCGGCGCGGTAACACAGGTGTAAGGACACCAATCCAACGTCGTCAGCTTCACGCTTTGCTGCGCGAGCGCTGGGGTTGCAGCCACCATCACCCCAAGCACAACCCACGATACTTGCGTCAGTGTTTGCATCATGATCGGCCTCCTCAGAAGCGAAAAAACTTATATGTCTCAATGCTCAGGATGCCCTTTGAAGATGACAAAACAACTGCCACCCCCGCACATTTGCCGACTATCCCTTCAGCGCTGCTAAAAAACTGTCACTTTTTGCTTGCGGGGCCGAGGCGCATGTTTTAGAAATTCGTTCACACCGAATAAGAGATTATCGGTACCCAGAAGTTTCGGGGCTATAGCTCAGCTGGGAGAGCGCTACGATGGCATTGTAGAGGTCAGCGGTTCGATCCCGCTTAGCTCCACCAAACAAATCAAAGGGTTAGCAGCATAAAGCGGCTAACCCTTTTTTGCTGTGTCACCACCATGTCACCAAATCTAGAACCCTGCATGTTCAGGGCGGGCCGCCCCCGGACGAGCATCCCGAAAATCTCGGAAAGCGCCTCCTCGCCAGGGGACTAACCCACACTGAGAACAGGTATTGGGCGACACCTTCTCACTACCCGCCCTCCGCACGGGCGCATGAGAAGGATAGTCGGCTATCACCCCCTTTCCTCTTCCGGTTTAGTGTCAGGGCGTAGAGGATTGTTCGCAGGATGCCCGTCACCAACCGTCTTAAGCCTCTGCAAACCAAGCGTTACCCCTTGAGGCAACTCATGTTCCCGCCGACGTAATCATCCAGCATCGGATGCTTGAACCGACCATCGGCGAAGAATTTCTGAAGTCGAATGCTGTTCGAATGATCGGGGAAGCGGGCGATATAAGGAACAATCCAGGCCATATAGTGCCTACCGTGGCCGCGTGCATCGAGGAACCCGAGATCCTGACTGCGGTAATCAGTTCCGGCTGGAACAGAGACGTTGGCGGAAGCCTCGCGAAGCACCCGGCTCGGGGTATCGATTGCGTCGAGGAGGAACGTGATCAGCGTATGGAGAGTAACGCCGCTCACGTCGGTTCCATAGAGATCATATTCTTGTTGAGCACCGATCTCCGCCATAGCAACGAGCGAGCTAATGGCATGGCGCTGATAGAAAATCGCTCGATAACCCCGTTGTAGTTCTAGCGGCAACCCACCGTCGGCACGAGCTTCAGCCAGTACGCGGGTATAACCATCAAGCCCTATTTTCAGTTCGTCAGCATCACCAACCAGCGCGCCATAGGCCATATGGACACTATCGCGCAGAATACGGTGATTATTGCGGCTAGAGATTGGCCCAGTTTGGACACGCAGATTCCCGACCATCTTTTTTGCCCAGGTATCGAGGCGGTCCCGCTTTCCCGCGTCGAGCGTGGGGCGCAGCAAGCTATACCCGACCAGGACCGGCAAAATGGTGCGGCTGGCAGCGTAGGTTCCATTCACGGGATCGCCCGATATTTGGGTCAATCCATCCTGCCCGGCCCAGGCCAGCAACATCTCGGTTAACCGCGCTTGGCTTTCGGCATCCCGATTGGCCCAGGCCGCCGCCGTGAGTCGCATCGTGATAAGCGCAAAAGGTTCGGTATCGGTGGAGCCGCCCCCATAACCGCCGACCGCCCCGATGGCGCGCACAGGATTTGCCCCGACTTCGGGAATGGCGATCAAATTGGGGGAGATCCCACAGCGTAGCGCAAGATCGTTGGGTGAGAAGCTCGGCAAGCGGCTCGGATCACTCATAACACTACCAGGGTGCCGGACGGTGATCTGCTGGGCTGTCTGCCCTGTCGCCGCCTCCTTAATGGGCGGGGAGGCGCACCCCGCAAGGGCGAAAACGCAGGCAACAGTAATGAGGCGGGAAACCATCGATAAAACCTTTCTTGTCGACCAGGGAGGCGTTTTGCACTATTGCCGCATCTGCGTCATTTAAGGTCGGAAGTTCCATGGCTCATCCATCGCGGTTTGACACAATTCGTGCCCTTCTATTGTTGAGAGATGCGCTCGCCGGATCAGAGGACGGTTTGAGTGTACCCGAGATGATGGAACTCCTGCGGTGCTCCCGCCGCACGGTCGAAAGGCACCGTGCGTTGATTGAAGAAATCTGGGGCGTTCCGCTTGATGAAATGCCGGGGCATAGCGCGCGGGAAAAGCGATGGCGGCTCGACCCGCGCCCCCTGCGCCACGATATTGCGATTTCACCGAACGATCTCGCTGCCCTTACCCTGGCACGCGATAAATTCACCCAGGAAGGGTTGAGCGGCAATGCCGAGGCCTTACTGCGATTGGAAGCCCTTCTGCTTCGTTTATTGCCCAAAAACCGCCGCCCTCGCTTTGCGCCAGATTGGGAAGCCCTGTTGCAAGGCGAAGGCTGGGCAACCCGCCCACAACCGCGTCTCACAGGACTAGAGGCAACGCTAGACACAATCCGCACGGCCTTGAAAGCCTGCCAGAAGTTAAGGTTTCACTACGTTAGCCGCTTCACGAGGAAAGAAAGCCGCCCCACGGTTTCCCCCTATGGTGTGCTCTACGGGGTTCGCCATTATCTTATTGCCTATAATGATAGTGCCCAAAAATACTTGCTCTATAGTCTTGCGGATATCAGCGATTTGACGCTGCTAAGCGAGGGGTTTGAGCGCGATCCCAACTTCTCCTTGCCCCCATTTGCCGCCCGCTCTTTCGGGGTGTTTCAAGAGGAACCGCAAGATATCCTCTGGTGGGTCAGTCCGTCCGCCGCTGCCGAAGCGCGACGCACGCAGTTTCATCCCAGTCAGACAATTGAAGAACAGACCGATGGTTCGCTGCTCGTCCGTTTCCAGGCCGGGGGTTTTATTGAAATGGCGTGGTATTTGCTCACCTGGCACGGGAAAATTCGCGTGCTGGAGCCGCACGACCTAATGGAAGCTGTGGAGCGTGTCATGGCCGAAGCAGCTTTGAGCATCTCCGACCCCTATTGACGCAGATGCAAGTTTACTGGGGCTTCCATCCTTCAGGAGGCCTCCATGCAAGTCTGCCCCAACTGTTCCGGCCAATGCACCCTCGCCCATAACCCCGGCGGCCCTGACTGTGCGTACCTTGACCGCGTAACCCTCGCCGTAAAGGCCATCAGCGACTTAATGACCCACACCGGGCTTATCGGTCTCGATTTCGGTGACTTCCGATCCGTTATTCTCGGTGGTGGCATTGCGGCGTTCGGCGTCGGCGAGGCGAGTGGCCCTGATCGGATACGCCTTGCAACCGATGCAGCGGTGCTTGATTTGAAACGAAATCTTGTAGCACAGCGGAGCAAGGGGCAAGAAGCGAGCTAATTTTCTCCGATTAGATAATTTTCTTCAGAAAACTCTACCTTTGTAGTATTTCTATTCACTTTCAGCACCCTAATTCAGCAAGGAACGCGTCTCATGAGTAGTTCGGATTTTAACATTGATGCGTTTTTTGAAGGTTTCGCCGATTATTTGAAAACGCGGCAAGATGCCCTCCACGCCTCGCTCGCCTGGAGTGATATTGAGCGCTGGCTGTCTTTCGAGGCGGGAACCTACATCCACGCCAATCGCGATGCCTTGGGGATTAGCGGGGAGCATGTGGAGAATGGAGCAAATGTTCCACACTGGTGGATCAGCCGTGAGGTCAATCGGGTCGATCTTTGGATTGAACAACAGTATGGAGCGAATGGGAATGTACTTAATGAATCTGATAGGAAAGTCTATGCTATTGAACTCAAAGTTTGCAGCAATTATAATTCAAAATGGGAATATGTTTTAGACGAACTATGGAACCAAATCTCTCCAGAGTATTCTGCCCGCTCATATTCAGAGTCGCCCGCCCATAAATATTACGGCCTCATTCTAGCTTATCATCTCAATTTTGCTGAAGGTTTTGGCCCAGAAATTAAACGTTCCAAAGAGCGAGAAAAATTCTCTAAAATTGATAAAAATAAGTATTTTGATTATATTTTTGGGAGGGATAAAAATCAACAAAATGAGTATGCTGATGAGGATTGGAAACTTATTCATGAAAAGACGATCACAAATTTTACAATCGGTACAGATAAAAAAATCGGACAATACTTAAACTCAAATGAAAGCTCGGAGGCTATGTTAATTCTTATTCAAGGGAAAGATTTTACAAAGGCAAATCGTAAATGAAAGTGCGCTTAACTAATTTTATTGAGCCTATGTCGTGAGGAATAGCCTCTGCGATAAATAGGGAAGATGCTTATCTCTTGCCGCCCGCCGGAGGAGCCTGATCCACTCTATGCCTTCGGCCCCACCGGCAGCGGCAAAAGCAGTCTGATCCGCCAGGTGGCCGCCAAGCTCAACTATCCGGTCTTCGAGATCACCGGCCACGGGCGGCTGGAGTTCGCCGATCTCGCCGGGCATCTCAGCGTTGATCGCGGCAGCATGCGCTTCCAGCACGGGCCCTTGGCTCTCGCCATGCGTTACGGCGGCTTGTTCCTGCTCAACGAGATCGACCTGCTCGATCCTGCCGTCGCCGTCGGCCTTAACGGCGTGCTCGACGGTGCGCCGCTCTGCCTGCCGGAGAATGGCGGTGAGATTATCGCCCCGCATCCTCTGTTCCGCTTCGTCGCCACCGCCAATACCAATGGCGCCGCCGACGAGACCGGCCTCTACCAGGGCACCTTGCGCCAAAACCTCGCCTTCATGGACCGCTTCACCCTCTGCGAGATCGGCTACCCCTCCGCCGAGACCGAGCGCAGTTTGCTCGATCGCAGAGCCCCCGCCCTGCCCGAGAGCCTGCGCAGCACCATGGTCGACTACGCCCACCAAGTCCGCAGCCTCTTCCTCGGCGACCCTACGGGAGGCAGCCTCGCCGAGCGCATCGAAGTCACTTTCTCCACCCGCACCCTGTTGCGCTGGGCCGATCTCACCCAGCGCTTCCAGCCCCTCGCCCGCACTGGCATCCAGCCCGTCACCTACGCCCTCGACCGCGCCTCGACCGCGCCCTCGGTTATCGCGCCACGCCGCCGACGCGCGCTCTGTTGCGGGAGTTGGCGCAGCGGCTCTTCGCAGTCTCTGCCTAACTCGCTGACGCGATCCGAGGCGCTGCCTCGGGCTCCGATCAAGGGCCTTAGGCCCTTGATAATCCCTTTTTCCTGATCTGACGCGCTCCGGCAATTGCCGGACGAACCGCCTTCCCATCCCCGGGATCGCCAAAGGCCACGACCCTTGGCCGGGGGTTTGGGGGCAGCGCCCCCATCTGCGCGCAGCGCATTTCGTCTCCCCTCTCAGAAGGATTTTCCCATGACGGACATCACTGTTCTCAAACACCTCACGGCCTTGCGGCTGGAGGTCACGATCTGGTCGGCGCGGCGCAAGCTGACGGCCGCGGATTTGTGTGCGCCGAATTTGCCGCCGGAAACGGTGGCGTCGCTCGGCAGTAAGAAGGTTTGTAATCCCGAAGACCTGCGGGTTTTTGGAGCATTGAAGAGCCGGGCCGTCGCGTTGCTCGACCGGCATGGCGTGCGATTTCTCGGCGGCTGGGCTTTGCCGGAGGGGGCGATTGATCCGGTGAATGCCGGATTGGACGCGATCGGGGCCGAGTTCGAGCAGGCGAAGGCGGAGTTTCTTGCCCGCTATGACAAGGCCGTAAAGGGCTGGATTCGCGATAATCCCGCGTGGGAGACCCTGCTCACCAATGCCACCGTGAGTGCCGATGTGGTGCGGTCGCGGCTGGGGTTTGCTTGGCAAATGTTCCGGCTGCAGCCGCCGAAGGCGCGGGAGGCGAGTAAGCCGCTGACCGAGGCGGTGCAGGGCCTCGGTGGCACCCTGTTCGGCGAAGTAGCCAAGGTCGCTGAAGAGGCTTGGCAGAAGAGCTTCCTCGGCAAAACAGAAGTCTCGCTGAAGGCGGCCTGGCCGCTGAAAGGCCTGCGGCAGAAGCTAGCAGGGCTCTCGTGCCTGGAACCGCGAGTAACCCCGCTGGTCGATCTCATCGATACAGGCTTGGCGGCTTTGCCAGAGAAAGGCCCGCTGACCGGCGGCAGCCTGCTGGGGCTGCAGGGCTTGGTCTGCCTGCTGCGCGATCCCGAAGCCATGCGCGATCATGGCCAGAAAATCCTCGACGGCATGGGGTTGGACGCGGCCTTGCAGGCACTGGTGGCTCTGCCCCCGTCGCCCGTGCAGCCCCTGCTATTGCCGGACGAAGAACCGGATACGCCGGACGCATTGGACGGCGGTTTTACCGTCGTCGATAGCCTCGGCCTGTGGTGAGGGAGGTGGCTGTGATCTCCTCCCGAGCTCTTCTGTCCTGCCTGCCCCTGCTCGCCAGCAGCTTGGGGCAGCGCTATGGCGTGCGCGTCGCGATTGGTGGCAACCGCGCCTATACCGACGGCACCACGATCCGCCTGCCGGGGCTTCCGACCGATGCCGACCCGCGCTTCATCGGCCTCGTGCGCGGCTATATCGACCATGAAGCCGCCCACATCCGTTTCACCGACTTCGACCTGCTGAGCCGGGAACCCCTGGGGATGGTGGAGAAGCATATCTGGAATATCTTCGAAGACTGGCGCATCGAAGACCGGCTGGCGAAACTCTATCCGGGTTGCGGCGAGAATTTCCAAGGGCTGATCCAGCAGATCTTTCTCGATGCCCCTCGGCCTAAACTGCCTAAAAACCAATGGGTGCTGGACTGGCTGCTGCTCACCGTGCGGAGCTGGCGGCTTCCGGCCCTGTCCGGGCGCGTCCGGCACCGCGCGGCAGAGGTGGAGAGCGTGCTGCCGGGGCTGCTTCCCCGGCTTCAACCCATTCTCGATACCATGCGCCAGCACTGCCCCGACAGTGCCGCTTGCCTGGACTACGCCCGGCAGATTCTTGCCTGTCTGCAAACCGCCCCGGCTGAGGACCCGGCGGCGGAAATCGAGCAACTTCTCGCAGTCCCAGAAATGGACCTGCCAGAGGATATCGCCGCCATTCTTCAACGCTGCCTGCGCCAAACTTCCACCAAACAGGAAGCCCGAGCAACGGTCGCAATCCGGGGCGATAAAAAGATCGCGTCCCTCACCCCGGAGCAGCTTCAGCAAAGCCGCCGCCTCACCAGCGGCCTGAAAGCCCGGCTCACCGGCCTGCTGCAATCAACGAAACTGAAACGCGTCGCCCCGGCTCGGCGCGGAAAACTCGATCCGAAACTGCTGCATGGGGTGGCGACTGGGTCAGCAAAACTCTTCCGGCGGGTTGAACCCAAACCCGGGCTGAACACGGCCGTCCACCTGCTGCTCGATACCTCCGGCTCGATGCGTGAACGCATCAGCCTCGCCTGCCATACCACCCAAGCCATTGCCGAAAGCCTCCACGGCCTCGGCATTCCCCTAGCGGTGACGGCCTTCCCCGGGATCTGTCGCACCGGGGAGCCGACCATCGTGCCGATGCTGGGTTACGGCGAGCGCCCGCACGACCGCTTCCTGGTGGAGGCCAGCGGCGACACACCCCTGGCCGAAGCCCTCTGGGCGGTGCTGCTCGCCCTCGCCCCTCGACCCGAGCCACGCCAGATCATCCTGCTGCTCACCGACGGCGAACCCGACGACTTGGACCGCGCCCAAGACGTCATCCGCACCGCCCAACGTCTCGGCGTCGAGATCTACGCCCTCGGGATTAAGGCACCGGGCGTTACGACGCTGCTGCCGAGCACGTCCCAAAACATCGAAACCCTCAATGCCCTGCCGGAAGCAATCTTCGGGTTGCTCCAACGGGCGCTGCTTCGGAAAGGATAAGAATGACCCTCCCTATCGTGATCGTAAAACCGCCTCGTTGTCCGGCCTGTGCCAGCCCTGAGGTTGCCCTGGAGCCGCTCGGCGAATGGGCTTGCCTTCTCTTAGGCGGCTTGCTGGGGGGCGCTTCCCTCCTCGCCCTCCGCTGCGGGGCAGGCCGCAGTCCAGCGCTGCCGATAACCGCTTTGGGCGTCGCAACCGTCGCTCTTCTGTGGGCGCAGGAGGGGCGTTTGATCGGACGTCAACTCGATCGAACGTTGCTACGGCGGTTCCACTGCCGGAAATGCGAAGCCCGTTTCACCGCCTAATCAGGAAGCCCGGGCAGCCGGGCTTTCTTTTTTAACTTAGAACTTAACTTTCGAGAAAAGACCGGAAGTTATCGCCTAAGAATCCCATCGATTTTCTAGCTTTCGCCCTGTTCTCTCCAGAGAATAACTAGAACGGTATTGGGTAATATATTTTTTTGATAATCCTAAAATACATACTATGGAGAAATTAACCCTAGGAGGAAAAGATGACTACCCATCGCCCTGACATCCTGAATAAGATTCAGGAATTTCTTCAATACATGATCCAATGCCATTCGAAAGTGATGATTGCCCGCTTCGATGTTCGTTTTCCGCAGAACTATCCGGAACCTGATCGAAACATTCTGCTCTCCACTCTGATGAAGTTTCTGAAGGAATGGTATTGGCAGAACGATATAGAAGCCCATTACCTCTGGGTTCGCGAGCAGAACAGCAGCGATGTGCCGCACTATCATGTGGCCTTTCTGGTCGATGGGAATAAATGCCAAGCCGCAACCGGGCTGCTGAGCACCGCCGAGCGGTGTTGGAATGACGTTCTCGATATCGGCTTCTACCCCGGTCTGATCCATCATTGTGATCTCGAAGAAGGACGCGCCTGGACAATGTTGAAACGTCCACCGCGCGGCAGCCCGGAGGCGATGATTGCTCAGTTCAATGCCGCCTGCACGGCCTGCTTCGAGCGACTGTCGTATCTGGCGAAAACCCATACCAAGGGTCAGGCCCCCTATCGAGTGCGGGATTTCGGCAGCTCGCAGATCCGCTGGGATCCGCCGGTGGCCTGGTCAGCCCCGACGCATTTGTTCTGAGGCGACGACGAGGGGCGGAATTATCCTATTATCGGATATACTCTTCCCCCAATCTCAGAGCCTAAGGGCGGCTCTTCAAAACGTAAGAGGCCAATCGAATAAACTTAAGGCATTCCCTGGCCTTTGGGGCCTGCTTCATCATGGCCTTGGCCGCTAGTACGGCCCTAGGGCAAGACCGCTACTATGTCGCCTGCAAAACAGATCCACACCAGTTCGCCAAGGATTTTTATACCGCCAAGTTCAAGGCGAAGACGGTTCTCGAGTTGAACGAGCTTCGTGAAGGGCTCAGCTACGCATGCGCCTATTATGAGGCGCCAGGGTACCATTTGGCCCGGCACATGCAGGAAAGCACGCAAGAAGAGCTCACCAGCCTCGGGCAGCAGATGTATCGCTTCACGCTCGATGAAACGATCCGCAAGTACGGCTTTACGAAGGATGGACCGAAGGTTTGCAGCTTGTCCAAGGTTCCGTCGAAGCCTCAGGAGCATCCCTTAGCGGATTATCTGGCGCTCTTGACCTTCGGTCCCGAGGTCACCCGGGTTACCTATAAGCCGATCGGCTGGTTCTCCGACACCGCTGTGGTGCGGATCGACCGCGCTCGCACGCGGGAAACCGACCTCGAAGAGATATTGTTCACAGAGGGTAAGCATTCAGACGGGACGTTTTATACCAAGGCGGCCGAGGGCAGCGTCGAGACCTGTCTGGTCGCCATCCAGTTGGGTTTTGCCTCTGGTAAGAAGCAGGATCTGCGCTTCCCGCACGAAGGCCTGTCCTATGTCTTGGCGCAGATCGAAAGCTTCGGTCTTCGGCAGACGGCGCGCCTCGCCGCCTTTAAGAAACCGCTCGCCGATTATATTCCCGGCTGGCCAAAAGACCGGTCGTGGGACGCTAAACTCAAGGAGTTGCAGACGCTCGGGCTGCTCCCCTAGGCGGGCGTGGCGCTAGGGGGCGATCCCGGCATCGGTCAAGACCTGGGAGGGATGCACCGAGAGCGCCCGGCACAGTTCAATATATTCGGCGACATCCAGGCGGCGCTCACCGCTCTCCACCTTGGAGACATAGGACTGGGGCTTCCCCAGCGCTTCGGCCAATTGCGTTTGCGTCACGCCCCGCGCTTTGCGGGCCGCGATCAGCGCCGCGAGGATGTTCCGATACAGAGGAGAATGGGTGGTTTTCATGGGCTTGCTCGCGCCCACCATCCCCTCCCTTGCCGCTCTATCCCAAAACAGGATGGAGTTTTTGAGTTTTACCCCTAACAACCGACCTGCGGATCGCGGGTTTATCGTGAGAGGCGCAAGCGTATGAAACGCCGTATCCTGATCCTAACCGCCCTTATTCTCGGCGGGGCTGCAACCGTCTTCGTCTTGACGGGCAGTTCCGCCAGCCCGCTGCAGAACAAATACCGCCGCATCGGCACTATCGCCGCCGTTGCCGAGCGCTGCCTGCACTCGGCCCGTCTGCATGAGACCGTGACAGCCTCCCTGAAACCCGGCGCAAGCAACACGATGTTCGGCGGCAGCGCGATCGCCGAGGGCACCCTGAAACCGCTGCTGCAGAGCTACACGGAGGGCTATAAATCCGCCTCGGCCGACCTCCGCCTTTGGGACGAGACCCGCGGGAAGGCTGAACCCACCCCGCAGACCTGCAGTGACGCTGGACAGATGCAGCGTATCCAGGCGTTCGAGGCGGAGACCATTGCTGAGATCGAGAGGGAGGAGGCGGTCTTCAGAAAGATTTTGGAATGAGGAGGCTTGATCCGTTCCCAAAACTTGACTGTTCTGCGTTACGGTTTTCCGTCTGAGCTTCTCTGGAGGAGAAGATCTAAAAAAGATGAAAGTATGATAATTTAGAATATTCTCTAATTTTCAGGGAAAATTTCGGCGGAATTTGGTTTTTGAAGGTGGGTGTTTTTGTTTTTGATAATTTATTATCATTTTGTAAAAGTTATCGAAAGTATTTTCTTCTTGTATTTACTGGTCTGCCCAACCTGTGCGACTGCTCAATCAAACGGCAGGAACTGGGACTTTGCCGCCGTCTACCATTGATACGTCAAACGGTCGTATTTGCCAGGAGTAGACAACCAGCGCTCGTATAATTAGCAGGAATTGGGGAAAGATCGTCAGCAGTTGCATTTCTAGCTGGTCTGCATCATGAAAGAGACTGCCGCTAGGTTTGAGGAGAGCGTAAAGGGAGAATAGCGCACAATGGCATTCAACGAAGATCGCCAAATTCTAAATCTAACAGACAGCGAGCTCGAAGACCTAGTTAAGAAGTGGCTCGCAAAAGTTGCGGACACCTACTGCGGGTTTGAGCGTCCAACCGCGTCGTCGGATATGGGGCGTGATGCCGTCGGCTTTCTCTCGGCTCGCCGGTACGACGGCGACTGGCACAACTACCAGTGCAAGCACCTGAAGGCGCCCCTGGGCAAGGCCGAGTTCGCAACCGAGCTCGGTAAGATCTTCTGTTACGCGGCCCAGGGCGAATTCACGCTGCCCACCCGTTACGTATTTGTCTGCCCCAATTCGGCGGTCAGGGACGTCAAAAAGATGATCGACCGACCGTCGCTCATCGCAGACTTCCTGATCGACAATTGGGATGCCTATTGCCTAAACGGTATATCGACGACGCCGTGCCCGCTGACCCTAGCACTCAGGACGGCGATACGCGCTTACGCGTTCGAAAATGTCGAACTCTGGAAGGCTAGCGAACTGGTGGAGAAGCCCCAAATGCGAGCTGTCCTGCATGAGCATCTCGATATTGATCCGGGCGAGGCTCCTCGTGTGCGGGACGCCGACGTGCCAGAGAATGTCGCTGACGAAGAGTCCGCTTATGTGACCCAGCTTGTAACGGTGTTCGCCGCAGCCAGCGACATGCCTTTCAATAGCTACGCGGAAGTCGTTGCGGACGCAACCTACGGCCCCCAGATCGTTAATGCACGTCGACGGTATCTCGAACGTCAGGCGTTCCGACGCCATTTTCGCGACAATCTGCCGGCCAGCCAGATCGACAATGTCGACGAGGACGTGCATGAGACCGTGATTGATCGATATCACGCACTGGGCACGGCGCCACTTTATGAGAGGCTTACGCAGATAATGGGAGTTGCCTCCACCGCCCAGGTTACCGGCGCGCTTGGTCGGCACAATCGCGTGACTCCCAGCGTAAAACAGGGCGCGTGCCACCACTTCGCGAATGTCGGACGCATGCCGTGGGCCTGAGCCTCCCCATTACCCAGCCTCAACTGTTCAACACGCCACTCGAAGCCGGCGTGCGGGCTCTGCTTATTCTCGACGCCTTTGCGCCTCAGGCCTTCGACCTGGCGACGATGTCGCTGCTGGACTATTATATCGTGCATACCGGTGACGCTGGTGGCCCACCGAGCCTCCACCCGGAGATCAATGCCCGCGTCGGCGAGTATTTCGTGCGCCGACACCTAGTCGAAGAGGGATTACTCTTGATGGTTCGCGCATCGCTCGTTGAGCAGGTATTTTCAGATAGCGGCATTGCCTTTCGGGCCCACGAAACGGCAACGGCAATGATTGATCTGTTCGGCAGCACCTATAATCGCCACCTCACCGAAGCGGCTCAATGGCTGGCGCACGAAGCTGTCGACAAAGGCGTAGACTCGTTCATGCAGGGCTTAAAGAACGGCCTTGCTCGCTGGTCTCACGAAATCGTCGGTAGGGCAGTTGATAATGGCTGATCGGCGCAGAATTATCATCGACCAACTGATGTTCACCGGACCCGAGCGAACCCCGGTTTCGATTCAATTCAAGTCAGGCGTGAACATCATATGGGGCGCTTCGAACACCGGAAAATCGTTCGTGCGCAAGTCGATCGACTACCTTCTAGGTGGAGAACTTCCAACCTTGCCTCCCGAAGGCAAGGGGATGAACAATTATCTCCTTTGGATTACCCTCCCTGGCGATCAAAAAGTCACCTTGCGGTCTTCTGCTCTGGGCGGCGACATCTACAAGGCAGAAGGGCATCTTCAGACCGTGGACGAAAGTTCTCCGGGGTATGAGGTATTTTCGCGAAAGCATGTCAGTTCGCCAAACGTCTCACGCTTTCTCCTCTCCAGTGTCGGCTACCGCGAAGCCCAGCTATTGAAGAATGAGCGGGCCGAAAAGGCGCCGTTCTCGCTACGCGTCATCATGCGCTACCTCCTCATCGACGAGACGAGGATGATCGACGAAAAAAGCCTGCTGCTCGCGCATAACACTACGGTCACTTCGGAGGACAAGGGGCTTCTCAAGTTCTTGCTCACCGGCGTGGACGGCTCTTCAATCGCGCAAGTGCGCTCTGGCGACCAACTCAAGGCAGCAAAGGAGGGGCAGATCGAACTCCTCTCTCAGATGGTTGAGCAATTGCAGAAAGTGATCGACGATTCCGTCGCAACCACTTCGGTTGTTGCCGAGCTAGCAGCCGCTGAGCGGGAAAAGGCGGATCTTCTCGACGTCGTGGAAGAGCGCCAGAGCAATCTGGATGCGCTAGCGTTTGAGGAGCGTGGCCTCTCCGACGATATTCAGCGTTATCAGGCGCGGATCGCGGATCTGAATGCCCTCAAGGTGCGGTTCGACGAACTCGCACGCGTCTACGCCTCCGATATCGATCGTCTCGAAGGCCTGGAGGAAGGCGGCTTCTTCCTACAACGCTTTGCCACGATCAATTGCCCGCTATGCGGGGCTTCCCCCGACCATCAAAAACACGACCATGGCCTTGGCGGCATTGAGGAGCAGCGCCACGCCGTCGAGTTGGAAATGGCGAAGATCCGTGCCGAGGCCCGTGACCTTGCCGCAGCGCTCACCGATGCCGATGCCGAAATCGTGGAAGTCGAGCGGCTCAGCGTCGTGGCAGGTGACAGGCTGAACGAAGTGCGCCTTGCCAGAGCCCAAGCTGCGCAGAGCGAGGTTTCAGCGCGATCCATTTTCCTCAGCGCCAGCGAGCGGTGTGAGAAGCTTGAATCCGATTTGGACAACCGACGCCGAGTTACCGAGTTTGAGATACGAATTGCGCGTATCAAGGACACGAGTGTGCAGTCGCGGCAACGCGCCGACGGCATAGACGTCAATCTCAACCTCTCGAACAGCGAAGCGTACGAACTCTCGACCGTGGTGAAGCAAGTCCTAAAGGCGTGGAACTATCCCGGTGCCAACGCGGTACATTTCGAGAAAAGCGACCAAGATATCGTCGTCGATGGTAAACGCCGCCGAGACAATGGCGCTGGCGTTCGGGCGCTTCTGCATGCAGCCTTCAAAATCGGCGTGCTCGTATACTGTATCCAGAAGGGTCGGCCACATCCGGGCTTCGTCATCCTGGATTCTCCGCTCTTCGCCTATCGCCCCGCAGAGGAGGAACGTTTCGAGGATCTCACTGATGATGAGTTGGAATTACGCAAATTTGATGTGGCAACACACTTCTATCGGTATCTGCAGGGCATGGTCGACCAAGCCCAATTTATCGTGATCGAGAACCACAAGTCCGATCAGGACGTCGTCACGCCGTACACGAACTATCAGTTCACTAAGAACCCGAGCATTGGCCGCGCTGGTCTCTTTGTATGACGTCATGCTCGCAAAAGCATGACGACTAAAGCTGACATAGGCTTTGGCAGTGGTCGAGCGGGGAATCACGAAAGGCGATATATGACTGAGAGCGGCGGTTCGGCAACACAGGCAGGTATATTCTATCAGAACACAATCGCCGCACTCGCGCTGATCGATCTTCTTGATCTCGACCAATTGAGCGCTCGCGAACGCCTCCTCGACGTGCGCGTCGAAGCCACCGAGCATGTCGATGACATCGTGCTGCGCTTCGCTGATGGCCATCAAGACTTCCAGTCGGTCAAGCTCAGCCTGCGCCTCCAGAATGGCGCTTGGACCGCCTTGTGGCAGAGCCTCCATGCTCAGCTGCAGTCCGGCTTTGGGCCTGTCGACCAGCTGACCATCGTGGTCGCCGAGCGCAATGCCACAAGCAATGCGGTAGCTCAGCTGTGCGAGCGCGCCGCAACGGCGGTCGATCAAGCCGAATTCGTTGGACGGCTGGCCGACGCGCAAAGTCCTGCATTGGCCAGCATTGAGAAGATCACGGGCGGAACTCAGCCAGCTTTTGAACTGCTGCGCCGGACGCGCTTGCTCCATTTCGCCCAGGAAGCCATCGAGAGCGAGCTCGGGCGTCGGCGACTGACCGGCGCATCGCCATCGCTCCCTTCGTTACTGCCGATCCTGCGCGATATCGTCGGCGGTGCTGCGCGCCGGCGCGGCCTCTTCCGCCCCGCGTCGCTTCGTCGTCGCCTGAAACTTGAACACGACCTGCTCGTTGGCGAACCGCCGGAATGGGGCCTAACCGCCTTTCGGACGGCCACCAGGCAGATGGCTCGGCTTACGATACCGGGAACCTCAGTTTCGGGGACTGCCGAGGATATGTTCGTGTGGCCCCGCGCCCGGACCTTCGACACCTCGAAACGAACCGACTTCGAGAACGAGAATCCGGATATGTCCGGAATCAGCGAAGAGGCCGGGATCGATCTTCGAACCTTCCCGACCGATCAGTTCGACCGCGTTGTCGTCGTAGCTGGACCCGGCCATGGCAAGTCGGCACTTCTGACAGCGATTGCGGGTAGGCTCGCCGGCGGTCCGCTTATGCCCGTCGCCGTTCCGCTGGCCTCGCTGGCAGCCGCTGATACCGGCCTCATCCAGTTCCTGCGCACCACCATGAGCACCGAATGGGAAATTAGTGCCGATTGGGAGCGGCTTGCCGAACAGGGCCTGCTGGTTCTGCTCCTCGACGGTCTCGACGAAGTGCCCGCGACGCGCCGACCACATCTGATGCAGCGGATCACGAACTTCTCGGCACGTTATCCGCAATCGCCCTGGATTCTGACCGTCCGCGACGCGGCCGTGCTCGGCGGCCTGCCGCAATCGGTGATCGTCGAGCTGCTTCCGCTCAGCGACGACGACATCGAACGCTTTGCCGCGACGATGCGTGACCGGCTGGGCAGTTTGCAGCCCTGGCAGGTGGTACGCAGGTTGAAGCTTTACCCCGATCTTGATCGACTGGCTCGCATTCCGCTGTTTTTGATGATGCTGCTTGCGACCACGGACCTCAATGATCCTAAGCCGTTGACTCGCTCTGACTTGATCGAAAGCTATCTGACTACATTATTTTCGCCGGGGCGCTCAAAGGCGACCGGCGCGTCCGACGACCGTGGCGTCATCCTTCGCGCGATCACCGAGACTCTTGCATTCGAGCGGCTCGAGAAACAGGAGATCGGCGCGACCGAGCGCGAGGTGCGCGCGGTTATCACACGCTTTGTATCAGATTTTGCCGAAGCCGACGCGCTATTCGAGCGGCTGCGTACCAACGGTATTCTCCGCCCACAAAGTGCCATTCGCCTGCAGTTCCCTTATCCGATCGTGCAGGAATATCTGGCGGCAAGGCATCTCATCGACAAATATCCCGACAGCCTCCACCAGCGGATCGAGGCTGCCGTCCAGCGGCCCTGGGCGCAGGTCATCCAGTTCGCGCTCGAACTGTCGCCCGATCCCGAGCCGGTGATCGAAGCCATGCTTCTTCGTGACGACGATGCCTTCGCCACGGGCCTGCGTCTCGTTGGCCGCTGTATCGCCAACGGCGCAATAGTGAGCGAGACGCTCCGCCTCGAGGTCACCGAGCGTCTCGCCGCATTCTGGGTCCACGCTCCATCAGACGCTCGCGAACGCGTGGGTCGGGTTCTTGCCGATGGTTTCTGGCACGTGGCGTCACCAAAGCTGGAAGCAGCACTTCATCACCACTGGCTGCTCGACCGAGGTGCCGGGGATATCCTGAGCAAGCGTAGTGATCGGGAGCTGACGCTCAGTGTATTGCAAGGGCTCATCACAAAAGCTCGCAACAGCATGGGTATTCACCACAGCTTCAAATACGCATTGCGGGCAGCGGGTGACGACGCGCTTCAGGCAATCATCAATGCGATGAATCCCGACACTGCGGATGCCGACGTCGTCAGCGATATCTCGAGACTATTCTGGAACTTCGATACCGCCTCTATATCGCCTGGGCTTGCGCTGAAAGTGGCACGCGATGAGCGTTTGCCGTGGCAAGCGCGTTTTCGCGCTTATCTTCTGGCCGGTGCGCCGCTTGAGGACGCCGGCGTAGAACTGGCAATCAAGGGGCTTGAGCAGACGGACTGGAACCGCAATTACGCGGCACGCGATCTCATCGGCATCCATGCCGACCCGCTGGCGTTTTTCGAACGGTTGCTCCGCTCGCCCAATATTCCGCTCGACCGTCGGGTCGAGCTTGCCGCCGGCATCGGGCTCCACATCGAAGACGAGAGTGAGCGTAGAAGGCTTGCACGAATCTTAGTTACAGATAACACAATCGACTTTGACGTTCGTATCGCGCTGCGGTTGATGGAAGCACGGTACGGCAATGCCGAACAGTTCCGCTCCTTGGTCGAGGACATCCCGACATTGCCGGTGCAGCGTGCCGCGACGACGATCGCACTGTTCGGCCATTATCCCGACCGGGCCCTAGCTGAACATGCGGCATTGCTAACGCGCGCGCGCGCCCAGGGCACCGCCGATATCGTGCAGATCGCAAACTCCGTGACGATGGGGCTACGCGGCGTGTTCGAAATGGACTGGGGCTTTAATGGCGTCGTTCGGGCGGCGCCGCCGCACGCCGGCATCGCGCCGTGGATTGAATTGCTCGAAGATTGGTCTGATCGGGCCGATCTCACCCCCAAGGATAGGATACGGGTCCGCACCGCCGCCGCCGGCCTCGGCTCCGAGCCGGTCGCCGCGGCGCTCGAACGGGACCTGCTGGCGATCGACGAGTTCGACGCCGAAGTTTGGACGAAAGACGATGAACTTGGCCACACGATCAGCAGTGCGCTTCACCAACTCGAGCTACGGCGGCCCGCACTTGGCGACGATTTTATCGAAAGGCTGCTCCGCTCGAAGCGCTACAACATCGCCATGCATGCAGTCCGCGCGCTTGGCGATCGCGGCGACGAACTCGCGCTTCGGCGGCTAATCGACCTGCACCGCGCCGAGCGCGAATGGGGCTTGCGCGATCTGGCCGCCGACAAGATCGAACAGCTGGCGGCCCGCCTCCAGACCGTCGTGCGAAAAGACGGAGCGAGCTACCGAATCGACTGAGATCGCTCCGGCGGTCATCCGAACGGGGCGACGCGCGAAGCACTAACGCGTTACTATCGTTCCCGCCGTAGGCTAGCGCCCATCGAGCGCACAAACACCCATCCATCCTTCCTTCGCGCCTTGCTGTGGGTGCGGATTTCATTCGAATAATGTTCCGCCCTGCCGCCCCTAGCTCCGGGCCCTTGCGGGCGGCCGGAAGACGATAGCTTGGGCGCAGGTCGAGTAGCTCGCTCGAGCAATGGCTCAGAGCAGCCGATGCCAAGGCTCCCCGAGAATTGCTTGATGACGCAGCCACGGCGCTTAAAGCAGCAGTGAAGCTGCGCGTGAAGGCTGCAGGGGAGCGTTTCGCCGAGCAAGGTAAGGCCAAAGGAGAACGCCTCGCGAGAGAGGCCAGGCAACGTATGCCTCAGCATCAAGCCGGTCTCTTCAAGGGAAGTTACGATGAGATATGGGCCGATGAATGTCCTTCTTGCAAATGTCGCGCGTTCATGTGTGGTCAGCAAACGAGTGAAGAAATCAGCGAGAAACGGGATGAGGAGGCCATTTAGGAAATCGTCGAGCGCGAGTTGGTTGGCGAGGAGTTTCATGGCCCCACGTGCGAACTCGCGCTCAAGGGCAGCGACGAGATCAATGCAGCTGGTCTGGTTTATATCCACCGGGATCAGCAGAAGCGCGAAATGGAATACGAACCGGATTATGGAAATGATTGATGCAGTCGGCAGATAAAATACAAAAGCCCGCGAGAGTAATGTTAATTTATAAAAATCTGCTGGAAATCTTAATTTTATGGAGAAAACTCAATATCGGTAAGTTTGTGATTAAGTTCGATGATCAAATCTGATGCGGGATTATTATCATGACGATAGGTGCCTAAGTATGGTAACTTCTTTGGAAAACAGCGCTTATCAAGTAAGCGAGATTTGTCGGAAACTCTTGAGAGCAAGCCACTAAGAGAGCCAGGAAAAAATACGCATACACTGCGATTTTATCCTCTTCCCCCTGACTGGAGAAACAAAGCCAGTACTACGACCCGGCCGCTCTGTGTGCCTCTATCAATTTGGACATTCTCTAGAGGAAAATAAGATGAGTCTGATAAAATTCCTAACGTTTACCACCGATCATCTGAACAGCTTTATGGAGAAAAAAACTGTCCGGTCAGTTCTTGAGCTGACTAAAATTACCAGCGTTGTTAGCTTGGTTATAACTATGTACGTGATAATTGATAATCAGGAAAAATATGCGCTGTCTCAAGAGAAGGAAATTCAACAAAAGGAGCAGGAAATTGCTTTCAATTACTCACTTGTTTTGCATCAATCAAGAGATAAGGGAAGCGGTAATCTTCTGCGAATGGCATTAGAATATTTTCCTGCAAAAGGTCAGGCGCTAGATAGCTTGATATTACTAGGCGCAGAGATTGGGTCAGTTCGTATGGCAGGGGCTAGGGTGCGTCAAGTTGATCTTAGAGGCAGCAATTTAATGCGCGCTGATCTGAGGCGGTGGGAGGTCATTGACGCCGATTTTAGCGGGGCAGGGTTGTCGGGAGCCAATCTCAGCTACATAAACAATCCTCACTATGACGAACCTGAGAAGCCGCTTCCAATCGTTGGATCTATTGACTTTCGTCAAAAATTAAACCTGGAAAATGAGTTCCGTGCTATAGAAACCGATGATCTTTACGGTATCAAATTCTTTAATACAAGAATGGCTGGGGTGAATCTGTATCGTTCTGACTTGCGGTGGGCTCGCTTTGTCAACGCCGATATGCGCCGCGCACGTTTGACGGAGGGAAAATTCCATTCTGCTGATTTTACGGGTGCTGACCTCCTGGGGGCCAACATATCCGGTGCGGACTTTGGGACGAGCCCGGAAACATCGGCCAAGATCACCCAAGAGCAGCTTAATTCGGCTTGCTCATCGCAAGATCCAGCAAAAGCACCCAAGTTACTGGCACCGCTGATACCGCCAGCCAAAAACTGCGGAATGATTAGTATCGAAGGCGGTCCATTCATAGAGATCGACTAGCTCGATGATGGCGCAGAGATAACCGCAGACTGAGCTGCCTCGGAATTTTCATCCGGCTGAAAATATAGTCTGCGGTAAAGTGATGTGAGCCCCGATTTTGGACCACCAAGCTGGGAAATTTCCCGGAGGTAAGACTCACGGCGGACCGGGTGCGCAGGAGGTATTCATACGCGACATCGGTGGTTTGTTACCGACGGCGCTGTGGGGCCGAACCTCGTTGTAGTCTCGTCGCCATTGGTCCATTTTTGCCCGTGCGTCGTCAAGGGTCAGGAACCAGTGCTGGTTCAGGCACTCGGCGCGAAACTTGCCGTTGAACGACTCGATATACGCATTGTCGGTCGGCTCCCCGGGTCGGGAGAAGTCCAGGAGCACTTCACGCTGATTGGCCCACAGCTCGAGCGAGATGAACTCGCTGCCATTGTCCACTCTAATCATCTCGGGATAGCCAACCTCGCCGCAGACCCGTTCGAGGGTTTGCACGACATCTTCACCCCGTTAGCTGAAGCGCGAATGGGTGTCGACAATAGTCAGGATGCGCAGCTTACGGCCGTTGGCCAACTGGTCATGCACGAAGTCCATGGCCCAAACCTGGTCGGAATGGGTGGCTTCCGTTCCGTCCTCCCGAAGCTTGGCTTTCACCGGTCTCTTCGGGGTCTTGTTTCTCAGTTGTAGAACCAACTCATAGTAAAGCCTACGGGTTCGCTTCATATTGACCGGCCAGCCCTCGCGTCGCAAAATGAAATGAACGCGCCGATAGCCATAACGAACCCGCGTCTCGCAGATTTCTTTGATCCGAAGTTTGAGGACGGCCTGCTCACCCCTCTTGGGCTTGTAGGTGTAGAGGGATCGGTCGATCTGCAAGGCATCGCAAGCCTTGCGGACAGTGACCTTCCAGACGCCCCTCACCTCGTCAATAAACTGGCGTCGGTGCGCAGGCTTCAGAGCCTTTTTTTGAAGAACATCCGGCAGCATAGCCTTGTCCAGGCTCAGATCAGCAACAAGCTGCTTAAGCTTGGCATTCTCCTGCTCGAGCTAACGCAATCGCTTAACCTCAGAGGGCATCATGCCAGCATACTGCTTCCAAGAGTTGTGAACGTTGCTTCCGAAATCCCTGCCTTCCGGCAGACGTCTCCTACGGCCGTACCGTCTGCCGGTTGCTTGAGAACAAATGCGATTTGAGTCTCAGAAAATTTCGATGACTTCATTGGATTCTCCATCTCCCGGTTAACAGATTATAACTGAAAAATAACAACTTAAAATAGTCCAATCTATTTGGAGGACGTCAATTTATACCAGTCTCTAATTTCAGCCGAATGAAAATTTCAAGGCCGGCTATGCAGACCTTCGTCCAGGGATAATCAGAAAAGAGAGCATGCCGAGAACTACGCAGAACGTTATCAGTAGCCCGAGGCTAAAAATTGAGAACGATCCCATTAAGCTCGCAAGATATGTCGCCATTGCGGATAGCAACATCATAGTACAGCCGTAGACCCCGGACGCTGTACCCGCGACGCTTCGGAAACTGGCCATTGCTCCACCCGAGGAGTTCGGACTGGTCAAACCCATACCGAATGAAAATACCATCATTGAGCCTACGATTACGGGAATTGAAGATAGCTCGGGATGGCGTCCCGCGAATATGAGCGCTATCCCAGCCGTAAGACAGCAACACAAGCCTATGCCAAGCAATCCTCGAAACAAAATATGTTTGGACAGTCGCATCGAGCTCATTGAGCCAAGAAAATAGCCTATGGTTGTAAACAGCGAAAGCCCCCCGACTTCGTCAATTTCAAGGCCGAAATGGATCGTGTAGAGGAAGGAAGCACTGGACACGTATATAAACCACGCCGCCAATACTAGCGCCCCTGCCATCGTGAAGCCAACGTACTGCCGCGTTACAAGGCTTTTATAGTCCATAAAAACAGAATTCCGCCGCCGACCCACTTCGCCAGGACTTGGCGCGGTTTCCGGAACTAGCCAATGTACAATCAGGCATAGCAGCGAACCAACCGCGACCAACGTGATGAAAATACTCTGCCAGCCCAAGTTTTTGGCTAACAGGCCTCCAGCCAACGGGGCGACAGCGGGTGATACGGAAATTATCGCGGAGAGAAGCGACAGGACACGGGCCAAAGCCTTTCCTTCATAGAGATCTCGACAAATCGCACGACCTACCGTCGGGCCGACACAGACACCCAAGCCTTGTATAAGGCGGCCAGCGATCAGCCAGGGTAAGGATTGTGCAGTTGCACACATCACGCACCCTAATACGTAGATACCGAGACCGATGATCAGTACGTGTTTACGACCGTACCGGTCCGATAACGGCCCATAAAGAAGCTGAGCAAGCGCATAACCTATGAAGAAAATCGAGTAACTTCGTTGTACCTCCGACTCCGAGGCGGAGAACGCCGTCGCAATCGCTGCCAAGCTGGGCAGGTAAATTGAAATCGAGATTGATCCAATCCCGACTATCGCCGCAAGCGAGATTGGTAGTATCTCCCGGCGAAAATCTACTCGTCGACACAGTTTCTCTGATCATATCTGACCGCCTGAGTAAAGAATTACTGAAGTACAAAAAATTGAACAACTCGGCAAAAAAATTATTTAATCTATTAGTGGCGCCAACATCTCGGAATCGGATACAAGCTTCAAAAATTCCTCTGCTAATGGCAATTGATTGCACACCATCTCCGACGCGTCTCCAGAATGGGGCCCAAATACTATCGTTCGAAATATCTCACCAACTCTGTCTGATTCTCCTAACTTACTCACTGCGGAGGGTACCCATTTTTCACGATCAACGCATATTCCCCGCGAATATAGGTACGACCAGGTTCCCTGAACCGTCAAAGAATGACACCTCGCGACCGCCCCTGGGGCGTCTCCCTTACGTTGCATCCCCACAGCGTCGATGTAAATCGATTGAGCTAGACTCAAGAGACTCCGAGCGCGCCAACGCTTATATTTAGAAAAATTAAACCTACTCAAATATTGATCGAAATGATTTCCTCCGTAAATGGCGACACTGTTCCACAGCCTGATTAGAAAAAGAGCTATAGATTCATCAAAATAAGGTGGTATTAATATACTTGGATGAGAATTGTGATTATCTGGCGTGAATTTTAGATTATTTATTCCATTTATGAACCTATTAACATCGGAAGAACGATAAAAGACAAAATCCACTTTAGTTCCATTCAAAAAATATCTGACCTCTCTCGCAGGCAGACCATTTCTAATCGGCTGGCCATCCGGCACTCTTTCTTCCAACGAAGATGCGTCAGTTATAACATATATGTCCAAATCTGATCCAGGATTACCAGAACCACTTACAAGAGATCCAGATGCGTAGTATATCTCTAAATTAAGTGGTGGATTCAATTTCAGAATGTCAGCCTGGGATATATTTCTGTCGTGCAATGCGTGCGCGAAGGTTTCCGAAAGCACTGTTCGCCACATTCTAGCCTCCACAATTTCCGATAAGAACGATTGACAACATGCTATCTATATGCGAAATCAGTTTCAAGAATAATAAATATAGTGGATTTTATGGAAAGATATCTCTCTTAAAGGGTATAACGCCAATCTACCACGACTTCGGAATTCTAGGAGCGAGAAATCTTATGGACCGTAAAGCGCCCCTCACGACCAAAGGCCGCCAGTCTATGGTTTCGCCAGATAAGTTCCCAATAAGGTTGCCTGCGATCAATTCCCATTTCTCCGGAACTGCCAATCTCTCCGAAAGCGTGGAGCGTCTTCAAGAACTTAGCGGATTTCATCGACAACTTATGTTCGTTCTATCGGGATCAATACTCGCAATTGCCGAATTTGAGACCAAAATAGAAATAGCTCATCAGCTATACTTGCATTCCGAAATTGCAGATATGCTGCGGAAGCGACTATTGGAGCTTCGCGTTTCTGAAAGTCATCTTGAACGGCTTGCCGATTTGCCCTTGAAGACGACTCGTGAACTACTGCACGCTCCGTGTACTGGATCATTGCTCGACGGATATCGCGAGATTCTTGGGTTCCTACTGAAAGAATATGCATCGTATTTAGATAGAGGCGATCCAGTGTTGGATCGACCAACATTCCGCCTTCTCAACCGATTTCTGCCCGAACTCGAGCAAGCTGCGCAATGGATCGAACAGGCTTGTATTGCGTATCTTGATACCGCTTATACAGAGACCAAGTTCGGTTCCCATGTACGCGCGTTATTGGCTGGCGACGAGAAAGTCGCCTTGCTACAGGAACGATCTCCGATGTTTACGCGAGGCGTGGCATGTGCCAGGGATGGTCGATTCTCACTGTTCCACCACACTCGCGAGTACCGGGAGGGTGTGGTGGAACCGCGGAGTGACAATGAACGGTATGCAGCTGACCGGCTGGAACTTGTTCGGGTTCAACGGGATGAGATCGACGCAATTGAAACATTCGCAAATGTCTTGTTCGACCTCGAAGGCGCTTCGTTTGAGGTGCTTGCAACTCTAGCGCGTTTCATTGAGGATGAGGCACGGCATGCCGAAGCCGGGCACATCGGGTTGAATGAATTAGGACTTGAGCCTTTTTCTGTCCCCTGCTCAGTCATCGGAATTAACGTGAGGGCACCTATGCCCCCCGAACTAGCTTTCGCCCAAATAAACCTTTTCGGTGAGCTCAACATAGTCTCGCGCCTCCGTAGACTCGCCCAGGAAGCCCGCCGTAGAGGTGATGAACGTTTCGCCCGGATGTTCGATTTCATACATGCGGATGAAGTCTCACATCTCCGACGTGGCCGCGAACTTCTCAAACTATTTGCTAAGGACGGCGACATCGACCAGATCGAGGACGACGCCCGAAGGATGGCTGCACGTCGACTCTCCGAGGAGGGAGTTGTTGGAGAGAACTATGCCCTGCAGATGACGCGCGACGAGTTGTTCGCGCTGATGGGCGAGTGACTCACGTTCCCAGGATATGGAAATATTGTGAGTAATTCTGTGTTTCCCCAAGCTGGACACAAGGAAATTAATTTTGGAGACAAGGATGCATACATCGGAGGACGTCACCACATTTGACTTGTTCAGAAATCGCTTTGGAGTCGTTCTTGCAGAGGATTTGTGTTATTCCCATCAAATGACTTCACAGATCAGTGAACAGGTATACAAGATTCTCTCGGAAAAGGGAGTGATTGGACTTCCATTACTTTACGATTACCTGAACGATCTGGGTGTAAGAGATCGATGGAATACAACCTTTCGTTATCATCGAGCATCATATATTGCAAAATGGGTGCTCCCGTATTTGCGGGGTCGCGTACTCGACGTTCTTGGGGGGGACGGTAGAATTGCGCGCGTCCTGCGGGAGTACGGCTGTGACGTGGCCGTTACCGAACGCCCGGGAATTCCGCAGAGCTACACAAACTATGAGCAGGATCAGGTCAACTGGGTAGATCATGACTTACTCTTTAGTCTTGAGCCGAACGACACCTTTGATACGGTGCTTCTTAGCACCGCACTGCATCACGAAGCTGATCCCATTGCACTTCTTGCAGGATCATGTCGCATTGCGAGGCAGCGCGTGGTTATCATCGAGAATTGCATTGAGGAAGGCCTCAGTAGCAACTTTCATGTTCTGGTCGATGATTTTTTCAATAATTGCCTTAATCGAACCCCACTGCCTTGCCCAGCCCAGCACCGATCGTTAGATGAATGGCTAAACAACATCCCGAAGCACGCTCGCCCAGTCATGATCGACCGGATTGATGCCCTACCCGGGGTTCCCTTGAGCCATCACCTAATCGTTGCACACATCGAGCAACCGGAGGCGTATCGGTCATGAGGGTAAACGAATGGCCCGTTGCTCCAACCGATACGCAAGCCTCTGAAGAGGCTATACAAACTGAGCGCTTGCAAGTTTCGGGATTTTCTCGGCGCAGTACCAACAGCTTGTCGATGAGGTCGCTTGCTGTCCAGCTGGGCCAGGCTTCGTGCTCGGCAACTGGTGGGACCGTTCCACCTATCCATATGGCAGCAACCTTCCTTAGGAATCCGCTTGGTGCAGAGATGGGATCCCGGGTTTATGCCCGGAGTGATAATCCGAACTATCCTCCGGTAGAGCAGCTTCTAGCCGCTCTAGAGGGCGGGGCGGAATCCATGCTGTTCGCTTCTGGAATGGCTGCCGCCGCCGCTGTCGTTTTCGCCCTTACCCCAGGAGACCAAATTCTGGTGCCTGAGCGCTTCTATGCTGGGATCTGGGAGTGGTTAACTAAGTTCGTCACCTCGTGGGGTGTTTCGATCAACTTTGCTGATTTTGGAGACCTGAGTGCGGTCGAAAAGGCATTGGCAGGGAAGAGGCATCGATTGATCTGGTTAGAAACACCCACGACGCCAGGCTTAGACATTGTATCCATCGACGCATTCTCTCATCTGGCGCACCTATACGGTTCAATGTTGCTGGTCGACAATACAGCTGCGACCCCGATCCTGACCAAACCGCTGTCGCGCGGAGCCGATATAGTTTTGCACTCGGCGACAAAGGCTCTAAATGGCCACGACGACATCATTGCTGGCGCGCTTGTGACAGCCAAAACGGACGCCTTCTGGGATCGGGTTAGGATGGTCCGGAACAAGAATGGGGGAATTCCGGGCTCCTTGGAGGCGTGGCTGCTTGGCCGCGGCATGCGCACCCTGCATCATCGAGTTCATGCGGCATGTAGCTCGGCGCTTGAAATCGCTGAACGGCTCGCGGCGAGCAAACATCAGGCTATTCTTGAACTGAGCTACCCGGGTTTGCCAGAGCACCCAGGCCACTTAATAGCTCGAGACCAGATGTCGGGACAATTCGGCAATATGATATCTCTTCGCCTCACTGGCGGCGAAGATGTCGCTCTCCGACTAATGACGGAAGTCCATTTATGGCGACCGGGGACATCATTCGGCGGCGTTCAGAGTATGCTTGAACATCGAGCATCGGTTGATGCGGACTATCCACCGACACCAAGAGATCTTGTTCGCCTATCCGTGGGCCTGGAAGATCCTGATGATCTATTTCAGGATTTGTGTGACGCCCTTGACGCCGCACACAGAAGTCTCGATACGGTCTCTATCCATCGGCCTCTCGACCCAAAAGAACTCTACACTGATCTTATTGCAGTGATAGCTCCAGGGCCGGAAGATTGCATACTCCTATTAGGAAAGGAGGCGACCGAAGATAATTCAAAACCGATCGAGATACTTTTTGTGACCTCTGATTTCCTGGCCGAACAATATTGCGGTAACAGTTTTTGGGGCCAGAGTGTAGAAACCGTTGTTTACACTCTCGTTGTCGGGGATAATTATTACCGAGTGACGATGACTACATTAACGTTTGTTACTTCGCTGCTCAGTGCCATATGCGAACGAGACGTTCAGGCGAGCGGTGCTCCCCAACAATCTAAATCCCGGACCGGGTCGATATCTGATGCTGCCGGCGATCTAATCGATCAAATGATAAGCGGATGTCCAATCATCGACTCTGACAGCCATCGCCGCTTTTTAGCGCGTCTCCCGTTCAAATCATATATGCGATCGCGTTATCAAAGACTTGTCATACAAGGGCGCCAAAAATGTGCTCACGCAGAGGCTCAAGCGGCGCAGGGAGATATCCTAGCGGCGATTTCAACCGTTCGATCTGCGGCAACCTCTTTCGTGCGTGGTTTGCTGATCAAGCTCGGGATTCACGTGATCTCGGATCGTGAGGTCGAATCGGCATTGCGGGATGCCGCTCGTTTAGAAGCCGCTCGGATGGCTCACCAAGCGTTGAGGGAAATTGAGCTATCGACGGAGCCCAAGGACCTAGCCTTTCGAAGAGCCATCGCTAACTGCTCCGCTATAGAGAAGCTTGCAGAAGCTAACGCATATCTCATTTCCGACCCTGCTCAGGAAATTGCCGATGGCAGGAAGTAAGGGCCAAGCGCTCTACACACACCGGGACACATTGAAAATGCCCCAAGTAAGGGAACAATAATGCAGAAGATGTTGGCTCTCAGCGGCGAAGAACCCGACGGAACCATCCTTAGCGAAACCGACGGGATCGGATTGCTTCGTGGTGAGTACATATGCCGAAAGCATGAGTATTACGTAACCGCGCCACAGTGGAAAGACCTAGTAGAAGAATATATCTCAAGAGTGGCTTCTGCACAACCAGACAAGCCAGTTTGGTATCGTTTCACTGAACTGGAAACGGAAGAGATTAACGTCCTTAGAGGGGTCGATCATGTTCTGCCCGGAGAATCAAATCCTGCTCTAGGCTTGCGAGGGATGCGTCGCGCCAGACGATTTCCTGAGACATTCGAAATCGAGGCAAGACACCTCGTGAGCCTTTCACAACGATATGCGAACCTCCACTTGCTGTTACCGTACGTGATTTCTGAGCATGATGTATCGTTCGCCAGACAAATTCTCGGAGCACTAGGGTTCAGAAACCGACTGGGAATGATGGTAGAGACACCGTCGGCCGTTTTTCGTCTCTCAAGCTGTATCGAACAAGGTGTTGAATTCGCACTCATGGGGCTCAACGATCTATCGAGTTTAACTTTGGGCATAAACCGCGGTGACCCTGAAATCTCCTTCGTCCACCCATCTATCCTCACGTTGATTGATATGGTGGTCGCAACTGTCCAAAATAGCGGTATTACCTCCGGCATTGCCGGATACTATGACCTAGCGCTACTCAAAGAAGCCGAGCAGAGGGGCATAGACTGTGCGGTTATGCATTTTAGCTTGCTAGATCGCTATCTCGGACCGACATATGCAGCGCTAGCACAGACATCTGAGCTCTGGTCGATCAAGCAGAAGACCCGGGACGCTATCGCAGCCCGGAAGAACGCGACCACTTCCCAATGACGGCGCGGCTAGCTTCCGCAAGTCAAGACATGCAGGACGGCGAAAGCTGGGCATACCTTGAGGGAGTTGCTTCTGATCTAGAGATGCCAATATCGTCAGAAAGACGGGATTTAGCCTCATGGCGCCTGCTTAGTCGTCAAATTTCTCTGCGTTTAACACAACTTGCACTGGTGCGGGCCCAAACCTATGCAGTAGCAGATTGTTACGACTCCATGGATGACTTTTGGAGCAACGTGGCATCCGTGGATAAGGGCCTATCCTTCGGCACCTATTGGGACACATATGAAAATGGGGAGAGACGGCAGCTAGAGCGCGTAATTGCAAAGGGATACGGCTCGCAAGATGCTCTTCTCCTCAACAGCGGTATGTCGGCGCTCGCCGTATCAATTGGCAGCCTTAAATTGCGGGCGGGCGACTGTCTCCTAACCGGACAGTCCAACTACTTCGAGACAGCGGGTTACCTTGATCGCTTCGTGCAAGGCTGCGGTATTCAGGTGCGCCGAGTCAATCTTTCGCGGCCAGGACGTCTCGCATCAGCCATCAAACGCTGGTCACCGAAAGTAGTATTGCTTGAGACAGTGGTAAACGCGCCCAGTCTAGAGTGTCCCCTTGACGCTTTGATCTGTATGGAGCAGTTCGTGCATCCGGTATACATCATCGATAATTCCGTGCAATCGTGGTTAACGAAGTGGTAGCAATACAGACCTCGACCGCAAGCACAATTTATGGTCGTCGAGAGCGGCACGAAATACATCACTAATGATGTTATGTGCGGCATCGTCTACGGGTCGCACAAGCTCCTCACGATGGCGCGGCACTACGCTCGAGATACAGGACAGCAGTTACAGGGGAGGGCCCTTCACTACCTCCAGACGGCGGTATTGAAACGCCTCGACGAACGAATGGCTCTCCATAGCCGTAACGCCAGGTTATTCCGTTCGATCGTGGTCGGTGCCGCCGGAGGCGACTATCAAGTCGAAACGCTGGATGCCCATGCACACGGTGGTGCCGAACCACTCTTCCACCAAGGCGTCGGAAGCCTCGTGTTTATTCGCTCCCGCCATTCCCTCGAAGCTGGCGCCGGAATTATCCATCGATGGCGCAACTTGACTGCGACCGCTGACCCCGGACTCACTCCTGACCTGCGCGCCGGCTTTGGCTGGCTGCGAACGTCTGCAAGGGCTTACGAAGGGACTCGGCTCAATCAACGAGACGCCCCGACTTATCTGCGTGTCTCCTGCGGGATAGAGCCAAGGGGGGGCTATCATCGCTATGGCCGAATCCTTACTCCGAGTCTTGGGCAAAGGTCTAACATGATCAAGCCTCAATTTCGTGCCAGTTGGGGACGACAAGCGGGAGATATCCTCCTACACGATGTCGCCGAGTTGGATACGTCACCGCCGCCCTTTTGGAAAAATGGGCTCGCAGTTGCCCAATATCTAGAAGACGTCCACTACCAAGCAACAGGCGGGATGCCTTCCTTGCGCGTAAGTATCGCGAAGTGGATGCTTGAACATTATGGGCGCCCGATTGATCCTTCTAATATTTGGATAACTAATGGCATTCGCTCAACTATTCGTTCCATAGCTGGCCACTTGATGTCACGTGGAGAGCGACTCTTGGTGATCGGCGCACCAATTTACGCACCATTACTCACCGGGTTCATCGAGCTTACCAGCCAAATTGACATGGTTCCTTGGCACTGGGCGGGCAATCGATGGGGGATCGATCAGCAAGAACTTTACGATGCGCTCGAGAAGCCGATGCGAGTCATCCTTTTGAATTCCCCCCATAACCCCACCGGATCGGTGCTCGGTGCGCCGACTTTGGCAGCGATTGCGGATGCTGCGGAGTACCACGATGCTGTCATCCTTAATGATGAAGCCTACCTTGATTTCGTCGATCCTCAATCCCTTCCCACATATTCTCCAATTGGAGCGAACAGGACGGTAGTGGTGGGCAGCTTCTGCAAAGTCTTTAACTTAAACGGCCTTCGGATATCTCATGTTATTGATCCTGGCGGGATCCTCAACCGTGTTGGTGTAAATTCCTGGCTCGAAGCTCCTTCAGTGCTTTCCGAAAGCGTACTGAGAGCTTGCCTTGAACATCCCTCTGCAGCGTTGTGGGTCAAGGCGCAGAATTGCGACATTCAATCTGCATTTGAACGGGCTTTGTCCACCGTTACAAGTAATCCATTTTTCGGCGCAAAATCTCAATCCGATGCGGGGTTCTTTCTATGGGTTTCTGTGCCGAGTGCTGGTGAGGCCGATGCCGGCGATTTGATCCTTGAGAAACTCCGCATTAAGGCACGCTCAGGCAGAAAATTCATGCCATATGATTCTAGCAGAGCTCGCATCACCGTGCCTTTGTCGCCCACTCGGTTGGGGGCTCTTTTGGACCGGCTGCGTCGGCCGGACGCCTCCTTATGAACGAGCGTGACGCGATTGAAAGAGCCCTTGCGGCCGTTAACCGCAGTTTCTTTGATCTCACCAGGCGTGCGAGCAGCCATACTGTCATTTCTGTCTTCCAGCCACTCGTAGAATGGTTCGCATCTCGGCATAGAATGGAGAACCCATCCTTCGAACTTTTGTGCGAAGAACTCGTAGACGGCCTTGGAGAGGTCAACGCATCATCCTGCATATCCTCTTTGCAAACCCTACCTTTAATACACTCTGGGCCGCATCCGCGCGTTCTTCTGGACGGACATACATTAGATAATTTGGTCCTCGCAACTGCACTTGCCAGGTACGCTGGAGCGACACACATTTTCTGGTACGCTGAAACCGGCGTTTCCCTCACCCAAAGGGACCGGAGTGGACCGGCGTGGCTGGAAACCTGCGGAAATTCTGAATTGATTTTGGAGATTCCAAGAAGCAAGCGGCAGCATTCTGTGGCTGCTTTAGATGGAGAGGCACGATTCAAAATACCAAACACTTGGATGACCAGTACCGATCCCATAGCAACTACCTTTAGATTAGCCGTTGACAAATCCGGCTCTGTATCTTGGAATAGATTTAGCGAAGCACTCATCAATCTTAACGGAAATTTATTTTCATCGCTCTGGTGTGAGAGATCGGTTCAGCTTGTGCAACTCGACAGTCATTTTGCTGCGCGCCTTATTTGTCGTCACCTACGGGCGGGCGGCACACCAGTCTGCTCAGTCCTCTTTGAACCAGAGTCGGCTCGCTACTGGTCAGTTGCGCGCAGTCGCGCTAATGAGGCTGGCGCACACTTCTTTACGACCTCCAATACAGATTACTTTTGGCTTCTCCGTGATGGTCGACGCCGGGCGCTCGACCTGCGAGCCGGGCGCTTCATCGAACGGGAGTCAGGTCTAGAAACTGGAATCGAGTCAGATACTGAATCGGTAATTGATGCGCTCCAGCAGGGCAGGCTCATTCCAGGATTGCATCTAATGTTCTTGGCAGTCGTCTGGCTACCGGATGTTATGGTGAGCGGTGGACCATTTCAGCTTGCTTATGAACCACTACTTCGACGAGAGGCATACACAGCCATTAAAAATGGAGGTGGCCATATGGCGGCCACGGATTTTGGAAATAGTCCCGCAACTCAATTGATGTTCCATCTTTTGGACCGTCGGAGGATTAACGAAGCCGTTCCCTTTGATGGCACTACACAGTATGTACCACGTTTACTTGAGCTTCTCTCACAGTCGAATGCTGCCGATCTCATCGGCGAATTGGCTGCGGTGTTTAGGAGCGGAAGGTGGGCGGATATTGCCGCTTGGATGGAGGTATCACGGTGACAGATTTGAGCTCGGATGCTTCCAAGGGAGATATTGGCGAATTCGGAATGATCGTGTTAACACCGGATACAGCCGAACTCAGGTTATGCGCCCCCATTCTTGAAAGGTTGAGAAATCGCTTAAATGCGACCATTATGGGAGCTATACCTCATCAATACACACCTTCGGACGTGCTCGTGACCTATCGGGATCGGGCAACCCATAAACGCAATTCCGAGCCAGTTTCATCGACATTCATTGCAGGAGACTTCTTCGCCCTAGGGCCTAGCTTGATGGTGTTTCTGTGGCGTCCCCTTGATCTCTCCGGACGTGAACTACAGGCGGATATCGCCGCGAGCAAAGGACCGAGTGCATATGGGATGGCAAGCCCTGACGATCTCCGCTCCCTCTCGCCGGTGTGTGACCGCTGCTTAAGCCTCGTGCACTCTCCCGACACACGAGCCGACTTCGAATTTGAACTGAAGCGTGTGCTTGGAATTGAGGCGGCTCGACTATATATAAAGGGCATCCCGAGCGCAGTAACTGCTAGCGATCTATCATTTATCTTTGATCGTAGGGAGTTACAGTCACAAGGGCACCCCCTTTCACCGTTATTTTATCTTTTCCAGGCTGCACCGATGCTCGGTGGTGTGTATCCCAGAACGGATTCTAACGAGCATTTTCGGGAGCGATGCAAGAGTCTACTAGACTTGATTCGCTGCCGTTTACCCGAATTGATCCGGCAACCTCCTGCTCAGGCGTGGCGATCCGTATTGGAATTTGCGGCTCCATTTAATGCATTATCAAAGCTGGCAGAGCTGCAGGAGCACTCGACTCTGTTTGCCGCTCTTGCTCTAGCGTGCAGCCCAGAGGAATTCGGAACACCGGAATTGATGTCACTATGTGACGCGGCTCGGCTCTGTGGGGTAGGCATGCCCCCCTGGGATGTCCACCGGCTGAACCTTATCTTGCGATTCCATAGATCCTGATGTAGACGGGCCAGCATACTGACAAATCTCCCTTGGATTGAAGGTGACTTGCTCCCCGAATTTTGATGTAGAGCCCGACGGCAGGAGTCGCACGACGATGAAACGCAAACGGTTCAGCGAAGAACAAATTATCGGGGTTTTGAAGGAGCAGGAATCCGGGCTTGTGACAGCAGAAGTTTATCGTCGGCACGGGATCAGCCCTGCGACTTTCGATAAATGGAAGTCGAAGTAGGGCGGCCTTGCGTTTTCGGAAGCTAAGAGGCTGAAAATCCTGGCGGTTAAGCGATACCGTAGGCGTAGCCAGGGCAAGCGCCGTTGACAGCCCCCCTGCCTCGCCTCGCGCGTCGAGCCCTTGGCCTATTTGCACCACGTCCTCACCGAATTGCCGAAACGCGCAACAGATGCCGACCTAACCGACCTGCTGCCCTTCAAGTTAGCCAAAACCACAATCGCCTGATCCGTAAACGCATAGCCGACCCCGTGTGGCGGTAGATTTGTTTGATCGATAGGTTTGTGACGCGTTTCGCGTTGCTCCTTTCGGATTTTCCTATGTCTGCACCTATGTCTACACTTAAGAGTAAGCGCTGTCCTAACCCCACCTTCCTGCTGGGCTGTTAAGCTGCGATTTGGCCCCGTGTTGAGATTTTCACGGGAGGTGTGAGTGGGAGTCCATCG